>JAAEZH010000075.1 GCA_018222965.1 Bacteroidota bacterium
ATAAAAGCAAGGAAGGTGTACGCTTCATTCTCATAGGGATTATTTTTTGTCAATACTAGGTTTGGAGGATCCGTAAAACACAAACTTAAGCTGGCTGTATAGAGGAATACTTTATTAAGTCATTAGTAGAAACAATCTTTATATAGATGCTCCAAAAGCTGGTAATGTGACAGCCAATCGTAAAATACAGCTTAATTACAGGATTTAAAAGGGCGAATGTCGCCAAATTGCTTCTTAGTAAAGAATGAAGCAAAAATCATTCCCATTCCGGACGGACAAAGTGTACTTCTTTGATACGTCTTCCCCAAACTTTATATATGGCGATGGCTTCGAAGGTGGTGGGTCGGCCTTCGATGGTGTAATAGATGCGTTCGTGGTCGATGACCGTATTGCCGGCACTAATCCGGTTTAGAATTTCGCAGTGAATAGTGTCGCACATCCCAAACCAGCCTTCATATACTTCAAACATTTTAGTTTTCCCTTTATATCCGGGTTGCTGAAGGGCATCATATACCAGCACGGAATCGTGAAAATATTCCAGGAAGGTGAGCAAGTCCCGATTGTTGTAGGCTTCCAGTTGTTTGTTGGCGAGTTCTTCGGCCAGGCTGAGTTTCTCAACTTTCGGTTTTTCTTCCGGCTCTGGACTGCAGGCAGTAAAAAACAGGGATAGGAGTAAAAGGAATGTAAACGGGGCCTTCATCGGTGAAAAGTTTCCCGCAAAATAGGGAAATCAGATGATAGCGCCGATCGAATATTTCATGACATCAATTCGGAAACCTTCCTTATCACGAATGAATTTTTCAAATTCTTCCAGTAAAAAAGCCTTGACCTGTTTAGGCTTAAAGAAGTAACTTGCAGGCAGGGCAGGGACAGGATCATTCAGCGGGTCAAAAGCATCGAGCAATTTTTGAAGCTGCTGCCGTTTGATGGTTTCTGCTATTTCCGACAGATAATCTGAATCGAGCTTTCGAGCCTTAAGTTCTCTCGAAGCAACCCCAAGGGCTTCCTTTGTAAAGCCTTCCGGACGCTCCAGTATTTCTATAAGTTCTGTTGTTTCCTTTTTGGCGTATCTTCTTTCCAGATCTTTCAAGGCTCAGCTTTTGATGATTTTAAAAAGCTTACGTTGGTTGTTGTTGCGAAACTCTAAGATATACATTCCCGAATTTTGATCTGAAATGTTTAATTGGTATTGAGGGTAAGCTGCATTTGATCTTTTTAGAAGCTTTCCCGTTACATCATACAGCAATAACTCATAATTGTCTCCAGGTATAGAGGAAAGGCCTTCGATGTAAATCCAATCCTGAACCGGATTGGGAAATACTTGCCAGGTTTCGGTAAAAAGCTCCCCGGAAGTACTGGTCGGGGTAGAAAATCCACAGTCAACGGGCGATTCTAGATTTTCCAGCAAAAAGGACTTTAGCTCTGCTACCAGTTCCTCTTCCGGCAAACCGGAGTGATCGGCGTTTGGATAGATAATCAACTCGGCTTCATTCTCCATTTCGGTAAGTTGATCGTATAAGATCTGGCTTTGAACCATAGGCGTTACACAATCCCATTTCCCATGTAATAGTAAAACCGCCGGCTCATCGGAATTTATGTAGCTGATCGGACTGGCGGCTAAAGCTTTTGGATGGCAATCACTGATCTGACAGCCCAAAAATTTAGTCACCGAAGAAGAGGGTCTGTCCTGTGTGCTGGATTGTGGACAGTATTCCGGAAGTAAAGTATCAAAATTGGGAAAGTCTGCCAATCCGCTGATGCTGGCTACTGCCTGTACCTGGGAGTTGAATTCGCCATGACCAAGATCTCCTTCCAAATAGGGATCATCCTGAGAAAGTGCAGAAAGTAACGACAAATGCCCACCGGCAGATTTTCCAACAAGTCCGATCCGGCAGGTGTCAATGTTAAGGGCTGTGGCTTCTGAGCGTAGATATCTGATAGCCGCTTTCAGGTCGTGAATCTGAGCAGGAAATGTATGATTCGGACTAAGCCGGTAATTAATATCAACCAATACGAAATTGTGGTCCAGGACAAGATCTTTTAGGAGTCGGGGGGCTCCGCCTTTAGTACCTTTCGACCAGGCACCTCCATGAACATATATGACAAGCGGATTGGGCGAAGAATCATCAACTGGCAGGTAAATATCCAAATACTGTGCTGTATCTCCGGCTCCCGTGTAGTCGACATCAACAAGGTCGGGATCGAGGGTTTGGGCATTTAAGTTTAGGTAGCAAAATAGAATCAGGAAACTTAGGAGTAACCTTTTCATAGACAAAAATAAATTAGGGCTTCCGAAGGGAAAGCCATTCTGGTAAAGGAAATACTTGGGTAAAATGGGGTGGGGGAGGCGATTTTTTAAATCAATCGCTTCTATAACCACAAGAACGGTGCTTTTGTTTGCCAGAACAAATTAAAGATGACTGGATGTCCAGATACGACATTGTTTTCACGGTCTACTCTATCCCAAAGGCTCCCCGCACACCGTCAATAAACATCTGGATCGACATGTTTTATCCTTTAATCAATTGTTGGTAATCGGTCATACTTTTGGCCACGATCTCCCGGGCTACATCTCCTTTCTGAAACTCCTCTACCTCGACCGTTTTGTGTTCCAGTTTTTTGTAATCCTCAAAGAAATTGCGCAGCTCCCGAAAGAAGTGGTCGGGCAATTCGCTGATGTCCTTGATGTAGTTGACACTCATGTCATTTTCAGCAACCGCAATGATTTTGTCGTCCAGTTCCCCGCCATCAAGCATCCGCATTACGCCAATCACCTTGGCAGAAACCAGACACATGGGCACTACAGTGATCTGAGACAAGACTAAGATATCCAGCGGATCGTGGTCGTCGCAGTAGGTTTGCGGGATAAAGCCGTAATTGGCCGGATAGTACATGGAAGAATAAAGCACCCGGTCGAGCTTAAGCATACCGGATTCTTTATCCAGTTCGTATTTGGCCCGGGTATTGGCCGGGATTTCAATGATCGCATTTACAAATTCGGGGGCATTTTTGCCGGGAGTAACCTTGTGCCAGGGATTGTTGGGGTCGAAATTCATGGGCTAATTAATGTGAGTCGGTGCGATAAAATTTAAGGTTTTCACCGGACTGATCTTTATCTCGTAATATAAATTGCCTCTTCTGCTTTTACGTTCCACCAACATTTCTGTGGCACCTTTGGTAATCACAACCGAAGCTTGTTCGTCAGAAAGTACCCGGGGATTTTCGCTGCCCAGATTATTTCCTTTCAGGCTGATCCGGATATTCCCCTTCGATTTATCCGCAAAGATATACGTTGCCTTATCGGCACCAAATTTTATTTTGTGATAATTTCTTACTTGTCCTTCTTCAATCACTCCGCTAATGATCACCTCGGCTGTTTTATCGTCGTTTGTAGCCGGGTGGGTAAATGCTTTAGAGGCCTGAACACTTAGGAAGACCCCTGCCGGATCAAACAATTTTGGAGTACTCAGTAGCAAACCGTTCCTCCTTATGATTTTGACTCGATCGGGATTCAGTCGATTGAGAGCATCCAGGTCGATCTGGACATCATTTGTTTTTTGCAGTTTTAAATTTGCAGCAATACGGCCGGCCAGGGCATCCGTATTTTGTGGCTGCAATTGAATGATCCGGGAGTAATCCAAAACTGCTCCCTGGAAGTTTCCACTCAGGTATTGCAGGGTAGCCCGGTTGTTTAGGGCCAATGCATAGTCGGGATGTATTTCAAGGATTCGGTCGTAAGCAGAAAGTGCCTCCTTATTTTTTTTCATGGCCAAATAGGAATCGGCAAGCAGCACACCTGTCAGAATGGCTCCGGAAGTGTCGCTTCGACTGGCTTTTTCGAGGGCTTCAGAAGCCATTTGGTACTCACCGTCCTGGTGCGCCAGCAACCCAAATATGGTCAAGATCAGGTCCTCGATGTTTTTGGTCAATACCCCTTCGCGCACGATGCTGGAGATGGAGGTCGTCGTGTCGACCTGGGCTTCTCCTTCCAGTTGCAGTTTAGTCACTTCAAGCCCTTCCGCTTCTCCCAGGTATTTGTAGCGGGTGGTGAGGTCCATCAGGTCGTTGTGTTGCTCTACGGTACCCCAAATAACCATGCTGGCCCGGCATTTTGTGCCCTGATTGGTGGCTGTCTGAAAATCCAGCGACTGCTTTAATCCATTGTGGATGCGGATGCTGCTCTTGATCCGGTTTTCCCGACAGAGTTGGTCCAGGCGATCCATGATCGAGATTTCCGGATTGAGGTCCTGGCCGCCACCCACTTCCCGGAAAGGAAAAAGCATGAGGTTAAACTCCGACTCCGGACTAAACTGCGGACAAGCCTGCTGATTGCCAGGGGCCAGAATATATCTCCATCCGGCGAAAGCCGCAATACCAAAAATAATCAATGCAATAAGCGGAAGTACCCAGCTTGGACCCGAGCTTTCTTTGTCTTCCAACACCTCTTTCTCCACTTCCAGATCGCCTTTCTCAATCTTCCGCAGGATCTGAATCATTTGTTCGTTGGTGCGGTTCTGCTGTACCTGAAAGGTTTCTACTTCGATAAGGCCGCGGCGGGCTTCCCGTTCTGCCCGGTGAAATTGGCCGCTGATCTGCAGCAACCAGGTATGCAACTGGCTGTACTTGTTGTCAGATTCCAGAAATTGCTCCAACTCGGTGAGCGCCAGACTGGTATCACCGTCAAATATGTGCCCTTCAATTTGTTCGAGAAATTCTTCCGGAGAGATCTTCATATTGAGTTTTTACTTCCCACAAGATAAGAAGGATTGGTACTTCCCAAAAGGGGTGTAGTAGTTTGTTTGCCTTTCGGCGAAAGCCAAAAAAACAGCAAGGCTTTTTACCCTCCCAACTCAATCGCCCGCTTCAATGCAGCTTCTGCGCCCGACTGAATTTGTTGGTGCAACTTATCCGATTCAAAACTTCCGAGTGCTGCTTCGGTAGTACCTCCGCGGGAAGCGACGCGTCGGATCCACTCTTCGCAATCGTAGTCGGATTTGTTGAAAAGATCAACTGCTCCTTTGAAAGTCTGGCTCACCAACAACTCCGCTTCGGAGGTGGAAAAGCCCATCTTGCGGGCCGATTCCATGAGGGCATTCATGAAAAACCAGACATAGGCTGGTCCGCTGCCGGAGATGGCTGTGGCCGGATCCAGCGAAGCTTCATTCTCCACGTAGATGGTTTTGCCGGTGGTGTTGAGCAGATTTTGCACCAGTACCAGTTCGATGCGGGTGACCTCATCCATCGACGAAAAGACCGTCATACCCATCCCTATCTGAGCCGGTAAATTGGGCATGGCTCGAATCACCTTTTGATTGCCGAGCGCGTTTGCGATGCTTTCCATTTTCACCCCGGCCATGATGGAGAGAAAAACCTGTTGCGGATGTACATAGGGTTTAATCTGTTCAAACAGCAAGGACGTATCCTGTGGTTTTACGGCCAGAATGACCAGATCGGCTGCGGGCATGCATTCCTCCGGGTGTCCAAAGACCGTTCCTACATTTTCCTTGGAAAGTGCTTCTGCGCGGTCGGGCGACTTTTCGAGGATGAAAAGTTGGTCCGGGCTGGCTACATGGCCTCTGAGGAAGGAGCGTGCATAGGTGCGACCCATATTGCCGCCGCCGATAATCAGGATTTTCATGGGTGTTGGTAAATTTTGCCGTTCAAAAAATGGAAACGCCAAAGTTCCCCTTATTTTGGCAAAAATTCAATGAAAAGCCCTGTCGGGCTCAAAAGAAATACCATGGAAAAGATCGATGCACTGAATCAGGTGGCAGATTTTCACCGCACATTCCGGCATCCTGTATTGGATACGCCCCAAATTCCTTCTGAAGCCCGATGTAAACTCCGGGTGTCCCTGCTGGCTGAAGAACTCGACGAACTACGCGAAGCCATTGCCGATAACGACCTGACTGAGGTAGCCGATGCTCTTTGCGACATCCAGTACGTTTTGGCCGGAGCTATTTTGGAATTTGGCCTGGGCGAAAAATTTGTCGAGTTGTTTAATGAGGTGCAACGATCCAATATGAGCAAAGCCTGCGAAACGAAAGAAGAAGCCGAAGCTACCCAAAAGCACTACCTCCAAAAAGACGGCACCGAAAGTTACATCGAGGAGCACAACGGGCAGTGGCTGGTGTACCGCAAGGGCGATAAGAAAACCCTGAAATCTGTCAATTACTCCCCGGCAGACCTAAAGCGTATCCTGGACTAGCAAAACTCTCCGGCCACTAAAATTGTTACCTTTGCCGCAAAGGCAAACTACTGGCTAATCGGCTTTAGATTGCTCCATTTTGGAATAAGTGAAAATATTGTATTGATGGTTATTGATGAGAACAAGGTAGTTACCCTGCACTACAAACTTCAGCGAGATAATGAAAACGGGGAATTGGTAGAAGAAACTTTTGGCAGCAAGCCACTTGTCTTTTTGTATGGAACCGGTCAGATGTTGCCCGAATTTGAAAAACAACTTGCCGCCAAAGCGGTGGGCGAAGAAGTTGCTTTCGGCCTGAAAAGCACGGATGCTTACGGAGAGTACAATCCGGAGGCAGTAGTTTCCGTACCCAAAGCGGCCCTGGGAATTGAAAGCGAGGCAGATGCTGAGAAGATATTAGTAGTTGGTAATACACTGCCGCTGCGCGATCAGCAGGGACGCAATTTTACAGGCATTGTAAAGGAGGTAGATCCTCAAAATGTAACCCTTGATTTGAACCACCCAATGGCAGGTGTAGACCTGTATTTTTCCGTAAAAGTGGAAGACGTCCGCCCGGCTACAGAAAGCGAGCTTGAGCACGGTCATGTACACGGACCTGGTGGTCATCAGCACTAAACAATTACCTAGGGATAATCTTTGGGAATTTTTCCGGCCTTATTTTATTTAGTGAGCAGTGAGTCAAAAGGCGTTAAAAACTGGGTAGTGTTTGAGCCAGAAGTTCTGAAGCATTTTATACAGTGTGCAAAACAATGATATTTCAGGCAAGAGTTATGTTGTTCCGGCGAGTTTAGCCAGTTTAGCTTTTTGACTTGCAGCGCAACGTTAAAAATAAAATACAGCCTTGATTTTTGCTTCCTTTGCATCAAGGCAAAGAAGCCGCCGGAGGCAAATAAATTAAAGTCAGAATGGGTTTCTCCCCCTCAGCCCAACAGGAATTGGGAGGTGGAGCAGAATGTTGCACATAAATTAGGGACTGGATTAACATGTTTTTTCATATATTCAGTTGTCTTAAAACTAATGTGTAACTTTACTTTTAAACCCTTCTCCATTCATCCGGACTTTTTCCCTCCCAACGTTTAAAGGACCGGATGAATGCGCTGGGCTCAGAATAGTCCAACAGATAGGCGATCTCTTTCACACTCAGATCCCTTTTTTTTAGATAGTCTTTGGCAAACTGCCGCTTGAGTTCATCGAGCAGCGATTTATAGGTATAGCCTTCTTCTTTTAGCTTTCGCTGAAAGCTTCTGACGCTGATGTTGAAATTGGCAGCTACCCGTTCGATTGTCGGAAATTCCGGCTTGACCATATTGATGATCGAGCTGCGAACGCTATTTACAAAGGTTCCGCTTTCTGTGCCCGCCATCGTAGCCAGCTTTTCTTCCGCATAAGAGGTGAGGATCTGCAGCAGGCGATAATCACTGGTAACAACCGGGGCTTCCACCTGCTTTTTATCCAGGAAGATCGCCGTTCGCTCTTTTGACCAGTAAATCGGACAATCCAACAACTCCTCATATTCGCGGAAGCGCTTGGGTCTGGGATAGTAGAAATGGACCTTTTCCGGACGGTGCCGCTGCCGGGTAAGCGAGTGATATTCCCGCAAGGTAAAAAGTACGGTCCCGTCCATGGTCTGCCTCACGGCTACTTCCGATTGATTCAGCCAAACCGGATTTGGGTGCAGCGATAGTTCCCAGTTTTTTTGCCTTTCGGCGAATTGGTAGGGCATGGCCTGGCAGCCCAGGTTGGCATATTCCACCAGATAATGTAATCCCTCCTTTACGGTGCCACTGCTTTGAATGATTTGCACGATCAGGCCGGCGGCCGATAAGGATAGATAATCTCCGAGGTGCAATCCGAGTAAAGAGTCGCCGGTTTGTTCTACTGCTTTCTCGATAATAGCATTGTAGACCCCTGCCGGGAAAAACAACTCATCGCTGTTTAGTTCCTCCAAGGGATATCCGGTAAGAGCTTCCAGTTCTTTCCAGTTGGCTCCCTGCTGCCGGGCAAACTGTATGATGCTTCCAATAAATCGCGCTCTGAATTGCATACCGACAAATATACACTGCTGGCATGAAATGTCAATCCTTCGGCATTTATTGTCAATTGGTTATGGCCTGAACCACTGCATCTTTGTATCAACAAAAGAAACAACAATGAAGCGTATTCGCACAGAAGTAATCATCAACGCCCCCATTTCGAAAGTTTGGAATTGCCTGATGGATTTTAAATCCTATCCAGACTGGAATCCATTGGTACATATTAATGGAGAGGCAAAGGTAGGAAGCCGCCTAAAGAACCATATGTTTCTCGAAGGCCAAAAAGAACAGGTATTTAAACCAAAAGTCCTGGTCGTGGAAAAAGAAAAGGAATTTCGCTGGCTGGGAAACCTGTTTGTCAAAGGCCTGTTTGACGGAGAACACTTTTTTCAACTGGAGAAAATGGGGGAGAACCAGACCAAACTCATCCACGGAGAAAATTTCCGGGGAATCCTGGTTGGACTTATCATGAGAATGATCGGCAAAGAAACCCTGGCCGGCTTTGAGGCGATGAATGAAGCCCTGAGGAAACGGGTTGAGTAAGGTAAAACGGATATCGTTTAGCGCCCAAACGAACAAACCAGCCAACGAGCTAACCAACTATCCAGTAATCTGTTATCTCACACAGAGAATGGGAGAAGGGGTGTGAAATGCTTAGCCCGCCGAAGCTCAGTAGAGCGCAGGCAGGTAAAATGTGTATCGTTTATCGGATATCGTTTAAACCTTGGAAATCTCCCACCCTCTCCAGATAACTATCGGGACTCCCTCTGAGCGGGAGGGAAGGAATTTCTGATCCTATTGTTTAAGGAAGATTGCTCCACCGCTGGAGGGGGAGCTGTCCGCTTGCGGGCTGAGGGGGAGAGAGAATGGGAGAAGGGGTGTGAAATGCTTAGCCTGCCGAAGCTCAGTAGAGCGCAGGCAGGTAAAATGAAAAAAGATTATTGCTGCGTGTTTATAGGTTAGTGCAAAATCGAAAAACCAACAAACTACTCATGATCAACTTAAAAACAATATTACGAATAAATAGCTGGTTTTCAGGGCTGAGTGGCTTGGCTATGCTGCTGTTTAATGGGCAACTAATAAATCTGATGCAAATTCAGGCTAGTTGGATTTTGCCTGTGATCGGATCAGGATTGATTCTATTTGCAGCTTATTTATGGCTTGTTTCGAGCCGGCAAAAAATAAAGAAATGGGAAGTAAAGAGCATCATAGCTCAGGACTTTCTCTGGGTATTGGCTAGTCTGGGAATTCTTCTTTTTCAGGCATATGGACTGAGTTATGCAGGATACCTGATTATTGGAATCATAGCCCTGATCGTCGCCGATTTTGCAATCCTGCAAATGATTGGACTACGTAAAATGTAAAACGGGTATCGTTTATCGCCCAAACCAGCCAACGAGCTAACCAACTATCCAGTAATCTGTTATCTCACACAGAGAATGGGAGAAGGGGTGTGAAATGCTTAGCCCGCCGAAGCTCAGTAGAGCGCAGGCAGGTAAATCGTGTATCGTTTATCGGGTATCGTTTAGCGCCCAAAGTAAACCTTGGAATTCTCCAGCCCACTCTAAATTCGCATCAAACGCATCAAAAATCTAACTTATAAAAGAATATCGGCAAAAAGCCCAACTGGTACTCCTCCACAATCGGTCCCTGTGGGTGCTCGGGGGCGAAAGTCAGGGTCAGGATGTTTTCGCGGTCGAAGACATTGACAAAGTCTACCGCAAATTCATGGGTTACCTTCGGACGATTCCACCGATAAGACAACTTGGCATCTACCCGGAAATAGGCCGGAAACTGCTGCGTAAAAGCACCTTCGTCCTCCCAGATAATCTCCAGTTGTTTTTGAGATTCATCCAGGTCTACGGGGCCATACCATCGCCCACCGGTATAAGTTACTTTGGCACCAATATTTAGTGCAGAACCTTTGTTGAAGGTAAATTCTTTGGAAAAGAGTCCGTTGAAAGCATAACGTCCGTTGAAAACGGTATTCCGCAATACGCCATCGCTGCCTTCGTATTTGCTGTCGAAAACAGAGCCTGTAATGAGGAAGTAGTACCCGTCGCTGAAGAACTTCTCGAGTGTGAGTTCGACGCCGTAGTTTCGACCTGTACCCGTATTGGTCAGGGTGTCTGGAAAGAAGCGACTAAAGCCCGAACCCGAATTCAATAAGGAGAAGGAACTGGACTCAACTTCTACCGGAATGTCAAAAAGATACTGGTAATAGGTCTCTGCTTTCAGGCGGAAACTTTTACCCAACAGCCGCTCATATCCAAGGACGAGGTGATGGCTCTTCTGCAATCCCAAATTGAGGTTGTGCTCCTGCGGATCATCGCCCACTGTTTCATATCCATAATAGTAAAGATAACCCGGCAGTATCTGGGAGTGCAGCCCATATCCAAAGCTGAGCTTGGAAGCCTCGTCCAGGTCGTAGCTCATGCCTACACGGGGTTCGATCGGGGAAAAGCTGTTGTTGTTTATGCTGAAGTAAAGGCTGGTAAGCCCGGCCGTAAGTGTCAGACGCTCAGAGGCTTTGTACTTCCAGTTAATGTATGGTTGCAGAAGTATGGCACCCTCATTAGCATCCCAACGGATGCGCCAATCGGTGAGGGCGGCCGGATCGGGCTCGGGATTGAGGGTAACCACCCTTACACTGTCCAGATAGTTCATGCCTATGTAATCGACATTCAAACCGGCTTTCAGGGTTTGCCTGCGATTGATCTTGTGATTCACAAATCCATACAGCGAGTATTTGGTTTCGGCAAAGCTGTAACCCAAAATCTGCGGCAGGCTGTCAACGACAAATTGACCATCCTCAACATGCCGAAAAATATAGTCGTGATAAGCATCTACTTTTTGATAGGAAGCCGATCCGGTCACTTTGATGTAGGTGTTTTCATTGGTGGGCTGTGTCCAGGTGACACCAGCTACCCCCATAGTGGAACCAAAATACTGGTCCCGGTCATTGGAGCCGAAGATCAATGTGGTGGTATCCGGCGCTTCGGCTTCGCTGAGAACGATGTTGATGTCGGAGATTCCACCCAGTCCCCAAAAGGCAATATTGCCGCCTTTTTTGGTTGGGAAATTTAGCCGAAAGGCTGCATCCTGATACTGCGGAATCGCATCCGTCCCGACATCAATCCCCATGAAGGTAAAGAGCTGCAGGGTAGAGTACCGATAAGAGAGCAGGTAGGATGATTTATTCTCTTTGGAGATTGGTCCTTCTGCCAGTAACTCAGTCCCCAGAAAGCCAAGTTGGCCGCTGAATTCGTGTTTTTCGTTGTTGCCATTGCGCATCCGGAGGTCGAAGACACCCGCAACAGAATTGCCAAATTCGGCCGGAAATGCGCCCGTAAAGAAATCCGAATTTGCCAGGTATTTATTGTTTAGGATGGTCACCGGCCCGCCCCCAGTACCGGGAATGGCAAAGTGGTTGGGGTTGGGAATGTTTACTCCCTCCAAACGCCAAAGAACGCCCTGCGGAGAATTGCCGCGGATAACGATGTCGTTTCTACTGTCGTCTGCTCCCTGTACACCGGCAAAATTGGAAGCCATACGCCCCGGGTCACCCCGGCTGCCGGCATAGCGATCGGTTTCCTCCACACTAAACTGACGAGCACTTACAGTCGCCATTTCGTTGCGCACTTCTCCGTCTCGCTGGGCAACTACGGTAACTTCTTGCAACTCGGCTACCGATTCTTCCATTTCCACATCCAGGATCACCTCTCGTGCCGAACTGACTATTATATTGTTGAGAATGGCTGGTTCATACCCCAGGTAGGTGAGGTTTACTGTTTGCCTGCCCACCGGTACTTCCTCCAACCTGAATGTACCATCCACCTCGGTCACCGTGCCGATAATTGCCCCATCTTCGAGGCTTACAGACACGCTTACACCAATGAGCGGAAACTTACTTTCGCTATCCACAACGGTTCCCCGTATGGTTTGGGTCAGGGTCTGTGCAGCCAGTCCGAGCGGAAGCAACAAGATCAGAAACAGAAGTAGCTTTTTCATTTTCATTCCTTTGGTACTGAGCCAAAGATAGCCAAGTTGCCGAAAGTTTTGAGCAGGGGATTGTTTACCATTATGTAAAAAGAAAAAGGGGCCAAACAGTAAATTTGTCAAGCCCCTTGCTTTGGGTGTTTAGTCTTCAAATGTATTGTCACTCAAACTTCAGGGCACTCTTAATATTGATAATTAATATGATCCAGTACATATTATATTTCCATGGTATTCTGCTCCACCTCCCGATTCCTATCGGGATGAAGGGGGAGCTGTCCGCTTTTAGCGGGCTGAGGGGGAGAACCCTGGTAATGACTTAATTGTATTTGCCTCCGGCGGCTTCTTTGCCTTGATGCAAATGAAGCAAAGATCAAGGCGGGATTTTATTTTTAACGCTGCGCTGCAAGTCAAAAGGCTAAACTGGCTAAACTCGCCGGAACAGTCTACCTG
>JAAEZH010000013.1 GCA_018222965.1 Bacteroidota bacterium
ATCAAGAAAATGAAAAATTTGGGTTCCGGCAAATCTTTAGTCCGACTCAGCTGTTGTATTCCTTGTTTAATGGTTTGGAAACCGGTTCCGAACCATTTTGTTTTATAGGTATAATCATTGCGCACCCTATGCAAATACACAAACGCCCTTTTACAGCTATTCCGCAGCTGTCAGACAGAGATGTTGCTTACCAGACAGGTGAACCCGCCTTACGTCCATTTTATGAATACGAGGTAAATCTAAAAGCATTCGCGAAAGCGATTGAAGACCGAAAACACAAATCCGTTAATCGGAAGGTGTTGCATGGAGTGTTGGAAGACCAATACAAGGCCTTTGAGGTGCCGGAATCGGTTCAGCGTAATATTGACCTGCTAAAAGAAGAAAATACCTTTACCGTCGTCACGGCACACCAACCCAGCCTGTTTACCGGTCCGCTGTATTTTATCTATAAAATTGCTTCCGTACTCAATCTGTGTAAGACTTTATCTGACACATATCCCGATAACAATTTCGTGCCCGTATTCATCATCGGCGGGGAAGATCACGACTTTGAAGAGATCAACCACACCAATCTTTTTGGAAATAATCTACTTTGGGAGAATGCGGAGAAAGGGTCGGTCGGTCGCATGAAAACAGCCTCCATGACCGCTGTTTTAGAGCAGCTCTATGAAATCCTGGGAGACTCGCCCAAGGCAAAGGAAGTCAAAGAAATGGTGGAAAACTCTTTTAAGAAGTTTGACACTTATGGCAAAGCCACGGCTGCCTTTACTATGGAACTTATGGGACGATTTGGGCTGGTCGTGATCAATATGGACGATGCCGCCCTTAAGAGTACCTTTAAGCCTGTCATCCGTAAAGAGATATTCGAAAACACCTCCAAGCCCCTGGTGGATGCCACCAAAGAATCTTTGGAAAAAGCCGGCTTCTCCGGACAGGCACATGCCCGGGAAATCAACTTCTTCTATCTCGGAGACCAAATGCGGAATCGGATTGTTGAGGAAGGCGGTAAATACCACATCCACGATACAGACATTAGCTTTAGCCGCGAAGAACTCGAAGCAGAAATCGAGAATCACCCCGAACGATTTAGCCCGAATGTCATTATGCGTCCGCTGTATCAGGAAAGCATCCTGCCCAATTTGGCTTATGTAGGCGGTGGCGGTGAATTGGCTTACTGGTTGGAACGCAAAAGCCAGTTTGCCGAATTTGATGTATTCTTCCCCATGCTGATTCGCAGAAACTCCGTATTGTGGGTCGATAAGACCAATGCGAAAAAGATGGACTCCCTGGGCATGGACCTGGATGCCCTTTTTGCAGACACTGAAGCTTACATCAAAACATACGTAAAAGAGCATGCCGACGAGCCACTAAACATCAGGGAGGAGAAAAACCAATTGGTGAAAGTATTCGATCAGATCACCGAAAAAGCGGGAGCCATTGACCAAACCCTGACGGGAGCTGTTCAGGCCGAGAAAGCACGTCAGCTCAAATCCTTAGATAACCTGGAGCAACGCATACTTCGTGCCGAGAAGCAAAAGCACGAATCGGCAATCAAGCAGATTCGCAATGTATACGATAAGTTATTCCCCGGAAGGGGCCTGCAGGAAAGACACGACAACATCCTGAACCTTTACTTACGCAAAGGACCGGAAGTCATTGACTATCTGGTAGAAAACCTGGACCCGCTGGATAAAAATTTCCTGATCGTAATGGATCAATAACCAAACAAATGGATCATATCGGCGATGCGGTCGCGCAATTCTGAGCGGTCTACAATGAAATCCAGAAAGCCGTGCTCTAAGAGGAATTCAGAAGTCTGAAAACCTTCAGGCAGGTCTTTTTTGATGGTTTCTTTGATTACCCGCGGACCGGCAAAGCCAATAAGTGCTTTGGGTTCTGCAAAGTTGATATCCCCCAGCATGGCAAATGATGCGGTTACACCACCGGTTGTCGGATCAGTCAGAAAAGAAAAGTAAGGAATTCCGGCCTTAGCCAGGCGCGTGAGTTTGGCCGAAGTTTTAGCCATCTGCATCAGCGAGAAAGCAGATTCCATCATGCGCGCACCTCCGGATTTGGAGATCACCATCAGCGGAATCTTATGCTCCAGCGAATAATCTATGGCATTGCCGATCTTCTCTCCCACTACCGAGCCCATCGAACCACCAATGAAGCTAAAGTCCATAGCGGCAATAACCAATGCCCTTTTTTTCACCTTACCAACTGCTACCGTGATTGCATCAGTCAGATCCGTCTTTTTACGGGCTGATTTTAGCCGTTCTGTATAGGGCTTGAGATCTGTAAATTCGAGGAAGTCGACAGAATACAAGTCTTCAAACAACTCATTATACTTACCGTCGAAAATGATATCGAAATAATCGTGTGAACCGATGCGTACGTGGTAGTCGCACTTCGGGCACTTGAAGAAATTCTCTTTGAGTTCTTTGACAGTACTTGTTTCAGAACAGGATTTACACTTGTACCAGAGCCCGTCAGGTGCTTCTTTTTTGTACTTAGTCGCTGTCTGAATACCGTCTTTAAGTCGCTTAAACCATCCCATATTGAAGCTTTTCAGTACCGAAGATTGGAAAATTGTTTAGTAATTTCCTTTTCAGCAAGTGCAAAATTAGGAATTATTGTGAAACCTGACTAATCGTTCAACGGGTGAATTGATTTGAGGTTTGACAGCCGCAATGATAGGAAGAATTCTCAGGAATGCGTTTAGAATGCTCAGGGTTTAATCACAGAATCTCGCAAAATGTTGATCTTTCCTTCATCACCAAAGACTTCACGCGACTTTTTATTGTAAGCCAGGGCCGCTTCTTCCGGGGTGGAAAACATGCCCAAATGCATGGCTTTGCCATTGATGGAAATAACAGCCCGATAACGATTATTCTCTTTATACACACCGGTATACCCCACTTTACTGCTCGTTTTGCGCTTTCGACTGGCAACCGATCGGGATCGGAAAGTGAGGTTTTCTAACCTGCAATCGAGTTTATTTCCATTCAGTGCCCCCACCAGTTTTCGGGTTGATGATTTCTGATCCTTGAGGTAGCGTTCAGCAATGATCTTATGGAGATAAAAGGTTTCCGTGGTAAAACCGCCATCGGCCTTTTTCCAGGTCTTCTGAAATACCGCACAACCGGAAGAGTGCTTTCGCAAATTATCCAGCAGGCCAACTTTTGCATAGTACGGATCTGTAGACAACCATTCAAAAACACGATCGTCTAATAAAACATGATCATCTGCATTTTTCAATTTTACCTTGTAGAGCACAGTCGTTGATTTTACTTAGTTGAGACAGACGCAAAGTCCTCCCTCTTGTTTTTATATGCCATCCATAAATAGCTTTAAAAACTCTATGTTGGTCCATAGAGTATGAGGGGTTCCCAATTTAATGAATTTCATCCTCAAAAATCGGTTCTAAGCCCTTTGATAATTCGGTAATTTGACGAAACGTCAGAAATAATTTGTCAAATACTTACAAGTGTGCATTTTGTTTGTTAAATCCGTCCTCTTTTTTTCTTTTCGCGGCTTTCGCCGAATGTTTTTCCTGCTCTGGTTTGGTATTTTATCTTTGTTGCATGAGTCCGGAAATATACATGAAAAGATGCTTTGACCTGGCCAGATTCGGAGCAAAAAACACCCAGCCCAACCCTATGGTCGGCGCTGTACTTGTTTATGAGGATCGAATAATTGGAGAGGGTTTTCATCCGGCAGCAGGGCAATCTCATGCAGAAGTAGTTGCTGTCGGCTCTGTAGTTGATAAAGACAAGGATTTAATTTCAAAATCTACACTCTACGTTTCCCTGGAGCCTTGCTGTTTTCATGGAAGAACGCCTGCATGCACAAATCTTATCCTGGAAAACAAGATCCCAAGAGTGGTCATATCCTGCCTTGATCTTAGTCCGGAGGTAGCGGGGAAAGGGGTGAAAATCCTTCGAGATAAAGGCGTGGAGGTCCTTACCGGTGTTTTAGAAGAAGAAGGAAAAAACCTGGCTCGAATCCGCAATACCTTCGCTTCCCGAAAAAAGCCCTATACCATTATTAAGTATGCCCGGTCAGCCGATGGGTTTATGGGAGTACCCGGCAAACAATTTTGGCTGACCGACGGACTATCAAAAAGACTGGTGCATAAGTGGCGAACAGAGAGTTCTGCCATCCTGGTAGGCAGCAATACGGTTTTGATAGACGATCCGGCGCTCACAAGCAGATTGCATCCGGGACCAAATCCAGTACGGATATTGTTGGATCGCCGGGGTCGCATACAGTATCCTCAAAAAAAGATCTTTGATAGTTTGGCTCCAACCTGGGTTGTCACCTCGCGGCCGGATGCCTTTATGAAGGTCAAAACAGACCGGATCATCGACATCAATAATAGAGAGGAACAACTCTGGCAATTGCTTTTTGAAGCCATGTATGAAGTCGGACTAAGCAGTTTACTCATTGAAGGCGGCGGTCTGGTATTAAAAGATGCCATTGAAAAGAACATCTGGGATGAAGCCAGAATATTTACTGCTCCGATTCTGCTGAAAAATGGTTTGCCGAGCCCGCAACTCCACCATGCCAAAGCCATTTTTACCGATCAAATTCTTAAAGATCAACTCCAAATCTTTTACAACTCCTAAGAGCTCGTTAAACTTTGTTTAAAATACCCCCCTAAAGTGATATTAGAAGGGGGCTATTTGTTCTCTACTTGTTACATTTGCTTAATCCCACTCAAAAGAGGAAGTATGTCTACAAAATTGATCACATTGTGTTTCGGTTTATTGACCTTCACTACCCTGTCGTTCACACCGCCGGTGGATACAGCCAGGATAGAGGCAGATCAGGATTATAGTGGCCTGGAAGGTAAGATCCAATGGATGAGTTGGGAAGAGGCTGTTGCAGCATCCAACGAAAATCCCAAAAAAGTCATTGTTGATATTTATACCGACTGGTGCGGCTGGTGTAAACGCATGGACACCAATACTTTCCAGCAGGAGAAAATTGCCAATTATATAAATGAAAACTACTACGCGGTAAAATTTGATGCGGAGCAAAAAGAAGACATTGAGTTTAATGGCAAAAAGTACAGCTTTGTAAACAACAACCGCCGTGGTTACCACGAATTAGCTGCCGAACTCACCAAAGGCCGTCTGGGCTACCCTACCACTGTTTTTCTCGATGAAGAGTTGAGTGTTATCCAATCGATCGCCGGCTATAAATCTCCGGAAGAGTTTGAGATCATTATCACCTATTTTGCGGGCAATTTTCATAAGAAGATGCCCTGGGATAAGTATAGGGAAAGCTATAATAAAGGGGGTTGAGTTTGGTTGAGTCGTCTCGCTTTGCTCGACGGTGGGTTGAGTTTGGTTGAGCCGCTTCCTTAAAGTCAGCGGAAATTCAACATTTTATTCCTGAAATATAATAGGTAAAAGGGGTGAATGGACTCCCCCAAACTCAACCACAGAGATTACCGCTTCACGCCAAGTACTCCCAACAAGCCTCTCGTCAATTCTCTGGCAATCGTTCTTCCAATCTGTCTTTTTGTGGTGGTATCCAGGATCTGATCGAAAGTAGATTTTTTGCGGCGCCCCCTTGTTTTGCGGCTGCTTTTTTTGCTTCGGGCAGACTCGCGCTCCCGACGCATTTCATCTTCTCTGGCCTGATCCATTTTATCGGTGAGGATCTCATAGGCACTTTCCCGATCCATTTCTTTGTTGTAAAAGTCGATCAACTCTGAGCGGCTCAGAATCTCTTTGATCTCTGCAGCTGTAAGGACATCCATCCGGGATTCCGGAGCACGTAGCATGGTATGGACCAGAGGCGTTGGAATACCCTTTTCATTCAGGGCAGTAACCATGGCCTCCCCAATTCCCAATTCGGTCAGGAGCGTTGACACCTCGTAATAATCTGTAAGCGGGTAATTTTCAGCAGCCAATTTGATCGCTCGGCGGTCTTTCGCCGTAAAGGCACGCAAAGCGTGTTGTACTTTTAATCCTAACTGCCCCAGCACATCATCGGGGATATCGGTCGGATTTTGGGTTACAAAAAAGATTCCGACACCTTTAGAGCGAATTAGCTTAACGATCGTCTCAATTTGATCCAGCAGAGCACGAGAAGCTTCTTCAAAAACCAGATGTGCCTCATCGATGAAAATGGCCAGCTTTGGTTTTTCCATATCCCCTACTTCCTCAAACTGGTGATAAATCTCAGCCAGTATTTGCAGCATGAAGGTGGAAAAAAGTTTCGGACGATCCTGAATGTCCGTCAGACGAATAATAGAAACAATTCCCTTTCCTTCGGAGTCGGTGGCACAAAGATCATCAACAACAAACGATCGTTCTCCAAAAAAACGATCCCCGTCCTGCTGTTCTATTTCCACAATACGGCGCATGATGGCTCCCACGGAGGCAGAAGAAATTCGGCCGTACTCTGCTTCGATGGAATCTTTACCATCCGTTGATAAATACTGCAGGACTTTTCGAAAGTCTTTCAAATCCAATAGAGGAAGATCGTGATCGTCACAGTATTTAAAGATTACCGACACAATACTGGATTGTGTTTCATTCAGGCCCAGAATTTTAGAGAAAAGTACCGGACCAAATTCGGAAACTGTGGCTCGCAGGCGGGCACCAGGTTCGTCGGAGAGACTTAAAAATTCAACCGGACTTCCGCTTGCGCGAAATTCCAATCCGATCTTTTCGTGGCGCTCATCGATTTTGGGATGGCCAGCACTTGGAACAGCGATGCCACTTAAGTCTCCTTTTACATCCATCAACAAAGAAGGAACTCCCTGCCGGGAAAGTTGTTCGGCAATGATCTGCAAGGTTTTGGTTTTACCCGAGCCCGTTGCTCCGGCAATCAAACCATGCCGATTGAGGGTTTTCATGGGAATCTTTACATGCAGGCCTGGAATGCAGGATTTGTCCAGCATAGCTCCACCCAATGTGAGGGCCGGGCCCTTAAACGTGTATCCTTCCTCAATCGATTTGGTAAAAGTCTCTTTCTTTGCCATGAATTATTGATTATTCCATTTCTCCACCCTTAGGCGAAACTTCTTGTCACTGGTTTTCCAAAGATCCGGGTCGTAGCTTCCTTCCAGTTGTGCTTCAAGATCTGCATCGAGAAAGCCATCATAAAAATTCAATCCCGTAATATTTTCCAAGCTGTCTATTGACAACATATAATCCTGCAAAGGACGATCACTCTCCTCATTGGGCATCAAAAAAGCGATCCCCTTCAACTCTGGTTCATCAACGTCCAATAGTACCTTAAAATAAGCGGTTGGAACGGCTACATTGTTTCTCCCTATCCACTTTTCCGGCGCTTCAGTCAGCACCGGGCCTGTAACCACATAAAGCCGTTTAAAATACTTGGCCCAGCCCCTTGTTAGCTCTTCCAATTCCCGCCAGATACCGCCGTTAAAGGTATGTACCTGTGGTGAAATATTACTCATAAAAAATGTCTCTGACATAGCTTCTGTTTTGAAGGCCATATCAGCAGCAGGTACTAAATGCCCCCGATCATATCCGGATCCTCTGAAGTCATCGTCATTTGCCGATCTTGTATTTACCGCGGGATCGGGGCGAAAATCATTGGTGCGCTTTACATAGGGCATCTTTAATCTTTCGCGTTCGAGCGGGTAAGCTACCCATTCAGCCTGCTCATGCTGCTCTGAGTAACTTAAGGAATAAAACTGATGATGGATAATACTGCCCGATCCTCCGGAAGGCAGGTAAAATCGTTCTTCCGGGGGTTGGACATTTACTTCTGCCGGTTGAAACAGCATGCTAAACCAGCCGTCGCCTCCTACCCGCTTCAATAATCCAACCAACAGGACGCAAAGGATCACAACCGTCATGCCCATCCGGATCGGATTGCCCGACCGGCCCCTTTTCCCTTTATTATGATTGGTTCGGAATTTTGCCATAAGTATGGCGCCAAATTTAGGAAATTCTGCTTGAAATCATGTTATACCGCTGTAACCTGCTTCACAAGCCATCAATCTCGGTACGGGCTGTGTCAGACTTATAAGCCTCCCTCTTTTCTGCCTTTCGGCGAAAGCCTGAAAATTATATAACTTACCCTTCAACTTCTCAAACAAACGTTTGTATGCGAATAGGATTAACCGGAGGCATAGGAAGTGGGAAAACCACCGTAGCCCGCATTTTTAGCATGTATGGAATACCTGTCTATTATGCAGATGATCGAGCCAAAGGGCTCATGAACGAGGATCCCGTTTTGCGCAAAAAAATAAGAACTCTCCTGGGACCGGAAGCCTACGGCAATGAAGGAAAGCTGGACCGTCAATACGTTGCAAGCCAGGTATTCGCCGACAAGGCAAAACTCCAGAAACTGGAATCATTTGTCCACCCGGCCGTATTTGAGGATTCTATTCGTTGGCATGAAGCGCAGAAAAGCCCCTATACTATCAAGGAAGCGGCTTTGTTGTATGAGTCCAACAGTTACAAAGACCTGGATAAGATCATTGTGGTTGAAGCCCCTGATGCATTGCGGATAAAACGGGTTATGGAACGGGATGAAACCACAGAAGAAGCTGTCAGGCAGCGGATGGCCAACCAATTGCCCCAGTCTGAAAAAATTGAACGGGCAGATTTTGTCATTCACAATAATGGTAAGCAATTGCTGATTCCTCAAATTCAGGAAATCCACCAGCAAATCCTTAAACTATCAAAGTCAACCTAAATTATGACGCCTCATAAATTTTCTGCCATACCGGCCACTGACCGGGAAGTGCGTATTGACAATGAAGCGGCCTTGCGGCAAATGTTACAAAACAAAAAGAAACTGGAGTCTTGCGTCATCATTGATCTGGACTTTCACAATATCCGGCTGGATTGGGCAAATATTCCGGTGAATAATTGTGCCTTTCTCGGATGTGATCTGGGATTGGAAGATGAATACATTTTACGGGAAAAAGGCGCATTCATTTACAGTCCGCCGGAGTCGCTGCCTTATACCCCTTATCGCTCTTCGCTGTATACCTGGAGAGAATTAATGGAAGGCTTTTCTTTTGAAAAAGACGAAAGTACCGACTACCAGATTTATACCCACTTTTCGGATACTAAATTTCGTCCGCCTATCCATGAAGCTTTGTGCCAACGCATCCACGATCACTCTATTGATGATGCCCTGCGCTATTTGCTGGATTTCGACAAAGACGGAATGACCAACCGGCCCTGCGTGGGTTTCATGGGGGGCCATGGCACGCTTCGAACAGATCCCTGGTACATCAAAACGGTTCACACGGCAAAGCTACTTACTGAAGCCGGCTATTTTGTGGTAACCGGCGGTGGTCCGGGCATTATGGAGGCAGCTAATCTCGGAGCTTATCTGGCCGGGCGAAAAGAAAGTGATCTGGAACTGGCTCTTGAGTTATTGGGTAAAGCGCCTGATTACCGCCAAAAAGGATACCACTTGCAGGCTTACGAATTGCTGGATCGCCTCCCCGGCGGAGCGGAAAGTCTGGCTATTCCAACCTGGTTTTACGGGCATGAACCCAGTAATTTATTTGCCAGTCATATTGCAAAATACTTTTCCAACAGCATCCGGGAAGATACATTGTTGGCAGTTTGTTTGTACGGCATTGTATTTGCACCGGGCAGTGCGGGTACCACCCAGGAGATCTTTCAGGATGCGACACAGAATCATTACGGTACGATGAACTATTACAGTCCGATGGTTTTTCTGGGCAAACAACGCTA
Source organism: Bacteroidota bacterium (assembly GCA_018222965.1). GTDB lineage: Bacteria > Bacteroidota > Bacteroidia > Chitinophagales > Saprospiraceae > JAAEZH01. The sequence goes on from JAAEZH010000013.1 coordinate 9,711, forward strand.
CGAGTTGGACACGCTCATTTTTCCGCTCCTCAGACAGTTATCCAGAGGCAAAGCTTATCACGACATGCTGCACATAACAGATGCTCCCGAGGAGGTTGTAAAATTCCTGCAGGAGCATCCGCCGATGGCAGTGTGAGTTGGTGTTTGAGGGTGCGTGTGTGTTTGAACCGTGGTCCTTTGATTTATCCTCAAAAATCAGCAGCAACCGGAATCCGGGGAACAACAATTTTCTTCTTTTTGAAGATCCGCCAATTTTAATTTTGGTTTGGAAACATCCACTCCCGGCTTTTCAGCGAAAACGGTAATGCTAAAGATCCCTGTATTCTTTTTGTTGAAGGCTTCGACTTCCGTCGGAGAGAGGTATTTACTCAGGATATCATCGGGAATGCTAATGGGTTTTTCCTTTTGTAGGAGAATGTTTTGAAATCCGGCATCCTTTATTTGCTTCAGATAGTCTTCTTTTTGAATGGCCCCTGCTACACAGCCGGCATACATTTCGGCATCTTCACGCAAGGCTTCCGGAAGGTCCCCCACCAGAACTATATCAGAGATACTAAAGTGTCCGCCTGGCTTTAAGACCCGGAAAATTTCTGCAATTACCTTCGGTTTATTTGGAACCAGGTTGAGGACGCAATTGCTAACGATTACATCTGCTACATTATCATTAACCGGCATATCATCGATGTCGCCTTCACGGAATTCGACATTGTTGTATCCCAGCTTTTCAGCATTTGCACGCGCTTTTTGAATCATGGCCGGGGTAAAATCTATGCCTATTACCTTTCCTTCGACACCTGTTTCATGACGGGCCACAAAACAATCGTTTCCGGCTCCCGAACCCAGGTCGATGACCGTGTCCCCTTTTTGGATTTTGGCGAATTGGGTAGGCAATCCGCAGCCCAGGCCAAGATCTGCTTCCTCGGCGTATCCTGCAGTGCCGGTATAATCATCCATCATGATGTTGTATACCTTATTGGAGGGTGTGGTAGCTCCACAGCAGGAAGCTGCATTTTCCACTTTCCCCTGCTCCGCAATTTGGGCATATTTTTCCCGTACTACCTGTTTTAATTCCTGTTCCTTTTTCATACTATTGGCTGTTTCAGCTAATCAAAATATACTATAATAATAACAACAACTCAATCCAAACCAGAGTTGAAGCAAGCTTCGACGAAAGTCAAAAATAAACCAACAAACCGACCAACCAGCAAACCACCCAACTAACTATTATACACCACCGGCATTTGCCCTTTCCATTTTGCCCATAACTGCTTATCATTGATTAGAGAAGCCATGAAATGAGCTACATTTATTCGGCTGGTTTTCCCGGCATTGAAAATGGCGCTGCGGATTGGAGAGGCGTGGGTCTTATAGGTTGAAACTTCTTCTTCTATTGTAAGGGTGTCGGGTCGCACTACAGCCCATTCAATATAGGAATTAGTTTGTCCGACATGCACCCGCAAATAATCGGCAGCTTGTTCGTTGTCTGCATGAGGAGGGACCGTAAGTCGAATTAGTCCAACTACCATTTTTTGAGCGAAAGAAATGGGTTCTGAAATATCCCGATTGCTGTTTCCGACAGTGTTCATGAGGACAAATTTTACTTTTTGATCCGGCTTGTTTGCTTCCACGGCTTTGCAAATTTTTTGGACGGCATCTCTAACCAGTTTTCGTGGTTCTCCAAATATTCCTTTTATTGTCGGGTTGTGGCCCAGACAGGAAGCTACCGCCTGGCAATCGGCCGTAATTTTCTGCATTTCTGTCTGATTAATTTCCAGAATACTGGCCTGGATGATGGTGAGGTTGGAATTGGTTTTCCAGGAATCCGGTAATTTTTCAGGGGATCGTACGATTATCTTTACCTGATGGTCTAGAGTTAATAGTTGATTTACCAGTTTACTACCAGTAGCCCCTGAGGCTCCTGCTACTAAAATTGTCATATTCGATTATTGAGGCTACTATCAAAATAATATCCCTGACAAAGTAGGGGAGAAACGGGCAAGCACCGACTTAAATAGATAAACAGGTATCAGGTGAAGACAAAGTGATCTTTAGAAAGGGGGTGCCAGAAAGTCATTCACTTTCCGGTAAGGCTTCAAACTCCCTTTTTTTGCTATCCATCCATTTTTGCATAGCTGCGGGATCTTTCATTAAAGCTTGCATTTCATGCATGGCATCCAAATGGGCTTTATCCCCTTTCTGGAACATCCTCATAGCGTGCTGCTTGCTCAATTCAGCCATTTCTTCAAATGTATTTGAATGAAATTCTTGATCACAAGCGCCTCCCAATTGTTTGCAGGTCATTGTTTTCATAATTGAGTAGAAATGATTTTAAGGTGATTGACAAATAATTCTTATAGCCGGTAAGCACTTACACAGCTTTCCCGATATCTTATTAGATAATTAGAACACTTACAGCAAAGCCTAGACGGGTATGAAGCTTCTAGCCTTGAATTATATGTAAACTACAGAAAACCAGTGATTTTATAAAATCCGATTCTTCATGAGAATCAGCGTTGGGCGGGTTATTAGGACTAAATCCTGCAAACTAACTTACAGGGCCAACTTCCAACTCAGCCAAAGCCTCCGGTAGCAGCGTGAAACCAGGAACTCAAATTTCAGGATTCAACTAACTGCTTTAATTTAGCCTCGGCAATTTCATATAATTTGGGATGAAGGATAAAGTATTGTCGCTTATTGCTCTTAGGTTGGGGTTGTCGCTCTACCTTACCATTTAGATAATCGGAAACCACACGCACCATTTCAGTAACCATTACAGGTTCAAAACCACTTCGAAGACTGCGGATGGAATCTGGTTGCTTTGGGACAACTTTAACCTTCCGAAGGATATCCCCCGTGTCAATACCTGTGTCCATAAAATGCAGGGTAATACCCAGTTGATCCGGTTCATCTTCCAGAAGACACCATTCCGGCAAATCCATTCCTTTATATTTAGGAAGAATGCCAAGGTGACAATTAATAATACCATCTCCAGCCCTGTCCAAAATGTTTTTACGGATGATGCCGCCGCCTGTGAATATCACCAACTTTTCATCGTATTGGTTCAGTGCTTTTTCTATGGATTTATCATTTAAGTTTCGGCAACGCAGGATCTTGGTTCCCTGTTTTTGAAACTGAGTAATATTCGTGATAGACAAATTATTATCTCGCCGGAAGGAGACAATAGAATCAGCCTTATCTGTATAGGCCTTTTCCCGCAACACAAGTTTATTCCAAATTTTCCTTAGTAATCGCTTTCCATCTCGTGCAAACTCATTTTTAAAACGTTGAAGGGTAAACTTCCGAACCACAATCAATTCGATGTGGTAACCTTTCCTGAGCAACAATTCGCAAACCGTATTGGTATATAAACTATAGGGATTGGGGCAAAAAACGATCAGTTTTTTATCCATGAGTCAACTCATTTAATATTGCTTCAATCTGCTTTTCTTTGATTTCGCGCAACAAGTAAATGTCTTTGGGTGATTTATTGGCGGGTGCTGCCCATTTCAAATCTGCAACTTTAAGTGCCGTATTAAAATAGAGCAGGTCGCCTGTATGCAGGTAAATCTCTACAAAAAGAGCCAAAAGCTGATTGAACAAAATCACTCGAACTGCGACTGGTCTGCCATAAGATCTTTCTTTCGTTTTTAAGTTGGCATAGTTAATCTCGATGTATCGAAGGAGTTTAATTTGCCAGTTTCGGAAACGCTCATTTAGTTCATTTTGATGAACCATTAGTCGCAACTTTATTAGATCTTCAGCTTGGGTGTTTTTGAACTTTGGATAGTCCTTCAAAGCCAAATCGAATGGCTCCACAGCGGTATCCGGAACATCGTCAAGGTACTTAGTATTGAGCAAGGGAAACTGTTTGGATCTTCGGAGGTAGTCCAGTTTATTCGAATCAATCGGAAAACTTATTGGGCGTTTCATGGGAGACAACATTCAATTGATTTTCCATCGAAGCCTTTTATAGCTTCGAAAAACATATAAAAGGAATTCCCGGATTGCCGGCCATCTGCAAATCCAATCACTCCAAACTTGAAATACCGTTTAGGAAAACCATCGTGATTGAATGTTGCAAGGGTCTTCCATTCTTTTAGGTCTTCTGAATAATACAGATGTACTTTATTATCTAAAACACCAGCACCGATTTCTTGTGCGGTAGCTGCCAGATAGCCTTTGTCCGACAACTCTTTTATGTACCAAACCGGTCCCATGAGTTTTTGTCTTACATCAATTTTTTCGGTAGCCCGATCAAGCACTATATGATATGATGTTTCCAACTGACTGTCCATCAGCCAGTGAACCTCCTTTTCCGTGAAGATCAAATTGCAGGTTCGATACTTTTGCTGTCCGTCTCCAATCTTATGGACCTTTTTAAAGTCTTTATCAGCAACAAGCAGGCAGTTTTCTCCTTCAAAATCGCCGGTACACACCCATATTTTGTCGGTGTAGTGGTCGTAATAACATCCATGAACATGCTTGATGCTGCCCGGGGCAAAGGTGTATATCTCCTCCCAGGAAGTTCCTCCGTCCTTGCTACAATAAACAGGCACTGCATTCCGGTTTCCATTGTTTCCGTATTCGCCAAAGTAGATGTAACCTTCAGGGGTGGAATTAATAGATTGATGCAATACGTTGCGGCAATTACGCAGTGCCAGGGTTTGGGTCAATTGTTTCTCCGCTGTATTGTAAAGATAGACTTTTCCCTGCCGGATAATGATGAGATTACCTTCGTGCAAAAATACATTGCATTTATCCAGGCGCAAGGCTCTTCGACTCAGTCGGAACCAGCCAAACAAGCGTTTCAGCAAACTATTTTCCGGCAATTGAACTTTTATTTCCTCGTTCCCGAATCTATAATATACGGTTCTGTATTTAGATGAAATCATCGTTTCACCCTCGGCAAAGTGAATGATTTCTTTGTTCAGCTTACGCAGAATTTTCATAGGAGGTAGAAGTTACAAGCCCTGGTGGAGAATGGCAATCTCATATGTCCCCAATATACTACAATACGCATAATCTGTTATTGTCAATCCATCAGGGGGCATCTACCAAGGCTTTATGCCATTGGCTATATGGAAAAGATGCAGGTTCAAATAATTCATTCAGTTTTGATTTATTACCTAAAGTCAATGCCTGCTTTTATCCATAGTAATACCTTTGGACAAAAGAAAAAAAATGCATTTTAAGAAAAGCACCATTCAATTTGTCCTCCTCAAAGTCGGAATAATTGTCCCGTTGTTCCTCCTGTCTGCTTGTTCACTGGTGATTTTTCCGGTCCCTGATTCTGTTGATGTAGAGGTAGAAAATGCGATTAACCGGGGATTTGACGGCATTATCGTTTACGTTGATCAACCGGAAAATGAACGTCTTTTTGCGGCGGGTTATGCAAACAGAGAAAACCAAATTCCTGCCGACCCTCACCGCTTATTTAAGATTGCAAGCATCAGTAAGTTATATATAGCTGCTGCTTGCGCGAAGTTGGTCCATGTAAATGTCCTATCCCTTGATAAAACCCTGGGGGAGTATCTTCCCGATCTGGTTAACAGGATTGAAAATGCGGATGAGATTACCCTAAGAATGATGTTGCAACATCGCAGCGGGATACCAAACTTCACAGACGATCCGGACTACCCCTGGGACAATCCGTTTAAAGACAATCGACAAACACTTGAACTGGTATTGGATGAGCCTGCTGATTTCGCTCCGGATAAAAAATACAAATACTCGAATACCAATTACCTGTTGATTGGGGAGATTCTGGATAATGTTTTAGGATATAGCCATCATGACTATATCAAAAGTGAGATATTAAATCCACTGGGACTAAACAACACCTACAGTTTACTGAGCGAAGTAGATTTAGACAGTGTCATGAGTGGTTACTATGCCGGTTACGAATATGATATCAAGGAAAATGACTTTGTGCAGCCCGGAGGATCTATGGTTGCCACAGCGGAGGATGTTGGCAAGTTTCTGAGAGCATTGATCGACGGCTCATTATTTACTGAAGATGAGCAAAGCATTTATTCCTCTATTTACGAATACGAGCATACAGGCTTACTACCTGGTTATCAAAGCATGGTTCGTTACCATGAAGACATAGATGCGGTTGTTGTTCAGTTTACAAACACCAGCGGCGGCAATTTCTGGAATAAATCGGAAAACGTTTACAATAGGATCATCAAGATTTTGGGGCGGGAGTAATTGAATTACTGGATTAGGTAAACCAAAAGGAGCGGAACCAACTCCCGTTGATCCCGCTCCTCTCCTATTCTACTATTAAATTAGTGCTTAATAAAACGCTTGGTAGTTGCCAATCCGTCCGAAATGAAACGGATGAAATACATACCTGTAGGATATGTGGAAATATCCAGGGTGATCTGTTCAACTCCGGGATCGGCTACGTAAAGTACCTCCCCTTTCGCAGAAAAGATCATGATCTCATCGTAGTGGTTATTTGCCATTTCAATATTTATCTCCTCCCGGGCCGGATTTGGATAAATATGGATGTTCTCGCTGGTGGATTCTGCGAAAGTGCGCATCATGGCTGCATTGCCTTCTTCGACTTCTTTCGAAGACGGAGGTGCTACAATGGATACATTGTCTCCACTAATAATTACCTGATCAAATGCGATCTTGTCATTATTGGCATTTCCATTACAACGAACCCGGATGCGGTTGTTTGTTGTAAAATTGGAAGTACCAGCGGTCAGGGTAATCAGTGGTGGTGAAAAGAATCCATTGGTGATAAAATCAACACCACTAACATAATTGCCGATTACCTGATAGTTTGATCCATCGAAAAGTTCCACGAAAAAGTCCTCTCCCGGCTCCATGCTGCGGGTGAAAACATGCAGTTCTACCGTCACTTCATTATTAGCGCTCAGGTCGAGTGTTGGCGACTCAGAATAAGAGGTGTTAGATCCGTCGCGGAGCATAACACAACCCACTCCTTCATAAGCCGCATTATTGGATTGAATCCATTTACAGTCATTACCGCCATCAATCCAGCCTTCCAGGCCGGTTTCAAAGTAATAGGCCGCAATAATGCCCGGACTGCCCCCTCCTCCGGTGGTAGTAGCTGTAGCTGTATTGCTTAAACCAGAATTATTTCCAGCTGCATCAAAGGCACGCACATTGAAGTCATAGGTCGTATTCGGCGAAAGCCCGGAAACCGTTGCACTGGTTAAAGGAGTCGTTCCAATACTACTTCCATCCTGGAATATTTCATAACCGGTAACCCCTACATTATCGGAAGATGGATTCCAGTTGAGATCGATGCTTGTGTCCGTTTCGTTTGAAGCTACCAAATTTGTTGGCGTACTTGGTGCCTGTGTATCCGGGGCACTTGTTGTTGTACCATTTTCAATATTACTTAAGCCGGAGAAATTGCCGGCTGCATCGTATGCCTGCACCTGAAAAGCATAAGTGGTATTCGGCGAAAGCCCGGTGGCTGTAAAAGCGTTGGTCGGAGAGTTGCCCACGCTAATACCGTCCTGTAAGATAATATAACCCGTCACCCCAACATTGTCGGTAGATGGATTCCAGTCAAGATCAATGGTGGTGGTGGTCTCATTAGAGGCCACCAGGTTGGCAGGCGTGCTTGGAGGTTGGGTATCTCCTCCTGCGTTCAGGATAATGGTATAATCTTCTACCTCACCATAGCTGAATACTTCACAGGAAGAAGGAATGCCATTGTATTTCATCGAAACACGCATCCGCGTAGATGTCAAAGAAGTTCCTGTGGGAACGGTGAATGAACCACTGTTTGGTGAGTTGGTATTAGCCGCCTGCGACCAGACGAGTTCTCCGGCATCGGTAAAATCTGCATCGTTGTTGTAATCAATCCAGACTGCATAACCTTCCGCATAGACGGGGCCAGGCCATACAGCCGTTACAGTAATCGTATAATTCTGCCCCTCATTCAAAGTGGTCGAAATATTCGTGAAATCAGAGTAATTCTGGCCGCCGGAGGTGTTGTCAATGGTATTCAACTGCACCCGACCAATGTATTCCTCGCTGGAGTTGTTACTGTTTGAGGAACAATAACTGGCAGCCAAAGTAGTGAAGCTGGTGGTAGCATTTCCGGAAATATTGCCGGCTGCATCCTGCGCATTAACAGCTGCGGTATAGGTCGTAGAGGGAGATAATCCGCTAACATTAAATGTTGGAGAGCCGGATGTACCAACCTGATTGCCATCAATGAAGATATTGTATTGTGCGACACCCACATTATCGGTAGAAGCATTCCAATTGAGCGTAGCTCCTACATCTGTAATGCCACTGGCAACGAGATTGGTAGGATCTGTCGGAGCCTGAGTATCTGGCGGACCGGCAACAATGTCAAATACGCCTACAACGCCCTTTCGGCCGCTGTTCATGTATTCGTTTATAAACCAGAAGGAAGTTCCGTTACTCGGATCCACATCGATCTTGCTGTAATCGCCATATCGGAAACCAGAGAAGTTTTGGTTGCCATTGGCGATGAGGTTTTCGGCAACAGTCATGACACCAAGCGGGTCACTGGCCAGTCGCCCGGTATAGTACGAACTTACCCGAACCGTTGAAGGCGTAGACGGGCCTGACATAGAAGAATAGCCCATACCAATATTACCGTTTGCATCCATTGCCAGACTGGCGTGCCAGGCATGTCGACCATCCGGAGCGGTATAAGTTCCTTCCTGGTATAGCGACCAGGGTTGGTTATCTCCATTCTGTCGAAACTCAAACCAGCGCACACCGGCCAATTCTCCACTGCCTGCATCCGTATCAACAACAAAGTTGAAAACCGCTGAGTTGTGGGTCGGAAACTTCCGGAACTGAGCCTGGTTCATGATCGTTGCCTGCAAAGCATCAATGGATGATCCTCCATTGGGTTGAGCCAGGTTGGAGAAACTACCATTATCAAATACACCAATAAATGGCGTTGTCGCAATTTGGGAAGCTGTAGACACCGTAGAACTCCCTGGAGAATTCCAGTCTACATCAATGGTCCAAAGCTTTACGTGATCGAAAGCGACACCGCCCCATGCATCGTCTTGCATGTATACGACAGTAGCTCCGCCTGCAGCAGGCAGGTTGCTGTCTGTTACATTCAGCACCTGCGGACTGTAAAAGCCCGAAGTAGCGATACCCGGAAGATTGAATCCAAGGATCTGTGCATTTGGATCGCCAACCAACATGGCATCTCGTTCCAGCGCCCATACCTTATTGGAGCCGGACGTATTATCGGTCATGTAATAACCATCGCTCCAAACAGATAATTTCTGATAATCATTAATTTGGGAAATGGTATACACATACCAACCGGCAGTAAGCGGGTTTGGTCCGTCTGAAACGGCGATTTGTGCTCCGGCCCCCAGAAAACTAAGTACCCACCTGTTTGCGGCATTATCGTAAGAAGCAGTCAGGTCACAACAACCACCGGATGGAAAAATAGCCGGATTGGGCGATGTTTGTCCCTGCAACTGGTTACCTGCTTTGTCATAAATAGTGAAGCCTGTATTAAAGACAACCATCACGTGATTGGGCCCTACAGCCAGGGAGGGGTCAGTAGGTTGAGAACCTGAGGAATAAGCATCAAACACCAGAGATGGCGGCGGCATGGTTCTGCTTTGGGCCTTTTTGTGTTTGTTGACTACAAAATAATCATCTTCGGTTTGCGGGTCTTTGCCCGGCACGATAAGAGATTCGTATTCTAAGGAGCGTTTGTCTTTGGCTTCCTTTTTTGAATCATCTGAAGGAATCATATCTTCCGGTCGGTCGACCATAGGAGAAACATATTCAACGGAAGATACAGTGCCTTGATAAATTGGACTTTCCTGAGCGTTTACTGCGCCCCCTGTGAAGCAAAAAAGGAGGAGCAGCAGGACCTGAATGGTTTTCATAAATCTCAATTATGTGGTTATGCATATGAACGGTCAGGCGAAGTTTATTCGCCTACATATATTCCAATACAAATGGATACAACAGAGAACCCGATAAGGGGGAAGAAAGGTGTTAGGCCGGTTCTATGTTCTTAGACAGTATGTACGCATCACACCTGGCCATCTATCACGAAAGGTCCTGGTAAATTGATTTTGGACGCTTATCGGGCACGTACAAGTTCTGTATTCCCCTCAAATATATTCAAATTCAAAGGAATTTAGAGGGTTTGGCCCTTGTAATTAGGGTTTTTTGCCTTGCGGCGAATGGATAGTAAGTATAGTTAAACTAATTGCCATTTCCAACTAAATGAAGAAATTGCACCTATTGGAATTTCATTTATACTACCCCAAACCAACATCCAAAGACATCATTATTATAAATCCGCCGATGAATCCAAGAGTAGCGATATCCGTATTGTTTTCGAGTTGTGTTTCGGGAACGACCTCTTCGATCACAACAAATATCATAGCACCCGCAGCGAAAGCCAATGCATAAGGCAAAACCGGGGTAAAAAAACTGACGGCAATTGCTCCTGCTACTGCAGCAATAGGTTCTACAATAGCGGATAACTGTCCATACCAGAAACTCTTAAACTTGCTTATACCCTGCCTGCGTAATGGCATAGAAACCGCTAATCCTTCCGGGAAGTTCTGAATGCCGATTCCCAATGCCAGGGTTACTGCCCCGGTAATCGTTGCTTCCGGCATACCAGCAGCAACGCCTCCGAATAATACGCCTACTGCTAATCCTTCCGGTATATTGTGCAGCGTTATGGCCAATACCAATAAAGTCGTTTTGTGCCAGGGCGACTTCAGTCCTTCTTTCTCACTTTCTTTAAAGTTTATGTGTAGATGAGGTAGTACTTTGTCCAATGAGAAAATAAATAATGCCCCTAAAGCAAAACCACTTGCTGCCGGAATTACCCGAACAAAACCATCGCCTGCACTCATTTCAATAGCCGGAGCCAATAAGCTCCAAAAACTAGCAGCAACCATTACCCCTCCGGTGAAGCCAAGCATACAATCCAGCAGCGTACGATTCATCCCTCTGAATAAAAAGACCAAAGAAGCTCCCGCCGCGGTAATCAGCCAGGTGAATATAGAGGCATAGAAAGCCGCCAATACCGGATCAATGTTTTTAAGGTAGTTGATAATGGTTTCCAAACCCTTACAATTTTATGGCAATTGGTTTTATTTAACCGGAACAGAAGTTATCGTATATCCCAGATTGTGTAATTGACTTATTAATCCACATTCAAACATCAAATGACTTAGCCCGACAACAACAAAACAGTTTTGGGTTTTTAAATACGCTTGTAAATCGATCATCCATTTATCATTTCTATTTAGGAGGACCAATGCGTTTTGACAAGGATGATTAAATTCGAAATTATAGTCCATATTTCTATACCACTCGATTTCCCAACATAATTCACGGGACTCTGATTTAATCCTGGCAATCATTCCGGAAAGTCTTCTTTTATGCACCTTTCGAGGCATACCTGCTACATCACCGTTTATCAACCTCAGCTGTTCTTCTGTGGTTTCAAGTCCGACTACGGCTATATTATTTTCCCGGGCTTTTGATGCGATGTAATCATCAAGTGAGAAGTAATTCGCTGTAGTTTCTTTTCCTACACAAACTTCTTCCTTATACCACCTGCCTAAAAAAGCAAACAACTCCGCCGGCGTCATTTTATCAAAATCCAAATCACTGGTAGAAAATAAATCAAGTACAAACTGATGGTCCTCTTTGTCCAGAAACTTTTTCCACTTGGTCTCAACAGATCGCTTATTAATGATATCAACCGCTAAATGCCCGGGAATATTCAAGTTCTCCTTTATGAGTAAATCCGATGCCAATAAAGCACCTTCTGCTTGCTTCAAAGAATCAAAAAAGGGTTTTCCAAGCGCATGGTGAGTTCCAAATAAATAAGACACATACTGGAAATCAGGATGTGTTACCTTATACAAAACAGTATTTGTCTCCAGGGTATCCAGTTGGGCTGATTCCTTTGAGGCAGCTGTATTAACAAAGGAAATAATTGTCAAAAAGGCCAGTATGAATTTTTCCATTTTCATTTAATGTTCCTCAAATATATGCGTCGCATAATTCAATCCAAGCATAGGTACTACTACTTAAATGTCCCAATCAATCTTTTAATTTCCAAATTAGACATCCGGTGATTATTGCGTATTTAAGATAGTCGAACATAGCGCTTACGGTTTCCAATGGCAAATGCTCCGTTCTTTGATTATTATACGATTCCAATTTATCCAGATATTCTTCCTGGAATGTAAACAACTCCCTAAAAAATAAAACATATACAAATTGTAGAATCTGGACCAGGAAAAACAGCACTATCAGTATACCCAAAACCCTTCTTGCCTTTTTTCCGGATAGCTTTAGTTTTTTCATCCTCCATGCAAAAATCCACGCGATCACCAATACAAGAAAAGTATTAAGGATTTCAATTACCCAAAACGAAGTCTCATAATCCACATTACCCGAAATCTGATAATCCCTGACTATAAAATCTACTAAATACAAGAAGCCAGAGCTGATCAAGTAAAAAAACACCCCAATTGACATCAACTGACCGGTACTTGCTTTTGCCCTTATCTCGACTTCCTGATTATCTAATATGTCTTCCATCAAAATTGATTTTTTTGGCCCCACTCCTCGTTCCTCCATGCTCTATACTCTCTAACCTACTCCCCCAATCCATGCGTTGCATAATTTAATCCAAGCTGATCATAGTGCCTTCTAAAAGCATTCAACCTTGTCTGAAAGTCATCCCAGTCTCTGCGGCTGTCTGCCGACCACAATACTTCCGAGAGCGCTGTCATCCTTGGAAGGAGCATATATTCGGCGTAAGCCTCAGAATCAATATATTCAGTCCACAAATTAGCCTGTCCGCCAAGGATAAAAGCATGCTTGTCCTTTTCCAATGCTGCCGGCGTAGGATTAAAATGATATACTTTCTCCAGGGGCAAAAAACCACCGATAGCAAGGGGCTCATTTTCTTTATCCTCCGATTGGTAATGATCAAAATAACAATGGGAATTTGGAGCCATTATGACGGTGTGGCTTTGTTCTGCAGCTGCAATTCCGCCCTTGTTTCCACGCCAGGACATGACCGTAGCATTCGGCGCAAGCCCGCCTTCCAGTATTTCGTCCCAGCCGATAATTTGCCGCCCTTTGCTGTTGACAAATTTTTCAATTCGATTGATAAAATAGCTTTGCAGCTGATGTTCATCCTCCAATTCCATATCCTCTTTGCGCTGCTGACAATGCGGACATCTTTTCCAGTTTGCTTTGGGACATTCATCCCCGCCAATATGGATGTAAGTAGAAGGAAATAATTCCATAACTTCCTCCAGGACATTTTCCAAAAAGGTGAAAGTCTCTTCTTTTCCCGCACAATACACATCGTCGAATACCCCCCAGGACTCCTGTACAATTTTTGGCTGTCCGCTGGCTTGTGCTTTGCGGGATGCGTCAGACATCATATCATTCGGCACGATGCTGGGTTCTTCCGGAAAACAACTTAAAAAGGGATAGGCTGCAATTGCGGCACTGCTGTGGCCTGGCATTTCGATTTCGGGAATAACCGTGATGTGCTTTTTTGCAGCATAGGCCACGACCTCCTTCACTTCCTCCCGGGTATAAAATCCGCCGTATCTTTTATTGTCATTTCCGGTACCTGGATAATGGCCTTCGATCGTTCCGTTGCGCCAGGCTCCAACACTGGTTAATTCGGGGTATTTTTTGATTTCAATCCGCCAAGCCTGATCTTCGGTCAGGTGCCAATGAAAGGTATTCATTTTGTGCATGGCCAGCAGATCGATATAGCGTTTGATAAAATCGACCGGAAAGAAATGACGACATACATCCAGGTGCATTCCGCGATAGCCGTATTTTGGGGAATCTTCAATTTGCACCGCAGGGATACTGACAAATTTTCCCGGCTCCTCCCCTGTTTCTAATAATTGGCGCAAGCTTTGTATCCCGTAAAATATGCCTTTCGGCGAATGGGCTTTTATTTTGATTTTATCATAACTGACTGATAAAACATATCCTTCTTCAGAAACAATGGTCGAATCAATGAGTAGCTGAATATTGCCCTTGCCACCTGCTTGAAAGTTGATGTTTTGACCACTTATCCCACTAAGAATATCCCCCAGGTAAGTCCCTTCAGATTCCAGTGCTTCATCACCAATAACCTGAGTCTTTTCATTGACGATGAACCGACCGTTTAATTGCTGCAGGGCAGTAACCTGAGGTATGATTTGGTAGTCCGCTTCAGCATTTTGATAATGTTTGTACTCATTGGTACAGGAAAGAGTGGAGAGTAGAAAAATCAGACAAAGCAGGAGGTATTTAGGCATCTTGTGCGTTGGTTTAGTCCAAGCCGAATATATGCAATTCTTTTTTTCGAAAAATTGCCTTGCGGCGAATGACTAAATTGGCAGGCCCGGACTCTAGTTGGTTGAAACATGCAGGTCGATTGAATAATTAAACTTTTTCGAACGCTGCATAATACAAGCTAAGCAGGGCAAACACAAAAAAGGGGATCAGGAAAATAAAATTCAGGAGTCCCAGATCAAAGTAATTAGACATAAAACCAAACAAAGCGCCAAAAACGACTAATCCTGCCAACCATATAACCTGGATCTTTATAAAATCACACTTGATCAAGGTACTACAGCTCTGACAATGCCATTCAGATAAGCCGTAGGACATCACATACCGCCGCACAAATTTCCCAAATGGAAATCGAAATCCGCATACCGGACAGGTTCGTGGTCCTGTGGATTTTTCTGTATGGTCAAGTATGTCGTTATTCCTCATCGATAAGTGGATTGGCCGGGAAGCATCAGCAGCCATTACTGTTTGGCTAATTGCTCTATTTCTACAGAGAGTAACTCCACATAATTTTCCCTTATTGGTTTTGAAGCATTCACAAAAATAAAAGATTCCAATTCCTCAAAATTATCAAAAGAAATAATGTCAGCTTCGTATTTATTGAAAAAATCAGAAAGCGCATCTTTGACTTCGGGCAACACAACAATTTGATAATAGTCTCTGCCAATCTGCTGCTCCAAATATCCAATTCTATCCGGTACAACCTGAAATGAAATAGTTATATCAACTCTATAAGCAATTCCATCGATTGTATTAATGTACAGGCTTTCCTTCTTCTTCATTTCTGAAACCCGGTATATCATCATGTGATCCCATACTCCAACCAGGTGAGGCCCCGGACCGTAAATTATATCCGGATTGATCCCATTATTATATCTTTCGAACTTCACACCTCTTTCCTCTTCTTCAATTTGAACGAAAAGACAGGAGCTTGTGAGCAGGAGTAATAGTGGCAGTAAAATTAGTTTTTGCATGTTATTGTGGTTCTCAGGATTCTGAAATCTTAGCTGAAATGAAGCTAAGTATTGAATTAAGTATACTCACCCAATGTCTTTGACAAGCATTTTGACAAGGGTTATACTCGTACCCAATGCCATACATAATGTTCCAAGCTTAGCTATTAATTTATCTTCTTTTTCAATCATTGCCTGTAGAAAAAAATTCAGACCTTTTAGAAATACTCTTGAGAATGACAGAATAATAAAAATGCCCATATAAATTGAAACCGGGGCAAATGATGTAAAGACTATCGGAACCAAATGAATATCAACCCCATGAGCTTGCTCCGGATTTGTCCAAAAAAAGGATTCCATGAAATTTATGAAGGATTCAAAATGGATATTTAAATGCTCAAAGTTCCCGTCAGTTATTACCATTAAAAGCAAGTACTGTGCGATTGCCAGCCCAAAGGACAATAAAATGTCTGCCAGCGCAATGGGAAAGAAAAACTTGCGCTTTTTAATTACAAAGTTCATCAGGTAAAGCGAAAAGAGTATCGTGAAAAAATCAAAAATAAAATTCACGATACTTAATACCATGGATTTTTCAGGAAGAGCTTTTCCCTGTTGTAATTCAAACCAGTAGGAGTTTAACTGATCAACAGGAATCCAATAAATGCTAATCAAAAAGGCTAATAATGTCACATAGCTACTGAATGCACTAAAATAATAGTATTGAACTGTGTTCTCTTTTATTCGACTGTAAGATATATCACTATTTAGGGTAAAGTATGCTTTCAAAGGACGAATCAATGTAATTATGACAGCAGGGATAGATAAAACCCCAAATACCCACTTCCCGGTAACGAAGAATAAAATCAAGCAAACTAAAGGAATGTTAATAAATAGTATCGAAACCAGGAGCTTATTGAAAAAAGCTTTCCTTGCCGCCTTGTCTCCTCTTGCAACTCTTGTCCTAAAATTTTTGGTTTTTTTATTCCATTTCTTTCTATCTGTCCAATATTCGCTATCTGTCATAAACGCCATTGAACTTGAAGTCGATTCACTCGACTTGTAAAAGAAGGAGTGCCACCAAAAAGCTACCTTAATTTTCCATTCCTTTATCGGTGTATCTCTAAGTCTTCTGGATACAGATTCTAAAGTTGAAATTAAAGATCCAAGAATATGTCGCTTTTTTGCCGGTAATAAAAAGTCAAAAAGAATAAAAACAACCCCGACAGACCAAAAAACAACCTGAATTAATGTTAGAAATTCCTCCATATTCGGATTGGTTAAAGCAGGTGCATACTTTCCACCTCACCTTCCAATCCACATCCCTGCCAGTTTCAGTACAATTTAAGACAATAACGAATCACCAAATACAGAAACAAGATATACAAAAGACACAATAATTTAAGATTTATCAAACTTGCCCGTCTTATCCTCAAACACCACGTCTTTCCCTTTCTTTAGATGGATCTGCATATTTAAGATCAGTTCCTCTCCTCCCGCTTCCAAGGCTGCTTCCTTCACATCCTGAATCAATTGCAACAATTCGGGAAAGGTGCCTTCCACCACGGTGGAAAATGGTTGCACCTCGTAGCGCAATCCGGATTTCTGAATGACTCTTATGGCCTCATCTATGACGGGATAGGCTTCCGTGGTATTGACAGGAATTAATTGAAGAGAAAGATTTGCTTTGGACATGTAAATGCGTTTAATGCGAATTTACAGGAATGTGGATAATTAAAAATTAACACCTAAAAATTCTACTTTACCCACACCCATATTCTGCCTGAGAATCCAGTAAGGCCTACCTGAGTCCGGTCAATGCTTCGGATACTGTCCATAGTCTTTTTGCGGCTTCTTCATCCTTCGCCTGTGGATAGATAGTTGCAAGTCCTGGTTTGCCGGTTCGCTCGCCGGACCCCTGCGGACCGAAATAGCTTCCGCCATCTACCTCAGGTTTTAAAGCAGCCATCACCGTTGGCAAAGCTCCCTTTTTGGGTGCATGGGTCATGAAAATAAAAAGTGGGTAAAGCAGATAATACAGAATTCTGGGGATGTACTTACCAAGCTCTGTGTTAGAAATTCCCGGATGGGCTGCGAGCGATAAGGTATCCTGATTATCCGCATCAAGTCGACGCTGAAGTTCGAGGGCAAACATTAGGCAGGCGAGTTTACTTTGTCCGTAGGCTTCTGTGCGAGAATAGTTTTCTTCCCAATGCAAATCATCAAAATGAATTTTGCCATTTCTGTGCGCATTGGAACTTAGGGTAACAACACGAGCACCAGCCGTTTTATTTAGGAGGGGGAGCAATAGATTAGTCAGCAAAAAATGCCCAAAGTAATTAGCCCCCATTTGAGACTCAAAGCCATCCTCCGTTTTGGAGTAAGGCGGAATCATAATTCCTGCATTATTAATGAGCAAGTCTAGTTTATCGTACTCAGCCAAAAAACTTTCGGCGAAAGCCCGGACAGAATCCAAACTGCTTAAATCAATCAGTCTTATTTCTAATTTAGCTTCGGGAAACTCCTCGAGGATTTTATTTCGCGCATTTTCGGCTCTGTCCATGCTTCTACAGGCCATGATGACCTTAATGTCCTTTTGCACAAACCATTTAACGGTTTCGAATCCGAGGCCGGCATTGGCTCCGGTGACAATGGCAATTTTTCCGGAGAGGGAAGGAAGTTGTTCAAAATTGAAGGTCATATTGAAATTAATCTGTGAGTAATGTCTTCATAACAAGGTATTCCCTTAAAAGATCACCACAAACCAAAAACGCTCCTTAAATCAAACACTACCATATGCTTCTAAACATCGTTCCCGGGCCATTTTGTGCTCAACCATGGGTTCCGGGTAGTCCTCTGTGCCAAATTCGGGCACCCATTCTTTGATATACTTCTTATCCTTATCGAATTTTTGCTGCTGGGAAGCAGGATTGAAAATCCGGAAATAAGGAGCGGCATCCGTACCGGTACCCGCTGCCCATTGCCAGCCTCCATTATTGCTCGCCAGATCGAAATCGAGCAATTTTCGGGCGAAGTATTTCTCGCCCCATTGCCAGTTGATCAGCAGGTGTTTTGTAAGAAAACTGGCCACCACCATACGGACTCGATTATGCATGTAACCCGTTTGATTTAACTGCCGCATTCCGGCGTCAACGATCGGGTATCCCGTTTTTCCCTGGCACCATTTTTCAAATTCATCTTCCCTGTTTCTCCAGGGAATTTTTTCATATTTCTCCCGAAACGGACCATCTACGACCTTCGGAAAATGATCGAGGATCATGCTGTAAAAATCCCGCCAGATGAGCTCGTTTAGAAATGTTTCGCTTAGGTCTTGTGCGCTGCGTGCTTTCTCCCGAATACTGATTGTTCCAAAACGAAAATGGATACCCAACCGGGAGGTACCGTCCACCGCCGGGAAGTTTCGGTTCTCTTTATAGTTTTTTACCAGCTTTCGCTGAATGCTTTTGTCCGGAATTTCGATAGAACTTCGGGTGAATCCCATTTCAGAAAGTTGCGGGATTTCTGCGGTACGTTCCTTCGCTAAATTTTTGAGATACTTTTTGCTTGGATAGGATTGAAAGTAGTACGATACCGGTGTTTCTTCTCCGGCTACATCCACCATTCTCGTAGAGAGCTTCTTTTTCCAGAGTCTGGAATAAGGCGTAAATACCACATAGGGATCGCCGTCTGATTTTAATACCTCTCCCCCGTCAAAAATCACCTGATCCTTAAAGTGGAAGAACTCAACATCCTGTTTGTTGCACATCAATCGAATCTTCGCATCCCGTTCTTTCGCATAGGGCTCATAATCCCGGTTGGTATATACGGCATCTACTTCATACTCTTGCAGAAGGGTTTCCCAAACATTCTCAGGCTTCCCATAGCGTACGATCAGATCTCCTCCCGCCTCCTGCAGTTCCTTTTTCAGTCGGGAGATCTCATCGTAAATAAAGGTCACGCGGGCATCGTCCCGATCTTCCAGTTCACTAAGTATATTCCAATCAAAAATAAAGAGAGGTAAGACCGGATTGGGTCCCTTAAGTGCTCTGTACAGGCCTGCATTATCTTCCAGCCTCAGGTCCCGACGGAACCAGAATATGCTGATTTTTGACATAATGGAAAATGATTTTAATTAGATAACAGGACGAGTGGTTTTAGGTTTTGATTTTTAGGGATAGATTTTAGTTCTGAATCCCGTCTACTAAATTTCTATCGTCTTATCATCCAGTACCCGACCATCCTGACACCGGATAATCCGTGCCGGGAAATTTTGCAGAATGCGGTAATCATGGGTAGCCAGTACCACCGCCGTATTGTGTTGCTGAGACAATTGGCGAAGGCGCAACAGGATATCATCGGACGTTTCCGGATCGAGGTTTCCGGTGGGCTCATCAGCAATGATCAGACGGGGCTCGTTGAGGAGGGCACGAGCAATTACTACCCGTTGTTGTTCTCCTCCGGAAAGCAGGTGCGGGCGCTTTTCTGCTTCCTTCTCCAGATCAACCTGTTCCAGCACTTCACGGATGCGTTGGTCCATTTTCGACTTGTCTTTCCATCCAGTTGCCTCCAGCGCAAACTTTAGGTTGTTGTAAACTGTTCTGTCATCCAGGAGATTAAAGTCCTGAAAAACAATACCCAGTTGTCTGCGAAGCAACGGAATGGTTTTGCGGTCGAGTTTTGTAAGGTCAAAACCGGCTACCTGTCCTTTCCCGACCCGGAGGGGCAAAGCTGCGTAAAGAGTTTTTAGCAAACTGCTCTTTCCACTGCCTGTTTTGCCGATTAGATAGACAAATTCACCATGGCTTAGGCTGAGGTTGATATTCTCCAAAACAGCCCGACCATCCTGGTAAACACCAGCATCTTCGAGGCGAACGATGGTATGCGACGACTTTTCTCCCTGCTTCATGGACAGCAAAATAAAAAATGATGGTAATTTTACCCTTACTTAGTTAAATAAGTTCGATTAAAACATAGTTTTGCTGTTGAAACAGACAATTTGAATCGCGCGAAGCCGAAATAAATAATAAATAGATGAAACCTACCTTCATAGCTGCCTTAGTCTTGATTGCCGGTGCCATCGGTCTCTTCATTTGGAGCGGACAGGATATGGATACCTATTCCAACTTCTCGCAAGCCACGGATAAAATGGGTGAAACCGTTAAAGTAGTGGGCCAACTTGCCAAAGATAAGGAGATGCACTACGATCCGCATCAAGATCCAAACTACTTTACTTTTTACGTAAATGACCAGTCTGGCGAGCAACGCAAAGTAATCTACTATGCTGCCAAGCCACAGGATTTTGAATTATCGGAAGGGATCGTGATGACAGGCAAAATGAAAGGCGATGAATTTGTCGCTACCGACCTACTCATGAAATGTCCTTCCAAGTATAAGGACGAAGAAATTTTCGTTCGCGACGAACAGAAAGAAACGACAACAGGTTAATGGATTCTATTCAGTATATAGGCGAACACCTGCTTCCAGGCAAGTTGGGGCATTTCGCCATCATTCTGGGCTTTGTCTCAGCGCTCTTTGCCGCATTTTCCTATTTCCAGGCAAACCGGAAAGAAGAAGTTAATAACTCCTGGCGCACCTTTGGTCGCATTGGTTTTCTAGTGCATGGACTGGCGGTATTTACCGTAATCAGTACCATTTTTTATGTAATGGTACAGCATTATTACGAGTATCATTATGTCTGGTCTCACGTCAATGAAGAGCTTCCGTTTCAATTTATATTCTCCGCTTTCTGGGAAGGTCAGGAAGGGAGTTTTCTTTTGTGGATGTTCTGGCATGTAGTTCTTGGATTCATCCTCATGTTTACGGCTAAGAAATGGGAGTCTCCGGTGTTGGGTACGCTGGCATTGGTGGAGGCCTTTTTGGGGGCTATGATACTGGGTGTTTACATTGGCTTCGGCGATGACCCTTTCCGACTGGGCAGTAATCCCCTGCTCTTGCTTCGGGATGTAATGGATGCGCCGATCTTTAACAATGCGGATTACCTTTCGCTGATTGAAGGAAACGGACTGAATCCCCTGCTACAGAATTATTGGATGACCATTCACCCGCCTACCCTCTTTCTTGGTTTTGCTTCAACCGTAGTGCCCTTTTGCTATGCAGTAGCAGGATTGCTCAAAAAAGATCCAACGGGATGGTTGAAACCCGTTTTCCCATGGGCCTTGTTTAGTGCGGCTGTTTTGGGAACGGGAATCCTCATGGGAGGTGCCTGGGCTTATGAGGCACTGAGCTTTGGAGGTTATTGGGCCTGGGACCCCGTAGAAAACATGTCACTGGTTCCCTGGTTGGTATTGGTTGCCGGATTGCATACCAACCTCATTGCCAAATCAACCGGGCATTCGGTGAAAGCCACCTACCTCTTTTACGCATTGAGTTTCATCCTGATTCTATACTCTACGTTCATGACACGGTCCGGAGTGCTGGGAGACACCTCTGTACATGCCTTTACGGAAATGGGACTTGAATCGCAACTGATCCTGTTTGTGCTGTTTTTCACGCTATTTGCAGCGGTTCCTTTTATTCGGAATTTCAAATCCATTCCAGGCCCTAAAGAAGAAGAAAAAGTAAGCTCGAAAGAGTTTTGGATGTTTCTCGGTTCTCTCATTTTATTTTTCTCAGCCATTATGATCACCGCTTCCACTTCCCTGCCGGTATGGAACAAGATCATGACCTATTTTGATCCGCTTTTTGAAGGCAGAACCATTAAGGATCCGGTGGCACATTACAATAAGTATCAACTTTGGATTGGTGTATTTATCGGTTTGATGTCCGGTTTTGCTCAATACCTACGATGGAAAGAAATGAACTGGCAAAAACGAGCAGGCAGGATAATGATCCGAATAGGTATTGCAGCTGCGGTTACCATGGTCATCTGCTATCTCATCAGCCTGTGGATAGAATTGTACTCCTGGCAGTATGTAGTATTGCTGTTTGCCGGTGTATTTACTGTCGTTTGCAACCTCGATTACCTCATATCTTTTGCAAAGGCTAATTTAAAAACCGCTGCATCTGTTATCAGCCATGTAGGCTTTGGGGTTATGATTGTAGGCATATTAGCCAGCGGACTCAATCAATACCATATTTCTTCCAATCCTTTTGCGCAGCAGGGACTCATTGATCCGGATCGTCTCGATAAAAATATTATGCTATTCAAGGGACTGCCCATGTTTATGAGTGGTTATAAGGTCACCTATCTGGATGATCACTTTGAAGGAAATAATCGAATCTACGATATCCGCTTTGAAGAATTGAATGAAGATGGATTAGTCATTGATAGTTTCAGTGTCCATCCAACTGCTTTGTACGACAATAAGGTTACTAAGGTAGCTGCTTATAACCCGGATACCCGGCACCGTTTACACAAAGACATTTTCACCCACATTGCTTCAATTCCTTTGCGGGAGGCAGATGCTGAAGCAGCAAGAGCGGAAGAAGACAGCCTAAAGTTTAAATCGTATCCACTTCTCCCCGAGCAGGGACAAATTGTGGTTGATACGTTTTTTGGCGGGGATTCCTCCATTGTTAGGGAGTACAATTTCCGTTTCGTAAAATGGAACTTCGAACCTACTTCTGAGGATTACAAGGCCGAACCAGGAGACATCACCCTGGGTGCCACCATTGAGATTGATAATCCCCGCAAGGATACAACTTACACGGTTGAGCCCATGCTTCTGTTACGCGGAAGTCTCTTATATACTTTCCCGATTCAGGTGCAACCCATTGCCATGAAAGTGCGTCTTGGCGAAGAGGCGATGAACCGACTGGTCCCGGATGAAGAAAGCCTGGATTATACGGAGTTAAAACTCAAACAAGGAGACTCGGCCCCGCTTTCCGGCTACGATCTGGAATTTGTTCGCTTTAACACGGAACCAAATCACCCTGAGTATAAATCTAAAGAAGGCGATATTGCGGTTGGCGCAACCTTCCTGGTAAAAGAGGAAGGCACCGTGGTCGACACCCTTGAGCCTATGTATCTCATCCGCGAAAACAGACCATACAATCTAAAGGATCAGTCCGGATCAACAGGCATTCATTTGCGATTCACAGCCCTTGATCCGGGAACGGAAACGATTGAGATTTATGCCGCAAAAGCGGAAATTGACGAGACAATCCCACTGGAGATTGCCAAGTCTCCACGGACCGACTTCCTCATACTTGAATCCATTGTATTCCCCGGAATCAATCTGGTTTGGGCAGGATCAATAGCCATGTTGTTCGGTCTCCTGTTGGCCAGTTACAATCGCTTCCGTGGATGAAGAAAATCGTCCTGATCGGTGCCGGGAAACTGGCCAGTCAGTTGGCTCCGGCCCTATCGGTAGCTCCGGATGTAAAATTGCTTCAGGTATACAATCGCAACCACCAGAAGGCCAAGGATTTGGCACTTAGTGCATCCTGCGATTATGCTGAAAATATCCGGGATATCAGTTCTCAGGCAGATCTGTATATAATTGCCGTAAGCGACCGGGCGATTGGGCAGGTGGCTACCGAATTAAAAACGGTGATTCCTGCAGACTCCCTGGTAGTACATACTTCAGGTGCTACACCCTCTACCGTATTGGGAAAATCATTTTCCCGTTTCGGCGTATTTTACCCATTACAAACCTTCTCGCTTTCGCGGAAAGCCAATTTTGAAGAGATTCCTATGTTGCTGGATGCCGCCCGGGAAACAGACCTGATTTTCCTGGAGGAATTGGCAAACAGTATTTCCCCAAAAGTATATCGCATAACGGATGAGGAAAGAGCCCAGCTGCATGTAGCGGCAGTCTTTGCCTGCAATTTCAGCAATCACAATTATGTCATTGCTCAGGAAATTCTTGGCCAAAAAGGGCTTTCGCTGGATTTATTGCGGCCATTAATTCTCGAAACCGCGCGCATGGTTCAGGAGAACTCCCCGGAGAATGTGCAGACCGGCCCGGCAATAAGAGGCGATCAACCTACTCTCGACAGACACCTGGAGCAACTGGCAGACAGGCCGGACCTGCAGCATATCTATAAACTCCTGAGTAAGCACATCCAGGATGCCGGTTCTAATCGGTCTTCATAAACCGGAAAATCTCGGGATTTCCTCTTTGGGATTGTAATCTAAGGTAATAAACGCCGGAAGCAACACCATTGACGGGCACCTTAAATGCATTTATACCTGCATTTACCTCAGTTTCTCCGGATTGAATCAATCTTCCATTGATATCCAAAACTTCCCAGATTATGCTATTCGTTTTATTTGTTTCAAACTGAACAAATAGTTCTTCCTTTGCCGGATTTGGATAGACTTTTACCTCAAATATTTCCTGCCCGAATTGCAGGGATTCCATTTCTGAGAAGTTGACGCTGCCATCCGTGTCAACCATTTTCAGCCGGTAGTACCACAGCCCGGCTCCGGGCGATGCGTCGGTATAAGCATACACACTATTGGAGCCTTCAGCAGTAAGCTTTGCAATGTCTGTAAATTGCCGGCCGTCGCGAGATCGCTGGACCACATACTTATCCAGTTGGATTTCAGTAGCCGACTTCCAGGAAAGTAAGACATCCTTTTTTTGGGCTTTCGCCGAAAAGGCTAATAGTTCTGCAGGTAATATCAATTCTCCCTGTACAAATACAGCATAGGATCTAGCCGGGATTTCCAAATGCAGTTCCTGATTCGCGTTTACGGTAATTAACGGATTCGTAGCGTTTCCTGTGAGATCAGAGAAATATTCGCCGGAAGGCACATTAGTCATATCAATCTTTTGATATACGTCCAAGTCTTCCCCGGCAAAGTTGATCACCACAACCACTTCTTTCCCGGCAATACCTCCGGTAAGCTGATAAGACAATGTAGTATTCGGATACCCCCCCACATAGAATGCACTGTAAGGACTGCCAAAATCACTGAGGGGAATATCCGCTATCGACTGATAAATATAGTCCTGATGGATGCTCATAAGTTGATCAATCTCGTCTTTCAGGTTCACCAGGGGATAATCCGGAGTCAGATCTACCCCATAATAATCGGGATAGAATACACAGGGTAAGCCCACCTGGTTATTGGTCAGGATATAAGCATACGCAAGCATGGGGTCGTTGGCAACCGATTCCGAAGCAGTGCGGTAATCGTGGTTATTTACAAAGGTCACCACGTTAAAAGGATCCGACCCGGCAGATTTAACCATACCAGCGTGAAAGACATTGCGCACATCATAGCCAAAAGCATCACAGGCATCTTTTAAGGCATGGCGCAATCCAAAATCAAAGGCCCGAATGTCAATGGCTGATTTGGTGTCGTTGTCCATACTGCCCTCCACATTGTTAATCCAGTTTTGGAGCACCCCCGGATTGGTATCAAAAAACTCTCCGACTACCATCCCCGGGTCCTTGCCCGAATCATGCATCTGATCCAACAAATCGCCCACAAAAGAATAATCAAAATGTTTAACGGCGTCCATCCGGAAACCTCGAATGCCGACATCGTCCCACAACCATTCTGACCATTCATACAGTGTATCTCGAAGATCCTGCTGTGACTGATCGTAATCGTAGAAGAAATACATGGTGTTCCATTCTCCGGCAAGTGTTTCCCCATAGGCGGCACCCGAGCTGGAAGGCCTAAACTCGCTGTAATTCATACCTCCTCTCCCACTGGGCAAACTGCTGAAGTCGGTATAAGTTTGATACTCCAACTGCCCGGCAACATCCAGGCCTGCAGAAGCATTCCAGATGCTAAAAGGACGGTGATCGGAATAGTCACCTGTATTGTTGATGTAGATGTATAAATAATCCCCAGCCGCATTAAAATCGCTCCCTGAAAGGTTGATGTGAAACTCATCTACCGTACATCCAGCTGCATCTACCTGCGCGTTGACATTTCGACCCAGCGTTACGCTATTGTTTGCTTCCCCGCAATTTCCACCTCCATTGGGTTCTACTTCCATGGTGTCTGCCAATCCCTGCCAGCCGACTACGTCTGTTTCCAGGTATAGTCTGTAGGCAAAATTGTGAAAGCGGGAGGCACCTGTTTTCGAACTGATCTTGATGTAATAATCGCCGGCTCCATTGCCAGAGCTTCCTCCCAAAGGAAGTACGCAACGAAAGCGATCAGAAGGAAACGGGTTTTCGGAATTGGGATCACCATAGGCATCGGTTACATAGGACTGTACCGCCGGGTTGTGTTCGGGGGATCCACCATCTCTATGATTGTAAACGACATCTGCAATACCTTCCATTCCCGCAGCTCCAAGGGCTATAACCAGATTATCAACATCCTGCCGGAAACCGAAGCCGGTAGCTCCCTGTCCGAATTCTCCAAGGTCATAGAGATCTTTGGGATCATAACCATTGCTGAACGATCCAAAGCTTGCCCGGGAAGCCGGAGGTATCCACAAATAAGTAAATCCGGCAGAACCCAGTGCCGGCACCTGGTTTATTAAAGTTTTTGCCCAGGTTGATTCCATATTGGGGTCACCCATTGGATTGACCGGTTTGGGGTAATCCCAAAACCAGGCTTGCATCATGAAATCCTGAGCAGGAAGTTGTTGTAGGTTTGTTGAAAATAGACACAGGACGATAGCCGTCCGGAGTAACATTCCAGAGCGCATATTTAGTAAGGTTTGGCAGTCCTATTTGGCGGGCAATGGACCGGGAAAAGCTGATAGGCTTCTCCCGGTTATCATTTACTTTTTTATTGCTGGCAACTACAGCTTGGTGCCATATGGCTCCCTGTCTGCAGATAGTAAGGGTATGCATTTCCACTTCCCTCTTTTTGGAAGAAGAAAGGCAGGCATTCCTTATCGTAATTGCCAATTTCATGCATCGTTTCGCTTTCGTAAAGGCGGCCGTTGATCATGGTGTATTCGACCTTCTTGGAGTCTTTAATCTCCTCCAGCGGATTTCCATTTATCACAATAAGATCAGCCAGTTTACCTTCCTTCAAAGAACCAATTTCCTGATCCATGCCGAGGTACTCCGCTCCATTAATGGTTGCAGCTTTTAAAGCCTGGTGATTATCCATGCCTCCCTGTACAAACATCCACATTTCCCAGTGTGCCCCCAGTCCCTGTAATTGACCATGAGCCCCCAGGTTGATGTTTACACCTGCTTCCTGCAGCTTGTTGCAGGACTCAGAAACCAGGATGTGTCCATTTTCATATTCTTCCATCGGAATCATTGTGCGATGGCGTGATCGGGAATCGACAACAGCTCTCGGCGTGAAGTTTAACAAACGATCTTCCTCCCAAACATTGGTTGTCTGATAGAAGTAGTATTCGCCATTCACTCCGCCGTAGTTTACAATCAGAGTCGGTGTATTATGTGTCTCTGTGGCTGACCAGAATTGTATTACATCGTCGAATAAAGGCGCCACAGGAATGTTGTGCTCAACACCGGTATGTCCGTCAGAAATCATACTCATGTTGTGCAGAAAATGGGAGCCGCCTTCGGGTACAACCAGGATTCCCAGTTCCTTGGCAGCCTGAATCACCTGTTGTCTTTGATCGCGCCGAGGCTGGTTGTAAGACTTCACGGAGAAAGCTCCGTAAGCCTTGGTACGGCGAATAGCCGAACGAGCATCATCCAGATTATTGATCACTGCTTTAAAGTCGCCATCAGCGCCGTAAAGGATAGTCCCGGTAGAGTACAATCTTGGACCGACCATATTGCCGGCACGGATCATTTCCGACTGACTAAAGATCATCTCTGAATTAGAGCTTGGATCGTGAGCGGTAGTTACGCCGTACGCCAAATTCGCATGGTATTCCCATTGTTGCTGCGGACTGATTCCATAGCGGAAATTCCCCAGGTGGCCATGCACATCTATGAGACCCGGCATAATGGTTTTGCCGGTGCAATCGTACTTTTTAGCATTGTCAGGTATCCGGAAGCTGCCTCTCTTTCCGATTTTCTTGATCTTATTGTCTTCTACCAAAATATCTCCACCTTCGATAACCTCATTGCCATCCATGGTAATGATGCGGGCATTGGTAAAAGCTACCAGTCCTTCCGGCTTATCCGTTTCCAGTTGCAATCCGATTTTTATTCCGCTTGTATCCATTGGAGGGAGAGAATCCAGCGATCCTTCCAGGAAGCTAAAACGATCGGTTAGCTCTTCGGTGAAATATTCATCCCCCAGCGTCCAATGCAGTTTCTTGCTATCGTTTGACCAGTGGATGCTAATTCCGGCATCCCGAGCTACCTGAGCAACCGGTACTGCTTTGGTACTTGCCGTAATTCCAACCGGCTTACCCGTCATGGGCATTGGAGCCATATACACTTTGTACAATTCCGACCAGGCAATCCATTTGCCATCCGGGCTTGGTACGAAGCGCTGTGCATATTTGCCGTCGAAGTGTTTTTTATCATCCGAGCCATCCGGTTTCACGCTGTGATAGCTTTTCGTGAGGCTTCCAAAAAGATAGCCGCCTGTTTGATAGAAAACACGGCTGCCATCAGCATTGTATACCGGATATTCTCCTCGAGGTTTCACCAGGCTGGCTTCTCCGCCAGAAACGGAAATGGTATAAATTCCAGGCTCCTGGCAATTTGTATAGCCCTGGTGATTATTGCCCCCTTCTTTATGGTAAACGATGGATTTCCCATCCGGACTAAAGGAAGGAGTTCGGAATATTCCTTTTTCTGAGGTAATCTTTTTTGTCGTTCCTGTTCCCCAATCCATCACATGAATGGCACCCATGCTTTCATCGGTCCAGCTTACATAAGCCAGCTTTTTGCCGTCTCTGCTAAAGGCTGGTTCGAATGTGAGGGCTTCTCCTTTAGTGAGTCGTTCGGGTTTTCCGTTTGGCAATTGCTTTTTCCACAAATGACCGGCAGCATTAAAGACCAACCATTTCTCGTCGGGTGAAGTAACCGTATGCCGAATGGCTTTTACCGTAAAGCCATCTTCGTGCACCGGGTTCTCAAAATGTACCAACTCGTTGAAATAATGGGTGGCATTCACCTCAAAAGGAATCTCGGAATGACTACCGTCTTCCATATTGACTTTCCAAATCTTTCCGCCTCCCCAAATTACCACATGCTTATCGTCGGGCATCCAGTCAAAACCGGTATAGGCACCAAACAAGGCCCAGGCTTCCTGCTGGTCTTTACTCAACTTGTTGAATATCGGAAATTGCTCTCCGGTCTCCACATTGTATTTAAACAGCACGGATTCATCCCGTACCCGGCGCACAAAGGCAATCCATTTGCCATCGTGCGACATTTGCGGACGAATAGCGCCACCGGGACCTGTTATGAGGTTCTGGATGTCTCCCTCCTCCATGTCATATCTGCGAATGACATATATCTGGCTGTTTGGATCCTTGTTGTATTGAAAGTAACCTCCGGGGTACATATCCTCGCTGAAATACAGGTATTTCCCATCCGGTGAAAAGCAAGGCTCATTTACGTCCTGCTGATCGTTTTTTCGCTCGGTCAATTGGATCCCGCTGCCTCCTGAGATGTGGTACATCCACATTTCACCGGCTCCCGCAGAGCGCTGGGATGTGAAGTGTTTACGAGCAACGAAGTACTGGCCGTCGGGATGCCAGGTTGCGTTGTTCAGCAAACGGAAACTCTCTTCCGTAATTTGCCGGGCATTTTCGCCATTGGCATCCATGATCCAGATATTATCTCCGCCACCTGCATCGCTGGTGAAAAGGATCTTACTGCCATCCGGAGAGAATCGGGGCTGAACTTCAAAGGCCAATCCCTGGCGCAAAACCTGAGCTTTGCCACCATTGATGGACATGCTGTAAATATCGCCCAGCATATCGAAAACAACCGTTTGACCATCCGGGCTCACATCGAGGTTCATCCAGGTGCCTTCGGTGGTATTAATGGATACCTCTCGCAGGTCACCGGGCGGGTTGTTTACCTCCCATTTGTCTTCTTCCTGCGCCTGTAGAGCTACAGAGAATGACAGCATAATGCCAAATAAAACTATCTTACGAATATTCATCTAATCGATTTTATGTCGCTAAGGTTTATCAGGCTTAAACATCCTGACCGGGAGCGAAAATAATAAAAAACCACGCCGTAAGAAGGCTAATAATGGAACGTAAAGAACGCTTTGATGCTCTGGATGAAAATCTTGAATCGCTTTTCAGCGAATTGGGAGCATTCGACGAAAGTCGGCTCAACAAAAAACCGGGACCGGAAAAATGGTCTGCTTTGCAAACACTGGAACACATCCTCCTTGCGGAAGTCCTGACACTCAATTATCTGAAGAAAAAACTGAGTTACAATCCGACTTTAAAGCCTGCCAATTTTTTGACTGCCTTACGGCGAATGCTATTGAAGGTTTATTTGCGCTCCCCTTTGCCGTTTCCGGCTCCCAAACCGGTTTCTACAGAAAACCTTCCTGACCAAAGTGATTTTGAAGATTTAAAAACCCGGTTCCGGGCTCACCGAAAGGATTTTCGGGAGTTTGTGATCAGTATCCCTCAGGAAACCTACAATAAGCTGTTGTACAAGCACCTGGTCGTAGGACGTCTGGATGGAAAAGGGCTACTGGTATTTGTGGAGGAGCATTTTCGGAGGCATCGGAAGCAGGCGTTGAGAGCTGCTGGAGTTGAGAGTTGAGAGGATAGAGTTGAGAGATTATTTGTTTAATATTCTTTAGATGCGAGTTTGGTGATGTAGTATTGGCCTAAAAAGCTGTGAAAACTGAATTTCCCTTTATGAAACTGAGGGTCTGGGATAAGGCCAGAAATCTTAACAAAGAAATATATCTGTTAACCAATAATTTTCCAAAGTCAGAGTTGTTTGGCCTTACTAACCAAATGAGGAGATCTTGTGCATCTATTGGTTACAATATTGCAGAAGGCTCAGGAAGAAACAGCTCAAAAGAAAAAGCAAGATTTACAGAAATTGCATATGGCAGTTTAATGGAGTTGGTATCTCAATTAATCTATTCAAAAGACTTAGGGTTTCTAAGTGAAGAAAAATTAGAATACCATTTGGATAAATGCAAAGACATAGCCAAAATGTTAAGTGGTTTAAGAAATTCTCAACTTCGAACTTAGGTAATACCGCTCAACGCTCCCCGATAAACGATACACAATTGGAATTTAAAAAAGATTGTTTCGCAAACTGAGGGTTTCTCCTTAATTGCACTCAACTCTCAACTCTAACCTCTCCCCTAATCAAGCCAACACCCCTGCAATCGCTGCCGTTAAAAAACAAGCAACCGTGCCTCCGATCAGTGCTTTAATACCAAATTCAGTGAGCGTTTTTCGTTGTCCGGGTGCGAGGGCACCGATACCACCAATTTGAATTCCGATCGAGGCGAAATTTGCAAACCCACATAAGGCATAAGTGGCAATCAAAAGGGACTTCGGCGTAAGCCCTTCTTTTACCTGTTCCAATTCCGCGTAAGCGAAAAACTCGTTGAGGGTTGTTTTTAGCCCGAGCAGTTGACCAACCATGAGCGCATCCTGTGACGGCGTGCCGAGCAGCCAGGCAATGGGCTGAAAAAGTAAGCCCAGGATGTACTGCATATTGAAACCGGTAAAGCGGCCGTCGGTATTTTCAGATACCATAGCATTTAAGCCTGTCCAGCTACCCACTCCAAACTCGAGAATGTAATTGAGCATTTCTATGAAAGCGGTAAAAACGAGCAACATGGCTCCTACATTAACAGCCAGTCTGATTCCGTCTGATGTACCCCGGGAGATCGCATCCAGGACATTTGAACCAATATCCTGCTTAGGAATATCGAGCGTTTGATTTTCCATATCCACTTCCTCTGTTTCGGGATACAACATCTTGGCTGCAACAATAGCTGCCGGAGCGGAGATGATAGAGGCGGTAAGGAGATGCGTCGCAAATTGTTGCTTCAGCACCGGATCGGTTCCCCCCAGAAAACCAACATAAGCGGCAAATACGCCTCCGGCAATGGTTGCCATGCCTCCGACCATCAGGCACAGTATTTCCGACTTGGACATTTTTTCCAAATAGGGCTTAACGACCAGCGGAGCTTCCGTTTGACCAATAAAGACATTCGCGGCAGCGGCCAGACTTTCCGCCCCAGTCAGACGCATCGTGCGTGTCATAACCCAGGCAAAACCTTTGATAATCAACTGCAAAATGCCCAGATAGTATAGAACGGCCGATAAAGCGGAGAAGAAGATAATGGTAGGCAACACCTTGAAGGCAAAGATGTAACCAACCGTAAACATCTCACCCGTTATGCCATCCTGGATGGCAGCAACTTCGGGCCATTGTCCTAATACGAAATTGGCTCCTGCTTCAGAAAAGTCAAGCACCACCACAAAGAAACTGGCGATGAAATCGAAAATATTTCGAATGAAGTCTACCTGCAGGATAGCCACAGCCAATACGATCTGCATCAGCAAGCCACTAATAACAAGCTTCCAATCGATCAGTTTTCGGTTGGAAGACAGTATGTAACAAATAAGAAGTAGTACCAGGACGCCCAGAGCGCCTCTGCTTAGGTCGATCAAAAATGACATGGATAAGGTATTGTCGTCGACCAAATGTAAATAAAAAAGGGATGAAGCTATGCAACATCCCTTTAGAGTTTTTTATCTGTGTGCCAATTAGGCTTCCATGTACATCACTTCTTTCACTGCTTTGATGATCTTAGTTGGGTTTGGCATGTACGCATCCACCAGTGTTGGCGCATAAGCCATGGACACATCCGGCGCGTTTACCCGGGTCACAGGCGCATCCAGGTAATCAAAAGCATGCTTCTGAACGATATAAGTCACCTCTGCAGAAACACCGGCAAATGGCCAGGACTCATCCACAACAACAATTCGGTTGGTTTTCTTAACCGAGTCAATGATCGCTTTGTGATCCATTGGTCGAATAGTACGTAAGTCGATCACCTCTGCTGAGATGCCTTCCTTTTCCAACTCTTCAGCTGCAGACAGGCATTCCAACACCATTTTATTGAAAGATACCAGGGTGACATCTGTACCCTCACGGCGCACAGCTGCTTTACCAATCTCGATAATGTATTCCTCTTCTGGTACCAGGCCTTTGTGGCCGTACAGAATCTCTGATTCCATCACACATACCGGATCATCGTCCCGGATCGCAGATTTCATCAAACCTTTGGCATCTTTTGGATCGATGCAGGAAATCACCTTTAAGCCAGGCGTGTTGGCCATCCAGCTCTCGAAAGTCTGTGAGTGTTGCTGGGCCAGCTGACCGGCAGCACCGGAAGGACCTCGAAAAACAATAGGACATTTGTACTGTCCGGCAGATTGAGCCAGTGTTTTAGCAGCATTATTAACAATCTGGTCGAATGCCAAAACGGCAAAGTTCCAGGTCATAAATTCAACGATTGGACGAAGCCCGTTCATAGCAGCACCAACACCGATTCCGGCAAAGCCGAGTTCAGCGATGGGTGTATCAATAACTCGTTTGGCTCCGAATTCCTCCAACATGCCCTTACTCACTTTATAGGCACCGTTGTACTCGGCAACCTCCTCTCCCATCAAAAATACGCTCTCATCCCGGCGCATTTCCTCAGACATCGCTTCCCGAAGGGCATCACGCAAAGTTAATTCTCTATCCATTGGATGTATTTATTTCATATTTTATACACAGGGCCACAAATTTAGAAAATTTCCGGGAAGGAAAGTGTCTAAACCACACCTTGTGCGATCATAGCATCTGCTACACGAACAAAACCGGCTATATTGGCCCCTTTTACATAGTCGACATAATTATCGTCCACACGGCCATATTCTACACACTGCTCATGGATGTTATCCATAATTTCATTCAGGCGGGCATCAACTTCCTTGCGACTCCAGGAAATCCGCAGGCTGTTTTGGCTCATTTCTAAACCTGAAGTTCCAACACCACCTGCATTGGAAGCTTTTCCGGGAGAGAAAAGGATACGAGCATCCTGAAAAATGCGGATTCCTTCTGCATCAGTTGGCATATTTGCGCCTTCGCCCACTCCCATCACCCCATTGTCAACCAGGGCCTGGGCTTCTTTAGCTGTAATTTCATTTTGTGTGGCGCTGGGGAAAGCCAAATCACACGGAATAGACCATGGTTCGCCTTTTTCTACATACTCCACACCAAATTCTTCAGCATATTCCCGGATACGGCCACGGCGCTTATTTTTCAGGTCCATGATCCAATCCAACTTGTTCCGGTCGATCTCATCTCTGTCGATAATCATTCCGGAGGAATCAGACATGGTAATTACTTTGGCACCCAATTCGATCAGTTTTTCGGCGGTGAACTGAGCTACATTCCCGGAACCGGAAATGACACAGGTTTTTCCTTCAATCGAATCCCCTCGGGTTTCCAGCATGTTTTTCATAAAATATACATTCCCATATCCGGTAGCTTCCGGGCGAAGGCGGCTTCCGCCGTATGGAAATCCTTTTCCGGTAAATACACCGGTGTGGTCATTCTTCAGCTTTTTATACATGCCGTACATAAAACCTACCTCGCGCCCTCCGACTCCGATATCACCTGCGGGCACATCGGTGTCCGGGCCAATATGGCGGTATAATTCTGTCATAAAAGACTGGCAAAAAGCCATTACTTCTCTGTCTGATTTTCCTTTGGGGTCAAAATCAGATCCGCCCTTACCGCCGCCCATGGGCAATGTGGTCAGGCTGTTTTTAAAGATCTGCTCAAAGCCCAGAAATTTAAGGATACTGATATTCACGGAAGGGTGAAAACGCAGCCCTCCTTTGTAAGGACCAATGGCATTGTTAAACTGTACACGATACCCGCGATTCACTTGAATTTTTCCCTTATCATCAACCCAGGAAACCCGAAAACTCACCGCCCGGTCCGGTTCGGTTAGTCTTTCCATTAGTTTGTATCCCTGGTATTTTTTATTGTCCCGGATAAAAGGAATGACGATTTCCGCAAATTCGCGGACTGCCTGGTGAAACTCCGGTTGGTTTGGGTTTTTTTGCTCGATCTCAGACATGAAGTGTTCTACGAGTTCGTGCGAAGTGGTCGTTGGGTTTGTAGTCATACTTAGGTTTTATCTGACCGCTTGAGGTACGGTTGGTATTTGGTTAAGGATGAAAGTAGTTAGTCTTTCATAAAGCTTTACAAAACTAGGAGAAATATTCTGATTCGGCGAAAGCCAACAATCATAAGTTGTTGAGAAAGGGAAATCCCCCTAAAAGCGCTGGCTGGAGATGGCCTGCAGGAACTCGCTTTTTACATTCTCGTTTAGGAATCGTCCGCTGTATTCAGCGGTTATGGTTGAACATCCGGAATGCTCTACCCCTCTTGCTTCCACACAAAGATGTTTGGCATCGATGTATACAGCGACATCTTCAGTTTGCAGTACCTTTTTAAGCTCCTGGGCAATTTGAACGGTAAGGCGTTCCTGCAATTGTGGTCTCCGGGAATAGTATTCTACGATCCGATTAATTTTTGAAAGGCCTATTACCTGTCCGGAAGAAAAATACGCGACATGAGCTACCCCCTGAATTGGCAGAAAATGATGTTCGCAAGTCGATTGCACCTTAACATTGCGCTCAATCAGCATATTACGATACTGATACTTGTTTTCGAAAGAGGTAATCGCCGGCTTATTGGCGGGATTTAAACCGGAAAAGATCTCTTTGACATACATTTTTGCTACCCGTCGCGGTGTTCCCTCCAGACTATCATCGCTAAGGTCCAGTCCCATGATTTCCATGATCTCCCGGAAGTGCTCCTCAATAAGTTCCATCTTCTTATCATCAGATCGATCGAAGGCATCTTTGCGCAAGGGCGACCCGAAATCAGGTTCGGCATCGGTAGTCTTTGATCCGTTTAAGGTCTTTGGGCTTAGGCCGATTGCCGGCATGCCGTTAATTCCATCCTCCATGTTCATTTTAATTGCTTTAACTTTGTCATTTTGCAGGATATCGTTTTCTGCGAACGGAATGGAAACAACAGTATTTCGCCATTGTTTAAGATAACTATGATAATGTACAGACTTTTAGCACTGTCTCTATTGGCATTGAGCAGCTTTCAATGCGGCAATGCAGGAGGCAATGATTGCACCTATGGGGAGCCCCTGGCCATCTTTGGTCCGGAGATGCAGGGTGTTGTGGAGCATCAATTTCAGGCAGAAGGCCAGGATGGTCTGGAAACGGTAAAACTCAATACCGGACTGGACCTGGAGCTTTATCAAAGCGGCTGTGATGCCATTACGCAGGAATTTCGCTTCAACCTCAAGGATATACCTGATTCTCCGCCGGAACCATTTTGGGTCTCTTTGGCTGTTTCCTATTTCATTCAATTGTCTAATTTGGAAGCCGATCCGATAACCTTTGGTCAATATGCGCAGGTTATTCAGGAAGTTGGCGGTCAGGTTGTTTTAGGCCAGCAGCTGGAAGTAGGTACAGGTTTTTACATGACCATTGACGGTATAGAGACTAACGGAGACGGCGTGCTTCGGGTTATTTTCAATTCCAGTGCCGAGTAAAGACGGAAAAAAGCGAAAGGAAATTTGGAAGAAACGGATTAAACAAGAAAAATGAAGGGGTTAATGATTTTTTTAAGTAAAGCCCTTGAAATTCTTTTGCCGTCCGGTCTTCTTTTTTTACCTTCGATGAAGACACGGAAGTAAGGTTTACGGCGATAAAACCCTTGTCCTCATATTTCTTCCACTTTCTATTTACTATTGGCAATTTATCAATTGATTACTGTTCTGCGAGAATAGTAGTTCGTTGTGTATATAAAGATTTATTGAGTATCAGTAAGTTAGCTAGTCCCTGCCCTTCGGGTGCAGGGACTTTTGCTTTATATGGACAATTGCTTCCTATATATGGCTGAATGCTTAGGAGGTTCTGCCCACAACTTTTTATATTTGCGGCGGTTTTCATTGACGAAGGCAATGGCTTTCGAATTACAGATAACGTAAACACACTTTATGAATTTTGATATCATCGTAATTGGTAGTGGCCCCGGTGGCTATGTTGCTGCGATCCGAGCTGCTCAGCTTGGGAAAAAAGTAGCGGTTGTCGAACGGGAATCTCTGGGAGGCATTTGTCTCAACTGGGGTTGTATTCCAACCAAAGCATTGCTCAAAAGTGCACAGGTATTTGAATATTTCAACCACGCTGAAGATTATGGCATCACTGCTGAAAAAGTAAACGCTGATTTTGATAAAATGATCAGCCGCAGTCGTGGTGTAGCCGACGGCATGAGCAAAGGGATTAACTTTCTCATGCGTAAGAATAAGATTACGGTGATCAATGGTACCGGCAAACTGGTACGTGGTAAGAAGGTGGAGGTTACAGATGCGGACGGCAAGAAAACGGAATACAGTGCAGAGCAGATTATCCTGGCTACGGGAGGTCGCGCAAAAGAGCTGCCTAATCTTCCTATTGACGGGAAAAAAATCATTGAGTACCGCAAAGCTATGAGCCTGGAAAAACAACCCAAGCGCATGGTTGTGGTTGGTGCCGGTGCCATTGGTGTAGAGTTTGCATACTTCTACCACTCTATCGGTACAGAAGTTACCATTGTTGAATTTATGGAGCAGGGACTCGTTCCACGCGAGGATGCTGATGTTTCTAAAGAACTTGGAAAAGTTTACAAAAAGAAAGGCATCAAGGTACTTGGTAATACGTCTGTAGAGACAGTCAAAACATCTGGACGCGGCTGCACCGTTACCGTTAAGAATCGCAAAACCGGAAAAGAAGAAGAGATCAAATGCGATGTAGTGCTTTCAGCTGCCGGTGTAACTCCAAATACGGAAAACATCGGATTGGAAGAACTCGGAGTGAAAACCGACCGCGGCATGGTTCTGGTAGATGATTTCTATCAAACCAATGTACCAGGGATATACGCCATTGGGGATATTGTTCCCGGTCCGGCGCTCGCCCACGTTGCCAGTGCAGAAGGAATTATTTGTGTAGAAAAAATAGCCGGACTAAATCCGGAACCAATTGATTACGGCAACATTCCATCCTGTACTTACTGTGCGCCGGAAGTTGCTTCTGTCGGACATACAGAGCAGGCTGCGCGCGATGCTGGTTATGATATTAAGGTGGGTAAATTCCCATTCTCTGCATCTGGTAAAGCCAAGGCAGCCGGGGCCCCTGAAGGATTTGTGAAGGTGGTGTTCGATGCTAAATACGGCGAACTTCTGGGAGCGCATATGATTGGTTACAATGTTACAGAATTGATCGCAGAGATCGTAGTAGCTCGAAAACTTGAGACTACAGGACATGAGATCATCAAGGCGATTCACCCACAC
This sequence comes from Bacteroidota bacterium, assembly GCA_018222965.1. Classification (GTDB taxonomy): domain Bacteria; phylum Bacteroidota; class Bacteroidia; order Chitinophagales; family Saprospiraceae; genus JAAEZH01. The sequence continues at coordinate 48,213 of JAAEZH010000013.1, forward strand.
CCAACCATGAGTGAAGCCGTTATGGAGGCCACAGCCGCCGCATACGACGAAGTAATTCACTTATAATAAAGGCATTCCCCGAAAGGGGCAAAAAACGGCTATATCCCGAATTTTGGAGCAATCCGAGATTCGGGATTTTTACAGGCCGGAGAACCATTGCAGCGCCCGCTCGATAAAGCGCTTATCGGCCGTAATGATTTCGGCTTTCCCCATCATCTGCTGGCGGAAAGTAAGATCTTCTCCATAGCTGGTCTTCAAACCATTGGGCAAACTTACTTTTACAAAATAGGTATTGTTTTGCGGCAGCAGGGCTTTGCTTTCCACCTCTCCCTCTACAAATCCAAATTCCTGAAAAGGATAACTATCGAATTTAATGATTACCCGTTGTCCGGATTCCACCTTACCTGAACCAGCAACCGGCAACATAACTTCTCCCAGAAACTGATTGCCCTCCTGGAATGGCACTACCGCCATTACCTCATCGCCTCTTCGCACATATTGTTGCTCTGTTCGGAAATTGTAAAAAGAAACAACCCCTTCTACGGGGGCATACAAAACGTATTTCTGTTTCCAGCTTTGAATTCTGCTGGCAAGGGTGTTCAGGCTTGTCTGAAACTGACGGAATTTATTCAGGGTTCCGGATTTTGATCCCTGTTGGATTGCCAGTACCTCCATATTTAGATTGGCTATCTCCTGCTTCTTTCCGTTGATATCACGTTGGATATCTGAGATTTCCTGTTCACGATCAATCAGATCTTCCCGGCTTTCCTGCAACTTCTGGAGGGTTTCATAATTTCCATCATAGAGATTTTGGTTGACTCCGTATTGTTGTTCGGCGACAGCCCTGGCTTCTTTAGCTCTTTCCAATTGACGATTCAGGATATTTATTTCGGTTTGAATAGTCCCAATTTGCAGATTTAACCGACGGGTACTTTCCTCATCGTAATCATCTGATTTGTCGAAGGAAAAATCCTGAAATAGCTGAATAAAGGCTGCGTAATCAGCATGAAGATCCCCCAGGCGCAAGGTCTTGTCGGGAATGTATTCCAATAGTGCTTCCTGGTCAAAGCCCTGTAAGCGACGAATGTCTTCCTCCAATTCCAGAATGTCATCGTAACGAGCCGTATTCGAAATAACGGCAAGTACATCTTCTCTTTTTACCGTATCTCCATCTTCCACCATGATTTGAGCGATATACCCATCCGCTTGTGCGATAAGGGATACAGGAGGACGCAAAGTGGTAAGTGTAATATCGGAAACCACTTTCTCCGGATATTTGAATACCCAACTCAAAGTTGCCAACACCACTACGCTGATCAGTGCGACGGTAGTTCCCCATCGAACAATCCAGGATGGCGGTGTGCCCAGGATCTCCTGTACTTCCTCACTTCTTATCTGATACTTCTCTGCCATCTTACAATTGATTCTGAAGTAAGTGGAAATAAGTTCCCCTGCGCAAGTTGAGTTGCTGGTGATTGCCCTGCTCTACCACCGCCCCGTTTTCCAATACAATAATGTGGTCTGCATCTTTAACGGTACTTAGACGGTGGGCAACCATCACGACGGTTCTCCCTTTAAAGAATTCTCGAATGTTTTGAATGATAATGGATTCATTTCTTGAATCCAATGCATTAGTAGCTTCGTCAAAGAAAAGGTAGTCGGGATTTTTGTACACAGCCCGGGCAATCAGGATGCGTTGTTTTTGTCCCTGACTCAAGCCAACTCCTTCAGCTCCAATTTTAGTATGATAGCCAAGAGGCAAGCCTTCGATAAACGTTTGGATGTGTGCCACTTTTGCAGCTAATACCATCCGGTGGTCATCGATGATCTCATCGCCCAGGGCAATATTCCTGGCGATAGAATCGGAGAAAATATATCCATCCTGAAGCACGGCTCCGCATTTTTCCCGCCACAAACGGCTGTGGAAATTGGAGATATTAATGTCTCCCAATTTTACCGTACCCTTTGTAGGGGGTAAAATGTTGAGGAGGATTTTAAGCAGTGTTGTTTTCCCGCTACCACTCGAACCGACAATGGCCGTTGTCTTCCCTCGGGGAATTTCCAGGTTCAACCCTTCCAGAACCGGTGGGGTTCCTTCTCCTCCGTATTTGTAGGTGAGATTATCTATTCTGATGTTACTATTTTCGGGCAGGATGCTGACAGCCCGCTCCGGATTTTCTTCGTTCTCCCGTAAATGCACCTCATTCATTCGCTCCAGGCTGATCTTTGCATCCTGTGTAGCTCTGAAGAATTCTACCAGTTGGTTAACCGGTGGATTAAGCTGGCCAATGATATATTGGACGGCCAGGAGTGATCCGAGCGTCATTTGCCCATTGATAACCGCCCTTGCGGCGAATATGGTTATCAGGATGTTTTTTAGTTCTGTAATGATTTGAGCCCCCAGGCGCTGCCGTTGATTAACCGCGAGGTAATTCATTCCGACTCGAAACAACTTTGCTTCCGTGCGTTCCCATTCCCAACGTTTTTGCGTCTCGGCATTATGCAGTTTGATCTCCTGCATGCCATTGATCATCTCTACCAGTTTAACCTGATTTTCTGCTGCCTGGTCAAAACGTTTATAGTCCAGTTCTTTCCGGGCTTTCATGAACCGGAGAACCCAGGCGAGATAAATGCCGGTACCAATAATGAATATGAGAAAGATGGTCAGATCAAAGTACAAGAGGAGGCCACCCAGCAAAACAATGCTGATGGCAGAAAATGCGGTAAACAAGGTATTTGTGGTAAGCAGTCTTTCGACGCGCTCATTGTCATATATTCTGTTGAGCAGATCTGATGTCATCCGCTGATCAAAAAAGCGGATGGGCAGTTTTAGCACCTTAATCAGGAAATCGGAGATCAGATTAATATTTACCCGAACCCCCAGATGCAACAGAATCCATCCACGTATATGTTCTATCAACATCTGGCTGCCAAATAACATGACCCAGGCCAGCAATATGAGTAAGACGAAGTTGAAGTCCTGGCTGCTCACTCCTTCATCTACCAAAGCCTGAATCAGGAAAGGAAATATGACCAAAAGGATAGCAGATAAGGCTACTCCGAGCAAAAGTTGCAGGATCAGGCCCGTATAATTGCTGAGGTACTGATAGATGTACCCAAAGCCGCCTTTATTGGTCTTCTCCCCTTCTTTCTGGTAAAAGTCAGGTGTGGGCTCCAACATCAGGACAACCCCAACGGATTCTCCTTCTTCCATGGTGCTTATCCAGCCATCCAGGAATTCTTCCTTGCTTAGCCGCAACAAACCGATGGATGGATCGGCGATGGCTACATATTTATCGGTGATATCGTAAATCACCACATAGTGATTCTGTCGCCAGTGAACAATAGAAGGTAAAGGAACTACTTTGCGAAGCCGGTCAAAACTCACCTTGGCTGCCAGGGTATGCAATCCGATATGATCAGCAGCATCGCTGATTTCGAGGAGACTTACCCCCTCTTTGCGTTGATGTGTTAATTGCCTTAGATATTCCAGGGAATAGAAACGCCCATAATGCCGCGCTACCATTCTCAGGCAGGTAGCCCCGCAATCCATTGCGTCGTGCTGCTTATAAAATGGGAACGTCTTGGGCATAGATCAGTACGGATAGCCGGCAGCTACAAGTGTTGTCTTTGTGTAGTTCTGGAAACAGATGTTTATATAATATTGTGAATCAACCAATTAATTGACCAATTCTCAGCTCCGAATATATTAATTTTCCTTCTTGACAAAGGTATAATCAATAAAATTACAAAATTATAAGGTCCTGAAATATATGTTTTTTCTAATTATGAGCTATAATTCCCGGCAGAAAAGGCAAAAATACACTTACAAAGCGGTCATAGCCGAACGAATTGTTTAATTTTCGCCCCGATGAATAAAAGCTTTTTATCCGTAATCCTCGTTCTAAACAAACCCGCAGATGCCAGGGAATTGCCTGCTACTTTGGAGGCTATTCACAAGCAATTAGAAAAGTCTTTTAGTGATTTTGAGTATTTGTTGATCAACAATACCCACAGAAGAGACTTTCACGGATTGGAGGATAGCCTTCCGGATTCTATCAGAAAGCATGTATTTCTGTTAAATCTCTCCTCACCGGTAAATCCAAATCACGCCATACTCGCCGGATTAGACAGAGCTAATGGTGATTATACCGTGATCTTTGAAATTGACTTTGCTGATCAGCCTGAAATCATTGAAAAGTTATACGAGAAAACACAGGAAGGATTTGACATCGTTTATCTTCGGGCGAGCAAGCGCAGGAGTCAGTTTTTGCTTAGAATCTTCTATTCCCTCTTTTACTGGATCCTACGTAGATACAGTTCTCTGAAATTTGATGACCGGGCACACGATACGCGAATAATTTCCCGCAGGGCCCTCAACTCACTACTCAGGCTCCGGGAAAACCTGCGGTATATGAAAGCTATTTATTCCATTGTGGGTTTCCCTACAGCCAGCCTGGATGTCGACAAACCGCTGGATCGAAGACTCAACCAGTCTTTTGGCGAACAATTTCGCACCTCCCTCCTGGCCATAAGTTCTTATACGACCTTTCTTCGCTCCTTGCTTTTATGGATATTCCTGATGTCCTTTGGGTTTCTAATTCTGGTAGTCGGCAATGCCGTCAAGGTAAGATTCACCCAGATAGACCTATTAGGGAAATATCATGAGACTGTTTCGGGTTGGACATTTCTTGTTGTTCTGATATCGATCTTCTTTGCTATTACATGCCTCAACCTGTATATCATGTCCATATACCTCTCTAATATTTATCAGGAAATAAAACAAAGACCGCTTTACATCATAGAATCTGTAAAGCGGCTTTAAGGGTTTACATCAAACCAAAAACCTTGGCATATTTCATCATAGCTCCGGGATTACTGATTTTGACTTTACCCGTCATAACGGCCATCATGGGATTCAAATCCCCCTTTAACAGTTTTCCAAGATTTTCATCGGAAGTTCTTACGGTACATTCAGGATCTCCCTCGAGACCATCTTGTACTTCTACCTTTCCGTCTTTCAAATCTACGGTAAACTTCCCCCCGGTATCACCGGAAATATCAAAGTGGAATTTTGTCTCCATACCTTCTACAACGGCAGGATTAACCTTTTCCGGGAGGCCTTTAATAAATTTAGCTGCGTCCATATTCGAATTTGTTGAATTTAATGCGAAGCTAAAAGAATGTGTACATTTGAGGGTAACCAAAGCACAAAAAAATAGGCGGTAAGATTTCTCTTACCGCCTGATACCAGCTAACTTATCTTAATTCTTTGCCATTTGGAAGGATTGGAAGTGGAATACAGAAGACTGGCAATAATATCTCTGGATTGTTAGCTGGAATCGTACAATTCAAAGGTAAGTAGTTCGTATTCTCCCTACCCAATGATTCTCCGAAATGCCGGATATTACATATGAAAGGCACCTCTTACTTTTTAAAGCGTGATTTTTTGGCACTGAAAATGCATTCATCCAAGCCTGTAATTAGAGGGTTTTTTCTGGTTTTATTTTTGATTATCTCTTTTCAGAGTGTAGGCCAGGATTTTTTCTTTCGGCAGTACACCATTGAAGATGGCCTGCCTACTTCCAATGTATACGACATAGGTCAGGATAAAAGAGGCTTATTGTGGTTTGGAACAGAACTGGGCTTAACTTCTTTTGATGGCCAGACCTTTCGTAATTACACCATGGAAGATGGTCTTCCCAACAACACAGTTGCTGAAATCAGTATCGACTACCGAGACCGAATCTGGTTGTATACCTTCTCTGATAAAATTTCTTACCTGGAAAACGGAAAAGGAAAAATCATTGAAGATGAAATTCTTGCCAATTTTAGGTCATCCTATATTCAAAATTCAGCCGATAGTTCCATTTGGATATTTAGGGTAAACAACCTGGATAAAGGTAGCGGAAGGCCCTCCCTTCGAATTGATCAGAAGGGAAATATGCGCTTAATGCCCGATTACCGGGCTACTAATATGAGTCGCCTGTTTGATCTTACTGACAGCGTGCAGTTGCTGGCCAACTTGCACAATTTCATCTACTACAAAGATTTACATGCAACAGACTCTATTGATGCAGGTCCCGGCATCAGTAATCGGTATTGTGTAGAATTTCAAAATGCCTTGATATGCCCCTCCTATAATTATCTGGATTCCCGATACTTTATTTACAAATTCAATCCCCACAGCCGGAAGAAATCCACGCTTCTTTCAGGATACGAATCAATGTTTCAGGACAATCTCCTCCAGCAGGTGTTTGTAGATAAAAATGAAAACCTGTGGTTATTACTTGCCGACAAACTATTGTACTTTATAATGGAGGGCGAGGAAGTTGTTGAAGTAAACGAATTGCTTAACAACAAAAAGCCCTCCAGCATTTTTGAGGACGATGAAGGGAGTATTTGGGTTTCTACGGAGGGGGACGGGGTGTTTCAAATAGTGTCCCCCGAAATTGGTTTTTTAGATGTCAATGAAACCCTTTCCGGACCACTTATTCGATCCATGTGTACCGATAGTACTGGCAACATATACTTGGGATACACCAATGGCAAAATCGATGTCCTCTCCCCTGATCTTAAACTGCAGAAAACATATTCTGTTGGTTCTGCACGTGTAGTAGATATTTACCTGAGCCGGGATAAGATATACGTCCTTACCGACAATACCTTTATCAGGCTATACAAAGATGGCAATTACAAAGTACTCAGTCGATTTACCCAGCCTCTTAAACACCTCAATATTAAGGATGATGACATCTACCTTTTTTCATACAACATTTTGAAACAACAAAGTAAGGACCAGGATTTTATAGAGTTGGATTACCCTTTAAACTATCGAATATATACTTCCCATTTTATTAATGATTCTACCCTTTGGTTGGGTACCACTACAGGTCTGTATGTCTATGACCTCATCAATGAATCTTACATTGGTTTATTACACCCTGAAATTGCTGCCGATGTGCGATCCATCGTAGTCCAAAATGATTCAACATACTGGATAAGTACTATGGGCCATGGAATATTTCAATACAATATATCCAGTCAAAAATTGAGATCCATTTCAAGAGAAGACGGATTGCCCGGAAATCTGTGTCAGGATATGATCTATCAGGATGGCTATTTGTGGGTTGGGACTTCCAAAGGCTTATGCCGAATAAACCTTCGAACCAACCAGTTTGACTCGTTTAACTCTTTTCACGGATTGTCTTCCGATCAACTAATGTATCTGGGGATCAGCGGAAATAGACTGCTCGCTGCAAACGAACATGGCATAAATTCAATTCCTCTGGAAATTCGGGAACAATATGATCCTCCAAAATTCTTTATTGAATCTGTTCGGGTAAATAGCCAGCGAAAAGAAATTGATGATCTCCGGGAATTACACCATAAACAGCAAAATATCTCCATAGACTTAAAAGGCATTTCGCTAAAAAGCAACGGAAACATTCAGTATGCATACCAGCTTATGGGCTATGACCGTAGCTGGGTTTACTCAAAATCCGGACAGGTTAACTACTCTGGTTTACCCCCTGGTAAATACACTTTTACGGCAAGGGCTAAAGGCGAAAGCACCTATTGGAGCAGACCGGTTAGTTTTTCCTTCGTCATTGCTACGCCCTGGTGGAAAAAAGGCTGGTTCTGGATACTCCTTGGGTTAGCTTTGGTAAGCATTATCGGCTTGATTGTGCTGGGTATCTACCGCGGCATAAAAAGATCAATCCAAATTCGGAAAAAGCTGGTTGAATCCCAGCTTACAGCACTACGTGCTCAAATGAATCCGCATTTCATGTTCAATGCATTAAGTTCGATTCAGGAATTTATCAATCTCAACAATCCGCGCAAAGCAAATGACTATTTGGCACACTTTGCTTCCCTTATTCGAAAAATTCTCGAGAATTCAGGGAAAGAGTTTATCCCCTTTCCAGAAGAATTGGAAATGCTTAATCTTTATCTAAAGCTCGAAAAAATGCGCCTCTATGGCGAATTGGATTATGACATTGAAGTAGCCCCCAAAATACGCCCTGAAAACCTCCGGATTCCCTCCATGGTAATCCAACCTTATGTGGAAAATGCAGTCAAACATGGTCTATTCCATAAAAAGGGACCAAAAAAACTTCAGGTGCAATTTGAAATACTCGACGAAGATCACTTGCTTTGTACAGTAATAGATAATGGAATAGGAAGAAGCAGATCCGGTGAAATCCAGGCAAATGCTCAAAAACGCAGGAAAAGTTACGGAACCCGCGTTACACAGCAGCGTCTGGCTCTGCTAAATCGCTATGGAGCAGCCCCCCTCTCTGTAGAGTTCGAAGATTTGGAATCTCCCAGTGGAACGATTGTAAGACTTATAATCCCGGTTAAACATTCTTAGCCCGGAGATAATAGTCTGTTTTTAATAGAAGTATGGACCCTCTCAAAGCTGTTATCATTGATGACGAGCCCGGGAGCCGAAATAATTTGCGATTGTTATTGCAAAGCTACTGTCCCGATGTCAAAGTCCTTGGGATGGGAGAAGATGTTATTTCCGGCCTTAAGGCGATACAGGATCATCAACCCAATCTCATTTTTCTGGATATTGAAATGCCGGAAAATGATGGATTCAAACTGGTCGAATTACTGGGCGACCAACAGGATACCTATGTGATTTTTACAACGGCTTATGCCAAGTATGCCATACAGGCCATTCGCGTAGCAGCAGTGGATTACCTCCTAAAACCCATTTCAATTTCCGAATTGGAAAAAGCCGTTCAAAGAGTAAAAGATTTAAGATGTGGGAAAAAGGACCAATCAGCTCCACCCTCTGGCAGAATCGCCATTTCCCATCAGGATGGATATAGCTTTGTAGAACCAAATAAGATTATCCTGTTGCAGGCAGACCGCAGTTACACAATTATCTACCTGGAGGATAAAAAGAAACTCATTGTAGCACGCTCATTGAGCGATTTTGAAGAAATTCTAAAGAAAAATCGATTCTTCCGTAGCCACAGATCGTATTTGATCAATCTGGAACAGGTTCGGGAGTATGTGCGCAAAGATGGAGGATACCTGGTCATGAGTAATGGAGAAAAAGTGGTGCTTTCCCGAAAGAAGAAAGAAGAGTTTTTACAACTGTATAATATGCTTTAATACATTACCTCCTAACCCGCCTTAAATTGGAAATGCCAGCCAAAAAGGAAGCTGTTAGTGCCACCCAATAAGCGGGTTGCCACTCAAAACTTACCAGTTTTAAATCCTCTTCATCCAGATCTTTTCCGAGGTCAAACTGTAATAAAACCAGGCATGCTGCCGCACCCAGACCGGCTACAAGACCAATGGGGCTGTAAATATTTCGGCCGAGAATAAAGAATAAAACAAGGCCTGCAATACTCGCAAAAAAAGCAATCGAAGCATAGATGTTTCGATCCCCCGATGTTTCCCCGTCTATCATCTCCTCCGCATCATCCAGACTTAAGTCTTCATCAGCCAAAAGCCCTTTAAATTCAGGATCTGTTCCCAGGGCCATATTTACCCCGCTAATAGCCACCACCGATTTGTTTCCGCATTTAATCTCACAAAATGTGAGTAGAAAACAAATCAAGGTGATGCCAAAACCTACGGGGGAAAGAAAACGATCTAGCATGGATTTGGATTAAAGTGATTGAGAGGCTTCTGTTTGATCAATGTAGACCATCACATCAAACCACTGCCCGAGATTTACCGGATTGTAGTAGTTCGATGCATTCCCGTTAAAGGTAGATCCAAACTGCATGAACATCGGATTTTCAAACATCCAGTTTATCCAACTCGATTCTCCCGGGAAATCATCAAAACGAAAATAAAAGTCTGAATATTTCGCATGGTGGAAAACCTCATTATAAGATCCTGCGATTGGTTCTGAATCGATTTTTTGCAATTTCACGCTTGCCCCGGGAAAATAGGCTCTAAACCATCCTTGTGAAAACCCAAACCCGACAGCCTGATAATCCGCCCCCAATGCATCTCGCAAAACAGAACCAAATGCTTCCCAGGCTTCCGTTTTATGAACATGCAAATTGTGCGCCCAGGCAGCCATCTTTATATCCTGTCCCAAATACTCGAGTATCCAAAGTGCATTCTCGGCCATGTACGGATCCCTCGGATTGTCGGAGCCATTGTATTGATACGCATATTGCACATCCATACATTGCTCAACAACGCGCAGTATCCGATTGATCAGGTCCATTTCCTTTTCTGAAATCACCTGCAAAAAAGCAGGCGTTCTGGATTCAATTTCATCTTTTACCCATTGGAAGTTTCCATATTCATCTGCCCAATCATCCTCATCCAACGGATCTATCTCTGTCAGCCTTCGGATGTTGTACATGCGGTAAGCAACCGAATCTGCAAAGCTTGCGTCAAGTGGTTCCAATCGATCAACCAAAGCATCCACATTGAGGCGAGGCGTCTGACAGTCAAAGCCAAAATAATGGATCTGCTCGGCAGGAGCTTTGCCATCATTATAGGCCCGCATCCATTCAAATACGGCTTTTACTTCCTCGGTCTGCCAGGTCCAGAAGATCATTTTATCTTCCATCAGAGCATCCAAATCGTGGTCTGTTCCGGTGATATATTCTTCAAAAAACAAAGCCTCAGAAAAGTCAGCTTCAAATCCAAAAACATTAAAATCATGTTCCTCTACCAAATACCTGAACAGGCGATCTTTAAATTGGAAAAACTCCCGCGTACCATGGGTCGCCTCGCCCAAACCAACAATTCGAGCCTCGCCCAGACCAGCCAACCCTTCCAATTCGGCAAAAGGAGAATCCGGATCTGTTTCATTGAGCTCGTGAATAATATCATTTAACTCATCAACGCGCAGCTGTTGCGCATCGCTTAGCACAACAGGTCCCGGATCTACTATATCATCTGTTGAACAGGCACCTACAAAAAGGAAGGTTATAAACAGGGCGTACAGTCGGTAATTTTTCATCTCCTTAGCTTATTTTTGATTCGATCCACTGATGCACAAAGTCCAACACCTCCCCTTTTTCAGGTTCGTTATGAATCTCGTGATACAATCCATCCCAGGCCTTGTAACTTACATCACCTTTTTGCCTTTCGGCGAAAGCCTGTGTGGCCGGCGCTGATGTAATCTGGTCTGCTGTCCCGTGCATCAACAACAAGGACAACGAAATTTGATCTTCGTATGCATCCAGCCAGTCAGAACTTTTCAGCAGACTTAATCCCAAACCAGCCGTTATCTTAGAGTGGACCAGCGGGTCGGCTTCATAGGCGTCCACCACCGCCTGATCCCGGGACAAGTGCTCGGTTTTCAAACCGTTTCCCTGTGTAAATTTTGGAAAATACTTACCCACTACTTTTGCCGCTGCCACCATCATGGCATTTGGTTTGAATGCCAATTGAATCCAGGGGTCTGTAATGATTCCTCCCCGCGCATCATGAGTACGGCGCAACAAATAATTGAGCGCCAGATTTCCTCCCATACTATGCCCATATACAAACCAGGGGGTATCGGGGTATTTGACCTTTACCTGATCAATAAATGCCTGAGCAGTGTCCAGCAAGTGATCCAAATTTTCTGCATGTCCTCGATGCCCACTGGTTTTCCCATGCCCCAACCAGTCAAACCCGGCAAAGGCAATGTGTTTTTCATTAAAAAACCGGGCAACATGATCGTAGCGGGCAATATGTTCGCCCAATCCGTGAAACATGATCAAAACAGCCTTTGGCGCTGCCGTATCCCAGTATTGATAATAGACAGTATCTCCTTTTGGCGCTGTAAATGTTCCACTGTTTTCCATCTTATTGATCGTTTTCTTTTTTCTCAAGATCTTTGCGAATTTCTTCAGGCAACTCCTCTCCCTCCCGGATCTGAATGACTTCCTGATTCTGGATTTCCTCCAGTAATTTGTCAAATTTTTCCTGCCGAATAATCTCTGATAAAGGAATTACATCTCCGGCATTGTAATCGGAAAAACCAATGATCTTCAATTCAGTCCGCCTGTTTTCCTGATGTTCATCCTCGCTGCATTTCACCCCATTGGTGCAATCATTTACAAGCTGAGATTCTCCATATCCCCTGGCACTGATCCGCCCGGCTCCAATCTCACTGGATGAAAGGATATAATTCACAGCAGACTCGGCTCGTTTTTGCGACAAATCGAGATTGTATTTATCCTTTCCCCGGGAATCGGTGTGTGAACCAAGTTCTATGATAAGATTGGGGTTTTCCTTGAGCAGGGTGCTCACCTTATCCAACTCATAAGCCGCATCCGGACGAATATCCCACTTGTCGTAATCGTAATAAATATTTTGGATCACCAGGGTTTTATCCAGAGAGGCACTTGTCATTTCAATATTCGCCAACAGGGTTCCCAACTCATTGCCGGCAGTCAGGTTATCGGAGACACCAGGCGCAAGATCACTGATCCCGTCGATACACAAAATACATCCATCTACATTAACGTAGGCCTCAATCCGCCTGGTAAAATACCCCTCCTTACGGATCATAATCGTGTATTGCTTGCCTTGCTCCAGCGTATGACTGAAAGTCGGGTACGGATGTTTTTCCAACACAAGTTCTTCCTTGTCATCCGTGAGATTATACACCTCGATCCGGGCATCGGTAATAGATTCTGCAGTTCCATCCTCCTGATATTCTTCGGCGAGAGTTACTTCCAGCCAATAGCCGGGTTCCCGTTCCATCCGAAGTTCCAGAAAAACTTTCCGTTTCCCCTCAGGCAAATTAGTGGTAAAAACCGTCGAAAAGTTCTGAAAAACCCGCTTGAATGCCTGTAATTCAAAGGATTGATTCGCCGGAAGGCTTAAAGCAAAATGACCATCAGATGCTGTATAATCCTGAAATACCGTATCCAGTGAATACTTTTCTATAATAACCACATAAACTTCATTCAGATACCCACGGTTATCTTCTTCAAAAGCGTAGCCTTCGACCTCAACCTCCTGGGCAAAAAGTGCCGGGAAGACTGCCAAAAACAGCAGGGCAAAAAGCCCGATTCGTTTTCTCATTTCTCCTTTCATTTTTTATTAGCCTCTGTCTGGAAGGTCGGTAGTTTTATGGTGTCGAAAATAGGAAATAATATTGGCAGGCGGCTTTCATGGGAGATCCCTTTTGGTCTTCTGTCAATGAAAGATTGGTAAAAACCAGCTCCGGGCCCAAAAAATTGGCAGGTCTATAAAAGGTTCACTATCTTGACCGATCCACTATCAGCCCGGGCTTACCACAGCTCGGATAAAACACGAGAGCTTACATGCGAATAGTCTTTATGGGAACGCCCGATTTTGCTGTTCCGTCCCTTGCCACCCTTGTAGAAAATGGATTTGAAGTTGTTGGCGTCATTACGGCAACCGACAAAATGGGGGGAAGAGGCAAGAAAGTCCTGATCGAATCGGCCGTCAAAAAATATGCCCGCTCCAAAGGTTTACCCATCCTCCAGCCCCCTAACCTGAAGGATCCGACTTTCGTCGAAAATCTTCGCGCCCTGCAGGCAGATTTACAGGTTGTGGTCGCATTCCGCATGTTGCCGGAAGTTGTTTGGGATATGCCCGCTATTGGCACCATTAACCTGCACGCCTCTCTGCTGCCAAAATATCGAGGGGCAGCTCCGATTAACTGGGCAATCATTCATGGGGAAACGGAAACGGGTGTTACCACATTTTTCCTGAAACACGAAATTGATACCGGCGATTTGTTGCTTCAAAGACGCATGGCCATTAATGAGGATGACACGGCAGGCGACTTACACGACCGACTCATGGATCTGGGGTCTGAAGTCGTTTTGGAGAGCGTAAAAATGATAGAATCCGGGGATTATGAGTTGCAACCGCAGGACAATAGTCAGGTAAGTAAAGCTCCAAAAATATTCCAGGAAACCTGTGAAATCAACTTTGACCAGACAACCAAAAAGGTTTATGATTTTATACGGGGAATGAGCCCCTATCCTACCGCCTGGACCACACTCGACGAAAAGAAGCTAAAAATTCTCAAAGCTTGTCCGGTTTATGAAGAACCGGGAAAATCGCCCGGGAAAATCACAACCGATAATAAAGATTATCTTCGATTTGCCACCGTTGATGGTCAAATTGATGTATTAGAATTACAGCTTGCCGGCCGCAAGCGAATGAATGTCAAAGACTTTCTAAACGGCTACACTATCAAAAACCCGGAACAATGAAAAAACTTGCATTACACTGGCAAATATTGATCGGTATGGTTGGCGGTGCCATTTTTGGCCTCATTGCCGCCCAGTTTAATATGAATCAGTTGGTCATCGACTGGATCGCCCCATTCGGAACGATCTTCGTCAACCTCTTAAAACTGATTGCCGTTCCTCTTATCATTGCCTCTTTGATCAAGGGCGTTTCCGATCTGGAAGACATCTCCAAGTTGTCTCAGATGGGTGGAAAAACAATCCTTTTTTACCTGATCACAACCGTCGTAGCTGTTACGCTCGGACTCTTGTTGGTAAACATCATTCAACCGGGTAAACTCATAGAAGAAGATACCCGCATCGAACTGGTTGAAGCCTACGGAGGGGATGCGGAAGCCAAAATTCTGGATGCCGGTAAAAAGAAAGACCAGGGGCCACTCCAGGCATTGGAAGATCTGGTACCCTCCAATATTTTTGCGGCTGCTTCCGATAACGGCAATATGCTCCAGGTCATTTTCTTTGTCATATTTTTTGGCATAGGTATCATTCTTATCCCGGATAAAAAGCGAAGACCCGTCAAGGAGTTTTTTGATAGTTTGAATGAGGTCATATTAAAGTTGATTGACCTGATAATGCTCTTTGCGCCTTATGGTGTTTTTGCTCTGTTGGCAAAGCTGATTGTTGAATCTCCCAGCGGAGACATTTTCATCGCCCTGCTTGGATATGGCGCAACGGTAATTGCTGGTTTGGCACTGATGGTATTCGGCTTTTATCCCCTGATCGTCAAACTTTTTACCGGAAAAAGTTACAGCTTCTTCTTTAAAGGTATTGCCCCGGCCCAACTTCTGGCTTTTTCAACGAGTTCCAGTGCTGCGACACTCCCGGTAACCATGGAGCGGGTGGAGGAACACCTGGGCGTGGATGAAGAAGTAGCCAGCTTTGTACTCCCCATCGGAGCTACCATAAATATGGATGGAACCAGTTTGTACCAGGCCGTAGCTGCTGTATTCATTGCACAGGCTTTCAATATTGACTTGTCTATTGGGGCACAACTGGGCATTATTTTAACAGCCACTTTAGCTTCTATCGGTTCGGCAGCTGTACCAAGTGCAGGTATCGTTATGTTAGTGATCGTGCTTGCACAGGCCGGAATTCCGGAGGCAGGAATTGCTTTAATCTTTGCTGTAGACCGTCCACTGGATATGTGTCGAACTGTCGTAAATGTAACCGGGGATGCAACAGTCGCCATGTCCGTGGCAAAAAGTGAAAACAAATTGGGCGATCCACATGTAAAAGATTGGGACGATCATTATCAGAAAGAAGAAAATAGCTAATATGCGAAAGCAACCCATCTTATTCTTTTGTCTGGGCATTCTGCTCACTTTTGGAAGTTGTATAGTGGCCGAAAATGAATACGCCGCTCTTCCTCCCGGTAAATGGCGGGGAGTATTGCAATTGGACCCTACCGCTTTTGTGCCCCCTGAGGAGAAAGGAGAATCTATTATTTCACAGGAGGATTACACCAAAGACCTGTTGGAAGGTTCTCTCCCCTTTCAATTTGAAGTTATTTATGAAAACGAAGAGGACTTCTATATTGAATTCATCAACGGGGACGAGCGGATCAAGGTAACAGATATTGGTTTTGGTCGGAATATCCGAACGGCAATTGATACGGTTTACATTGATTTTCCGGTTTATGATTCTTACATTCAGGCTCAGTTTAGAGAGAGTGTATTAGACGGCAACTGGGTAGTCCGATATAAGAAAGATTATAAGATTCCGTTTACTGCTCAGCACGGTGTAGCCGGCAGATACCCCGATATTTTTGAAGAACCCGGTGCCGATCTTTCCGGAAAATGGGAGGTTACCTTCTCCCCCGGAGATGATCCCTGGCCGGCTATCGGAGAGTTTACACAAAACGGCAATCAACTCACAGGTACTTTCCTTACAGAAACCGGAGATTACCGCTATCTCGAAGGAGCTGTTGAGGGAGACTGGTTTTCCATGTCGGTTTTCGACGGATCTCATGCCTTCTTGTTTGATGGCAAGATCCTATCGGAGGATTCTATTATTGGAAGCTTCAAATCCGGGACACATTATGAAACGACCTGGGAAGCTATTAGAAATCCCAATGCAGAAATCCGCGATCCGGATTCGCTTACCTTCCTAAAACCCGAAGCCGGCCCATTCACCTTCTCTTTCCCGGATGTAGAAGGTAATATGGTCAGCCTGGATGATCCGGCCTTTCAGGGAAAGCGCAAAATCATTCAGATCCTGGGAACCTGGTGTCCGAATTGTCGGGATGAAACCCGCTTTTTAAGGGACTATCTGGCCAACAACCCAAACGATGACCTCGTTGTAATCGGACTTGCCTTTGAGCGATACGACGATTCGGCGAAAGCCCGCGAAGTTATAAGCCGTTATGTCGAAAAAATGGAATTGCCCTATCCTGTTTTACATGCAGGCAGTTCCAATAAGTCGGAGGCAGCCAAGGCATTACCGATGCTAAATCACGTAATGTCTTATCCGACTTTAATATTTCTGGATGAAAACAACGAAGTACAACGTATCCATACCGGATTTGCCGGGCCGGCTACCAGCACATACCAGCAATTTGTAAAAGACTTTGAAGCCTTCGTGGCTCAATAAAAACAGAGACCTTCGAGTAATATGGCACAAACAAACGTTCAAATACTTTTTCACCGTTCCCAAAAACATCAGGCAGCTCAAATTCAATCTGACCTGGGAACGACTGATTACAATTTTAAGCTTATTGATGCCAGTCAGTCAAATAACTGGGCCCAACAAATAGAAAAGCGAGACCCCCTCATCTGGATGATCAGCGACAACTACCTCAAGTCGACCGCTGCCATGAATGGGGCCATGGAAATTCTCGAAAACAGAAAAGGAGCAAAAGACACCCTAATTGTTGTCTCTCCCGGCCTGTATCCCGACAATGACCTCGAAATCATCAACGAAGTGCCTACTGCCTTTGAGCGCATGGGGGATGTTATTCCCTACATGAATTTCTGGCAAACGGAATACCTCGACATGCGCAAATGGAAGCGCAACCTTCCGGATGAAGACCAGGGAGATTTTGAAGTTAAGTTGCAAACCGTGCGGGAGATTTCCTCCAAAATCGGGGAGTTTTTGCGCATTTTGCGTACCCTGCCCTACCATCCTTTTAGCGATTTAGTCAATAAAGAATACAAAGCATTCTTTAAACTGGTACAGGATCCCGATGGGCATAAGAATCTGGAAATCAGCAGCAAGCAGGAACTGGTTAACCTCATAGAATCCTCCTCCGACGAATTGATCCGGGAAAATGAGACGCTAAAAGAAGAGGAGGAAGAAGACCCGCCGATTTCCATCGAAGATATTCCCGGGATGGATTTGCTTTCAAAAGCGAATAACGTACTCAACAAACTGGAAGAAGAAATCGAATCTCCGGCAGAGGAACAAGACGACAACGAAGGCCCTGCTGATCCCATTCCGGATGCCAGTACGGAAGAACCCGATGCCATGGCAGAATCGGATGAGGAAGACGGAGGGTTTGAAGATATGGAGGAACCAGAAAAGACGGATGAACCTGTTTTCGAAGAAGAAGAAGAAGAAGAAGAAGAAGAAGAAGAAGATTGGCGGATAGACCTACAACTGGCTACCCATAAGATTATGGAGGGCGGAACTGAAGAAGGCATCGAGGATTTAAACCAAATCATCGAAAACCACCCGGAAGCCGCAGAACCCCGTTTTCGGTTAGCTCTTTCTTTGCTCGAACACGAAGATGATCCTGCAGGAGCAACCGAGCAACTTTTAAAGGTGTGCGAAATTGATCCGGAACATACTACTGCCCGTTTTTTACTGGGAGAATTAGCAGAATGGCGGGAAGATCACGATCGTGCGCGGGAGTATTATGAGCAGGTTCGTAAACTGGACAAAGACTTTCCGGATGTTTACTATCGCCTTGGAATGTTGTATTCGAAGCATTTTCCGGAAGCACCCGGCATCACAAAAAAATATTTAAAAAAGGCGCTCAAGCAGGATCCGGACCGGGCAGATGCTCATTATCAACTGGCCTTGTTGTATCAGGAACGTTTATTTAAAGCCAAAAAAGCGCGGAAGCATTATAAAAAGACACTTAAATACTTACCCGAACACCCCTTCGCCAATTATGATCTTGCCTTAATTGCGCATCAGGAAGGCGATCTGGAAAAGGCACGGGATTATTACCTAAAGGCTGTGGAAATCAATCCGGAACTCAGGACACCCGAGAATGAGGATGCTTTTAGCCTTCCGGCGAAAGAAGATCCCGTTTCGGCGAAAGCCGCAGAAGAACCTGAAAAAGCAGCAACTCCCCCTTCAGACCCCAGAGTGGTACTCATTACCGGTGCCACATCCGGAATAGGAAAAGCTACCGCCAGAAAGTTTGCCCGGAACGGGTATAAGCTTATTCTAACCGGGCGCCGGGAAGACCGGCTTGAAAAATTACAGGAAGAGCTGGAAAAGGAATTTTACGAAGGATTTTATCAGATATCTTCTTTTGATGTCCGGAAAGAAAAATCGGTTAATAAAGCGATTGCTGCCCTCGAAGGACGTTGGGCCGAAGTGGACATTCTAATAAATAATGCCGGCCTTGCCATGGGATTTGCACCGGTTCAGGAAGGAGATTCGGAACATTGGAATACCATGATTGACACCAATGTAAAAGGGCTGCTATACATGACTCGTGCCGTTTCTCCGGGCATGGTCAAGCGGAGAGTCGGGCACATCATTAATGTTTGTAGCACGGCCGGAAAAGAAGTATATCCGAATGGCAATGTTTACTGCGCCAGCAAACACGCTGTAGATGCCTTAACCAAATCCTTTCGGATTGATTTATACAAACATGGCATTCGGGTGGGACAAGTAGCTCCGGGCCATGTAGAAGAAACAGAATTTGCGCTGGTTCGTTTTGAAGGAGATGAAGACAAGGCCAAAATATATGAAGATTTTAAACCGCTTACATCCAAAGACGTCGCTGAAACGATCTATTTCATGGCAACTCAGCCACCGCATGTAAACATCCAGGATGTGTTGCTAATGGGTACCCAACAAGCGGGTTCTAACTTTATAGACAGAAGTGGTCGTTGATCAACGGGTAAATAAGGTCCGAATTTCACCGGCATCTTTAGGGTCCAGTCTTCCACCGAGGATCAGGCGAAGTTCACGACGGCGCATGGCCCCGTCATACATTTCCTGCTCGTCTTTGGTAAGCGGAATTACGGGTGGAATGGCACAGGGCTGTTTATTGTCATCCAGACCTACGAATGTAAAATAAGCATCGTTGCATCGGCGGGCCTCTCCCCCTTTGATTGAATCGGCAAACACTTCGACATAGATTTCCACCGAAGTATTAAAGGCTCTGGTTACACGCGCATGGAGGGTAATGACATCGCCCAACGGAATCGGGCGCTGGAAAGACACATGATCTACAGAGGCAGTAACAACATAGGACTCACAATGACGCCCGGCACAAATCCCAGCGGCAATATCCATCCACCGCATCAGATTACCTCCCATCAGATTGTGCAGTGGATTTGTATCGTTGGGCATAACCATCTCAGTCATAATGGTTACCGATTCGCTGATTTTTTTACCTTTCATATTTTGTAATTACGCTGCTGTCTAGTATGCTAATTAACGGATCATTACGCCCTTTGTTTCCAAAAAGGGAAGTGGTGTGAAATATTCCACGTCGATACTGCCTTTTACGAAGACGTATTTTTTGTCATACATATGTCCGTCATAGGTGAAACTGATCCAGAATTCATTGGTCAGGTCCAGAATAGATTCATGCATAGGCTCTATAAGGACTGATTTTTCCGGGCCGATCTCTTCGAAGAAATGACGCAACACCGTAGTTTCTTTTTCAACGCCATCCAGTTTCCCGTATCCTTTAGAATTGACGAGAACATTCTGAATCGGATTCTCTTTCATATTGATTACGTAAGAATCCCAGATACCCGGCTCTCCTTCCCGCGGTGCGATGGCAATAGCCAGTTCTTCTACCTTTGGCTGTGGTATATCCTTCTTCATATAGACTTAAATTCAAATCCAAATAAATTGCGAAAACGCGTTTTTAGTTTATCCTTGATCTCCTCTACATCAATTTCTCGTCCCAGTTCCTTTTGCAAACTGGTTACATCTTTGTCTTCATCTTCAATTCCACAGGGAATGATGTGCTTGAAAAAATGGAGGTCCGTGTTTACATTAAAGGCAAATCCGTGCATGCTAACCCAGCGACTCATATGTACGCCTATTGCACAAATTTTGCGATCCGGGTTTTTGAGCCATACACCGGTATATCCCTCGATACGTTCTCCAATCAGACCATAATCTTCCATTACCTGAATGACAATCTCTTCAAGCGTTCGAACATACCGATGTATATCCGTAAAAAATCCATCCAGGTCAAAAATTGGATAGCCAACAACCTGGCCTGGTCCGTGGTAAGTAATATCCCCTCCCCGATTTATCGGATAATAAGATATCCCTTTTGCTTCCAGTTCAGACTGGGTCAACAAAAGGTTATCAGCACTTCCACTTTTGCCCAGTGTATAAACGGGTGGATGCTCACAGAAAAGCAGGTAATGGAGGCGATCCATGCCTTCATTTTCCGAATCCCGAAGGAGTCGTTTCCGCTCAACCGATTCCTTTAGCAGGCGGCCCTGCAGGTCCCATGCTTCCTGGTAATCGATCCGGCCTAAATCTCTATAAATTACCCGTTCCATAAATCGGCTGCAAATGTACACAAAATGCCTGTATCAGGCTATAGATTTGGTGGTTGGTTGGTTTGAGAGTTAGTAGGTATGCTGGTTGCTCCTTGTAGGAATATTTGAGAAAGAAAAATGGCAAGTGTTGCCATGTACAAAAAAGCGCCGAAGTTGCGACACCCTATTCCGAAAAAATCAAAATTCTACATTAAAAAAAGAAGCCTGCCGGATAACCGACAGGCTCTGCTTAATGTATTGGGACGATAGCATTTTTATCTCTTAGATCAACCAGCGAAAGCTGCGGATGCGATCACAAAGCACCGGCCGGAGCCGATCGGATGCCTGCATGATCATGGCACCATCGGTAGGGAATGGCAAAGAAGGATTGTCAACCAGGTCTTTCACCTCATTTGTCAAAGCTCTTTTATCTCCCCGATAGATGGCTGCGGCATTCTCGAAAACCACTTCTGCACCGATAGATTGAACATCGATCAGACTTTTGGTGCGGTTGTCGTAAAACTCCAGACTTCCCTCCACCATGGCAGCTTTGCTCTTGAATACTTCAATCACATCGGCGTGCACCATCTTTTTTACCGGAACTTTGATTTCATTCCCTAAAGAATCCAAAATCGGATTTCCATCGCGATCTTTTTTTACGCGGTAATGATCGATAATTTCTCTTTCAAGGTGGTACTCGCGTTCTTTGACAAACTCCGGCTGAAACGCAATATGATCCAACTGAACCAGTACGGTAAAATCTACCGGCATATCAGCAGCCGGACTGCTGTGGTACCGCTTCCAGTTTTCATTCAGATCGTTGGTAGAAACTCGAAGGAGGTCTTCTGCAAATCGATCCGGCACGAACATATTAGAGCGATTTTCAAAAGCTATTGCAATATGCGTGATACCCAGGTCGCGTGCTTCAGCCCGGAGGTTTTGCAGGTTTTTATATTGTGGCTGATAATCAGCGGCATCCTGGAATGCGTAATAGGCGTATTGTGCAGCCTGCTTATCTCCTTTTCGACCTTGCTCCAATAAGTTTACTCCCTTATTATAATAATAAGCTGTCGTGCGCTCTACGGCTTCCGGGCGGATTTTTCCAATCCGAACGAATTTAAAATCTGCTGTATAGCCATTTTCCGCGTATAGGGGCACTAAAGGATCAACAATAGACTGGCGACGATCGATACGGTCAATTTCCTGGAGAATGGAAGGCCATAGTGATTCACGGCCATCGGCTTTCATATCTTCAATACGACGGAGACTTTCTGCATTGGCTTTCGCGAATGCAAATTCAAGCGCTTCAACGTCTTTTGATTTCTTGTTTTTCTTCCCGGCGAGTTTGTTTACGGCGCGTTCGATGGCGGCATCATAATCACCAGACTCAGCCAATTTAGCAGGACTTGCACAGGCAAAGAGTCCAAAGCTGAGGATTATTCCAAACAACAAGTGAAAATTTCGATGGGTGTACATGGCTCTCTGTTTTTCGAATTATCTATAACACGAAAATAGAGGCCAAAACGATCCGAATCCACTAAGGATTGGTTAAGAAGTATTTTGGAAGTGTTAATCTCTTTTACTTAATCTTATGGAATTCATAAGACGCCCGCTTTGGAGACAAATTAGCCGATCTTTCCCCCTCTGCAATGATGTAATATTCAGTGCCTTCCTGATAGTTCAGCGTTTCGCCCCAGATATTATCATTGGCGAGTTCATCATTGTGACTGCTGTCATCAAACATCTCAATGAAGGTAAAGGCATCCTCTGAATCAAAGCGATAAGCCAACCATACTTTTTCGGTATTTTCTACCACCGCATTGATGGCAACCGTAGGACCAAAAAGCGTATGTTTAACTTCCCCAATCTGCGGACCGCCATCTTTGATGGTGGGGTGATTTAGCAGGTATTCGGTACGTGCATCCATGAGTTCGGTAATACCGATAATTTCGGCACGACCGGCCATAAAGGATTGTTCGTCATTTTGCAGGAAACCTTCGTAATCGTACAAGCGGTTAGGATCGTTTTGTACTTCTTCATCAATAGCTTCCTGAATCTCTTTGATCCGCTCTTTGTATTGACCTTCAGCAAAGTTTTCTTCCAGAATGGTTCTGATGTGCCCCAGGTATATTTTACGATACAGGGAATTCCCCAGCAAATTAGTAATCAATGGCCTTTTCGGGTTGCGGGTTTTATAATGCAGAAACGGGCTGAGGGTCTGCAGCTCTTCATTAGACAATGACTTATTTGTACCTGCAAAACGGAAACCGCCAATTGACAGGTTCATATCCCAAAGGATCGGGGTAAATTGACCATTTGGCAACTGATAGATATAATAATTGTGGGATAACCGCCCCGTGTAACTATCCAGATTAGCCATCACAGAATTAAACGCAAGCATCCATAAGGCATGGTCAACGATCAGGATAGTATCCAGTGATTCGGGATCTTCATGGAGGGTTTTTGTAAGCTGCACTAATTCCGACCAACCCCGCTTGGATTTCAATTCATAGAGCCCCATATAACAATTGGGGTTTTCGCCCAGATACATCAGTGAAGCTTTATCCCCTTCCGGGCAATGACTGCCTCTTTCAATATGCCATTCCGGATCGCATTTAATGAAAGTACCTTTTTTGCTGTCAAAGTGATCTTTTAGGAATTTGTCATCTACAGACTGTGTATTGTTATACAAGCCCAGATATTCATCATTCACATAAACTTTGGCAAAATTAGCTTTGGAGACAGGCATGTATTTGCCGGCTATCTCATAGGATAAGACTTCCCGTAAATAGCTGGGATCGCGAAAAACATTGGAAAGCTTGATGGTTTCATAGCCGCCTTCATATCGTTGGTCCTTGTCGATATGGTTGGCTTCTATATTGAAGGGTAGTTTTACGGAACCGCTTTTTTTAACATTGAAGTAACTGCTATTCCCTTTATAGCGCACGCCAACTCCTGTATAGGGAGTCCCGTTTACGGTCATGTCGGCAGTGAGTCTTTTTTTGGTTCCTAATTCTTTGAGGGAATCGAGGGCTTTCGCCCAATCGTCTCTTTCGAAAGTGATCCGGATCTCTACGATCTGGTCTTGTTCATACAGATCCTGCGCTTGCAGGCTGTTTGCGAATCCAAAAACACAAAGAACAGTAAGGATCCGGATCATGGTTTGAATGTGTCTGATAAGCTTCTATTTGTTTAATTCTTCCAGACTGGCCTCGTGGAGCTCCCACATATATTTTTCGGGGGAATAACTCATCATGGAGGCATTTTCTGCAAGAATATAGTATTCCAGTTCAGATTGTCCTCTTTGAGGAACGATGGTTACGCCATAAACATTATCTCCGGCTTCACCATCATTGCTATTTCCATCATCTTTCATCATTGCCTGGCGGAATTCTTCGCCTTCGCCAAAGCGATACATCAGGTAGACTCGCTTGGGATATTTCTCCACCTTAGCCTGTACCATAAAGGTTTCAATGCGGGAAGAAGAAAACTGCTGGCGACCCAATACTTTCGTATCCACAATCTCTGATGGGAAAACAGCAATTTCCTTGTGCTTTTTCAGGAAGCTGGCGCGCTTTTCCATCAATTCACCAATGCCTGGAATTTTACTGCGTTCCCCAATAGTAGTGGTGAGCGCAGCCTGAAATTCGTCGTAGGTATAGAACTTACTTTGATCGTTGATCACCTCCACCTGAATCATACGCTGTAGTTCCTTGGCTCGTTCGAGGTACTGACCCTCTACGAAATGGTCGTACAGAATGGTACGCAAATGCGAGAGATAGGTTTTTTTATACGATTCATTTTCCAGCAATTTGCTGATCAATGGCTTAGTCGGATTAGACACGTGCAGGAGCGGATCGAGTTCCTGCAATTGTTTGAGTCGGAGATCAGATCCGGATCCGGTATTCTTAAAGCTGCCAAAACTGAGGTTCATATCCCAAACAATGGGATGAAACACCCCATTGCCATCCTGATACAAATAATAATTATCAGAATGCTGGCCAGAGTAAGAACTAAGTGAAACCAGCACATTATTAAAAGCCAGCATCCACAGGGACTCATCGACATCAAGAACAGTTTCAATCTTGCCAGGCTCTTCATTAAGCACTTTGGTCAGATTAATAAGTTCACTCCAACTTCCTTCTGCTTTGTTTTCCCAGTTATAGAGGTAACAATTCACATCGGATTCGTAAGCCAGACTGCCAAAGATGTTTTGAAGGCAAGACTCCGGATAGTTGGTATACTGGTCATATCCTTTAGCCTTAAACAGATCCCCGTCGGAAGAACCGTAGTGCTCATCCAGGAATGCATCCGAAACCGCTTCTACATTAACCAGGAGCGCATAGGGATTTCCATTGACGGTTACCTTGGCATAATTAGCCTGAGGAGCCGGCATGTAGTTGCGCGCAATTTCATAGGATAAAACTTCCCGTAACATGCTTGGGTCACGCAGAGAGTTTGACAGTTTTATTGTTTTATGTCCATCAATATTCTGTCCCTTATTAATGTGGTTCAGCTTGATGTGTAATCCGTTTCGTTTGCCTTCCGGCTGAAAGGATTTGCTTCCGCGAAAGCGCACTCCACAGTATTCGTATTCTACCCCGTTGATACTGACATCTGCTAAAAGCAGTCCATTTCCGTTTACCCGAAGCGAGTCCAGCAGGTATTGCCAGTTGCTTTGGGCAAATCGGATGTCGATCTCCTGAATTTTGTCGGTGTTATAAAAATCGCCGGAAGCGTCAGATTGGGCGTATAGGCCGGTGAGTGAGTTCAAGCAGAAAAGTGCAAAGATCAGTAGCGCTCTCTTCATTGTGATGATTCAATTAGGTATTTGAAGCAAGGCACGGATTATCGCCACTCTTCCCCTTCGGAAAAATTCGGCGAAAGCCGGTCACACTCTTTGTGCAAACCGGAATGAATCCAAACCGCACTCATTTGAGTATTTAAGACTTGCAATAATAATAAATAAACCCAATATCCTCGCTTTATTCTCTCTCAAGTCGTCTCGAATCCAAGCATTTTTAATTGCCTGTTGAGAAGTGGAATCCATTCATTCAGGTATTCCTCAAAGGCTGCAGGGGATTCCGGAGGGCTCAAAAACCAATTTAAAGCCTTAAACATCATGGGTTCGAGCTCAGGCAGATACAGCTTTACAGCCTCAAAGCAAAAATATAAATCCGGACTGTAGGGACTGCCTTTTACAATCGAGAGCTCCATTCCGATTCGTAAAAGGAGTTTGCAAAGTGATCGTATGTTAGCGGGATTTTGCTGATTTTGTCTAAAGGCGACAATATCAGCATCCAACCAACGGTATTGAAAACAGCAGTCAGGACCTGGCAAAAAAGGAGCAATCTCATTTGCGAGTTCTGTACCAGCCAATAATCTTCCATGCACTTTTACCTGAAATGCAAGCGCGGGATATTCCTTGAAAAGATTTGGAGAAAAGGTAGTAACAGGTGATTCCCATCCATGCACAAATGGAAAGTTCTTTTGCAATTCGGACCAGTCAAAAGAAGGATCTGTCCATCGGTATTCGCCTTCTTTAACAAAGGCAAAAAAGTCCAGATCAGAAATATCAGGCACTGCCAAATTTCTGGCTGCGCTTCCGCGAATGTATAAGCTATGCAGTTGATCGCCCCACTGATTTCGAATAAAAGCACTACCTGCCAGGATTGCTTCTTCCCAGGGCATATCGGCCCGATCAGTACAATCATTGATAAGAAATCCCTCAGAATCGGTATCCAGATACCGCCCTATGGGGTTGATTTTCATTATTTGAAGGCTTCCATAATCCGGAGAGCGATATTGACGATCATAATAGCAGAGAGTGCTAAAGCCAGGATGCGCAGTATACGGCCGTTTTCGGTTCGGAAAGCTTCGGCGCGTTGCCGGGATTTTTCATCCTTAAACCTGATCTTTCCGATTGCAAAAAGATATACATAAATACCAATAGCCAGAAAAAGGACTTCAAACAGAATGCCGGCAATATTAATCATGGCAAAGATTTAAATGCTAGTCGTTGTGCAGTTCTTCAAAATATCCGGTTCGGGTATTTTTGCGCACCTGATCCCAATGAAAGTATCGTCCATTCATGGAAACATAAACACCGGGAGGCAGGGTTTGTACGAAGGCCAATGCGCTTCCCAGATTAAAAAATCCATCGGAAGATGTACCAAAAGCATAGGGAATCATGGCTCCGGTAAGGACGATGGTTTTATGCTCAATCTTTTCACTTGCTAAATAAGCTGCCGTTTCCACCACTTTATCCGTCCCGTGAGTTATCAGTATTTGGCTACTCTCCGTTCGGCGGCAATTGTGTGCGATGATTTCCCGATCGGCATCGGTCATTTCCAGGCTGTCAACCATCATCAATGTTTTGGTATTGATCTGCAAGGTACATCGTCCTCGCTCGAGCATTTTGGGAATGTGGGTATCCTCAAAAAACAAACCTCCGGAGAGATAATTGTATTCCTTGTCAAAGGTGCCTCCTGTTACAAAAACCTGGATCATAGGTGGATTGCAGTTTGATTATGTAACTACCTGAAAACGCCACTTTCCCGCAGCCAGACAACCCCGGCAATAAACAGGACAAATGCGAACACAAGTATAGCAATTTTTATCCACGAGATCGGTTTTTGGCCATTAACCTTTCCGGTCTGGCCATTGATCAGAAAGCGGAAACTTTTGCCATTGTAATTATACGAGCAGATCCAGAGAGGCAGGATGATATGTTTAAAGGTTTGGTCGGATTTATTGCTGTGCACTTTCAGGTTTCGCTGGGTATCTCCGCCCAGTTGTGCAGAGCACATATTGCGGATCCGGTCATCCATAATCGAATCTGCTACCTGATACCCTTTATCGACCTCGAGTTTATACACTTCAGATTCCCATCCCAACATCAGTCGGGCATCAAAATTGACCAGTTCATCCAACTTATAAGGCATCACTTTTTGTACTTCTCGTTGTTCCAAACCGCCCGAAGCAACGACCAGGACATCATCAAAAAAGTGGTTCAGATTGCCGGATCGATAGACCCAGCGGGTTTTTC
The DNA here is from genome assembly GCA_018222965.1 of Bacteroidota bacterium. Classification (GTDB taxonomy): domain Bacteria; phylum Bacteroidota; class Bacteroidia; order Chitinophagales; family Saprospiraceae; genus JAAEZH01. The sequence continues at coordinate 76,163 of JAAEZH010000013.1, forward strand.
GTACTTGCTGGGTCTGCATTTTGCCATTGACCCGCAGGGTTTTGGTTTCGTAATAGTAGAAGCCAGCTTCTCCCTGCCAGTCACTTACCGTTTGAGCATCGTAGGTCCAGAAAGGGATATAGATTCCATGCAGCCCATCCAGTTTAGCCAGTTTCTTTAAGGAATTTGGATGAAACCAGCCTCTGGAAATCCATTCGACAAACTGCTTTTCGGCTTCATCCCGGGAGATGTAAAAAGGCACAATGCCAATGGGCTGGATGTAATTGTGTTGGTAAGCTTCCAGATTGACATTGGAGGAACCGCAAAAGCCGCAATTGACTTTCACTTTGTCGTGTTCCACCATAAACTTGGCTCCGCAGTTGTTGCAGTCAAAAACCTTTTTACCGATCTCCTCCGGAACAAAATCAACGACCTTATTGGCGGCTTCCGACAGGTTTTGCTCAACGATTTTATCGTTGGCATTATTTACAGATTCAGCATATCCGCAATGTTGACATTTTAGGCTTCTGCCTTTTGCTGTATACAACAATTGGCTTCCACAAGACGGACAGGGAACCCGGACAATATCCTCGAGGAATTGTTCTTCCTTTTGTATTTCCACGAATGCAGGCGGTTAGTTTAAGAATAGCGATTAACGATTAACTATAGTCGTTCCAGCAATTCTTTCTTCTTGGCCTCAAATTCTTCGTCTGTCAAAATACCCGATTCTTTCAGGCCTCCCAATTCCTTCAGTGTAGAAAGAATCTCTTCTCGGGTTTGAGCTTTGCTGTTTTGTGGTTGCTGCTCTCCGCCCCCTTTTTGATTCATCATCATTTGGGCCATACCAAAGCCCATGCCCATTCCGATTCCTTCTCCGGCACCTCCGCCGGGGTTTTCGGCAGCTTTTTCAATGGCATTGGCTTGTTGGAAATTGGTAAACTTCTTCATGTCGTCTACCATATTCATGTTGGTCATCTTGTCGTAAAACTCCTCTACTTCCTTTGGCAGGGAAGTACTGGAGATCTGGAATTTAACCAACTCAATGCCATAGCGTTCGAGATCTTGTTGGAGTACAGGCAGGATGTTGTCTCCCAGTTCTGTGTATTTCCCAACCAGATCCATAACCGAAATGGATGATTCAACGAGGACTTCAGAGAATTTTGGTGATACCAGATCGCGCAGTGTCTCCTCGATTTCGTGGATCCGAAGAACACCGGCTGTGCCGGCAAACTCTTTCAGGAAAGCCTTAGGGTCTTTGATTTTAACAGAGTAAACACCAAAGGCTTTGACCCGCACTTGTTTAAATTCCGGATCCCGCATAATCACAGGATTGGGCGTCCCCCATTTCAGGTCGGGAAATACCCGGGTACTGAGGAAATACACATCCGCTTTAAAGGGAGATTTGAAACCTTTGTCCCAGTTTCTCAATGTCGTAAGGACCGGCATGTTTTGAGTATCCAACTCAAACATTCCCGGCTCGAAAACATCTGCGATACGCCCTTCATCCAGAAAAACGGCTGTTTGGCTTTCGCGAACGGTTAACTTGGCTCCGTATTTAATATTGGCGTCTTTATCCGGGAATTTCCACAGTACCGTATCGCGGTCCTGTTCTACCCAGTCAATAACTTCAATAAATTCACCTTTAATAAAATCAAATAAGCCCATATCGGTTTTAGCTTTTTGTTATTTAATTGGATTTGGGGTATTAGGCCAACAGACTACTCAAACAGATTGTCGTAAGAATTGCTGCCGCTTCGTTCCTGCTTCTGCGCGCGGGCTCCCTGATCATTGAGATCCAGCGTTTCGGTAGAACGATTGTCTCCCAAAAGCAGAATATTGCTTTTCTGTTCGTACTCTTCGAGCATCTTCAATCCTTCTTCTTCGAAAATTCCGTTTTGCAGGTCGATAGAATCCATAAAGCTGCTGGACATTTCCATAAAGCGCTCCATCTCTCCTACTTTGTTGGCGAGATCATCGGCAATATGTTCCAGGGCAGCATCAAACATGGCACGCTTATCCGGATCACCGGAGATAACGCTCATTGCCGAACGCATGGCTGAATGTGACGCACGGATCGCTTTGCGTTCCTGCTCTTTCAGGCGTACCTGATCTTCGGTATCTTCCAACAGGATCTCCGAGTTCTGGTACATTTTCTCCAGGATTCGCGTAAGCACAGAAATCTTTTGATTCAGGTTGGCATACTTCTCATTGCTGTCCCGCAGGCGGGCCGCTTTCCGAGTAGACAACAATACCTGGCTGTCATTGCCCTTGCGTTGCGCCGCACTGGCCAGCTTCATGTTTTGTTCTATCTCCCGCTGGTTTTCTTCCATCAGGGTGTCAAGCTTGCGTTTCTGGCCGCGGAGAGCTCCGATTTGCTTACTCATTTTACGCAAGTTGCCACGTAGGTCGTCGACGTAAGACTTGAGAATACCGATCGGGTCAATCTGTACAAAGATGCCTGTCATCCAGCGCATCACACTTTTATACATGTACCAGACGAGATTTCTGGCCTTTGGATCAAGCACAACGTAAACCAGAGCTGCGAGTGCAACAAGCATTACACTGAGCCAGAGAACATTTTGCATCAATCCAATCAATACACCACCATAGGTGTAAAGCAGGAACCCGCCTCCCAGGATCAAACCACCCAGAAATATAGCTCCGGTTAAACCTTCCGGTCTTTTCCAGAAGGATTTTTTAGCGAACTCCGTGTTTTCAAAAGGAGATTGATTTGCCATTTATCGTGTGTTTTCGTTTTTTACTTAAGTTGTTATCCTAAAGATATTGATTGATATTCTGAATATCCTTATCAATCTGATTTTTCAGGGTTTGATAGGTAAATTCAAAGTTTTCACGGGTGGTTTCGATTTTTTTAAGCGCACTTTGCACTTCCGAATCCGCATTGTTGATCACTTCCTGTGACTTGGCGATCCGCGCTTCCAGCTCAGCGATCTTTTTCTTGTACTCTTCGATCTTAACCTTCAGCTTTTCCACTTCAGATTTCTTGGAAGACACCCGCTGGTTGAGTTGTTTTCCCAAAGCAGCATCAAACTGCTTTTTCTCCACATCAAGGACTTCGTGGTAGTGTTTGGCTGTTTTGAGGAGCTTTTCTTTGGTTAATCCAACGGTTGCAGCAGTAGCAAAAGCCGATTTAAAAGCTGTCTCCTCATCCATGTTCATCGCTTCCAGGGCACTGAGGGATTGCTTAAACTCCAGGTAGTCAAAACCAGCGAGATTATTTTTTGTCAAAGCCCGGGTCAGGAAATCCACAGATTTTTCATCCAGACCGGTCACATTGCCAAATATAGATTTGAGGTCTTTTTGCATTGTATATATTAAGATTTTTTACAACATTCCAAATATAGCCATTTCCCCCGGGAGGAGCCATCTCCTTAGACAAAAGCCTGCTTTTCATCTATTGGAGTGGATTTTCTTCAACTTTCCACACGAACCCGGCTAAATCCATTGGCATTTTTCAATACCCTGATCCGCACCCCGATGCGCTCCTTCAGTTCCTTGACATGAGAGATCACACCGATGGTCTTACCGGATGCTTGCAAATTCTCCAGAGTGGTCAGGGCCAAATCTAAGGTAGATTCGTCAAGCGTACCAAATCCTTCATCAATAAACAACGATTGAATGCTTGTTTTCCGACCTGCCAGATCAGATAGTCCCAATGCCAGTGCCAGACTCACCAAAAAGCTTTCTCCGCCAGAAAGAGTACTAACGGAACGATTATTATTGGCCTGAAAAGTGTCAATGATTTCTAGTTCCAGGTCTTCCGAGTCCTGCTTACGGATCAAATAGCGGCCATTTAGTTTTTGCAAATGCCGATTGGCCAGTTGTACCAGTTTCTCCAGGGTAAGTCCCTGTGCAAATACCCGAAACTTTTTGCCATCGGCTGAGCCAATCAACTGATTCAGCTTTTCCCAGCGATGGAATTCTTTTTCCTGGCCGTTTATCTTATCCATCAGCCCGGCCTGTTCCTGCATTAATGCTGTATTGCGCTTCAGCTGATTCTGCAAACTGCCTGCTTCCCGTTCCTTTTCCCGCAGCTGGCTGCTTGTTTTCTGAAGGACCTCATTGAGCTCCGATTCATTCGACTCGGTTTTGGGAGATTTTTCTAATTTAACAAGTTTGGCGGAAGTCGAAGCCAATTGAGCTGAGAACGTTTCTCCTTCCGTTTCATAATGCTGGAGCTCTTTCCGCCAACGAGGTATTTCAGTTTGTTGATCAAAAATTTCCTGCAGGGATTGCAGTCCGTCAAAACCAAAGGTATTGGCCTTCTCCGATAGTGCTGCAGATAAAACGCCAACTTCTTTAGCCAGGGCTCCCGCTTCGCTTTTAGCCTCCTCCAACCGCTTTTCAAGTTGGTGCTTTTCCTCGATTTGACGATTGCGCTGATCTCGAAGGTTTTGCACGGCTTCCGTCTGCTCCTGCAAAGCTTTCTGCCACTTTTCCCGCTCCAATTTTGGGTCTTTGTCCCCAAACAAGGCTTTCCGCTCATCCCTTTTCTTTTCTAATACCTTCAGTGCTTGCTCATGATCTGCTGTACTTTCTTCTTTTAGTTTTTGGCTTTCGCCGAATGCTTTCTCCTGTTCCTCCAGTTTGGATTCTAGTCTGGCCATTTCTCGGGCCCTGTCTTCCTGTTCTTTTTGTTTGGCCTTGTAAATGACAACGCGCTCTCGCAAAACGTCAATCGGATTCTGGTTCATCCCTTTCTGCAACTCCAGTCCGTAGGGTTCCAATCTCGTATTGAGTGCATCCCGCTCAACGGAATACTCTTCTTTTACCTTCTCAAAACCTTCCAGGAATTCCGCTTCCTGCTTTTCGTGGTGTTTTAATTCCAGTTCTTTTTGCTGCAGCCGATTCTGCTCTTCCTTCAGCTTGTCGGATAATTCCTGCCAATTGGCAAAAGCTTCCTGAAATTCGGATTGCCGGGCTTCCAGTTGGCTGATCTGCTGATCCAGTTTCTTTTGAGCGGCCTGAGAATCCATTCCGGAAGCTTTGAGTTGCTCCAGAATTTCGGCCAGATTTGCCTCGTTTTCCCGGATACGGTTATTAATTTGATCCAGGTATCCCTGCAAACCCTGCTCTTCATCTCCGGCCAGGTGGATGATCCGCGCACTGAGTTTTCGCTCTTTCGCCAACAAGTTCCTCCAGGTATTGTCGAGTTTTAATCGCTTTTCCCTGTTTGTTTTTAATTGGGCTGCCGTCTCAGAAACCATTGGTTTCAAGGGTTCATCCAGGTCATGTACAGGGTGGGATTTCGACAGGCACAGCGGACAAGGTTCTCCGGCTTTTAAATGCTGGCGATGCTCTTCCAGCGCAGCGATTCGCAGTTGTTGCTCGTATAGTTTTTGAGACAGTTGTACAGCCTCATCTGCTTCGTCCCGTTTATGTTGCGCATTGAGGATATCCTCCTGTAAGTGTTTTTCTTCCCGGATCAGATTTTGCAACTCTTCCTCCTTTTGGGCTTGATCTTCCAGAAATTTCGCCTGCAGATGTTCAATATTTCGGGCGGATTCCATCCAGTTAAACTGTTGCCTTAACTGATCAAGTTTTTTTCGCTCAGCTTCAACAAATTGCGACGGATTGGCTTTATCAATATCGGGCCAGGAATCTGTAAGTATCTTCCAGGAATCCTGCGTTTGCTTATCGTGCGTCCCGACCTTTTTTTTCAGGGCAGTATACTCCCTTTTGAGTATAGCCCCTTCCTCATTTAGCCTGCGTCTTTTTTGGTCATCCAGTTGGATGCGGGATTTCAGTCGATCCAATAATTGCCAGCCAGCCTCCAGCGGACCGATTTGTTCTTGCAAGTTTAAGAGACTCGTATGCGATTGGAGCCAGGCCTGAATGGTTTTGCTTTTATTTTCCAGCTCCGCATATAACTCCTTTGATTCCCGGATCTGAATTTTACGGCTTTCCCAATTTCTTGTAGCTTCTTCTCGCTTTTTCGAAAGGACTTCCAAAGCTTCCTTTTGGCTCTTCAACCGGAGATCCATGGCCAGTACTTCATCGACGATCTTTAGCTGCTCCTTCTCCTGTGTCTTCTTGTTTTCCAAGGCTGCTTCCTGGCTTTTCAGCGTAGCTGCCTGTTTTTCCAGGTCGCTGGTCAGGTCGACAATAGTTTTTTTGAGTCTTTCTTCTTTTTCGGCGAAAGCCTTTAGGGAAGCCTTCTGATTATGGAGCTTTTCAACATCCGTTTGAAGCGGCAGCACTTTATCAAAAGTGGCAATCTTCTCCTGAATTTCCTGCCACTTGTCTTTTTCAGCTTCCCAGTTTTTACGCTTCCGCGAAAGGGCTTCCTCCTCCTCTTTTAATTCCCGTATCTGAACCAGCCATTGTTTGGCCTCCTGCAGTTTTTTCAGCTTCTTTTCTTCCCCTTCAATTTCTTTCTCCAGTTCTTCTGCCTTTCGGCGAAGGTTTGTTTCGTCTTCTTCACTCAATAATGCCATTTGCTCCATTCGCATGCGCAGCATTTTGAGTTTCTCCGACTCTGTTTTGGCTTTATTGAAAGCTCCAACCGACAATCGGGAATAGTAGTCTGTACCGGTAATGCGCTCCAGCAGATCGGATCGGTGTCTGGGGTTGGCCTTGAGAAAAGCGGCAAAATCCCCCTGCGAAAGCAATACAGACCGGCAAAAACGATCGTAGTCGAGCCCGGTAATTTCTTCTACCAGTGCATCTGCATCCCGAACCTTTTCCGCCAAAATTTCTTCATTCGGCGAAAGCCGGGAAAGAATGCGGACCGCAGCCTGCAGATTGCCCTCCAGCTTATTGTGTGCCCGGCGCATACTCCACTGGGCCATAAACTGTTCTTCTCCAACAGTAAAGACCACTTCTGCCAGGCATTCTGCCGCGCCCCAGGACATCACCTCGCTAACGTCCTTGTTGCGGTGTACTCGTCCGTAGAGTGCCAGCGTCATGGCATCCAGAACCGTAGTTTTGCCTGCGCCGGTATCTCCCGTAATGGCAAACAGGCCGGTTTGCGACAAGGGTGGCTGACTAAAATCAATTTCCACTTCAGTACGCAGGGAATTCAGATTACGGAGTTTGATGCGGTCAATTCTCATGCGGCGTCTCCCTCCTCTTCCCGGATCCAGTCTTCCAGGTTTTTAAAGGTGAGTATTAGTTCATCCAGGTCTTCCGGTTGCTCGCCACCGCTTTCGCAGCGTCGCTGAAACACTTCCAACGGGCTGAGGTCATCCAGATCGAGAATAACAGGCTCTTTCTGGCTCTCCTTTCGCGGATGTACCAGCCTGATTTTGAGTAACTCCAGATTCATTTCAGCGGTCCAGTCATAGAGGTCTTGTTCCAGTCCCGGCAAAAGGGAGGCAGATTCAATGATTACTTCCACCCAGGCGGGCAACGGGTCCTCTTCATGGCGGCCGTTAAATTCTGCGAGACGTTGCTTTACATCTTCCAGATTCCCGGAGAAGGACTTTAATCGACGAAAAACCGGCACCAGAACAGGCTTGATGGAAGCTTTATCGCCTTCAAAATCGATGAGTACCACTTGCTTCTCATCCTTAATCTCACTAAAACTTAACGGGATGGGTGATCCACAATAGCGGATGTGCTCCAAACCGCCTACAGCCTGGGAACGGTGAATATGGCCCAGGGCTACATAATTAAATACGGCATCAAATTCGGATGCTTTTATGTTTACGGTATCGCCCAGATAGATATTAGCTTGTTCTTCAAGTGCTTTGGCGCCAGCCGCATACAAATGGCCCATAGTGAGCAAAGGGATATTCTTTTCGGCATAGCCTTTTACCAGCTCAGCGGCCTCCGCATATACATTTCGGATGCCTTCGCGGATTTGATCGATGCGTTCTTGTCCGGACTCTCCGCTGGAAGCTGTTCGTACATCCCGGTCGCGCAGAAAAGGAACAGCAGCGATAACAGCTTCCACTTCTCCTTCCTTATCCTTCAATTCAACCAGGCAATCGGATGTTTCTCCCGATAAAGCCCCCACTACATGAATATTGAGAAACTGGAGTATTTCCCGAGAGGCATGCAGCATCGAAGGCGAATCGTGGTTGCCGCCAATGATGACCACATGGCGGCAGGGAGTAGCTTGAAGTTTGGCGAGAAATTCGTAGTACTGCTCCCGCGCATAATTTGGCGGGCTGCCGATGTCGAAGATATCTCCGGCGATCAATAATACATCAACTTGCTTTTCGCGAATGGTTTCCAGAATCCAGTTTAGCGCAAGCCTGTGTTCTTCCTGCCGGTCGTTTGACAGAAATTTCTGGCCCAGATGCCAATCGGATGTATGGAGAAAGCGCATGGTTGTAAATGTAAAATGTAAAATTTAGAATGTAAAATGCCTGCCTGCGCTCTACAGAGCTTCGGCAGACAAGTATAATGTAAAGTTAGGAATGAATGGCAACTGTCTAGCCCGCATTATGCGGGGTCTGACCGAAGGAAAGCTAGACCTCGCAATAGCAAGCCAGACAAACAAACCGTTTACTTAATAAACTCCAACACCCGCTTATCTGCCCAACATTTTCCATCCCGTCGATCGGTATAGCCAATGTGTCCGCCGGTTTTGGGACATTCCAGATGAATGTATTTATGGTCTTTGGCCAGGGCTTTTGGATAGCAATTGGGAGAGAGAATGGGATCGTTGAGGGCGTTTAAGAGAAGGAGCGGACGACGAATTCCAGCCATGAAATTTTTGGAGGAAGCAGCATAATAGAACTCCTCTTCATCTTTGAAGCCATTGAGCGGCGCCGAAAAGTGGCGATCAAAATCTCTCCAGCTTTGGATGGTTGCCAATTTGGAAGCATCCAGCTTGTCCGGAAAGCGCTCTGCTTTGATTCGAATTTTTTCTTTCAGGCTGTTGAAAAAGCGTTTGCGGTAAAGGAAGTTCGAGCGGGATTCCAGTACCTCTACGCCCTTCTTAATGTCGCAGGGTGCAGAAATACTCACGGCGTGGGTGATTTCGGCGGGAGCCTCCTCCCCTTTTACGCCCAGGTATTTCATGTGAATGGCTCCGCCCATACTGAACCCGAGCAGGATAATGCGCTTGTAACGGCCTGTGCTCAGAGCATGTTGAACCACAGAATGAATATCTTCTGTATCGCCGTGATAATAGAGTCTAAAGGCGCGGTTCATTTCTCCGCTGCAGGAACGGCAATTCCAGGCGAGGATGTCCCAGTTTTTTGCTGTCAATGAAGCTGACATGGACTTTATGTAATTACGATCGGTGGAGCCTTCAAGTCCGTGGGTAAGAATGGCTAATTGATCATTGCCGTTTTGAAGCCAGTCCAGATCGAGGAAATCGTTATCGGGAAGCGTGATGCGTTCCCTTTGGAACGGAGCCACTTCCACCGGACTTTTGATAGCTGGCAGAATAGTTTGGAGGTGACCGTTGAACATATATCCAGGGGCACCGGGATAGCTGGAATCTGTAATCAGGGGCATCAATCTTGTTTTCTGAAGGGTGTAAAGTTAGTTTTTTACTCTACATCCAGGGGCGGCAATTTAATCCCCAGAATGATCCCCCAATCTTTATAGCCGTTTTCATCTAAAGAAATAACGCCATCCAATCTAAGCAATCGGAATGCTCCCCAGCCCAGATCGTCGATGCCCAGGCTGAATTCGCCGTAAGGCCCTGCATCCTCTTCAAGTTCCGGGAAGGTTTGCAGAAAAGAAGCACCTGCCACAAAATGGAATCCCGTTTTACGCAGGAGGGGCAACTTGTCCATGATGAATCCATTGAAATGATGCTGGAAATGGGCCTGAAACCAGGGATCGGTTGTACTGTTTTGATAATATTGGAGTAGCTGAAATTGCCGGATATAGGCTGTAGTCTTCGCAAACACTGTCTGGTTGCCATTGAAGTGCTTCCAATCCATAAACTCCAACTCATTGCTGTTTAAGAACAACCCTCCCTGCACCATCCAGGTAAATCGCCCTACCAGTCCGATGTTTATATTTTCCTGGATGACTTCGAGGCTGAGCCGGTCGTAATCAGTATCGCTAGCACCTTCAACAGGAATGCCTTTTCTGTATGTCAGCAGAAAATCGGGCCAGTCAGAGCCGACAATGAATTTTCTTTTTGGATAAGACAGGAACTTTTGTTCCGGACGAAATCGCAGGCTTATACCAAAACTCAGGCTGTTGGAGGTTTGAAAGGCCGGATCGAAATTATTGGGATTCTGCGGATCATTAGATACATAGCTGCGTTCTTCCCAGTTGATAAAGCTGTAGTCTGAATGGTTGGTGAGCGGATTCCGCTGTGCCCATTCCACATCCAGCCATCCCATGAGGCCATTAAAGAATTCCTGCCGGTAATTTGCAGACACATATCCTTTGCGGAATATCTTCAGGTAGTTGCGCTTAAAGTAGAGCGAATAAAACTCATTATTGGTGGTTGAGATGGGTTTGCCATCAAAAAACTGAGCTACTTTGGTTCCTCCTGCCAGTTTCAATTCGCGGAAGCGTACCTGATCAAAGCGGTATCTAAATTGCCAGTCATTGAGCCATTGCTTGTCAGAATACCCATAATATAGCGTACTCTTTATCTCATACTCGCTGGACCGATTCAGGTCGGTGGATTTGCGATAGCTCATACCGAGTCGGCCATTGAGTCCCTGAACCGTATTAAACTGAATCCCGTCAATTGGGGAGGATATCTGCCAGCGGGTATGTTCCCAACTGTTTCTCCACGTATATCCGGCTAAAAGGTGGATCGCTTGAAATTTATTGGCTTCCTTATCCAGCGAATCCAGGTAGGGTTTTGAGGTACGCACAACTTGCAGGCTGTCTTTCCGGTGGTAATCAACTACTTCCTCATTGGTTAAGGGAATAGGGCGTACTTCTTCAAAGTAATCTTCTTTCAATTCATTGGCACCTTCTTCTACGCGGAATACTTCGTTGTCAAAAAACTTCTTATCGAGATTCGGATTCAGGTTATAATCCGAATAGACTCCGGCAAACTCACCGCCAAAAACAAAGCCCATCAGTCCGCCTTTGAATTGGAAGGTTTGAGAAAACAAGGCCCATTTGTCCGGAGCTTCTACCGGAACATACTGCTGGCGAATATTCATGGTATCAAAAAGGGGCTCATTCATGGCTTTGCCCGTTACGTAAACATCCACATATTCCAGGTTCCAGAGATCTTCCACGATGTAAATGTATCCCCGGTAAACCGGATCTTCTTCCCGCTTGGGAAGCAGGGCAATTTTATTGATCAGTCTGCCTTCCTCGTCGTATACAGAGCTTTCCAGTCGGTATCGGTAATAGGAAAACGCATTATTGGCGATGGGTGAAATTATCTGCCGGGGGAAAGTGGAATAGCTTCGATACAGGCTAAAATCCATATCGGTGGCGCTATTAAATGAAAAGCCATTATCATTGCCGCTTACACGCGAGGAAGTCATCACCTCCTTATAGTTGTCGGGCTGCATAAAGTGCAGGACAGATTCCGATTCGGAGAGGTAAATGATTCCCTGCCCGGTGCTGTCCAACAAACCATCCATATCTCCGACTTCCTGCCCAAGAATCTGTTTGGGGGTTTCGAGCAGTTTAAGTCGGCCTTTGACATACACATCGCAGGAATAACTATCGATGAGTTTATTGTAGTACTCCCTTTTTTCGATAGCCTTGCGAATGATGGGATAAGCCGGATCTTCGCCCTCACTGCTCACCTCAATTTCAATGAGCTCAATGGCCTCCTCTCGCATGGTAACATGGAGTTCGACAGGCTCCCCTTTTATTTCCACATCGAAGATCTGCTTTTTGTATCCGATGCGATCAAAGACAACCTGCCAGATACCGGCATCCAGCGAAAGCTCATAAAAACCGTCCTCATTACTAAGGGTGCCGGTGGATGTACCTTGCACATAAATACTCGTATAAGGACTGGGACTGCCTGCCTCATCCAGGACCAATCCGGAAAGTTGTCCAGGCAATTGCCCTGAAAACAAAAGTGTCAATGAAAAGATAAGTAGAGTACGCATACAGCTATAAACGGGATTAAAAGAAAAATGGATGTGAGGCAAGGATATAAATTTTTGCTAAACGTTTATTTTCAACCTGACAGCTTGGCCAACTTGTCGGGTTAAAATTGCATTTAATCAGATTTTCGGCGAAAGCCACAAGCAGGCAATTCCTTCTTTGGACTTGAATAGATTCCTATCTTAGTCCAAATAAGCTTTTATTAAAATCAGCCTTAATGAACCTGGAGCAGAACAAGAAAAATGCGATTGCCTTTTACAAAACCGCTTACGAAGGAAATCCGCAAAAGACGGTAGATCTATACGTTGGGAAAGAATATATCCAGCATCAGATATGGCCCGGCAATGATGAATACATTACGATGGATTTTTTCAGATTTGATACCAACGGAAAGATTTGCGAACACTGGGATGCCATCCAGCAAATTCCCGATGAATCCGCAAATCCGAATACGATGTACTGAATCACCTTTATTCCACATCACATTGCAACTCAATACGTCATGGAGTACAAGTATTTTTTCAATTTAGCTATTTTATACTTATTGATGCTAAGTCCGCAATGGACAACTGCACAGGATTATACAAACTGGATCACCGGCGACACGGCAGATGCAGAGGTCTCGGGCTATTTGCCTGGAATCGTGTTAGCCGGCGGTGGCGGAGATCATGATAATGCCATGATATGGATGCTTCAAAGAGCAGCTGGCGGTGATGTACTGGTATTGCGTGCATCGGGATCAGACGGGTATAATCCGTATTTTTTTTCTGATTTGGGCGTCGAAGTAAATTCAGTCGAAACCATTCGGTTTGATGGTCCGGGAGCAGCCAGTGATCCTTATGTTCTGCGGCGCATTGCAGAAGCAGAGGTCTTGTTTTTTGCCGGGGGGGATCAATTTGATTATTACACCTTCTGGAAAGACAATTCCGTTGAAGATTCCATTCAATACCTGATTGATGAAAAGCAAATTACCATAGGAGGCACCAGTGCCGGAATGGCTATTTTAGGTCAGGCTTACTATACGCCTTCAACGCTGGGAATTAATTCTGATGAAGCTTTGAATAATCCGTATCACCCTTATATGGATATCCTCGGTCACGGAGATTTTTTAAACCTTCCCTATTTGGAAAACACAGTAACTGACACCCATTTTGATCAAAGGAACCGCGCCGGCCGGTTTTTAACTTTCCTGGCTCGATTGACTACTGATAACAACTACCGTGCAAAGGGAATAGCAGCCAATGAATTTACAGCTGTTTGCATTGATGAAACCGGAATTGCCCGGTGTTTTGGTGAGTATCCGGAATACGAGGAGGACCTCATTTACTTTGCCCAGGTCAATTGCGAATCGCCATATGAACCTGAAAGTTGTCAGGAAAATATGCCTTTAGATTGGATTAGAAATCAGGAAGCGGTTAAGGTTTGTCGCATACCGGCTACCTGGGAGGGAGAAAACACCTTCGACCTGAATGACTGGATAAGCCAGGTTGGAGGAAACTGGTTTGACTGGTATGCCACAAATGGTACTTTAACACAGTCTCCTGAGGCCAATCAACCAGCATGCACCATTTCTTCTGTAGAGAATAATTCCATTCGGCGAAAGCCGGTTTCTCCCAATCCGGCCCAAAACTACCTGGAACTGCCGGCAGATGTGACCTACTTTGAAATTAGGGATATGCAAGGCATGCTAAGAATGGCCGGTAAACTTCAACAGGGGATCATCCAAATGGATGGGTTGCCTGATGGTTGTTACGTACTACGCCTGGATTTTCCAGACGGACAAAATTTCCAGCGGTTTGTGAAAATACGGTAAGATTTCACTCCTCTGTCAACAGGGCAAAGGAATCCAAAAAGCGGGAAGTGGGTTCTGAATATTCTACCCCCGACGGACTGGCAATTTGTATGCTGTAAAATTGATTTTCAATGACTATCGCCTGCACTTTTAAAGATGCCTGGCCATCGAGATAATCTATGCGCCAGCGCCTTCCGGGAAAATCGCGGTAATCCTTCTCCGATTCATACAGCAATTCTCCATCTACAGAAAGGATAGCTTCCTCCAGCGTGGCCTGAAAAAATTCCTTCAATAATTCTACAGAGTCTGAATGGATGGTATAATCCGGATATTCATAACGGTTGATGATTAAAACCAGGCCATTTTCCGCACTTTCTCCAAACCAGGTGCGTTGTACAATGGAACCAATGTCTGTATCGAGTGTATCCTCACGCAGCTCGAGATCTACCGGACTGTTTATCTTGAACCCGCCATCAACGGCGACAAAAGTATCCCAGTCGGATTGAGCTTGCAGGTTTACCAGAAAGCTCCATTGAATTAGAAAAAGCAGGATTATGCGCATGCAGGAATGATTGGTTTAATTTAAAGTGTAATGAGAATCCAAAGCAGTTGTATAACGATCTTCAGAATAGTATTATTTGTTTGCCTTTCGGCGAATGCCTCCCTATTGCAAGCACAGGATGGTGCATTGCTGCGAAAAGAAGTCGACAAGCTGGTTTATTTGGATGCTCAGATTAAGTTTGAGCGTACACCTGTATTTTTAATGGGGGTGATCTGGCAAGATTCTACTTTCTTTCTCGGATACAGCAGCGAAGAAAACGACAGCATCCCCATTCCCGGACCGGAAAGCCTTTTTGAAATCGGAGAAGTCAGTCAGCTGTTCCTGGCAGAATTAGCCCTGCAATTACTCGATCCGGAAATGTCGATCGGAGATCCCTTATCGCTGGACTCCGATTTGACGGTGGATCAATTGTTAAGCCACCACAGCGGTATTCCCCGCTTTCTGCCCCATTTTGGAGACAAAGAAAAAAGCACCAACGACCCTTTCGCAAATTTGACTTACGAGGATGTAACCGATTGGCTGGATAATTCGGCATTTGATGAAAAGCCGGGATATCTGTTCTCCAGCCTAAACTATGTTCTGCTCGCCCGTTTGTTGGAGGCAAATCAAGAACTTTCCTATGACAGTCTCCTTCGCCAAAGGCTTTTGGATCCACTCAATCTGTCCGATACCGGTTTCGATTTTGCAGACAGCCTGCTGGTACCCGGATTGGACAAAGGACAGCAGCCCGCAGCCCCCTGGAGTATTTCGGATATGAGTCCGGCGCAAGGCCTGAAATCATCAGCGGGTGATTTGTGTCAATTCATTCGCTACCTGATGGAAAACAATCGGTTTGAAAGTCTGGAAGCGATTCAAAAACCTACAGGTATCCGAAAGAATACCCGGATTTCATATGGCTGGCATGTCCTTCGCCAAAAACGCTACTATCCCATCTTTCTGCACAGCGGAGCAACATCCGGATATCGTTGTTATGTAGCGGTGGTTCCGGAAACAGAAACGGCAGTGGTCGTGCTTTCCAATTCCGTTTACGGCCTGGGAGGGATCGGGTTTTTAACCTTGAGAATGTTGAATAATTATTGGAAGAAATGAAAAAACGTTTTAATCGTTTAATACGGATACACCCCATTCTCTGGGTAAAACGGGAAGCGTTGAGCGTGTATCGTTAAGCGGGATTTTGTTATCCTTAATATTACAGCATTTCCGATCAACGATAAACACTACAAGATCCACGAGTTTGTTCAGTCTAATTAAACATTAAAAATTATCAACTAAAAATTACTTACCTATCTTTGTATTATGGGAAAAAAAGGAAAAAATAAGCGTAAAGGCGTGGTATTCTCAACCAATCCGGATTACGAGTATAATTACCAACAAGAAGAAGAACAGGATTTGCTCCCTCCCCAACAACAGAAGTTGCGCATCAGCCTGGACCGCAAACAAAGACGCGGAAAAGAAGTGACATTGATTACCGGATTTGTAGGTCCCGACGACGATCTAAAAGACCTGGGTAAAATGCTGAAAAGCAAATGCGGAGTGGGTGGTTCTGCCAAGGAAGGGGACATTCTGATCCAGGGCGATAAACGGGATAAAGTACTTGAAATACTACTCAAAGAAGGATATTCCCAAACCAAAAAAAACGGCGGCTAACGGCCCTAAAAACAAAGCCATGTACCTCGTAACCTATGATGATCCACAACTGCCCGAAATGCGTGCTCGCGACTGGTACGAGCTGGTGGATTGGTTTCGGGAAAACGGAGAATACGACCTAATCAATTGGGACGAGCTGGAAAGAACAGGCTCAACGGAAAGCTCCTGTACGTTTTGGAAAATAGAACACGATCCCGGCTACGGCTACGATGCCCATTTACTCAACTTGTTTGCTTTTGTGGAAGATGACCTTTTGGCGCAGGTATATGAATCTGACCCGGGACCAGTCCGGGATCCGGATCAGCTAAACTTATTCTGATCCAGCAATTAGAATTCGGGGCTTCCCCTGTAAATCCTCTCTTA
Source organism: Bacteroidota bacterium (assembly GCA_018222965.1). Classification (GTDB taxonomy): domain Bacteria; phylum Bacteroidota; class Bacteroidia; order Chitinophagales; family Saprospiraceae; genus JAAEZH01. The sequence goes on from JAAEZH010000013.1 coordinate 92,479, forward strand.
CTTCAACCTTCGGAAATAGCTGTTTGAACACCTTTTGTGTGGCTTTCTCCCGGTATTCATTGATTTCAACCGCTACCCTGCCATTTGTTGCCAGATGTCGTCGGGCAAATTCTGCGATACGACGGTAAAAGATAATCGGATCAGAACCCGGTGTAAAAAGGGCTGTCTTCGGCTCATGGTTGAGCACCGTTTCCGGCATCAGGTCTCTTTCTTCCTGTCCGATATAAGGCGGATTGCTTACGATCAAATCCCAGGGCCCGGAGATAGCCGACCACTGGTTTTCGTCCAGGAAATCTACTTTATGGAAACTCAGTCCAGTTGCCAGGTTTTTTGCATTTTCTCCAGCAACTTCCAGGGCTTTTTCAGACACATCACAGGCATGCAGCTCCCAATTTGGAAATTTCTTAGCCAAGGAAATGGGAATACACCCGCTTCCGGTTCCAATATCGAGCATTCTAAGGGACTCCTCCCCTCTTTTTTTGCCAAACTGTTCGATCGCATAAACCAATTCCTCTGTTTCCGGACGGGGAATCAGCACATCTGAATTGACCTTGAATCTGTATCCGTAAAAGATGGTGGAGCCGATGATATACTGAACCGGCTCCCCCTGCAGCAGACGAGCTTCCGTATCTTTTAGGACTGTTTCCCGCTCATCCGGGGGTAAGGATTCCAATTGGTCTTCCCACACAATACGTGAGAGAGAACGAGCCTCTCCGGCACCATATTTATTGGCAATGGCTTTTGAAAATTGATGTTCTACCTCCGAACGAGTCATGACAGCCGACCTTTAAAGTCCTCGTAGTTAAACCGACGTACCATATCAAGTTTTCCGTTTTGTCTCAGGATGCAAATATCCGGATGCCCTACTCCGTTAAACATGGTGGTTTTTACCATGGTGTAATGGATCATGTCTTCCAGGATAATCCGATCACCAACCTTCAGCGGCTTTTCAAAACTGTACACCTCCATATAATCCCCTGCCAGGCAGCTGGTACCACCCAAACGATATTGGGGCTTGCCAGCTTCCGGATCAGCCTTCGCTCCGCGTACTCTCGGGCGATAGGGCATTTCCAGGGTATCGGGCATATGAGCGGTGAAGGAGACATCCAAAATAGCCGTTTTAACCCCTCCACTTTCGTGAATGTCAAGGACTTCAGATAGCAGAAATCCTGTTTCCCAGGCAATGGCGCTTCCCGGTTCCAGGATGACTTCCACATCATACTTTTCCCGGAATCGCTTGAGTAGTTGGATGAGGTGGTTGGTATCATAACCCTTTCGGGTCATCAAATGCCCGCCACCCATGTTGACCCACCTCAACTTTGGCAGGAATTGGCCGAACTTCTGCTCGAAAACCTCCAGCACTTTCTCCAGATCGTAAGAGGAAGACTCACACAACACGTGAAAATGAATGCCTTCGAGTCCCTCGGGCCAACCTTCGGCGAAAGCCGCAATATCTTCACCCAATCGGGAGCCCGGAGCTGCCGGATTGTACAGATCGGTTTCCACTTCCGAATAGCCCGGGTTCACCCTTAATCCACAGGAAATTCCCGCAGGCACCCGATCTTTAAAACGGTTCCACTGATCAATCGAATTGAAAGTCATGTGGGAACTATGGGAGGCAATTTCATCAAACTCTTGATCCCGGTAGGCTACCACATAAGTATGGGCTTTCACGCCCATTTCCTCCCGTATCAGCCGGGCTTCATACAACGAACTGGCCGTTGCCCCATGCAGGTATTCGCCGACCAAAGGGAAGGCAGACCACATGGAGAAACCTTTCAGGGCGAGGATGATGGAAATACCGGCTTCCTGGCTAACGGAACGAAGGAGCTCCAGGTTTTTTACCAGCAGCTCCTCCTCCAAAACATAAGCCGGTGAAGGCATTTTTTGGATATCCATTATAATTCGATGTCGATGTCAAACTTCTCTTCCCAGGGCAGTCCCATTTCGCCCAGTTTATCCAAAAACGGATCGGGATTAAATTCTTCCACATTAAAAACTCCTTTGCCGGCCCATTTGCCGGTAAGCACCATCATGGCCCCAATGGTAGCCGGTACACCCGTGGTATATGATACCCCCTGTGCTTTGGTTTCGTTGTAGGCAGCCTGGTGACTGCAGTTGTTCCAGATGTAATAGGTACGCTCTTTGCCATCCTTCACACCACGGATGCGGCAGCCAATGGAAGTTTCACCGGAGTAGTTCTCTCCCAGTCCACCGGGATCGGGAAGTACGGCTTTGAGAAATTCCAAAGGCACAATGTCCATGCCTTTAAACTTCACCGGTTCGATGCCGGCCATACCGATGTTTTGGATTACACGCAGGTGGGTGAGATATTCATCACCGAAGGTCATCCAGAAACGGGCCCGTTTGAGGGTCGGGTAGTTCTTAACCAGCGATTCGAGTTCCTCGTGATAGATTACATAGGAATTGCGCTCGCCGATGTTTGGGTAAGAGAGCATTTTGGATATCTCGTGTGGCTCCGTTTCCACCCATTTGCCATTTTCCCAATAGCGTCCTTTTTGGGTTACTTCCCGAATATTGATCTCCGGATTGAAGTTGGTTGCAAAAGCTTTTCCGTGATCACCGCCATTGCAATCCACGATATCGAGGTAATGGATCTCATCAAAGTGGTGTTTGGCAGCACGAGCGGTAAAGATGCTCGTTACGCCGGGATCGAAGCCACAACCGAGTACGCCAATGATGCCTTTTTCGCGGAAGCGATCCTGGTAGGCCCACTGCCAGCTGTATTCAAATTTGGCTTCGTCTTTGGGCTCGTAATTGGCTGTATCCAGGTAGTGTACGCCTGTTTCCAGACAAGCATCCATGATGGTAAGATCCTGATAAGGCAAAGCGACATGCAGGACGAGGTCAGGCCCGAATGAGCGGATTAATGCTACCAACTCCGGTACATTATCCGCATCTACCTGGGCGGTTTTAATGCCTTTTCGGCCAGTATCGCGTTCTACATCGCGAACGATATCATCACATTTGGATTTGGTCCGACTGGCAAGCATAATTTCCGAAAAGACTTCGGGATGTTGGGCACATTTGTAAACAACAACCCGGCCTACACCGCCGGCACCAATAATCAAAACTTTAGACATGGATGTTTTTTTGTTAGTTATAATTAAAAAACGGGATTGAGACGTCCTTTTTACAGGAGGTCACTCCCCAACCAGTTGGCTAATTTATACAGTACGCGAGCCCCTACATTTCCGTCCCACTCATGCCCGACACCTGCCACTTCAGAGAGGTCAAAACCTATCAGTTTTCGGTCGCTTAACATCAGCTTTTTAATCAGGTAAAATACTTCATTCAGCTCCAATCCGCCAGGAACGGGTGTACCTGTATTGGGACATAATTTAGGGTCCAGTCCGTCTATATCAAAACTGATGTACACTTTTTCGGGCAACTGGTCGATAATATCTTCGCAAATGGCTTCCCAGCTTCGCCCTTCAAAGCGACTTTCATTCATTTCCTGATCCGGAAAAACAACGACCCGGCCATCTGATTGTTCGACAAGGCTCCACTCTTCTTCGCAGGCATCCCGTATTCCTACTTGAACTAAACGCTGTAATTGACTGATATTTAAAGCATTGTAAAATATAGAAGCATGGGAATAGGTAAATCCTTCATAGGCTTTTCTCAAGTCCATGTGCGCATCGATTTGGAGGATGCCAAAAGGTCCTTCGCGTTCTGCCAAAGCTTCCAGAAATCCCAGCGGAGTACTGTGATCGCCACCGACCAATCCGACTCTTTTCCCCTTATCCAAAAGGGCGGCTGTATCCACCTTTACCTGCTCCTTCATTTCGGCGCAAGCCCGATTGATTTCTTCCCGGACAGCAAGCATCTTCGCATCTTTTTGCGGATTCCCTCCGTTTTCCAGGAAATTAATATATGTTTTGGCTTTTTCGCGGAGAGTATGATTGCGTTTGGCCAGTTGCGGATCGGGTGGATTGAGAAACAGTCCGATTTTCCAGGCATCCGGGATATCGGCATCATATAAATCGAGTTGTGGGGAGCAATCCAGAATATTCTGCCCTCCGCTTGAAGTGCCGTCGCCAAAGGATACGGTCAGGTCCCAGGGCACAGAATACAGCACTACCCGGGCTGTATCTTTGGTAAATGGCAGTCCGATAAAATGGCCGTTATCCAGGCCAACTCCATTTGGATCGAAGTTTTCTATCTGATCATTCATTGCGTAAAGCTACTGGATAGTTAAAGAATCCGGTGGGATAAAGCTTAAGGCTTCGATGGAGCCAGTCTTTTCCCTTTTGCCACAACCAGGACTTCCTTCCCATGCCATCATTTGGCAAAAAGGGATATTCCTGAGCGGCACAAATATCGGAAAGAGTCCGCTTATTCAATCCGTATTGGTGGGCATATTTTTCACGGATGTACATGCGTGCCACCAGGACTTTAATTTGCGATTTTTGTAGTTCAGGGAGACTTTCAAATCTGCCTTTCGGCGAAGGTTTTATGGCTCCTCGTTCGCTGCGGGTCCAACCTTCCATTTCTGCCTGGGTGTTGGTTTTTTCCGGTTCCAGCATTTTGGGTTCGTACGCCACACCTGCGAAGTGACAAAGGGATTTTAAAACATCCTGCGGATTTTCAATCAGGTTTTCATACCGCACAAGATGAAACCGTGCATCTGTATGGTTCCGCATTCCAAAACTGTTGTTTAGCAGGACGGATGCAGTCGCATAAAAGGGATCGTATCCTCTGGCTATCAGGGAAGCTACGTTGTCGTAGGGATTTCGAACGGTCAGCAAGACCTTACCTTCTGAAAAGCACTTCAGATATTCGGCGAAAGCCAAAACATTGCTGGGCGATTTCTCGACCCAAAAATCGGTATTCTCCCGCTTAAGAGCCGGTTTGAAATATCTTTCGGCAAAGTCGGGCAAACTGGCGGATTGCTCCATTATCTGCTGCAGCGCATCGGACTTCCATTCGTAAAAAGGATGTAATAAGAGGGCCCCATTGAGTCGAAACCAGCCGATGGATTTCAGTCCGCCAAAGGGAGAACCCTTGATGAGATATTTCTTGTATTCATTAAAGGCTGTGTACAGCAAGGGATGTATAAACAAGAAGGTTTCAGGCCCTGCCGATATGCGGCTGTGCCTGTTGAGGGTTTGCACCAGAACGGAGCTTCCTGTGCTGGGTGCTCCGCCGATGAGCATGGAGTTTCCTGTATTGATGTTAGTGCCTTTAATAGATAATCAGGGTCAACAAATATACGAGAACCAAGATAAGAGAATAGCCGCTAAACAAGCGTATTGGAATGTATTTCGCTGGCGGAATCCGGAAGCTTTTCCAAACAAACCAAATCAGATTCGCTTTGGCCAGGAAAAAAGCGATAACAGTGGCAAAGGCGATTCCGGTGAGTCCAAATTCTCTGACGAGCCAAAGACTTAGTCCGACGTTTAACAAGGTTTCCAGGATGGCATTGCGCACCAGGATATAGGAACGATCCCGACCGATGATAATCACCTGGGGCAACAACATTCGACTGATGATGATCAGCAAATACACGTTGAAAACCCAGGCAGAATCCAAAAAGGAATCATTGTACACAAAGGGAAACACCCAGGGACTCACCAGCATCAGAAAGGCACTTGCAGGAAATAACCAGTGTGCAAATTGAGCGGTCCTTCGCCGCAAGGCAGCCAATCCTGCATTTTCTTCTCCTGCAACTACAGGTAGTAGGGCGGTGATTAATCCGCTAACGATCAGGGTCACCAGGGGCAATTCCCGGGCGCCATACCGGAAAACGGCAAATGTACCCGGATCCGGAAAGTGGCTGGTTACGATGAGGCCATCGATATATTCGGTGGAATTTCCGATCAGGAGGTTTAAGATCAAAGGTAGTGCCAGGGTGCAATATCTTACCAGTATTGGGACAGAGATCCGATAACTGCCATGATACCAAACGATCCCCAGTGTCCAGAGGTATTTTACAAAGGCGAGGAAGACCAATCCGATGAAAGACCATTCCAGGTCGCCGGTCAGCCATACGGGAATTACCACGACCAACAACTGCCCGCCAAAGGCCATTAAGCCCCAACGTATTATTGCTTTTTGCTGGTTGAGCAGCAGGTAGTACAAATGCACCAAAAAGCTGGGAACATTGAGCATAATGTACAGGGCCAGCCAATGCACATAGGGCAATTCTTCAAACTGGGTCAGGTATTTTACGATGGGACCGCTTAGCGTCAAGAGAAGGGTTGCCGTGATCATTCCCAGCAGGGAGAAGAGGACGAAAGCCTGAAAGATCAGCGATTTTTTGTCGACCTCTGCCAGTTTTGGGAAAAGAGAAAGCAAGGCAGATTGTCCGCCGCCGATCCAAAAGAAGCAAAACAGATTTCCCAGAAAAAGCAGGGCTTCATAAATGGAAATTTCCACCGTGCTTAAACCGATCTTTGTCAGGCAGATCCCCACTCCGATGGTCGAACCAAAACGGATGAGGTTGTAAATCTGGATCGAACTGACACTGCTGAGTTTAAATTGCACGTCCGGTATAATGTTTTATGGAAGCCAGCCACAAAGTAAAGGCCATAAACTTATATGTGCGGAAATTTTCGAGGGGATTTTCCAAATTAAAAAAGTGATCGTAGTGTTTCTGAATCTCCCGGAGATTAAAAATTGTTGGATCCAGGGACTCAAAATAGGGCTTCATTTCTTCTTTGATAGCCTGAAGCCAGGCATTGTTGGGAGCTACCAAACCCATTTTATCTCTCCGCCGAACCACCGCATGCGGCAGCTTTTTTGCGGCTATTTCCCGAAGGATGTGCTTGGATTCGTTGCGGTGAATCTTGTATTGAGCCGGAATTTGAAACACCCGCTCAATAAGCTTTTTGTCGTCGGCAAAAGGCGTGAGCACTTCCAGGCCATTCCAGGCTGCGGCCCGGTCTACGCACTTCAGCAAACCCAGTACCTCCCCATCCATATATTCAGCCTGAAGCATCGCATTTAAGCTAAACATATGATCTCCGGCGTCTTCTTTTAAGCGGTGCTGATGCGCATCTATAAAAGCAGGTTGAAAGAATCGAACGGATTGCTGTCGCAATTGCCGGAGCCACATCAGAAGACCGGGGCCGGTTTTTGGCAGCACTACGTATTTTAGATAATTGCGTAAAAAATAAGGTATGGCCTGGCGGCTTCCGCCGAATGCTTTCAGTTCGGTTCTGAGGTCTTTAAAATGTTTGTTTCGCCAAAGTTCGCGCCAAAAAGCGGCCAGATGATAGTTGTGGCCTGCAAACAAGGCATCTGCTGCCTGTCCATCGAAAACAGCCCGCACACCAGCCTCCTTACAAGCGGCAAAAAGGCTGTACTGATTAAATGTACCAAATGAATAGGTCGGTACATCCTGGCTGAAATAAAAAGCTTTCCACTCCTGCCGGAATTGTTCCAACCGTGGTTCTACCCGGGTCCAGTCAATGCCCAGGTAATCTTTCACCTTTGCTGCCCAATCTTCTTCACTTATGGATTGGCGGGGAAATACGGCTGAAAATGCCTGCACGTCGCCGGATTCATTAAGGATAGCTGCTAATAGGGAACTATCCAGTCCGCCGCTTAAAAATGTAGCAGCCTTTTCACTTTTATGGATTGAAAGCCTATCGGTAATGCTATCATTCAACAAGGTAGATATTTCATTCTGATAATCAATCAGTTGAAGCTTGTTGTACTTCCCTGTTTTTTCTACAAAGGGCAATCTGTACCAACGCTTAACCTCAATCTTCTCCCGAGTAGGCGGCAGGTGCATATAATGGGCCGGCATGAGCTGGTTTAATCCGGCAAACAACTCTGTTTCCGTATTTGCTGCTTTATTGCGAAAGAAGAAATCAAATACCGATTCCGGATTCAGGCTCAAATCAAACTGAGGAAGGGAGAGAAAGGCCTTTTGCTCAGAAGCAAAATACCAGGCATCTTTTATCCGGGTATAATACATTGGCTTTACGCCGAATCGATCCCGAGCGACCCATAAACCGCTGGACGGTTCATATAGGAGAAAAGAAAAGCGACCATCCAGGTAATCCAGGCAGGCAATGCCCCACTTTTTGAAAGCATGGATAAGGAGTTGGGAATCTGAAGTATCTGCAGACAGCTTCAATTGCCCTTGAAGGGCCTTTCGATTGTAAAAATGGCCATCCAGGATAGCGGATATATCCAATTGATTATCGGATGCTATTCCGGATGCTACGGAATCAGAATGTGCTCGAATTCCTGCATGGAAATTGTCATTAGAAACAAAGTCCAGGGGGAGTTTGGCCTGCACATTCATGATATCCAGCATACGCGAAAGGTCCGGCTTGAAAGATTCCGAATTGGCAGAATCAAGGGAATAGATGCCGGCAAGTCGCGTCATATTGGATTCAAATTACTTCAACTGTTTGGTAGACTCTGTAAAGTTAACTCCAAAGTTTTTCAGTTCTTCGAGAACGGGATTATACACTTCCGGCAAGACCGGGATATTCACACCCGTTGCTGTAATTTTTCCAAGCATAACGAATTTCACAAAGATACCGAGTGGCAAACCAACCAATCGAGCCATCGCTGTATCGTCAATACTGGAGCCCTTCATAATGAGTGTACTGAGGGTCAGGTGTTTTTCACCTTTAATTTCGTACTCAAACTCATGTTGCATAAGGATCATGTCCTTATCGTCATTTTCAAATTTCCATTTGTCGAGCAGTACGTTTTCCAGAATGAGTGCCGGTGTGGCATTTTTCAGCCGGATCTTCTTATTTCGGAACAAGCCCAGCCACTCCAGCTTTTGCATCACCTCAGAGTCTGGCTCTTCCCGAAGCAGGGTACCGATTTTTTCGCGCACGCTTCCCTCCTTCTGACCAGAGACAAACGCCTCCATTAGTTGCAGGTAAGTTAGTTTATCCGAATCGTGAATGGGATAGGACCCATCTGTCAGTCCGATTTTCACCAGTGCATTCCAGGCATCGCAAAAACCTTTATTCCGAATAGTCCCGCGCAGGATATTGGGGATCCCTTTCAAACCATACACTTCCCGGTACAGCAAAGAGTCCCGATTGGCATAGGCTTCGTATTCGCCCATACCGGGGATATTGATGCTTCTATACCGCTTAAAGAGTCGGTTGTAGGGAATGTATTTGTATTTGCCTCCTTCGAGGTATTGAGCAGTACCCTGACCGGCCAAAACGACATTTCGGGGGTTCCAGGTAAATTTATAATGCCAGGGGTTGTTGTCTGATTCCGGGGCTATTAGTCCGCCGGTATAAGACCGGAAAGTAGTGATCGTTCCGCCCTGCTCTTTGATCTCATGGATCTTTTGCATGGCAGACATATGATCGATACCCGGATCGAGGCCCATTTCGCCCATAAAGATGAGGTCGCGGTCGCGGGCTTCATCTCCAAGCTGATACAGTTCTTTGGAAACGTAGGAAGCAGTAATGAGGTGTTTTTTCAGTCGAATGCAGTCGTGAGCTACTTCCAGGTGCAGATAAGCAGGCAGCATGGAAACGACGACATCTGCCCGACTGATCAGGTCTTGACGATCGTTGTTTTTGGTTACATCCAGCCAGGCGGAACGGCCATTGGGGTGATTGTCAATTTTTTTAGCTGCCAGCTCGGGATCGGCATCGGCAACCGTTACACTCCAGCCGTACTCTGCGGCTTCTTTCAGGACGTAGTTTATAAGAGCGGTGGCAGATCGACCAGCGCCGATCACCAAAATATTATTCATGTCGGGATCCGTTTTGGGTTTCTTCGAATTGCGGCTAAATATAGGAGAAATGTTTTGACCGTCTATATTTTAGGGAGAGAGTCGGGAAAAAACCTGAAAACTATTTAGTATTGACCAGTTGTAGCGGGCGCAACCCTTGATTTGGAAGGAACTAATGTATGCCCCCGCTTAACAATGCGAATCACAGATTATTACGGATTTGAGGGATTGCACAGATTTTGCCATTCAGCAAGTCGAAAGCTGGTCTTTCCCGGGAGAGACTTAGAGTTTGTCCTATATTTTAGAGCATTAAACAACTAAACGGTCAGCCCTTATACCTCCTGCCTGTTTTCCATTTGTAATCTTCTTTTCTTTTTTAATAGAGACTCCAAATAAGCCTGAAAATAAAAGCACCTGAATGCGGGAGTATAAATACCCGTTTTTTAATGATGTCCTTTATGTTTTGGATTTGGGAGGTCATAATTCCCTATATTTAGTAAAGTTCCTAATTAAAAAGCATCTAAAACTTTAATCATGCCAAGAAGTTACCTCTTGCCCCGGAACACCTATGCCCGAGAGTTTGGATCTGTACGCCAAACAAAAAAGGATACCAGAAGAGCCAATAAAGAAACTGTCGCCTCCTATCTTAATAAACGTCTTGCTGAAATAGGTGTCAAGCACGTAATGGCTATCCCCGGAGATTACATTGCAGAATGGGTTGAATCCCTGGATACCGAATGCAATGCCGGATTGGTTCGAATACATCCCAACAATGAAATGTGTGCAACCTATGCAGCAGACGGTTATGGCCGGGCAACGGGAGGAAAACGAGTTGGCTGTGTTGCTTTCACTTATGGAGTTGGTGCACTAAATGCCGTTCAGGCTGTAGCAGGAGCATTTGTTGAAGAAGTTCCACTTGTAGCAATTAATGGAACACCTTCTACGGCCCAATTCAATTCTCAACGAGATCAGGGGGTTTTGTGGCATCATATGTTTGACGGCTCTTTAACAGACCTTCGGATCTACGAAAAGATTACCCATGTGGCTGTGCGGATCGACAATCCTGCCTTTGCCGCTGACCTGATAGATTCTACTCTATCGGCATGTATTACGTATTCCAAGCCAGTTTATATTGAAATAGCCAACACGCTGGAAGCTTATGAAGTTCAACCTGTTTCTGAAAGACCCAAACTGATTAAAAGTCCGGTTCCTCAGAATCAGAAATCACTAGATGAATCATTGGCCTCAACTTTACCTATACTGGTTCGTGCAAAGAAATTAGTCGTGTTGGGCGGGCTGGAAATAGCTCGTTTTTCCTTACAAAATACCTTTTCGGATCTGCTGAAGGTCTTAAAGGCACCTTATCTTTCCAGTACGCTGGGAAAAGGCATACTTAGTGAATATAGTGCACCCCATTTTTCGGGCACTTATAATGGAAAAAACTCACAACAAAATGTTCAGGATCTCATTAATGGAGCTGATCTGGTTTTGAGTTTGGGTGTACATGAGACAGACTTCAATTTTGCCGGAATCCCAACGGTGGATTTTAACCCTGGTGATCCGCCTGGTTTGCCATTAGAAGCCACCATCATGGTTACAAAAGGTGCTGCCAGCATTCCCGCCGGCATTTCAAAAAGTATGTTGGGTGAGGTTTACTGGGGCAATATACAGCTGGGGGCATTTATTGAAAAGCTGGCTGAATTAATTGCTGATCCATCGGGAAACGCGATGAATGAACTGGTTGGAAACTTCCCACATTTGAAGGGAGTCCAAGAGGAAATGGTCAATTCAAAAGGTTTACCCAATGCTCCATTCCCCGGAATCAAAGGGGATGTGTGGGATATTCCAAACCCATCAAGTTATACCCCTACCGATCAGGTTACCTGGGATAGTTTTAAAAGCTATCTCCATCACAATTATTTAAACACGTTCTCCGAGGATGAAGCTCCTGTGGTTTTGGCAGATACGGGATTAAGTTTTTACAATTTAAACAATATAAAAGTACCGGGAAACGGCTATATCGCTCAGATTGCCTGGGGTGCCATTGGTTATTCACCTGCAGCCTCTTATGGCGTCAAACTGGCTCTAAATGATACGGGGCAATCGAAACGCCGTGTAATATCGGTTTCCGGGGATGGCGCATTTTCTGAAACCTCCAATTGTCTTGGAACCATTGCCGAATTGGGACTGGATAATGTGGTTTTCGTTATGGCCAATGGGGTATTTGCCATAGAACAATTTCTAATCAATGCAAATGCCTTTTGTGATCAATCAAAAATAGATGAATGCGCTTCAACCAGCGGAAACCCCCTGCCTAAGTTTACGGCTCTTACGCAAGTGCCTCAAACGTCCCTGATGGATTGGAAAGCACTGGCAAAAGGATTTGGCGGTGTTGGGTATGAAGTTACTACCAATGAGGAACTCGCCAATCTAATTGAAGATCTAAAAAAAGGCTCTCCCCCACCTGCGGTGCCTTCGGGGCCATGTGGAGGAAAAGAAGGAAGTAGTGATGGATGTTGCGAGTTTGACGGAAAACCTGCTCAACGAAAATCAACCTTTACGCTGGTTGCTGTTCGGAATGTCTGTAATGACTTGCCGAGCAACACCAAATGGAAATTGAATTGCTGTGATATTCAGCCATCCTCCAATGCTTGTCCGTAGTAGTTGTTCATTCAATTTAAATAGATAACCTCCGATAGAACCCTATTAGTTAACCAATCCAGAAATAGAATCATGTCAAACATCATGCACGACTTGTTTCCGGAAAGTGATGATCCGATCACCAGGGAATATATTGAAATCATTAAGAAAGGTCTTCCGAAAACAAATAAGCCTCAAAAGATTGCCATTGTGGGGGCAGGTATGGCCGGATTTGTATCAGCTCAACTGCTCGCTCAGGCTGGCCACGATGTAACCATTTTCGAAGGGAATACCCGAGTAGGTGGTCGAATTCATACCCTTCGTGGAGAGAAATATTTTGGGCGCCCGCATCTTTATGGAGAAGCAGGCGCTATGCGTTTGCCTTTGCAGATTCATCATTTGTTGAGAACCTATATCTGCAAGTATGATGTGCCTGTAAATTTCTTTTTCCAGGTAGATGTATACAAGGATACGATCAATGATCAAGACCAAAACAAGGTCGTCTGTGAGAATATTCCGGCTAAAGTGCCAGTCCAGGCACATAATTCCTTTACCGACATTAATGGAAATAAAATGCGAACCAGGGAATACCTGGATGCAGAGTATCCAGGTGAAAGACTCGGTTATGATCTGAAGCGACTCCCTGAAGAACAACAGAAGATGACCGGATCGGAATTGTTGGCCAGTGTTACCGATTGGGTAAAAGATTTTGTCAATCAAAATCCAAGAGAGAATTGGCCCGAAGCCATTCAAAAATTCGATCAATATTCTATTGAAGGCTTTTTAAAGCAATTCTCTTTATTGGATAGTATGGGGATAGAATATCTCGAGGTACTACAGAATCTGGAGAGTCGGGCGAATCTCAGTTTTATCCAGAATTTAATTGAGATGTCTCTCATTAATTCCAAGAATCTGTACTGGGAGATTTCAAACGGCACCGACAATCTCGTAAAAGCCTGGTTTGAACCCTTAAAAGCGGCTGGTGTTAAGGTCTATTTTAATGAATGGATTGATAGTGTAGAATGGAACGAAGGTGGCAAATCAGGCAAACTGAGCTTCTCTCCTTATGACAAGGATTGGGATGGGAAAGTCAGTTTTGGTGGAGAATTAGCTGCCAAGGGATTTGTAAAGGAATTTGAAGCCGATCAAATAATTCTTACCGTACCTGTTCCATGCATGCGTACCATGAACTTTGAGCCGATGCTTCCACACATGAAACGCAAGATGATTCGCGAGCTGTACTTTGATTCTGCATGCAAAGTTCTACTTGCGTTTAGCAAGCGTTTCTGGGAAGAGGAGAATGGAATTTATGGCGGTGGCTCCATAACGGATCAGGCGAACCGAATGATCTATTACCCGAGTCATCGTATTGGCGATGAAGACGGTGTTGTCCTCGCCAGTTACACCTGGGAAACAGAAGCCCGGGGTTGGGGATCACTCACCAATGAACAACGAGTAGAGTTCGCACTCAATGGTGTTGCCAAAGTCCACGGTGAGAAAATCAGAGATTATTTTATCAAAGGATATTCCTGGTTCTGGGATGAAGTTCCCTTTGCCATGGGCGAGGCAGCCATGTTTGCTCCCGGTCAGCTAAGCGAGCTCCAGGCTCAGGTTGCAGATCCTGTTGGCAACCTGCACTTTGCCGGAGATTGGACTACCCTTCGCCATGCCTGGATCGAAGGAGCCATTGAATCCGGTATAAGAGTTGCGTTGGAAATAGATCCAACCAAAAAGGTAATGAACGATAATAAAATGTTGGCTCCATTACCTGTTGAGATCATTTGATGAATCAATAAACACAGCCATACACAGCTATGGCTGTGCCTATAATAAAAATTGAAAATGGGACGTCAACCGAGAAAAAAAGTTTATGTACTCTATACCGGGGGCACGATTGGGATGGCGGGCAGCCCCCTCAAACCGCTATCACCTGAAAAATTTGCGGCATTGGTCGCATCCCAACCCGGATTCAGCCAGGACACACTTACCGTTCAACTCGAGGAGGATAAACCTACAGTAATTGACTATACATTAAAATCCTTTAAAACACCACTGGACAGTTCGTCGATGACGCCTGAAGACTGGGTCACCATCGCCGAAGACCTATTGGATAATTACGAGGGATTTGATGGTCTTGTGGTCTTGCATGGTACTGATACTATGGCATTTACAGCTTCGGCTTTATCATTTCTTATGGAAGGCCTCGACAAACCTGTAGTTGTCACCGGTTCTCAGGTCCCATTGCAACAGACGCGTAATGATGCGTTGCGGAATATGGTTTCTGCTATCACGGTAGCAGCAACTTCAAAGGTACCGGAATCAACACTGCTGTTCGATACTAAATTGATTCGAGGAAATCGCTCTGAGAAAGTAAATGCTAGTTTTTTTCCCGCTTTTGAATCTCCGAATTTTACACCTCTGGGGAAATTGGGAATTGACATCCATATAGATGATTCAATTATCCAGCCTCTACCTCCGGCAGGAAAGCGATTATCAAATGAACAAAATCGAAAAAAGCTGTCGAGTTCGCTGAAGGAATGGAGCCTCAAGTACAAAAAGTTTTCAGTTATATCCCTGATACTTTTCCCCGGGATACAAGCTTCTATGGTCAAAGCCATTATTGAAGAAACAAAGCCCGAGATAAAAGGGGCAATCATCATGGCTTTTGGATCAGGAAATGCTCCGGCAAATCAAGAACTTTTGGATTATCTAAAAGTAGCCCATGAACGCGGAATTGTTTTAGTAGATATAACACAAGTAATGATGGGATCAGTAAACCTTGATGCCTATCAAAGTGCCTCTGGTCTAAAAGAGGCAGGTGCCGTAAGTGGTTATGATATGACCCCTGAAGCCGCCTTGACAAAATTAATTTGGCTTACCGGGCAAGGACATTCCCAAAAGGAAATAGAACGAGAATTAACTACGGACTTACACGGTGAAATCACCAGAGAAATTGCCGAAAAAGTAGACGCTTTCTGGGATCGAATAGCCAGCAAAAAAATAAAGGCAGGCTAATACGAACTGAACAATACTGGTAGAAAATTGAATCGAATATACTTGTTCCCATCAAGTATGATCCAGCCATTCAATTGTCATAACTGAAGCAAATTTTAAGAACGTCTGAGAACCAATAATCATGTCAAGAGAAAAAATCAATCAAGCCAAAGCGCTTCGTGATGAACGCACGAAGAAAAAATCAAAACATCGAAAGTCTTTGTTCAACTACATGGACAAACACCTGCAAGATCAACATGAGAAAATCGATTCCAATGCTACCAAAGTTGCCTCAAAAACAAAGACTGGCAAACCTTTAAGGGTAGGAATCGTCGGAGGAGGAATGGCGGGCCTTTATGCAGCCATGTTGTTGGAAAAAACTGGAATTGACTACCACATTTTTGAAGCATCCGGTGAACGGCTTGGCGGCCGGGTTCGGACACACTATTTCAATAATGAGCCCCATCAATATGCAGAAATGGGAGCTATGCGTTTTCCGGAAAGCTGGCTACAATCACGCCTTTTCAACTTCTGGGAATACCTAAATGAAACCTCCGGTACTATCCCTGAAGCTCAGAAGATCAAAAAGATCCCTTACATCCTTTATGACGACACACACGACCCGAATGCCGGGAACCTGTTATGCTACAATGGAATGCCTCCAGTGACTCGAAACCAGGTACGCCTGGATAATTCACTGTTGGGCTTTGACCAATATTTCACCGGTCCTGAATTTGACTATTTCAAACAAGATGGCAAAGTTAAACCAGCTCAGGAGTTACTCGACAATGCATTAAACCCATTCATGGAATTGCTTTCAAGTGGGGACATTGATAAAGCATGGGCGAAAGTACTGAAGTACAACTCGTATTCCGGACGCAGTTACCTTCAAGAGGTTGGAGATGGTACCCAGCCATATCCGGTTCGCATAGTGGATTACATGGAAAGTGTATTAACCTATAGTGGGGTGTATGATCTCGCTTTCATCGAAATGTTGCTTGACAACTATTCTTTCGAAGAAACGAAAATGTGGTGGGCAATGGATGGTGGTACGGATCGAATATCCCAGGAAATGGAAAAGCGGATCCCCCGAGAGAAAGTCACAATGGGTGCTCGTGTTTACCGGATGGAGGAAGATGGAAATCATACGATCATCCACTATCGCTTTGGAGACGGCAATCTAACAAAGTCGTCTAAATTCGACAGAGTTATTTCCACGCTGCCATTTTCGGTTCTACGCTTCATTGACACACCAAATAACTGGTCCGCCCAGAAGTATGAGGCTATACGCATGCTAAAAATGACTAATGCAGTCAAAGTGGCCCTGGGATTCAAGTCCCGTTTCTGGGAAAAAGAAGGACCTCACAGCACCCATATGGCTGGTGGTCAGAGCAATACAGATTTACCCGTTCGGAGTGTTGTGTATCCATCTTTTGGAATTGGTGAACCAGGACCTGCCTACATTCTGGCAAGCTACTGCTGGCAAAATGACGCTGATAAGTTCTCCCATTTGACGCAGGAACAAATGTTCCAGGCCTGTCTACAGGATGTTATACGACTTCACGGCAAAGTAGCTGAAGAAGAATACCTGGGGCACGGAGCAGCTGTAGTATGGAATGAAGATCCCTTCGCCGGTGGAGGTTTTGAATTTTTTGCACCCGGCCAGTTTTTGGAAAAATTCCTGGTTGCCAGGGAGCCCGAGGGACGCTTTCACTTTGCAGGAGAAGCCCTGGATATGGTCCACTACTGGATTGCCGGTGCCTACGATTCAGCTTTCAGAACAGTTTGGGAAATTCTCATTCTGGAAGACTTAATGGACAAAGAAACCATGAAAAAGCTTCGTGATGCCCTTGGTGGAGGCCTCATATTACCTACAATGATTCCACATTTCGGTCGTAAAGACATCCGGCAATTGAAGGAAGAATTAATCAATGTATAAGCTTACCCCTTAAATTAAAATCAAACTATTATGACTTTACAATTAAAAACCTTTTTAAATGCGCTTGTGACTCCTGTCAAAAGTAAATTTGAGACAGCGAAAAAAGCCAAGCAAGCTCCTGATTTTGTTTTTAATGGACTTACCAGTAAAGATTTAAATTATGATAAAAGCAACTATCCGGTAGAAGGCACCTACAACAAAACTACGCCTGCCTGGCTTAACGAAATATCGTTGGTGCCCGATGATTGGCAGTGGAGCGAATATTGGGCAGAAAATAACGTACTGCGTAATGCCCAAATCGAGGCTCAACAGAAATATATGGCTAAAAACGTTCCTGGTCAGTCCTATTCCGGATCGACTGCAGAAATTATTCAGCAATGGTATACGAAGGGAATGTGGAACCCAGACCCTGCTGAAGGAGATAAGCGGAATCCTCCTCTCCCCATTTTCGATCCGGAAAAAATCAAACGCCTTACAGAAAACTGGATCAATGATGATGCTGAATTTGCACGCCAACGACTGGGAGGCTCAAACCCCAATGTCATTAAGTTGGCGAAAGCTGCTGAATACAATATTGCTAATTGGATCAGCAAGGCTTCTAATGGAAGCAATTTGTCGAATTTGCAAACAACGCTGACTAGTGCCCAGAAGAACAACACTCTTTTTGTGTGTGATTATACTCAGGTAGTAGGGTCTGCAGTGACCCAACAATTTGTAGTCAATAAACGATTTTTGGAAGCCCCCATATGTTATTTTATTGTTGATTCCGAATCAAAAAACCTAAAGCCGGTTGCTATTCAGATAAAGGGAACAGATCCCACTAGCTACATTTTCACCCCGGAGGATTCGAATGACAAAGACGGTGACGCCTGGTTATTAGCGAAGCTTTGGGTAGCGAATGCCGATGCTCAATGGTGGTTTAGTGGTTCTCACCTTATGAATTGCCACAGCATAGTTATGCTATTTGGCATTGCCGCTTTAAACCAAATAATTTCGGGCAATCTCTCTGAAGATCACCCAATGGTTATACTCGCAAAACCATTCCTCACACAGGTTTTCAGTATTAACAATGCCGTGATTAGCGCGCCAGGTTCGGAGGAAAAAGGTATTTATCAGAAAGATCAATTCTGTGATCTGGTACTTCCAACCGGACGAGTAGGTTTGTACCAAATCATCAACTCCCTTTATGAGGATTATCATTTTGACAACAATGCCTTTCCGACACAAATGAGTAATCGCTGCCTCGATTCCGGTGCAATTGGAGATGTCTTTTTCCCCTACCGGGATGATGGAAAGGTCTGGTGGGATGCAATTACCAGTTTCGTTTCCAACATTGTAAATGCAACCTACACCAGTGACACGGATGTAACAAATGACAAGGGACTGATGGCCTGGATGAATGCAACTCAGGCTGCTTTTAATCACGATAATAAGACGAGGTTTAATACACCTGAGACCAAAGCTGATCTAATGGCAGTATTCACAAATTTGCTTTACACCTGTTCTGCCAAGCATACAAGCGTAAATGATGCGATGTTGCCTGGTTGGGCCTTTACGGCGAATGGGCCTTTTGTCATGACTGCAGCAGCTCCTAAAGATGCGGCAAGTGTCTCCCAGGAAACGGTACTCAGTTCCCTTCCAAATCCTCAAACAGATGCTGGTTTTACTATTATCCAAAACCAAATCACTTTTGTGATGGCCGGAACAGCAGTCGTCGATGAGGAGGAAACGGCGGGAATGTCACAGGAATCAGACGAAGTAATGCTGAAGTATCACCCTTATAAGGATGGATCTCCGCAGCAGCAGGCTGTTAAAGATTTCTGGAATGCCATTTGGACAGGTGATGGATCTGTCAAAGCAAGGATTATGGAAAATCAGAGCGTGCGTATTAATAGCTGGTCGGGATCAAGCCCGGTTCCTTACAGTTTATCCTATTATTACCTGAGCGCCTTCCTGTCTCCTTGTGTCGGGCCGGAATACCTGAATTCATCCACTATGACCTCAATCCAAATTTAAGACCACTTCGGTTTAACATTACAAGTAGAATTAATACCCCGGGCAGTACGCCATCCAAATTTATTGGGACGGCTTGCCCGGGGATTGATCAAGCTCCGTGAAAGATCTTATCAAAACTCAGGGAAAGATTTAAAGATCCTGCTCTGTGGAACCTCCCTAGTAAAATACTTGAAAAACCCATCTAAGCCGGATACGATCTGGTCAAAGAAGTTAAACACTTGCTCATGAAAGATTATGATGTCCTTGTAATTGGCGGGGGGCCAATTGGACTGGCAGCTGCAGCTGAATTAGCAAATTCAAATCAACAGGTTCTTTTAATCGAACAGTTTGATTTCATCAACCAGAAGGGAAGTTCGGCGGGTTCATCCAGACAGTTCAGGGTTCAATATGCTCAGAAATACATGTCTGAACTAGCTTTAGAATCCATTCCTTTTTGGGAAAAACTTCAAAAAACAACAGAAGACGTATTGATCGACCAGGTAGGTTCTTTGTGGTTTGGAGATCCTGCTTTAAGCTCGCAGGAAGGAGGCATTGAGGCTGCCATGGAAGTAATGGAGGAACTTCATATCCCATATCAACCTTTACAGGGAAAGGAAATAGAGTCTTTGTTCCCTTTTACAAACATCCCCGAAGATTATAGTGGATTTTTTCAAAAGGATGGAGGAATTATAGATTTCAAAGCTACCCAAAAAGCACTTCTGGCCATTTGTCAATCGGCTGTAAATGTAGATTTACTGGCTCAAACACCTGTTACTAATATACAATCTCTGGAAAATGGGGCCATCGTTGTAACAGCCAACAGACAAGAGTATTATACTTCCAAATTGGTAATATGCCCCGGTGCTTATGTCAATGATATTCTTAAGCATTTTGGGTTATCCATTAATATCGACATTTGGGAAATGTCTTCAGCTTATTATAGAAAAACCGAAGACATTAAATTGCCGACCTGGTTTGTCTTTCAGAAACCACAAGACACCAGTTTGTTCTATGGCTTTCCTGAAGTCGACTGGGCACATCCTGGTTATATTAGGGTAGCACCGGATATCCCTGACCGGATTATTCAGGATCCCTCTCAAAGGTCTCCCTATCCAAGTAAAAAAAGCCTGGGGTTTAATGAAACCTGGGTAAAGGATCACATGGTTGGACTCGATCCCAGCTCGGAGTTTACAGCAACTTGCCTGATCACTCTAAGCAATAACAGCAAAGAATTACTCTTAGACTTTTTACCTGACTCCGTAAATAACAGCAAAAACATCATTCTGTATACCGGTGGGTGGGCCGCCAAGTTTGTTCCCTTGCTGGGAAAAATACTATCTGATTTGGTCATTAAAGGAACAACGCCTTACAACATTTCCAATTTTAAAATTGATTACAAGAATTGTTAACCAATAACAGTAGAAAATGAGTATTAAAAATATAAAATATGAAAAAAGCATCCCAACAAATAAGGCTGTTGAAGTAGCCATTATTGGCGCGGGAGTCTCCGGTTTGTATTCTGCCTATCGCTTAACAAATGATGCCGATTCTCCCTTGCCCGCAGATCAGGTTCAGATTTTTGAAATGAGCGATAGAATTGGCGGAAGATTAGAGTCTGTAGAGCTGCCCGGGATGACTATTACCGGCGAACTTGGGGGAATGCGGTATATGACTCCCCAAAAAATTGTAGCGACCTTAATCGAGGAGGTATTTAAGGATGAATTAACCAGCATCCCATTTCCCATGGGAGACAATGCCTATTTATTTGGCTATTTCAGAAAGCAACGGTTAAAAATGAATGCCTGGGAAGAAGCACAGGCTAAAGGAGAGAAATTAAGCACCCGGTACTGTTTAAATGATGACGACATTGGGTATAGTGCCGATCAGTTATTCAACAAGATAGTTTATGATGTGCTTGTTTCAGACCCCTGGTTTGTAAAAAAATATGGGAGTTTAGTATCCAACCCTAAAACCTATGAATATCAATTTCAGATCCACAGAGAACAATGGAACGACATAAAGCCCAACCTCACCTACAACTTTGAAGGACCTTACTTTGGCCTTAAGGTAAATGATATTGGTTTTTGGAACTTAATAAAAGACCAGGTTTCTCAAGAGGGATTTAGGTTTTTAGCAAATGCCGGAGGATATTATTCGAATACTATTAACTGGAATGCTGCCGAGGCTTTTCCTTACATGGTGGGAGATTTTTCGGATGCAGGAACTCAGTACAAAACCATAAAAGGCGGGTACGATTTAATTGCCTATGCTCTGGCTGATGCTTATCTCAAAAAAGAAGGAGCCAACATTTGCATTGGCAACCGATTAACCACCTTCAGCAAACAAACATCCGGAAATTACAAATATACCCTGGAGTTCTTTAATGAAACCAACAAAACTTCCTGGACCCTGGAAACCAACAAACTGGTACTGGCAATGCCTCGGAGGTCTCTTGAATTACTCGATCAGAACAATTTCTTTTTCGATCAAAACTCTCAATCGGTTTTGCAGAAGAATATGGCTTCTGTGATTAAAGAACCATCTCTTAAAATTCTGATGGGATTTGAATACCCCTGGTGGGTGGATGATTTCGACACCAAAGCCGGCCATTCCATAACCGATCTTCCGATCCGTCAGTGCTATTATTTTGGAACAGACCCCAACGACAGCCATTCCATGCTACTGGGCAGTTATAATGATATGCGAACAGTAACTTTTTGGCAAGCACTGGCCAACTCCGGAAAACACACAGGAAAGACCAGGAAGCTGTTTCAGCCACAAACTACCCGGAAGGTATTGACTGCCTCTTTTGATGATAAGCTCCAATCGAATCAAGCTACACTGGTTATGGTACGGGAAGCGATGGCGCAGCTGCGGGAGCTACATGGCAGAGAAGATATTCCGTCCCCTTATGTAACCTGGTATAAGGATTGGAGCGAAGACCCTTATGGCGGTGGATACCATGCCTGGAAAGCCAATTACAACATTCAGGAAGTCATGAAGTACATGCGAAATCCAAATAAAAAAGAACATATATATATCTGCGGAGAAGCTTATTCCGATCAACAGGGATGGGTGGAAGGAGCTTTCTGTGTAGCAGAAAGAATGCTTGAAGAACATTTTGATTTAAACCGACCAAAATGGCTTGACAGTGATTATTATTTAGGCTGGTAAATGCTGGCGCGAATGCGGGTATTATGAGTCTCACAGGCCCGGTATTGGTCTGGTATTTTTTATTCGACTTCTATTCCAAAATAAATTTTGAAAAAATGGGCACACAATCAAACATAGAATATCAGGTACAGCTTAATCCTAAATCACTGGAAATGACCGTAAAAATGGATATTACCGGAGACCTGGTTAGAAAAAATGAGGGAGAACTTGTATTGGAAATTCCAACATGGGTACCTGGAGACTATGCATTCGAACCATATGGAAGAGATATTTTTTCCGTAAAGGCACAAGACCATTCCGGCACACCATTAAAAGTAAAACGAAAAGGGTTTAACGGATACCTCGTAGAGGTAAATGGTAATCCGATCACTGTAACTTATGAGGCTTCGGCTTATGAACCTGAACTTGGTGATGCGATGGGCCTGGTTGATAGTGAGTACGCAATACTTATGGGTACCCGATACCTTTTCTGTCCGAATCACCCGGGTAGTTGCTCCGTGGATTATGGTACGCTCCCAAATGGTTGGAAAATACACCATCCATCAGGAGCAAAAAGAAGTGGGAACAGCAATAAGTGGACCTACCCGAGCTTTGAGATTTTATTGGATACCCCAGTATCTTTTGGAAACTTTGATTTACTCAAAAGAACTATAAAAGGCACTCCTTTTTATTTTTTGTTTGTGGATAAAGGCATTGGATTTGAAACAAAAGTTGATCAATTTGTAGATCAATTGACGGTGGCAGCAGAAAAAATTCATGACGTATTTGGCATGTTTCCTTTTGATGATTACACTTTTGTATTATCGCTCAATCCACAAGCAGACTGGGGATTAGAACACCTCACCAGTAACATGAGCGGCTTGGGTCCGGAAGTGTTTGTTGACGACAACTGGTATGCCACAGGAATTAGGGTATGTGCTCACGAACTGTTCCATGCATGGAATGTCCGGCGCCTAAGACCAGCCCCTCTCGGACAACTTTGTCATCACCTGACAACAGGAAGCTTTACCGAAGGTCTCTGGGTAGCTGAAGGATTTACTCGTTATTATGAATTTTTGATAAGCACCAGAGCCAAAGCTTACAGCCCGGATCAGTTTTTTAGTGCAATTGCCGGGTACTTTCAGCACCTGACACAGCAACCTTCCTATTCTCGTGTTCCTGTTACCGATTCCTCGCTTGCTACTTACATGAATCATAGTAAATACCCGGGAAGAGTAAATAATAGTATTGACTATTACGATAAAGGAATGCTTATTGCTTTTGGTCTGGATGCCCGGTTCCGAAGTTTAAACATTAGTGATGAATACTCTAGTTTAGACGATGCCTTTAGTACTTTTTATTTTAAGTATTTTGGTGAGGGTCACAAAGTTCCTTCTGATTATGTAGGCTATACTACGGAAGATGTCATTTCATTCTTTGGAAACATTCATCCGGACCTGGGTAAAGCCTTACAAAAACAAGTAGAAGAAGCTGGCAACCTTGATACGGTTACCCAATTCCGAAACATTGGTTTTGAAGTAGACTGGGAGGAAACCAATTGCCTGGGATTATTCTTTTTAAATAATAGTGAGCCAACGATTTACGGAGTTGGTGACAACAGCCCGGCAGGGGAAGTCGGGATTGCTCCAAACGATGTTATTCAGACAATTAATGGATATGCCTTTACACAAAAAGGACTTGTATGGGCAGCAGCACAAAATGAAGATGTAAACCTTGAAGTACTAAGAGGTCATCGAAAATTAACTTTTACCATTAGTCCAAAGCCGTTCAAAAAGCTTAAACAACTGAGGTGGAAAGGATCTACATCTCAAGTGAAGTCCATTCAACAATGGCTTGGAGAGGAAAACTTCCAACCGTCACAGGGACAAATATTTGAATTAAGTTTTTACGATAATTTTCACGGCTTAGAAAGCATGGTTTAGGCTTTATAATCACAGGGGCTTATATTTTCTACTCCCCTCGAGCCGGCAAATCCGTCTATCGACCAGGCAAATTTTCTCGAAACCTTTGTACATTGCTTTAGCATGGAAAAGAAATCGATCATTTGCAGCTGGACCGAGTATCCTGACAGAGGTACTATTCCGGCAAGGGTCCGGGAATTACTGGATGCCGCAGCAGCTGCCTGCGACAATAGTTATGCTCCCTATTCTAACTTCTACGTTGGAGCTGCCGCCCGAATGGAGGACGGGAGTATCATTCTCGGTGCTAATATGGAAAACGCCTCCTACCCTTTGTGTATTTGTGCGGAAAAATCCTGCGTCAGTAATTCGGAGAGTTATAAGAAAGGTCTGGTAATGGAAATCATTGCGATAACAGCAAAGGGTCTGGATCATCCGGTATCGCCCTGTGGGTCCTGCAGGCAGATCCTGGTAGAGAAAGAACAGCGGCAAGGGAAAAAAATGGAAGTGTATCTATTTGGAGAAACGGGCCTGGTTTGGCATTTTCATTCGGCGGAAGCCTTTTTACCAATGCCTTTTGACAGTTCAGATCTCAATACTTAAGCTTGGATTTATGCCGGAACATCTAAACCCAGCAAAGACTTACCATATTCTTCGGCTTCTTCCACACTGGAAAAAACCATATATGGCACCGGTGATTCCTGTAACACGAAAACCGTTTTTAGAATCATTCTAACAATCGACCTGTTTACTATGAAAGCGATTCCGCGGCAATAAGTCAGAATCTCTTTTTCTCTGAATTTGATCCAATCTGCTTGTTTGCGGATGTATTTTAATTTCGGAAAACTAACATCCGAAAAGTCCATGATTAGAAAATATCGCTCATCTTTTCTCCAAAGCTTCTCCACATCTTCGAGGTAGCTATCGAAGAGTTTGTCTGTCAGCTTGACAGAAGTTATTTTAATGAAAACAATGGGACGGTTATCTTCAAAAACTTCAGCAAAAACTTTGCCGTCTCTATTCATGGGTAATAAAGTCTTCTGTTATGGATTGGTAATATATCACTTATGACGCATTACAAATGTAAAAGTTTCGTCAGAGTCTCAAGTTCAGCCTGCGGTAGGAAGTTTTTGCGGTTCCTTTTTAGGTATTTACAGTCTACTCCTGAGTACAGCGCTATAACTTTCCCGAAGCATTCTGTACCGAATCCAATCCAAGTTGATTTTCGCCATATTCGATTGCTTTTCTGAGGCTGCGAAATACTTTATAGGGAAATGGAGGTTCTTGCAAAAAAATAACAATTCGAAAGGTAAGCCAGAGTAATGGCCGGTTTATCACCAGTGAAACACCGCGACAGTAGGTTAATAATTCCTTCTCCCTCAATTTTATCCACGCTGCCTGCATCCTCAGGTACTTAAACTTTGGAATACGCAATTCACGAATATCCATAATCAGGTAATATGACTCATCAGTCTCCCATAAGGATTCTATGCTCTTCACATATTGATTAAATATTTCTTCCGTCAGTTTAACCGATTTAAACTCCAACAGGACTAAGGGTCGATTCTCTTCAGAAATTTCAGCAATCTTTTTGCTGTTGTTTTTCATAAACACGCATGTTTTTTATGGTAAGGCATAAAACGGAACCGGGTAAACGGACCAGCAATATACAGGGTATATCCTTAAAACAATTTCATGGCTCCCTTCAATGAATGTAGATGCAAACTTAGGTGTTTTAAAACAACATCGGAACCAGAAACTGCGCCAACAAGATCAGCAACAGCACGGCCAGAAAGTTTAGCATCACACCGGCACGGGCCATTTGATGGACTTTCACATGACCGCTTGCAAATACAATGGCGTTTGGCGGCGTAGCCATAGGCAGCATGAAGGCGCAACTGGATGCCAGGGTTGCGGGAATAGCCAGGTGGAGAATGGGAAGATCCAGTCCGATAGCAATCCCGGCTAATACAGGTATAAATATGTTTACCAGCGCAACATTGCTCATTAGCTCAGTCATAAACAATACCACAAAAATGGACAGCGCAGAAATTAGAAAGGGATTGCTGTCATAGCCCGAGATCCAGTCACCGATAATATCGATGATACCAGCCTGAGCCATGCCGGAAGCCAAAGCCAATCCGCCACCGAAAAGGATGAGGATGCCCCAGGGCAGTCGATTGGTGTCTTTCCATTCTAATACAAATTTACCCGCTTTCATATTCGCCGGAAGGCTAAAGAGTGTCAGGGCAGCCAGCATACTAATGCCTGCATCGGAAAGGCTGAGCCCCGGAATGAGTTTGTTAATTGGTGCCCGGAAAATCCATAACAAAGCCGTTGCAGCAAATACCGTTAATACCATAGCTTCCTCCCGGTCAATTTTTCCCAGTTTTCTCAACTCGCCCTTAATCAGTGCCGCAGAAGAATCGAAGCGGGGCAAATGATTGGGGTACACCCATTTCACCAAAATGAAATAGATCAGGAAAAGCATAATCAGCATAAAGGGGAAACCCAGCATCAGCCATTTTACAAAGGACAGGCTGGTGCCGAATTCCTGCTCCATAAATCCAACAAGTACCGTATTGGGAGGCGTACCGATTAGTGTTGCCGTGCCTCCCACATTCGCCGCAAAGGCAATACCCAGCATCAAACTAAGCGCAAAATTTCGGTCGTTTTTGGTGAACCCGTCTTCGTCATGGATCAACAATTGCACCACTGAAAGCGCAATAGGAAGCATGACTACGGTCGTTGCTGTATTGCTGATCCACATACTCAGGAATGCCGTGGAAAGCATAAACCCCAGTACAATCCGATCAGGGCTTATACCGGTAAGTCGGATAATATTGAGGGCAATGCGTCGGTGTAAATCAACTTTTTCAATGGCCAGTGCCAGTACAAATCCGCCGAAGAAGAGAAATACGATGGGGCTGGCATAATTGGCCGCTACCTCCCCTATTTCCATGACCCCAATGAGCGGAAAAACCGTCAGAGGAATCAAGGCGGTTACAGACAAAGACACCACTTCGGTCATCCACCAAACCACCATCCAGGCAGCGATAGCCAGGACTTTTCCCACCAGGGGATCCATGTTGAGAGGCAGCAATAAAAGGAGCAGAAATAAAACGGGGCCGCTTATGTATCCGGCAAGTTTAAAAAGAGGCATTCTTTTTAGTGTGAGTTTGAGTGTGTGTTTGAGTGTGTGTTTGGGGAATTAAGATATGGAATGCGTTGTTATAAACGTACTCTTACTATTTTGGGAATTAAATTAGTAGAAATGATTCAAACCGATATCCCGGTATTAGATGAAATGTTTGGCAAGATGTATCACTATCTGCCTGCCTTGCCTGATGTGCGTTTACCCGTAAAAGTATCTCAACGGGGACTAAATTTTCAAGTTCCGGAGGATGGGGCTATTAAGGACTGGATGGACGGATTGCGGTCAAATTTTGATATGTCTGATCTGAAGCTCTGGGTGCTGGCCCCCTGGGAGAAAAAACCCAAACTCGGAGATGTAGCTGTTTACAAGCAGGCCCACTTTTTGCCCGGAGGGAAAAGTCCGCGGGAGGAAGTGCTCGATACAACACGCAAAGTGGGTTTGTATGATGCTTCCAATGAGTTGCTGCTTAAAGCATCTATTTCATCCGAAATCCGTTTATATTATACCGGCTTCACCGGAGTGTCTAAGAAAAGCGCTCAAAATGAAATTGGTGGAAATGAGGTGTACTACCAGTTTTCATCAGGCAGCTGGCTGGACTGGGTTTCTCAGTACTGGGAATTTGAGGTTTTGAAGTTGGATGACAGCTTGTTTCTTTCCGATTTTTATGCCGGTCAAAACTGGTCGACTTATCCTCTTGTTGATCATTTCGTAAAACAACTTGGGGAAAACGATTACCGCGTTTTGTTTGAAATGGAAATGTTAGAAGGATCGGTTGATGCCTTTACGGCGGATGATCTGGATGGTTTTTATTTTTTAAACGATCAGAAGGAAGTGCTTGGGCAGGCTGATACTTTTGAGCTTTTGACCCATTTGGAAGAATCCGGCGATCCGATAAAACTGGGTTTATTTAATGCGGATACAGACCCTGAAATATTGACAAAAATTACCGTTTCTCCTGCATCCAGGGTATCCATAGTTTGGGATGAAGAAACGGATGAATAACGCCAAATTAATTATGAAAATAAGCATAATCACCCTTATCGCTCTTGTCTTTTTTAGCGGGAATGTTCTTGCGCAAACGCCTCTCCTGCTTTTTAACCCTGATTTTGAGGAAAGTCCGGCCGGAGCTTCCACTACACCGGAAGGTTGGATTCACTGTGGGTTCCCGAGAGCTACGCCGCCGGATGTACATGGTATGAACACCCAGTTTGCGATGGTTGCTGATGATCCCAAATTTGGAGAGCAGTATGTTGGCCTGGTGGCCCGCGACAATAATACCTGGGAAGACCTGGGGCAAAAACTGGAGTTTCCGCTCGAAGCCAACAAATGGCATTTTTTGAGCTTTTATGCCAAAAAAGCGGATATCTACCGCAGTCGGAGTCAGGCTACCGGACGAGAAATCAACCTCGACGGACCATTGGTCATGCTGATATACGGCAGCAGCGAAGCCTGTGCCCAGGAAGAGATGCTGGCCGTTACGCCCGTTTTGGATTACGGGGATTGGACTAAAGTATCAGTCAGTTTTGTGCCCACTAAAGCCTACGACTATTTCTGGTTTGAGGTACACTACGATGATCCGGAAGCCGAACCTTACAATGGTAATGTATTGTTGGATAACTTCTCTCCCATTCAAATCTGGACCGACACCCTGCGGTATTTCCCCCTGACAGCCGGGCAGGAATTTGTAGACTGGGTGGATCGGGAGACACTTAGCAATGAGCAATTGCAGGAATTTGCAGTTGGCTATGTAGAAGCAGGAATTCGAAATGGCTCGATCGACCATTCGGCGCAAGCCGGTTTATTTAATATATTCATGGCAGAGCAGTTTCTAAATGAGTTGCAAAATAAAGACATTCGCCAGGTATTGTTAAACAGCAGTTCTGCCGAACTAATCACCTACAAAGATGCTCTGGAAACCATTGGAGCGGAAGCGGAAGCGGAGCTCTTTAAAGAAGGCTATAGTTTAGTTGTAAAAAGCCGTTTAGGGGAATCAACGGAAGCCGATAATACGGCCTTTGATCAATTGCCGGAGCGATTTGCAGAAGTGCAGCAGATTGAAGGTTTGTTGGCGACTTTCGTCGAATCCAATCGCGAGTCGTTGATCCAACAGCTGCAATGGTAGACCGTTAAGTGTATGTTTACTTTATCAATTAACCAAAATGAAAACACCCTTACTTGCCCTGTGCCTGTTATGTGCCAACCTGGCCACCGCACAACAATTCATTGATTGGACAAATCCTTCATTTGAAGGCACCCCTACACACGGCGTGGCCCCTGAAGGATGGGAAGATTGCGGATTCCCCGGTGAAACGCAACCGGACCTTCATGGTGGAGAGATCAAGCAATTTGGGGTACAGCAAAACCCCATAGATGGCGACACCTTTTTGGGTATGGTCGTGCGCGACAACGACACCTGGGAAAGGATTGGTCAGCGGTTGACTTTGCCCTTGGAATCTGGTCAGTACCATCGATTTTCTGTGTATATCTCCCGGGCGGAGATGTATACCAGTGCAAGTAGAAAAACACAATCCATTGTCAATTACACCACTCCCTGTCAGTTGCGGGTTTGGGGAGGCAATGCCTATTGCGATCAAGCCGAGCTACTATTTGAATCAGGTCCCGTAAAAAATTCGGAATGGAACTTGATTGATGTAGAATTTATTCCCTCCAGAGCCTACCAGTATCTCCTATTGGAAGCCTACTATGTAGAGCCAATATTTGAAAGGTATAATGGAAACATTCTTTTGGACGGGCTCTCCCCAATAGAGGTTCTCGGATCGCAGCCTGGAGAAAGCCCTGTGCATATACGGAGCCTAAACATAGCCGTTGATCGATATATGGATTATAACAGGCATCAAAAAATCCCCCTGGAAAAAGCCGAATTGCGGAACTATTACTTTTCAAGGTATCTGCTGAAAGATTTAAACGATTATGGTTTCCTGCTTTGTCTGCATAATTTTAAAGCAGCTGATTTTGAGAAAATGGTGGAGATCCTATACAACATTGATGCGCTGGAGGAAGCCGTTTGGCTGGAGCGCGGATATGAATTGATCCAGCTTTCCAACAAACAAAACCTCACGGATGCACAGGTCGAAGAGTTGAAGCTGTTGAGCAAACAATTCCATAATGAACATCAACTGGAGTACTGGATTGGGGAGTACGGTAAATTGCATGGAGCAACAATCATGGAACAGGCAAAAATCCAGGAAAATGCAGTCGATTAATATAAAGGGATTGTTGGTTTTCCTGTTACTCCTTCCTTTTTGTCTGGAAGCTCAGGTCGTACACCGTTTTGCCAATCCGTCTTTTGAGGGAGAACCGGGCTTAAATAATACGCCTGAGGGTTGGAAGCAGTGTAGCATGGTAAGAAATATACCCGCAACCGTTTCAGAGGAGATTATTTCAAACTCAAATGGCTTTTACATTTGCGGACCAGATCCGTCTGATGGAAGGACATACATGTTGATGGTCGGGCGGCAGGATGACAGTTGGGAAGCTGTATATCAAAAAATGGAGCAAAAGCTGGAGAAAGGCAAATGGTATGCCTTTGAGGTGGATGTTGCTCGTGCACATTGTCTGGTTTCAACCATTGTAGGCCAAGGTGGTATCTACGACTTTTCTGCTCCCCTAAGCCTTGGGGTAAAAGGAAGCAACCACAGCTGTAAATTTGCTGATTTGTTGTATAAATCTCCGGCCATAACAGATACCCTTTGGCAACGGATCGAGATTGCCTTTAAGGCAAAAAAAAATTACACCAACCTGGTTTTGGAAGTAACCTACCCTTCTGAGGCTTTCATTCCTTACAATGGAAACCTGTTGCTGGATAACATATCTGATCTTCGGGAGATAGCTCCTCCACAGCAGCTCATAAAACAGCAGCCGGAAAATCTTGATTTGCAGGATGCTTCTCCATCTTTTTTACTCACCCATATTTCAGAAAGTGCTGTATTTGATATCGAATACATATATGCGGATGCTTTCGACAAGCGAGCCCTCTATCATGCGCGAAAAGTCTTTTTCATGCAAACCCAAATAGAGCAATATGGCTTACTGCATTTTGTTAGCCAATTGGATGAAGCAAAAGTTAACAATCTGAAGGAAAGTCTGGAGGAAGTGGGTGCACTGCTTGAAGCAGAAGCCATTTGGCGAATGGAGCAACTCATTCGATTATCTGAAGGAGAAACACTTAATCAGGTAGAATGGTATCAATTGATGCAACTCAATAAACGCTATCTGGTAGGTGAGCGATTGGAAGATCGTCTTTTGCACTATGTGGAGAAACACAATGGAGTACTCGTAAATCAATTGACTAATTCTGAATAGGATTAGACATTGGATTGGGGGATATAATCTTGCAGGTTCTAAATAGAAAGATAAAAGCGACTCAACATCATGAGTCAGAATTAAATACGATTAATATGCAAATCAGCAGCTCTCTTCTCTTTGGATTCCTGAGTATATTATTTCTTTCGCTACCCAGCCAGACCGATGCTCAGCGAAAACTGGATAAATACTATTTCCAACTCAAAGACTTTGAAGAACCGAAGGTGTATTTTATCCACTGTCACGAGGATGACTCCAGGGACCTCTACCTACGACTGTATGCCAAAGGAGACAGGCTGATCACAGAAACTTATTCGGCCGATTTCCATATGCAGGAATATGCAGAAGAAGTCTTCGAGGAAGATGAAAGCCGACTCACTGTTTTTCAATTATTCTACACCGCCGGGCAGGATGAAGTCCTGCAACAAAGCAGCACCCTGGATCCTACATTAAACACCGTAATGCGGTGGCGTAATACCGGAAGCTTTGGCTGGAAAGTGCGTCTCGACGGAGATCGCCTGGAAATGAAACGGCAGGTGATTGGGAAGCAACGCTATCAATACCTGGCCAAAAGAAAGAAAGCCATTGCTGTAAAGGACCAGTTCTATCTTAACGGAAAGCTTCTTTCCGAAAGGACATCCTACTACGGCAAAAAAACCGGGCTTTGTGGTTTTACTCGTTATGAGGATGGAACCGTATTAAACTTCTCCCTGGATCGAATTTACTCCGAGGAGGAATGGGTGGTGTTGAAAAAGGGGTGATTTCGTTTGTTCCGTTTGTTCCGTTTGTTCCGTTTGTTCCGTTTGTTCCGTTTAGGAATTAAAAATTAGAATCTAAGTGTACTGTCACTCAAACTTCAGGGCACTCTTAATATTGATAATTAATATAATCCTGTACCACTATTTGCCCTAGTACTCTGCTCCACCTCCCGATTCCTATCGGGATGAAGGGGGAGCTGTCCGCTTTTAGCGGGCTGAGGGGGAGAACCCTGGTAATGACTTAATTGTATTTGCCTCCGGCGGCTTCTTTGCCTTGATGCAAATGAAGCA
>JAAEZH010000014.1 GCA_018222965.1 Bacteroidota bacterium
AAGCCAGGTCGTTGCGGCGCGTGAAGTTTGTATTGTTACTTCCGCCTACCAGCACCTCGCCGGCTGCATTACTTGCTGTATGGAAAATGAAATCGCGGCGGTGATTGCCGGCCGGATCGCTTACGGCAGAGGACAAGTCCCAACCATACGTATCAGCCAGAACTGCCGGATCATTCAGGTCAATATATACATCAAGGCTTGTAGTAAAGCCAGAATTGAAATCAGATTGATAGCCTCCCATCCGGGTAAAGACACCAGTTTGAGGATCACCACTTGGTGTAATTACCCCATGTGCTCCTCCTTCTGCGGAAGCGATACCATTTGTACCAGAAAGAACCCGATCCAAATTAGAGTTGAATGGTAACCAATCATTTGCATCACCGGTCATAAATCCTGGATCTTCAAAACCCTGAGCATAGGTTGGCAAAGGGGTACTTACAAGATCCGGAATCACAGCCATGCAATCGGCATCTGCTGTCAACTCCATATTTCCTGGACAGGCTACGATTGGTGCTTCTACATCCACAATGGTTACATCGAAGGTGCAGCTCGTTACGTTTCCTGCATCGTCTTCAATCTCAAAGGACACGGTTGTTGTTCCAATAGAGAAAACAGATCCACTTGATGGACCAGCTGTCTGAGTAATCGTATAACCTGGGCAGTTATCGGTGGAAATAGGGTATGAATAATTGACTACTGCACCACATACACCAGGATCATTTGGCAGAGTCATGTCTACCGGACAGGTAATAAGAGGTGGCACAGCATCGTCTACCGTAACCGTAAAGCTACAAGAAGCGGTATTACCGGCAGCATCAACTACCTGATAGGCCTCTGTATAAATTCCTCCGTACTCGTAATAATTTGGACCGGCACCCAGACCACTTGTCAGGAGAGTCAGTGCTCCCGGACAATTATCGGTACCTACCGGAGCCATATAGCTTATCGTCACGCCACATGGTCCACTTGAAACGAGGGTAGCCGGGCCTCCTGTTATGGAACCGTCAATTTCGACGGTCACATCAGTCGGACAGGTAATCTCCGGATTTTCATCATCTTCAACAGTTACTGTAAAGCTACAGCTCACGGAATTGCCTCCGGCATCCGTATATTCATAGGTAACGGTTGTTGTGCCTACCGGGAATTCTTCTCCGGAAGCAAGGCCTTCAACCAATGTACCGGCAAGACCGGTACCATCGCAATTATCTTCAAAAGTTGGTGGATCGTAAGTTACTACAGCTCCACAAATACCGGCATCATTGCTCTGGGTAATATCTGCCGGACAGGCTGTTTCAATCGTAGGCGCAACATCGTCTTCCACGACAATCGTATGCGAACAAGTAACAGTGTTGCCGGCGGCATCAAGTGCCGTCCAGGTAACCGTAGTATTACCAATTGGGAAACTTGCTCCATCCAGGGTGGTATTGGAAGGCGCTGCTGCATAATCGTGCGTAAAGGAAGTTACGTCACAATTATCGTCGGCAGTAGCGTCCAGGGAAGTGCCTGAAACATCGTAATCACAATCTGCGCCATTTGTTCCAAACACCTGAGGGCTGGACGGGCAAAGGATATCCGGGAATTGCATATCCATCACCTCAATCGTGAAGGTACATTCTGCGGTATTTCCATTTTCATCCGTAGCCACGAAAGTAATGGTATGGGTACCCACTTCCAGATAGTCTCCGGAAACCGGACCGGCTGTTTGTGTTACGTTATCGATGCCACAATTATCTGTAGCTACCGGAATGCTGAAAATTACATTCGCACCACATTTGTCTACGTCATTATTGACTGTCAGGTCACCCGGACAGTTTAGGAATACCGGATCTTCATTGTCATCTACCTGAACGGTGAATGCACAGGTAGCTGTATTTCCTGCTTCGTCAGTAACCGTGTACTCAATGATCGTTACGCCAACTTCAAAGTACGTTCCGCTGGCATCGTTGATTCCGGTTGCAGAGGACATGCCTACTGTCGCTCCCGCCAATTGATAAGTAAGCGATTCAATGCCGCAATTATCATCAAATACAGGCAGTATATCATCGACTTCAGCTCCGCACTCTCCTTCTTCTGCCGTAACGATCAAATCAATCGGACAGCTAATCGTCGGATCGACATCTTCGGTTACAGTAATATCAAAGCAGCATTCCGAATTGTTGCCGGACTGATCGTATACAATAAAACAATTGGTAGTCGTACCAAGCGGAAAAAAAGAACCACTTGGCAATCCGGCATACTGTACGATAAATGGATCCGGACAGTTATCATCAAAAATCACATCGTAATTCACCAGAGTACCGCACATTCCGGCAGGAGCTACCAGGTTCATGTCTGCCGGACAGGTAACTGTCGGATCGACATCTTCGGTTACGGTAACCGTGAAGGAACATACTGCGATGTTGCCGGAAGCGTCAGTCACCTGGAAGGTATTGACTGTTGTTCCGACCGGGAATACGGATCCACTTGGCAAGCCTGCAGTTTGAGTCAGGATTGCTCCCGGACAATTATCGTCGATGGTAACTGTATAGTTTATCACTGCTCCACAAATACCGGCATCCGAACCGACATTAAAGTCGCCCGGACAGGTAATCGTTGGAGATTCGGTGTCATTTACCGTTACATTAAAGGAACAACTTGCCGTATTATTGGCAGCGTCTGTCACCACGAAAGTATTGACAGTCGTCCCTACCGGGAAGTCAGAACCACTGGCCAAACCCGCGGTTTGCATAATGCTTGCTCCCGGGCAATTATCGTCGAAAGTGACCGTATAGTCTACTGCCGCGCTACACAAGCCGGGCTCATTAGGAAGCACGAAATTAGCCGGACAGTTTACGGTTGGATTTTCGGTGTCGTTTACTGTCACATCAAAGCTACAGGTAGCTGTGTTGCCGGCACCATCAGTAACTACAAAGGTATTGGTAGTCGTGCCTACCGGGAAGAAAGAGCCACTTGGGAAACCGGCGGTTTGATTGATACTTGCTCCCGGGCAATTATCGTCAAAGTTTACGGTATAAGTTACATTGGCCCCACACTGACCGGAAGTATTACTGACTGTAATATCTGATGGGCAGGTAATGGTTGGATCCTCATCATCCGTCACTGTAACATCGAAGCTACAGGTAGCTGTATTGCCACTGGGATCAGTAACCACAAAGGTATTGGTGGTTGTACCAAGCGGGAAAGCAGAACCACTGGCAAATCCGGCAGTCTGGGTGATGGTTGATCCGGGACAGTTGTCGTCGAAGGTTACGGTATACGTATAAACGGCCGAACACAGTCCGGCGTCATTGCTTATCGATACATCCGAAGGACAACTGATGCTTGGATTTTCGTTATCTGTTACTGTTACGGTAAAGGAGCAGGTAGCTGTATTGTCGGAAGCATCAGTGACCACAAAAGTATTGGTCGTTGTTCCTACCGGGAATACTTCACCACTGGCCAGACCGGCAGTCTGAGACAGAGATTCACCCGGGCAATTGTCGTCGAAAGTAACGGTATAGGTCACTTCTGCACCACATACCCCAGGGTCTGTGTCAACTGCAATATTAGACGGACAACTAATGGTTGGATTCTCATTATCTACAACAGTTACAGTAAAGGAACAGCTAACAATGGTCCCCATCCCGTCATCCAACTCAAAGGTGTTGGTGGTCGTACCTACCGGGAATGCAGAACCGCTGGCAAGTCCACCAGTCTGGGTTAATACATAACCGGGGCACTCATTATAAGTAACCTCATAATCAACAACGGCAGAACACAATCCGGCATCGTTGTTAACCGTGATATTAGATGGACAGTTTATAGTTGGAGCTCCGCCAGATTCTTCTACCGTTACATCAAATGAACAGGTAGCCGTATTACCGGAAGCATCTTCTACTTCAAAAGTATTGGTAGTCGTACCCAGTGGAAAATCAGAACCACTTGGCAGACCAGCTAATTGCGTCAGGATTTCACCCGGACAATTGTCATCAAAAGATACCGTATAGTTTACCGTTGCATCACAAGCTCCCCCTGCTGTATTAACGGTGATATCGGCCGGGCAACTAATCGTTGGATCCTCATTATCTGTAACGGTTACATCGAAGGAACAGGTAGCGGTATTGCCCGAAGCATCTTCTACCTCAAAAGTATTGGTAGTCGTTCCAATCGGAAAAATGGCTCCACTGGCAAAACCGGCAGTCTGGGTCAGGGTAGCACCCGGACAATTGTCGTCGAAAGTGACCGTATAGGTTACCTCTGCACCACATACACCCGGATCATTATTGACTGCAATATTTGATGGACAGCTGATCGTTGGGTTTTCATTATCTGTTACCGTTACCGTAAAGGAACAGGTAGCGGTATTGCCCGAAGCATCTTCTACCTCAAAAGT
Source organism: Bacteroidota bacterium (assembly GCA_018222965.1). GTDB lineage: Bacteria > Bacteroidota > Bacteroidia > Chitinophagales > Saprospiraceae > JAAEZH01. Next base: position 4,373 of record JAAEZH010000014.1, read on the forward strand.
ATTGGTAGTCGTTCCAATCGGAAAAATGGCTCCACTGGCAAAACCGGCAGTCTGGGTCAGGGTAGCACCCGGACAATTGTCGTCGAAAGTGACCGTATAGGTTACCTCTGCACCACATACACCCGGATCATTATTGACTGCAATATTTGATGGACAGCTGATCGTTGGGTTTTCATTATCTGTTACCGTTACCGTAAAGGAACAGGTAGCGGTATTGCCCGAAGCATCTTCTACCTCAAAAGTATTGGTAGTCGTTCCAATCGGAAAAATGGCTCCACTGGCAAAACCGGCAGTCTGGGTCAGGGTAGCACCCGGACAATTGTCGTCGAAAGTGACCGTATAGGTTACTTCCGCACCACATACCCCCGGGTCATTATTGACTGCAATATTTGATGGACAGCTGATCGTTGGGTTTTCGGTATCGTTTACCGTTACCGTGAAAGAGCAGGTAGCTGTATTGTTCGAAGCATCTTCTACCTCAAAAGTGTTGGTAGTTGTTCCGACCGGGAAAGCCGTTCCACTCGCCTGACCGGCAAGTTGAGTCAGGGTGGCACCCGGACAGTTATCGTCAAAATTAACCGTATAATCCACTACTGCGCTACAGAGACTGGCGTCATTGCTGACAGTAATATCTGCCGGACAATTGATGGTTGGGTCTTCATTATCGATGACCGTTACGGTAAAAGAACAACTTACGATATTGCCGGAAGCATCTTCCACCTCAAAGGTATTGGTGGTGGTTCCGACCGGGAAAGCCGTTCCACTCGCCTGACCGGCAGTCTGGGTCAGGGTGGCACCCGGGCAATTATCGTCGAAAGTGACCGAATAATTCACTACTGCACTACAGAGACCGGCATCATTGTTTACCGTAATATCTGCCGGACAGCTGAGGGAGGGGTCTTCATCGTCGGTAACAGTTACCGTAAATGAACAGCTGACCTCATTTCCAGCCCCATCTGTAACAGTGAAAGTATTTGTTGTTGTTCCAATTGGGAAATCTGATCCACTTGGCAATCCACTTGTTTGTGCCAAAGTAGCTCCCGGACAATTATCCGAGAAAGGAACGTCGTATACCAGATTGGCACTACATTCGCCCGGATCATTGCTCAATGTTTGATTGACCGGACAGGTAAGCGTTGGATTTTCGTTGTCTTCTACAATTACATTAAAGGAGCAGCTAGCGGTATTTCCGGAGGCATCTTCCACCTCGTAAACCACTGTGGTGGTTCCCACCGGAAAAACAGAGCCGCTGGCCAAGCCAGAAATCAAGGTAAGCGTTTCTCCCGGACAATTATCGTCTGTGGTAATGGTATAATCTACAACCGCTGAACACTCGCCCGGATCATTACTAACCGTAATATCTGACGGACAGGTAATGGTTGGTGCTTCATTGTCAATTACGGTAACCACAAAACTACAGGTAGCTACATTCCCGTCATTATCTGTTACTTCATATTCGATAGTCGTTGTTCCAACGGGGAAAGCAGAGCCGCTGGCAGGACCCATGGTGCGAACAATACTCAAAGGTTCACAAGTACCAGTCGCTACAGGATCATCGTAGGTGACGATAGCCTCACATACACCAGGATCGTTGTTTACGGTAATATTAGCCGGACAATCGATTGTCAGCTCACAAGCGCCAATACTTACAGTAGCTGTAGCAGGCGGGGTCGTATAAGTACCCGTGGTTGCTGTAGCCGAGTTTTCAAAAACCCCCGTTGGATGACCAGCCGGGATATTTGCCGTGTATTGTAAGGTGATCGTCGACATCGGATCGATCAGGTAGGAGAAATAAGGGTATGCTTCCGGCTCGTTACCAACCCAGGTAATAGCACCTGTTGACCCCATGGCGGGCAACATACTCGAGTTGGTTGGAGTTACTTCACTTGAAACCGTCAGGTCATCGTACTCGAAAGTACCTGGTAAAATATCGTCGATCCGATCAACCTGCACCAGCTGATCGGATGTGTTTTCTATTACAATCGTGTAAGTGACCACCCCGGGCGGCATCTCGAAATAATCGGGGCTGGCCGATTTGGTAATATTGATCACATTGGATGAAGGAGGAATTGGAAGCGTATTCTCTCCAAAATTACCGGTATACTTGAAATTAGTATTACCACTGGTTTGACCGGCATAGGGATCTGCGGTTGCAGCCACTCCGATACATAAGGATCGGAAAAAATAACGAACAGTAACTAAATTGCCTGATCCTCCCTTATTTCCTGTGGCAGTAAAGTACAACTGATTCTGAGCCCCGACAGGTATCCCCACACCCCCCAGGTCAGAAGCTATAATTTCATTATTGACCAGTTGATAGCAACTGGCATCAAAAGTTTCGTTGCCTACCGGCTGGATCGTGAATTCATCGGCACTCTGCACGTTTCCAAAAGAGTATACCACATCGTAGTAAAACACCTGACCAACATAGATACCAGGCCCGAGGGTGACACTATTTACAATTCCTCCGGCATTCGCAGAAATGGAACTTCGGGTAAACACGTCACCGGTACCAGTAGCAACGCCGGGATTCAAGTCACTTACGGTAACCTCGAAAGTTCCGATTTCGTCTTTCAACAGGTATGGGTATTCAACAAACCAATAGTACGTTTGGCACTCACCCGCTTGCAATGTTCCCACAAACCAGGACGCTGCCTGGCCTCCGGCAAGACCAAAACCAGGGACTGTTCCGGTTATGGAACTCATTTCTGCAGTAAGATCATTAAGAGTAGCGCCAGAAACATTACAAACCTCAAAACCGACATAAGCGGTTCGTGGTCCGTCTGTGGCAGGCGGACTGTTGGAGTCCGCAATAAAGAAGGGTGCTGTCGTCATGGTAATTGTAACATCAGCCGGATTCAAAGCAGCCGCCTTTTCAGGAAGCGACAACATGAAAAACAGTGACATCAAAACGAAAAGCAAACAGCGTTTGGTAAACGCACTAATTTGTAGATGTAGCAAAGCTTGCATAATGTGGGGATTGCAATTTGTTAATAGCTATTATTCCTTACTTCCGAAGGCCAATCAGTAAATCAGCCTTATATATTTAACCTAAAATCAGACTTCAATGCTGAAGTTTAATCCTTGATCATTCATTCATTAAATAAATCGGTTCTTCTTAAAACACCTAAGGCCGTATCCTGGAAGAATACGGCTGCAATCAAGCTTTAACGCTTGGTTCGTACAGTATGGAAAACGATACTGAAAGTCGATGTCTGCGCCGAAAAACCAGCTCAGATTCATCTTTGGTGAAATAAAATAATCGGTGGGATGGGTAAATACTTGACCGTGCGCTGGGAAACCCACGGGGGTTTAGGGTAAAGGGGGACATGTTTATTTGGATTAATTTGTTAATATGCGTTAAGACAATATTACAGAACAATTTTTATAATCCAATGGGGTTGATCAAAGAATTAACACTTTTGACAGTGGAATAGGTAGATATACCCATTCTAACATCCAAACACACCCCTTAATGTGACATGGCAAAAAGACAAAAAGCCCGATTGCTGACAGCAAATCGGGCTTTCGATTTAAAGCTCCCGGCCCCTTCCTGCCCCCCGGCAAAAGAAGGGGTTGACCCGGGATTCTTTTGAGACGCTTTATACTTGGGTATATTGTTATTTCTGTATAATCATTTTGCGCGTTGCCCGATATTGAGCACTCACAAATTCATAGTAATACACGCCGTTTTCCATCAAAATTTCCAGTTCAATTTCGTGATAACCTTTTCCCCAGTCACCTCTCATGGAGTGAACCACTTTTCCGGATACATCCATTACACGCAGCTGTCCGTTTGTGGCAGCAGGCAGGTAAAAACCAACCCGTGTTTCTTCTGCAAATGGATTCGGAACATTTTGATATAGTACAAATCCAGCCTGTTCGGCACCCATTGGAATCAGCACCGGATCAAGCCATTCGCCGAAAGGCCCATAAGCATCTGCCCGGGTATAAGCAGAATTTAACTCCAGAACCTCACTCAATGGCTGATCTTCCAGCGATTGAATTTGAATGCCAAAGAGTCCTTCATCGGCCTGCATCTGATAGATTTCCGGACGGTGCCAACTAAAGGTCAGGTATCCGGTTTCCACAAATCGCTCGCCTATGTTTTCAGAAGCAAATAGTCCTTCTGTTGTTCGCAGGATTTTGGCTTTCGCCGGATCCACATACAAGCTAAATTGGGCAGCAAGTAATGCTTTTTCGCTTCCGCGAATCCAAACTTCGGTCGTTTGACCCGCTTTCAAAGACTGATCTTCGTAGTACAACAGGAGTTCACCGGATGCATTTCTATTGTCTGCCTCCTGGCTGCTTGCCTGTGCCGAACCATTCACATCACCGGTTTTAACCGCTATGAAATCGCCATTGAGTACATCAGTAGCCAGATCATTGATGTTCAGAATCTCCGGGAATGTTTCCTCCCATGGATTTGCCGGATTCGGGAATACATAGTTGGCATCCACAAACCGCCAGCTGGTGTTATTCGGGAAGTTGGTATCCAGCACCAGAATCAATTTCTGGATGGCCAGCAGGTCCAGCGTACTGATACTTCCTGAATTATTCGCATCAGCAGCAATCAGTTGGTATGGACTGTCGAGCGGATTTATTCCAAGTATGTGTTGTGAGATCAATACCATGTCGTAAGTCGTAACACCGTTTAAGGGTTCCACATCCAACATCGGCGTTATGGTATAATCATCCCCCTGCGGCAACTCAAAGCTGTACAAACCGTCATCTGTTGTGATTTGCGTTTGCTGGCCGCCGTTTACATCTACCATCACCATCTCTACCGGCTCGTCTTCCTCGGTCGTAATGAGCCCGGAAACAATAGCTGTGGTCAGGTTGCCGTCGCAGAAATCCATATTATCCTGAATCTCAATGAATGTCTCGCAGTAATCCTGATTGCCGGAAGCATCGGTTACCCAAATCTCTACAGGGTCTTGTCCGATATCATCACAGGTATACAGGTTACTAATATCATTGACATCCGAAGAGAAACTGAATTGCAGTTCACCCGGGCAATTGTCATAACTGTCGAGGTTAACCGTCTCGGCAAATACTTCAATCATGCCTGTTTGCATAATCTCCACCACCAATCCATTGTAACATACAGCCGTAGGCAGTTTGCAATCCTCCACTTCAATCACAAGTGTCTGGAATGCCGTATTGCCACAATTATCGGTTACGGAGTATTCAATCTCATAAGTTCCAATCTCTACATCCTGGATAACTACATCCGCGCTGATATCCTGGAAGATTCCGAAGTCGCCAACGATATCAACGATAAATTCTGTAGAACATTCGTCGGTGATATTCGGATACGGCAGAACCAGGTCTGTATTACAATCGGTGTCCTCGATACAACCATCTACTTCCACATCGAAGATGGGTGCCTCATTATCATTGATCTTTATGACCTGAGTATATTGGATATATCCATCAGCAATACCCGGGCTTCCATTCTCATTCCATCCATCCTGGAAGGTATGGTCGTCCATATCACCATCGCCGTCGAAGTCAATCTGGTAATAAGATTCCGGGAACTCGAGGTATTCGTTGCTGCCAAATTCATCGTACGTACACCAGTTGACCAGCGTATAGTGGCGCAGAATCTTGTAACAGGCGTCGGCTACAATGGTAAACAACTCATCTTCGTAGCTGATACCGATTAGCTCACACTCATCTCCAAAGATTACCGGTTCGCCAAAGTCTGGCAACTGGCCATCGGTGCAGGTTGCATTAATATGAGCCGGGAATTCGACGCCCCAGTCTGAAACATGCTCTACAAAAATTGTTTGTGTACAGGTCACCGGCGGATTATCCGGGTTATTATCGGAAGCCACCCAGGTGCGGATGATGGTTCCTTCCTGGCAGTTGTCCAATTCAAAGGTGTAGGTGTACTCAATATTGAGCTCACAATTGTCGTAAAACTCCGGCGTACCCAAAGTATCCAGTACACTACCATCGCCATTGTTTAATGGAATGGCATACAATTCGTGGTATTCGTCACAGCCAATCGTCAGATTATCCGGACAGCTTACCAGAAGAGGCGGAATTCCATCCTCCACATCAACTTCTACCTCACAGCTATTGACGTTTCCATAAGCGTCGGTTACTTCCAGGATTACAATGATCGGGTTGTTGGGAATATCCGAACAACAGAAAATCACGGAATCTCCAAAGTCGTCAAAATTGCCGTCGCAGTCTCCATCCAGGCGGCGTACCTGGAAGGAAATATCTGTACAATTGTCGTAAGAACCATCATCAAATACGATGGCTGGCACGATGGCTTCGCCATTGGTAGTCAGGGATGCATTGGTGATTTCATCACAGATCGCTGTAGGCGGCGTATTGTCGATCACATTGATCTCAATTTCTACTGTAGTCGTGTTGTTACAATCGTCGGTGACGATGTAAGTAATCGTGTGTGAACCAATTCCCAGTCCCGGAGGCGGAATAACTCCACCATCAGCGCCATCGACTCCATTGAGATAGATAGCTTCGCCAACAGGCGTAAGAATAGTTACCGTCCAATCCGAACAATCATCGCTTACAGTTGGTCCGGGAAGGAAACTCTGAGCGTTACAATCCTGGTTTCCATTTTGTGATACATTCACGCCAAGATCAAATCCACTAACATCTACGATCGGGTCGGTTGTATCGGTGATCACGATGATCTGTATATTATCTTCTCCCTGACCATTGCCCATAATGACCTGGCCGGTACAGTTGTCTACAACATTCCAGGTACGAATGATCTGGAAAGTATTGCCACAGAGCGGCTGTACAATATCGGTATGACCAATGGAATAGCCACAGAAAACGGTTCCTGTATTGGCCGGGAATCCGGAGCCGGAGGTAGCCAGGTTGCCGGTTACCGGTGTTGGATCCGTCAGGTTCGGGAAGTTGGCATAGTCGGTACAATCCCAGGATATATCATCCGGGAAGTCGAAGTTGTCCGGATCCGGTCTCAGGATATTTACCAGTTGCTCACACGGATCAGAAACGTTTCCGTATTCATCGGTGGCTATCCAAACCAGGATCACCTGAGTCATATTATCATCACAAGGATCATTATCTACGGTGATCTGATTGATCTGAGTCACTGTAACATCCGTACAATTATCTTCGGCATCAGGTGGTAGTACATCCGCCAGATCATCCAAACAGGAAATCTCTACGGCTCCAGGACCACACTCAATTTCCGGTGGGATGTTATCCTCCACGGTAACCGCTGTCGAACAGGAGTTTCCGGTATCCGGATCCGTAACGGTAACGATCGTAATTTGACCAACATCATCACAGTCCAATTCGGTGATATCAAGGATATAGTCATCTAAACAACCGTATTGTCCACCCTCGAGCAGCATATCAGCTGTAATCGTAACCACACCGTTTTCGTCGATGGCTACAGAAATCTGATCATTACATGCCAGCGTACCAGAAGGATTTTCAAATTCTTCTACACTGATGGTAAAGTCGCAGGTACTGATATTTCCGGAGTCATCTTCTGCTTCATAGCTAAAGTCATAACTTCCAATCGGGAAAACATCTCCGGACTGTAGTGGTCCGCCCGCTGTTTGCGTAACGATCGGATTCGGGTCGCAATTATCGGTAGCAGTCACATCAAAGTTTACAACAGCCTCACAATCTCCTGAATCGAGATTAAACACCGTCATTGGAGCCGGACAATCCAGGTCTGGCGGCGTCATATCTACAACAGTTATATCAAACTCACAATCAACAGCCGTATTTCCGGAAGCATCTTCCAGTGAATAGCTTACGGTAGTAGTTCCTAGCGGGAAGGTGTCCCCATCGCCCAATGCGGAGTTGAGCGTAACGATAAATCCGGCACAGTTATCACTAAAATCGATTGGAATATCAACTACAGCTCCACAAATATCCGGATCTGTGTTTACATTAATGTCTGCCGGGCAGTCGATTTCCGGATCTTCCTCGTCAGTTACAGTCACTTCAAAGGAGCAGGTCGTGGTATTGCCTGCCGCATCGGTCACCTGAAACTCATTCACGGTTGTTCCAACCGGAAAGAAAGCCCCATCGGCCAAACCGGCAATTTGTGTGGTTACAGAACCCGCGCAATTATCGGTTCCAACAGGAACCATATAGTCTACAAAAGCGCCACATTCATCCGGATCATTACTAACTTCAACATTTGAAGGACAGTTGATCGTTGGATCTTCCATGTCCACCACTGTTACATCAAAACTACAGGTAATGGAATTGCCGGCATTGTCGGTTACTTCAAAGGTGTTGGTGGTTGTTCCTACCGGAAAATCTGATCCACTTGGCAAACCGGCAGTCTGCATGATGGTTGCATCCGGACAGTTGTCGTCAATATTCAGACTGAAGTCTACTACAGCTGTGCAAAGGCCCGGATCATTATCTACTACAATGTCCATCGGGCAAGCAATGGTCGGATCAATATCATCTTCGATAGTTACATCAAAGCTGCATTCGGCTGTATTGCCGGCAGCATCCGTAACTACATAGGTATTGGTTGTCGTACCAACAGGAAACAGCGAACCACTCGGCAAACCCGCAGTCTGCATCAGGGTTTCTCCCGGGCAATTATCGTTGGTGACAATCATATAATCTACAATCGCTCCACAAGTACCCGGGTCCACATTTTGGAAAATATCTGCCGGACAGCTAATGGTCGGATTTTCATTATCCTCTACAGTTACTTCAAATGTACACTCGGCAGAATTGCCGGCATTATCCGTAACTTCAAATACATTGGTGGTACTTCCTACCGGATAAAAGTTGCCGGTTGGGATACCTGAAACCTGAATAACGGTTTCGCCCATACAGTTGTCTGCTCCAGTAATTTGGAAATTGACAATAGCGCCACACTGGCCCATATCTGAATCCACAGCAAAATCCAGCGGACAATCCAATGTTGGGTTTTCATCATCGGTAATGGTCACATCAAACGAACAGGTTGCTGTATTTCCGGACATATCTGTTACCATGAATGTAACGGTCGTGGTTCCGATCGGGAAAATTTCCCCACTCGCAAAACCACCGGAAATTACGGTTACCGGATCGGGACAGTTATCTGTTCCTACTGGTGTGATATAATCCACTACAGCATCACAAGTACCCGGATCTGTACTTACCTCAATGTCTGAGGGACAAGAGATCATCGGGCTGTCGTTGTCAACAACTTCCACCTCGAATGTACAGCTGGCCGTATTGCCGGAGGCATCTGTTACGACAAAGGTATTGACCGTAATTCCTACCGGGAAGAAGCTGCCATCCGGAAGACCGGCGGTCTGCATGATTGTTGCTCCCGGGCAATTATCATCAAAGGTGATAGTATAATCAATATCGTTGCCACACAGGTCTGGAATGGTATTTACGACCACATCCATCGGGCAGGTAATCGTAGGATCCTCTGTATCACTAACGGTAACAGTGAATGAACAGGAAAGCATGTTTCCATTATCATCGGTTACTGTATAAGTTACTGTTGTAACGCCTACGTTAAACACTTCTCCACTGGCGTTATTGATGCCCGTTGGTGGGGAGCTTCCTGTAGTTGCTCCGGTCAATTCATAGGTTACAGAGGCAACGCCACAGTTATCCTGAATCGTTGGTGTCAGGTCTCCGGCTGTCGCCGAACAAAGGCCTGCTTCAACGGAAAGAACTACATCTGCCGGGCAGGTAATTTCCAGTCCATTGTTGTCTTCAACCGTCACGGTGAATGAGCAACTCGCAGTGTTTCCGTTTACATCGGTAACTACATATTCTACGGTAGTTACGCCCACTTCAAAGGTTTCTCCGCTGGCATCATTGATTCCTGTTCCAGGGGATGCACCGGTAGTGGCACCCGTCAGCGTATAGACCACTGATTCAACCCCACAATTATCTGTTGTGGTTGGCATCAGGTCATTTACGACTGCATTACACTGCCCCATATCGGTCATTACCGTCACATTATTCGGACAGGTAATGCTTAGATCATTGAGATCCTGTACTTCTACGGTAAAGGAACAGGTTGCTGAGTTTCCATTATCATCAGTTACGGTATATTCTACGGTAGTTATCCCTACTTCGAAGGTTAGTCCGCTGGCGTCATCCATTCCGGAATCTGTTGTGGCACCAGTCAGGGTATAGGTAATACTGCTAATACCGCAATTATCATTCGCGGAAGCGGAAATATTGCCAACTACCGCGCTACAAAAGCCCATATCAGTCATTACAACCACATTACCCGGACAGTTGATCGTTGGGTCTTCGTCATCCGTAACGGTTACATCAAAGCAACAGCTTGCTGTATTATTGGCAGCATCGGTAATGGTAAAACAATTCTCGGTGGTTCCAACCGGGAACACGGCACCACTAACCAAACCAGAAGTCTGTACCAGGTTTGCCCCGGGACAATTATCATCAGAAATAATGGAATAGTTTACTACGGCTCCACACAGGCCCTGATCGGTAGATATATCAAAATCTGCCGGACAACTGATCGTTGGATCAATATTGTCTGCTACAAAAACATTGAAAGAACAAGTACTCGGGTTTCCGGAAGCATCTGTCACCTCAAAGGTATTGATGGTAACTCCGCTTGGGAAAGGCATACCACTGGCTATACCGGCAGTTTGTGTCAGGATCGCACCCGGACAATTATCATCAAAAGTTACGGTATAATTAACAACCGATTCACAGGTTCCCGGGTCAACAGTGGTAAAAATGTCGGCCGGACAGGTAATGGTTGGCAATTCGTTGTCATTTACAGTAATATCAAAGCTGCAACTGGCTGTATTGCCGGAAGCATCCATTGCTTCGTAGGTGTTGGTTGTAATACCAATCGGGAAATCTACTCCGCTGGGCAGGCCTGCTGTTTGCATGAGGGTAGCTCCGGGGCAATTGTCGCTGAAAGTCACCATATAATTTACAAGCGCATCACACATGCCCGGATCATTATTTACGGTAATATTTCCGGGACACATGAGCATCGGATCTTCATTATCTTCAATTGTAACATCAAAGGAGCAGGTGGCGGTATTGCTGCTTCCATCGGTAACCATGTATGTAACGGTGGTCGTTCCTATATCAAACAGCGTATTGCTTCCCTGACCGGCTGAAAGAACCGTTACCGGATTCGGGCAGTTGTCTGTACCTACCGGAACCATGTATGTTACAATAGCACCACACTGCCCTGGATCTGTATCTATTTCCAGATCAGGCGGACAGGAAATTTCCGGACTGAGGTTGTCTACAACTTCTACCTCGAAAGTACAGTTCACACCATTTCCGGAAGCATCAGACACGATAAAACCAACATTGGTAATACCTATTGGATAAAAGGACCCACTAGGCAAACCGGATGTTTGAGTTATGTTGATTCCCATGCAATTATCGGTAGGCATCAAATCAAAGACTACCGTCGCTCCACAATTATCCGGCTCTGTATTAATCAGCATATCCATCGGGCAACTTACTACCGGTGGCTCATTATCTGCTACATCTACGGTAAAAGAACAATTGGCTGTATTACCGATGCCATCGGTTACCGTGTATTCTATTAGTGTTGTTCCAACTGGAAAAACAGAGCCACTTGCAGGTCCTGCTGTTTGCATAACCGTCAATGGCGGGCAAGTACCCGTTTCCATTGGGGGGTCCCAGCTTACCGTGGCCTCACAAACCCCCGGATCTGTATTAACGGAAATACTATTTGGACATTCGATATCAACTACACAAGCACCAATTCCCACTGCCGATGTCTCCTGTGGAGTCGTATACGTACCCATTGTTGCGGTAACGGAATTGATATAAACCCCATCTGCCGTACCCGGTGGTATATTGACGGTATATTCCAGCGTGATGGTTCCCATAGGATCAATCAGGTAGGAGAAATACGGGAAGGGTTCTGGCTCGTTACCGACCCAACTAATAGCACCGGTCGCTCCCATCGAAGGAACAGCCGTAGAATTTGCCAGTGTAACTTCACTACCTACGGTTAGCGCATCATACTCAAATGGCCCGGGTAGAATATCATCAATTCTGTCTATCATAATAAATTGATCAGACAGATTTTCGATCACGACCGAATAGGTTACAACTCCCGGCGGTGCCGGGAAGAAATCCGGAGTGGCTGTTTTTGTAATATCTATTACATTGGTACTAGGGGGAATAATAACCGGGTTCTGATCAAAGTTGCCGGTGTATTTAAAGTTGGTCCCACCGCTGGTTTGACCTGCATAGGGTAAAGCATTCGAGGCTACACCAATGCACAGGGACCGAAAATAATACCGAACAGTAAGGAGGTTATTAGATCCCCCCATACTATTGGTAGCTAAATGATACAACAGGTTTTGCGTTCCAACGGGCAAGCCTACTCCTCCCAAGTCGGAAGCAATAATTTCATTGGAAACCAATTGATAACAACTGGCGTCGAAATCTAAATTACCGGCAGGCTGGAAGGTAAATTCGTCGTTATTCTGTACATTCCCGAAGGTGTATTCTACATCATAATAAAATACCTGCCCCACATAAATGCCGGGTCCCAGAGATGTGCTAACAACCTGACCACCGGCATTGGCAGAAATGGAATTTCTTGTAAGTACGTCATCCGTAACAGATACCACACCAGGATTTGCATCACTGACGGTTATTTCAAAGCTTCCTGTCTCATCTTTAAACTGATAGGGAAACTCCACATACCAGTAATAACTTTGGCACTCTCCTGCCTGGAGGGTACCAACATACTGGCTGGCGGCCTGACCGCCCACTAAAGCAAAGCCTGGCACGGTACCCGTAATATCAGTCATCTCTATAAAAAGATCAGATAACAGGGCTCCGGAGGTATTGCATACCTCAAAACCTACATAGGCTGCCTTTGGGCCATCCATGGCCGGCGGACTGTTAGAATCAGCGATAAAGAATGGGGCTGTCACCATTGTAATACTGACATCCCCCGGGTTTAAAGCCTCCATCCTGGAGGGTAAAAACAGGGCAAAAATCAATAACAATAAGAGGGGGACCAAATTACTTGCCGACAGGGAGTCGGATACTTTAGGTCGAAAAACTTTCCAGTTAATCATGGGGAACGCGGTTTGTGTGTAGTCTAATATTCTCAGAGAAACAACTACAAACACTGTGCCTAATTCCGCCGACTATATAATATTAAAAAAACATATATACATAACCAACTGAGAATAAAAAAGACCCGTAATAAAATTACGGGTCCTCAAATAACGCATATTAACAAATTAGGCCAAAAATGTCTGGCCCTAAACCGGAATCCAAACCGGCTAATCCCCCCACAGGATTGTACCGGCAAACGGATTCCGATGCCTTTAAGTTTCATAAGGTTATGGAGTAAATTTCGGGTTTGGGAGTACTAGTGTTCAAAGTGGAGTCGGAGCATAAAACGTGGCACCCATTAGTCACGGGGGATAGGTTTATTGACTAATTTGAACTACAGCAACAAATATGACATTTATTTAAAACTTGCCAAACATTAAATATGATAAACCTGTGTTTTCTTCATGTAAACATGTAGATTTGCCGGACAAACAGACCCCCACCTCAGTTTGATTACTTTTTGCTCCTAAACTTATCTTGCTCCCCCACAGTTTTAGGCCTGTAAATCAAACGTGCTGTAAAAGCGGTAAAACCATTTTGCTACTTAACGAGATGTTTCAGCCTTTATCGTTGCAGGCAACTCTATTAACATTTTCTACGCACCAAAACCGCATGAGTTTGGGGAGATAAAAATTTATAGTATTAAATGCCAGAAACAGCTATTTTATCTAAATTTAAGGTAATTATATATACAGACACACCTGCCATTTATGGCCGTATCAACGAAAACCTGGAAGCACTCGGCTTTGTCAATATTTTTAAGGCAAGCCATCCTCTGAAGCTGATTGAGATTACCAAAAAATTGTATCCGGATTTAGTAGTCATCGACCTGGATTCTGCTGAAGGGAAAGCATCAACATTACAGCTGTCTTCAGACTTGAGAACCCGCTATCCCAATTTGTGCTTATTCTTCCTGACTAAAAAGGCTTCAGAGAACACCTACAAAACACTTCGGCCCCTTACTCCATCGGGATATTTTGGACATGATTTCAGCAAACTGGACCTGATGAAGGCCATTGACATAGCTTGTATCTACCCTAAATTACATCGCCATTTTAGTACAAAGCACACCAATGATTACCCCGAATTAAACAACACCAAATACTTCTTTAAAATCGGAGATATTTATAAATCTTTTGACATCCGAAATATCTCTTATTTTTTTTCGAGGGATAAAATGACATTTGCCCGGATTCACGATCGGAATTTCCCGACCAATATTCAGCTAAAAACCCTCGAGAAAGAACTGGGGAATGCATTCATTCGGATTCACAAGTCTTACCTAATTCGCTTAGGAAAAATAGACAGTATTAAAGCCAGAGAACAGGTTGTCCTGATCGGAAATGAAGAAATACCTATTGGCAACGCCTACAAAAAAGAATTCCTAAGCAAAATCAATTTGCTTAAATAATCCGGCTTTCGCCGAATACTGGCTAAAAGCAATTCTGCTAGTAGAAAGTTCCTGGATTGGTTGAACCATTCCTGTCGGCCTATGTTATTCACACAATCAGGAGCCAGCTTCCATGCACGACGAAAAAACCATTATTAATTGGCTGAAATCCAGCGATAAACGCGGAATTGAAGCTTTGTATGATCAATACAGCCCTGCCTTTTATGGCGTAGCGCTGCGCATTGTTCAAACAGATGCAGTGGCTCAGGATGTTATGCAGGAAACCTTTGTGAAAATCTGGAAAGCAGTGCATACCTATGATCCCATAAAGGGAAGCCTGTTTACCTGGACCCTGAATATTTTAAGAAATACAGCTATTGATAAACTTCGGTCTGCCGGATTTCGGAAGGCAGGAGTGATCGATCCTCTTGAAAATTTCGTAGATAAGGGTAAGGAGAGTATCAAACCTGAGCACATTGGAGTAAGAGGACATGTAGAAAACCTGGATGAAAAATTTAGATCTGTAATTGATCTGGTTTATTTTCAGGGATATACACAGAGAGAAGTACAGAAAGAACTCCAAATACCATTAGGAACGGTTAAGTCCAGGTTGCGCATAGGCCTGCAAAAATTAAAATACATTTTTGAAGCCTCTTGTATTTCTCTTGGAATTATGTTTTTTATGTTAGGATATACCCAAAGTAAAGTAGTTTGGGGTTTTATAGTAAGTCAAACTCTTTGAATGGGGTAATACCGAATACGAATTGGCTCAAACCACTTCTCCATCGGTACAGAATAGAGGTCATGGATAAAATGGATAAAAAAACATTTTTGGAATCAGGATTGCTCGAGCAGTATGTTCTTCGCATTGCTACTCCCGAGGAGGAAGCCATTGTAGAAGAATTTGCCAGCAATCACCCGGATATTGCCGCTCAGGTTAAAGAGCTGCAAACCGCTCTTGAACTTTATGCCAAAGAGCAATCTGTACCACCGCCCAATAGTCTGAAAGGACAAATAATGTCCGAAATAACCAAATTCAATCAAAAATCAACTTCCGGTTCGAGAGGCTTTAATTTTTCGCATGGCATCTTATTGGCTATTTGCCTGGGCCTCGGATTGGCCGCCTTTGTGGCTTTTCGGTCCCAAAAGATGCTAAAAAATGAAAATGCAAACTTACATGCAGCTTATAATCTGCTCGAAGAAAACTGCCTGGAACAACAAGATCAAGCCAAAGCAATAGCTGCCCAACTGGAAATGCTCCGGGCTCCCGAAACCCGGCATATTGACCTTTCCGGTACTCCAAATGCCCCTGAAGCACAAGTCCGGGTATATTGGAATCAAGCCAGTGAAAAAGGCATGCTCCAGGTACAAAACCTGCCCATTCCGCCGAAAGGCAAAACCTACCAAATTTGGGCCGATGTAGAAGGAGAAATGATCGATGCCGGCATATTTGATGGTACCAATTCCGAATTGCAACCAATCGCCTTTATCTCAAATGCCGAATCTTTAAATATCACCCTGGAGCCGGAAGGAGGCTCCAAACATCCCACTGTAGCACTGCTGCAAGCCAACGGACTGGTCGGCAGCTAAACAAACAACTCTTTTATTAGAAGGCCGTCTATTTTAAAATTCAGAATAACAAGGTCTTTTCTTTATTTTTGAGCGAATCAAATTGTGCTGGTCGCCCTGACCAACGAATTTCCCAGCACTATACAAATCTATCCGTATGAAATCACTGCTACAAGTGGCTGGTATACTCCTTGGTATGCTGTTGCCTTTTATCATCCATGCTCAGGTGGTTTACACCGACCCGGCATTTCCAAAAGCCGGAGAACCCGTGACCATCTACTTCAATGCATCAGAAGGCACAGGCGGCCTCGCTGATTGTAATTGCGATGTTTATATTCACACCGGTGTACTTACCAGCGAAAGCACCTCTCCCTCTGACTGGAAATATGTATTCACTCAGTGGGGCGAAACCAACCCCGACTGGCAATTGCAACCGGTTTCTGGTCAGGACAACCTCTATTCCTACGAAATTACTCCGAGTATAGCAGATTATTACCAGGTGCCCGGAGGTGAAGAAGTGCTGGAGATGGCATTCGTATTCAGAAATGGAGATGGAACCCTCGAAGGCAAAGCCGATGGAGGCGGTGATATCTATTATCCCGTTTTCCCCGAAGATTTAGCACTTACGGCTTTATTTGTCAAACCAGACAGACTCTCCTTAGTGACCAATCTGGGATCTACTCTTTCCATTCGCGCGGCTGCTTCAGAAGACAGTGACCTTAGCTTGTTTGATAACGGCAACCTTCTGGCCAGTAGCACAAACACCCAATTGCTTGAATTCGATATCGATGTGGTGGAAGCAGGGACTCACCTGGTTGAAATCCTCGCCTTCAATGGTACCGAAATGAGTGCCGATACGTTCCAGTATGTCGTCCCGGTAAACATACCTCCGGCCGATTTCCCGGCAGGCATTGACTACGGGATCACCATTGTTGGTGATACGTCCATGTTCCTGGCGCTCCATGCCCCCAACAAAGAAAATGTATTTGTGCTGGGCAGTTTTAATGAGTACCAGCTCGATACAGAATATCAAATGACTCAAACCACGGATGGAAGCAGCTGGTGGATTGAGGTGCCTGCTCCCCAGGCCGGTGATTACGCCACCTTCCAGTATCTGGTCGATGGCGAAATCCTCATCGCTGATCCATATAGCACCCTGGTGCTCGACCCCTCCAATGATCCTTTCATCCCGGAAGAAACCTACCCGGATCTGCCGGATTATCCGGATGGCAAAACTACAGGCAGGGTTACACTCGTACAACCGGGCGCAGGCGATTACGACTGGCAGGTCAATGACTTTGACCGACCGGATCAATACCATCTGACCGTTTACGAATTGCTCTTGCGCGATTTTATTGATCGGCACGATTATACAACTCTCATCGACACCCTGGATTATCTCGAAAACCTGGGCGTGAATGCCATCGAATTAATGCCAATCAATGAGTTTGAAGGCAATATCAGCTGGGGATACAATCCCTCGTTCCACATGGCACTCGACAAATATTACGGCCCGATTCCGGAAATGAAACGCTTTGTAGACGAATGCCACTCCAGAGGTATCGCAGTAATTGTCGACGTTGTTTACAATCACGCCTTTAGCCAAAATCCCCTGGTGCAGCTTTATTACGACGGCAAACCAACAAACGACAACCCCTGGCTCAACCGGGATGCCACCCACCCCTTCAACGTAGGCTTCGACTTCAACCACGAAAAGGAGGCGACAAAAGACTACTTCAAAAAGATCATGGAATACTGGATTACAGAGTTCCGCCTGGATGGTTTCCGCTTCGATCTTTCAAAAGGATTTACGCAGGTAAACAATCCGGATGATGTGGGTGCATGGGGTGCCTATGATGCCAGCCGGATTGCCATACTGGAAGACTATGCCAACTTCATATGGTCTGTAGATCCCGACTTTTACGTCATCCTGGAACACTTCGCAGATACCAATGAGGAAAAAGAACTGGCTGCCTCCGGTATGATGCTGTGGGGTAATATGCATGGCGCCTTTACCAATACCGCAAAAGCTGTCCCCTCCAGCCTTACCGGCTTAAACTACCAGATTCGGGGATTTGACAATCCCAGCCTGCTGCATTATATGGAAAGCCACGATGAAGAACGCATTATGTATTCCGCACTCAATGAAGGCAATCAAACCAACCAGTGGCATGATATAAGAGAATTAGAAACTGCCTTGCGGCGAATTGAACTCAACTCCGCCTTTTTCTATCCGGTACCCGGACCAAAAATGCTCTGGCAGTTTGGCGAACAAGGCTACGACATCAACATTGACTTCAACGGCCGTACGGGACCAAAACCCATCTTATGGGAATACCTGGACGAAGCATCCCGTCGCCGGCTGTATGATGTGACCAGCTCGCTGATAAACCTTCGCCACGATTACGATATCTTCCAAACCGAAGATTTTGAAACCTACACCAGCAATGGAAACGATTTCAAAAAGGTGAAATCCATACACCTAAACAGCGACACCCTGAATGTGACTGTACTCGGAAACTTCCATTATTTCGATTACACCATGGATCCCCGCTTCCAGCATACGGGGACCTGGTATGAGTACTTCTCCGGAGACAGCCTGGAAGTTACCGATGTAAATGAGATGCTGCCGGTTACTCCCGGTGAATACCGTCTCTACACCGATGTAAAACTACCAGAACCTCCAATGGGATACATCATTACCACCGATGTATTTGATGCTCCGCTTACAGATCTGGAATGGAGTATTTACCCAAACCCGGCCGCCGAGCAGCTATTTATTGACTACCAGCTGGACCGCTCAGCTGATGTTCGGATAGAGCTTTTTGATCAACAAGGACGTCAGATTCAGGTTTGGGACGAAGGGCAAAAAACCGCCGGTAAATACCACTGGCAGGAAAAGGCTCCGACCGTCAACGGAACTTACTGGATCGCTATCCTGATAGACGGGCAGGTAAGCCTAAAACAAATTCAGGTTATACGATAAATGAGCAAAATGCCGTTCGAGTTTTCGAGCGGCATTTTTTATTACATTTATACGCAAAACCACCCTTATGACAAGAGTTGCTTATTTCATACTTCTGGTTCTTTTTCTGGTTGCTTGCGGTCCTAAACCCCAACAGACAACCGACGTAGCTGCACCGGTAGATTATTCCAAAGGCTATGCCCTTCTGGACAGCGCGCAATCGGCTCAGGCACTTACGATTGATACAACAGATGGATTTTTCCGGCTCGTCAATGAGGTGGAAATGGAAATACAGATGAAGGAAAACTTTTCGACCTCAACCGATAGAGAAGAAATGCTTTCCGCTTACCGCGAATTTTTAAAAACGGAAGCCAGCAACTTTACGGAAGAAGAAAAACTTAAGGTGAGTGCGGTTATGGAACTCGCCAAAAAACAATGTGATGCCCTCAATCCCGCAATATTCCCGCAAGGCGTAGCCCTGGTAAAAGTAAAAACCGGCCACTACGGCCCTTCCGTTTATTACACCCGGGAAAATTGCATCATGATTCCGGAAGATGTGCTCCGCAACTTCAATCCGGACGGTTTCCTCAGCGTCATGCTCCATGAGATCTTCCACGTTTACTCCCGCTTCAATCCGGAAAAACGAGAAGCCCTTTATCGTTTGATCGGATATCGCCCCCTGGAAAAAGTAGAGATCTCCTCCGAATGGGACGATTTGCTGCTTTTTAATCCGGATGGTGTTTCCTATCACTGGGGAATCGATCTAAACATGGACGGAGAAACGGTTACAGCCGTTCCTTTGATTTCAGCTAATGAAACGGAGTACAAATCCTCAAAAAGGGTATTCTTTGCCTACCTCAATTTTTTCTTGCACGAAGCAAAACAACAAGAAGACGGTACCTGGCTGGTAGGCAATCCCCTCGGGCCCCAATCCATAGCGGCGCTTTTTGAGCAGATTACCAAAAACACGGAATACATCATTCATCCGGATGAAGTAATGGCAGATAATTTCATGTATCTGACCTATCCTTTTGAAGAGGGGCAGGCACCCGAATTCGACGAAGCGGGAAATGCTTTGCTCGATAAAGTTGAAATGATACTACGCGCAAAATGATCCAAAGCTGGTCCCGGCGAAAGAAAATAGCCACTACCCTCTTTCTGGCTGTACTATTAGGCTATATCTTTTGCCTGCCACGAAGCCTGTTTGACAGTCCCCGCTCCTTTATCCTCGAATCGGCAGATGGTCAATTGCTTGGAGCTCGTATTGCCACAGACGGACAATGGCGGTTTCCGGAAATTGATAGTGTACCCGATAAGTTTGCTACCGCTCTGATTGCCTTTGAGGATAAGCGGTTCTATAAACATCGGGGCGTCGATTTACGGGCGCTTGCCCGGGCTATGCGGCAAAACATTCGCGCAAAGCGAGTGGTAAGCGGTGGTTCGACTTTAAGCATGCAGCTCATGCGGTTATCCCGCAAGAATCCGCCCCGAAATCTTTGGCAAAAAGCGATAGAATCCATTCTGGCTACCCGACTTGAATGGTCCTACTCCAAAGATGAGATTCTTGCCCTCTATGCTTCGCATGCGCCTTTCGGCGGAAATGTAGTCGGACTGGAGGCTGCCTCCTGGAGATATTACGGAAAATCGCCTGCCCTGCTCAGTTGGGCAGAAGCTACTACCCTGGCGGTACTGCCCAATAGTCCGGGGCTTATCCATCCGGGCAGAAACAGACAGGCCCTGCTCGAAAAAAGGAATCGTCTCCTGGACAAACTCCTCGAAGCCGGGAAAATAGCTGCTTTAGACAATCAACTGGCTAAAGAAGAACCCCTTCCGCAAGCGCCCCTCCCCCTTCCTGCCCTGGCGCCTCATTTGCTGGAGCGTGCCCGCATTGAATATGGAAGCCGGCGAAGCCGAATGCGGTCTACCCTGGACCTAAGCCTTCAGCGAAAGCTAAACACCCTGGCTGCACATCAATTGCCTGTTATAAGAAATAATGACGTTAATAACCTGGCCATTCTTGTTCTCCACATTCCCAGCCGACAGGTCCTTGCCTATGTGGGCAATGCCCCCGGCACCGGCGCGGCTAACCACGAATCGGTCGATATCATAAAAGCTCCAAGAAGCACCGGAAGTGTACTAAAGCCCTTGCTGTTTGCACGCATGCTGGAAGAGGGGAATATCATATCCAACAGCCTGATACCCGATATTCCAACTTATATAAATGGATACAAACCGGAAAATTACAATTTGCAATATTCCGGAGCCATTCAGGCATCCCGTGCCCTGACCCGGTCTCTAAATGTTCCTTTCGTACGGATGTTGCAGGATTACGGTCTGGAGAAATTTCACTTCGACCTGAATAAGATGGGCCTGAACCGATTAAACCCGAATCCGGACCACTATGGTCTCACCCTCATTTTAGGAGGCGCAGAAGCCAGCTTATGGGAAATGTGCAGTATTTATGCCGGTATGGCAGACATCCTCAGTGAATATTATCCCCTGGAAGGAAAATACGATCAAAACTGCTTTCGAAAAGCCACGTACGACAGCAACCAAGCCATTCCGGAACAAAAGCTGAGAGATCAGGCATTCCTGTTGGGAGCCGGCAGCATTTGGCGCACCTTTGAAGCCATGCAGGAATTGGAGCGTCCCGACAGCGAAGGCGGCTGGCGCAGCTTTTCCAGCAGCCGGCAAATTGCCTGGAAAACAGGTACCAGTTTCGGCTATCGGGATGCCTGGGCAATAGGCCTCAATCCGGAGTATGTCGTGGGCGTCTGGGTAGGCAATGCAGACGGGGAGGGCCGTCCCGGACTGGTCGGAGTAAAAGCGGCTGCTCCTATTCTATTCCAGGCATTTGACCTGCTGCCTGCATCGACCTGGTTTGAGGAACCCTACGATGCCTTGCCACCCTATACCTTTTGTGCCAAAAGCGGTTTTCGGGCCGGGCCCTGGTGCCCGACGGATACGCTCCATATGCCTCGGGGGGCCAGTAAAGTAGAATCCTGTAAGTGGCATATTCCTGTACAACTGGACCAACATTCGCGAAAGCGGGTAAATGCAGCTTGCAGCAAAATAAACGAACGCATCGACAGTACCTGGTTTGTACTCCCCCCCGTCATAGAACATTATTACACCGATTATCACCCGGAATACGATCCGCTTCCGGCCTGGAAAGCCGGTTGCAGCGATCCGGAGGAAAAAGCACCGATCCAATTGATTTATCCGGTTCCCAATGCACAAATTTACGTGCCGGTCAATCTTGACGGAAGCCGGAGCGCAACAGTATTTAAGGCTGCTCACAGAAAGCCAGACACCGAAATATTCTGGCATTTGGATGATGTGTATCTTGGCTCTACCAAAACATTTCACGAGATAGAACTCGATCCGGAGGCAGGCAGGCACACCCTGACTCTGGTAGATGAAAAAGGATTTCAAATTCGGGAAATCTTTGAGATCGTACCAAAAAGAAATAAATGATTAAACGCATTCACTGGTTTTACCACCTTCTTTCCCTTTTACTTACGGGCTTTGCCCTCCTGTTCTTTGGAGTATTTATTCTGGATTTGTATCCGGAATGGGGTATTAACCGGAATCCTTCTCTGGCTGCCAACAAAGCATTGCTGATTAATATGGCTCTATTACTGCTTTTTGGTTTGCAGCATTCTGTTATGGCCAGAACTTCTTTTAAAAGCCGGCTTAAGAAATGGATCCCGGCAAATCTGGAAAGGACAAGTTTTAATTTTATATCTGCCCTTGCATTGATCATCCTGCTGTATTTCTGGCAGGGCATAGATGGTCAGGTCTGGTATTTTGGCGGTCCTGCCAGTCGGGCAATCATGTACTTCTTCTTTGGACTGGGCCTTTTTTTTACGGCCATGGGAATATGGTCCATCAAAGGAGCTGACCTGCTCGGACACATACAGTTTAAGCATGGCGAGCATCAGAATGAGGTTCCTTTTCAGGCTCCCTTTATCTATCGCGTTGTGAGACACCCCATCTATTTCGGGACCTTAACAATTCTCTGGGCGCACCCTGTTTTAACCTTCAGTCGATTCCTGTTTGCGCTGGGCCTGACAGCGTATATGCTCATCGGTATTTATTACGAAGAAAAAGATCTCTTGCGGCGATATGGGAAGGCCTACAGGTTTTATCAAAGCAGAGTGCCTATGCTGATACCGGGGATACAAATATGAATATTAAGAAGTTTTTAGTTGAAAAGATTCAATTAAGGCACCTCACCCCGATGCTGGATTAAATGCCAAAAGCTGTAAAAGGAAATAAAAAACTCCTACATCAACAGGAGGCAAGGATGTAGGAGCCACTAAACATACTATGAGAAAACTACACACTGCAAAATCTAATTCCGGAAAAGTCTAAGGAAAAGGATGAGGAGACCTTAGTCTGAAAATCAATCGCAATTAAAAAGTATAATGTCCGGGCGTTTTGTAGTGTGTATTCTCACAAAGAAGTTGTTTAAAAATAGCTCACTGGCTCCTGAAAAAGCCTTTTCATCCCACTTTTTACTTTTTTTTCGCCCCGTAGCGCTGCTATGCGGCTCTAAAAAAGCCTCAACTGGAATGAAAATTCAATTCTCAGAATCTCAGCAGCCATTATTAAACAACTTCAAAGAAAAAATCCCTGCGTCCATAAATTGGGAACACAGACGCAGGCATTTTACATACTATGAGAAAACATTTGAAAGATAAGGGATTCTGCAGCCTCTAAGGTGGGTGCTTTACGAACAGGGTTTCAGCGATTTATCTACGGTGGCGCTTACTTAGGAAACGGTTAAACTTACTTCAATTTTACCTCCACTACCGGAATACTAATCTCTACCCTTGTACCAGCTGCTTTGCCTGTTTCCGGATCTTTGAGATCGATGGTTTCAACGAATAAAGCATCTGCTTTTGACTGATGCAAAAGTTGCAATCGCTTTTCGGTGATGGATGTTCCGAGCGACCGGTGGTTTACAAACTCCTGATCCTGCTCCTGCAACTGCCGGGACCGCTCGCGACCGATTCCATTATCCTCGACCACACAGAGTATATTTTCGTCTTCCAGGAGGGAGAAACTGATTAGAATCTTCCCTTTACCTATAGACCGGATTCCATGCTCAATGGCATTTTCCACATAAGGCTGGATGATCATGGTGGGCACTCCCATGATGTCCTCCTCGATCTGATCATCCACCTGAATCTCAAAAGAAAGGCGGTTTTCAAAACGGAGCTTTTCATTGATCGAGAGGTAATCGCGCAAAAATTCGATTTCTTCTTCCAGGGATATTAGTTCGAGATTAGAATACTCCAGAGCTTTACGCATCAGCTTGGCAAACTTTGCCAGATACTTGGAGGCATATTTCACTTCGTTGGAAGTAATGTAATGCTGAATGGCATTCAGCGCATTAAACATAAAATGCGGATTCATCTGTGCCCGCAAGGCTTTCAGCTGAAGCTGTGTAGCTTGTAAGCGCAACAATTCTGCTTCCTGTTTTTTCTGTCCGGCCTCATACTTCACCTCCAGTTCCAACAACTTTCGCGCATTGACCTGCTCGGCATATTTCTCCGCATATTCGTCATAGAGGACCTGATATTCATAGGCATTTTTAAAGTCGCCTTCCGAGGCATAAAAGGTAGCCATGTCTTTGTAAATACCAGAAATCTGTTTGTAGTCCTCGATGGCTTCGGCATAATTGAAAGCCGAAACAAAATATTCTATAGCCTGATCCACTTCATCGAGCTCGAGATACAGGTGCGCCCGCCAACGATCAATATTGGCAAAGTTGTAATAATCGTCAGATCGCCACTCCTTGTATCCTTGTTCGGCCCGGTCATACAGGACTTTGGCATCTTCAAACTGGCCGGATTGAAACCTCAAATATCCCAGGTTTGCATAGGCACTGGCCCGGGCCAGCGGACTGGAATCGTCGGGGGCATCAATGGCTTTTTTGAAAAAGGACTCTGCCTTCTCTTCATCATCCAGCGCCAGATAAGCATTGCCTGCATTTAGGTAGTGCCACGAAAGGCGGGTACGCATACCCAGTTTCTCACAAACGGAGACGACCTTTTCATAGGCTTCGGCACTTTTCTCCCATTCGTTGTTTTGCTCAAATACCTTACCGGTACCACTATAGATGAGGCATTCAAAATAATAATCCGATAAACTAAAGGAGGTTTGGTTTCGCCGCAGTTTTTTCCCGGCTTCCATAAAGAGCTCGATCGCCTGCGAATAATCGCCCACATGCAGGTGCATATAGCCTCTGCGGCACAAAAGTCGGGCCTCCAGGCTGGTATCCGGAAAAGCTTTTAAAAGGCGTGTGGCCTTTTCCAGTAGTTCTGCCGATTCATCCAGATTGTGAAGGTTCATTTCAATGCCGGCACATTCGATGAGCACGGATGCCTGTTGTTGCACATCTCCTCTTTCCTGCACCAGTTTCAAGGCTTGCCGAATATGAAGTCCCGCTTTTTCAAAGCGATACAACTGGTTCTCCACAAAAGCTTTTAAACGATGGAAACTCAGCCGAAAATCGGGAAGGTCTTCCCGTTCCAGAATTTGGTGGTACTCTTCCAGGCCCTTTTCGGCGCGGTTGGTATCTGTATAAGCGTAGTGGGAAACCAGTTGGTCAAGTAGAAAGAGTCTTTGCCGATCGTCTTCCATCTGCTCCAATTGTCGCTCCCAGCGGGCCAGGGTTCGGGTATCTGTCACGGTCGGCATAAATCAAGTAGGTGTCTCAGAGTCGCAGTTAACGAAAATATTCATACACAAGCTAGTGCAAAAATCAGGCCGATTCTTGTGGATGCCTGACAATGTACAGCAAAAGGCTTAAAAGACAAAGAGGCTGCACCGAAACCGATGCAGCCTCCTTGAAAAGGATGAAAAATTCTTATTGAGGCAGGATATTGCCGCAGATATTCAGGAATCGCTTCCATTTACTGCCTTTTTCCCGACCTCCGATGATTTTTTTCATCTCATCCTTGCGGATGGGACGAACATCTCTTTTAAGATCTTTCAGTTTTGATTTTGATTTTCCCATAGCGACCGATTTGAAACAAGGATTGCCCCCTGTCTTATGTGATTCCAAATACGTTGCTTACCACTCAAAGGTACGAAAATATTCGCTGGCCCGAAAGGTTTAATTTTCCACTTTGCCGATTCTACCCATTCTCAGGGATGTTTCGGGGCAGCATTTTCTATAAACCTTCCTGCAGTCTGCGCATCTGTTCCATAAAGGCAGGCCGGCGTCTTCTGGATACTTCGATCCGTATTCCGTCGTCCATGATGAGGTATCCTCCATCACCCTTTACGAATTTTCGCATATAGTTTAGATTGATAACGTGCCGTTTATGTACCCGGTAGAAGTTTACGCCTTCCAACATCTCTTCATAAGCCTTGATCGTTTTGCTGGCGGTAATCTTCTCGCCATTGCGCAAAAAGATGTGTGTATAGTTGTCTTCCGCTTCAAATCGCACGATGTCCCGGATGTTGACAAAATAAATGCCATCCAATGCCGAAATACTCATTTTTTCGAAAGCATTTGGATGGTGATACACCTGGTTAAACAAGTCGAGCCGGGAGTCGATCTTATTATCCTGCCGCGGATTGATCCGCGAAACGGCCTTTTGCAGGGAATCCGGATCAATTGGTTTTACGATGTATCCGATCGAACTGTACTCACAGGCCTTAATCGCATATTCATCGAATGCGGTCACAAAAACAATATCAAAATCAAGCGGAGCCTGATCATTCAGCCACTGAAAAACCAGTCCATCTGGCAAATTGATATCCAGAAAAGCGACATCCGGCTTAAAGTCGGAGGCTTTCATCATCTTGTGCGCTTCAGCAATGCTGCCTGCCTCACCGATCACCTTTACATCCGGACAATACTCTGCCAGGAGGCTTTTCAGGTTGTTCAATCCTTTTACTTCATCTTCAATTATTACTGCTTCGATCACGATATTTAGTTTAGTTTTTATGCCCTTCAACAAAATACCAGGACATGATTGCTGCCTTCTCAACCCTAAAAATAAAAGCTAACTGCAAATAAAGAAGGTTTTACAGATCGGAAAAATACTAAATTTTAGGAACGGTGGCAGATTTCCGGTAGGCGGTAATTTCAAATGCTTTTTTTTTGACTATCTGGCCCAAAGCTGTTTTTTTTTGCCTTTCGGCGAATGTCATCTTCGTTTTTCTGCCACTTCCAAAGCTTTCTCAAAGGCTATTTTTGGAAAAACGTCCAGTTTTCCGCCAACAGTCGCATCAAATATTTGCCGGCCGTCATTGATAAAATGATAATTGGCCAAATGATAAGACACCTCCGATCCGTAGACATCTGCCAGCTGCCATTTTTGTCCCTTGAAATAATCAGGGTGAAAGTGGTTTTGATCATCCCCCTCGTAAACCTGGGTCTCATGCGAGGCACCACTTTGCTTGAAACTGTGGTCTACCCCAATTAGAAAAATTCGGCGAAAGCCCATATAATAAGCAATTTGCATGGCGACATAAGTCACGGTATTGCCTTCGCAGATCGGCTGGCTGATATCCCCGTAAAACGACCAGGTGTTTAGGGTATGTAAGCGGTGAATATGCGGCTTATCGGCCACTATTCCCTTAGAAGCAGTATGCGATAAAAACACCGGACAATCCATTTGCTCAAACTCTTTAGCAGCCTGATCAATAACGTGGCCGTTTACCGAAACCAGATAGCTCAGATCGAGCTTCACCTTTTCAAAGATGAGGAAGATCTTATTCAATCCGAAGGTGTAATAATCAGACAACGGACTCAAATCCATCTTATTCAGACTGGGGCCGTTGCCCATGATAAAACAGTCTTTTCCCGCATGGATGTTGTGAAATTGCTTCAGTTTGGGAGCAAATTTCCTGCGCCATTGAAAATAACTTCTGGCTTCCCGGATCTTATCTGAACCGGAAAAGATTTTTAATCCGAAAAGAGCTCCTTGTGGACGAGACATGAATGGGTTAGTTTGAGTGTGAGTGTGAGTTTGAGTGTGAGTTTGTCCCGATAGCTATCGGGATGAGTTTGAGACTCGTTCGCCTTTGGCGACGAGGTCCTGACCGCAAGCGTCAGGGTGTGAGTTAGAGTTATAAGTCTTTTAGGACGGAGCTGATGCCGCCATCCAGCGACAAATTGGCCCCGTGGATAAAGCCATTATTTTCTGTTGCCAGGAAGTAAACCAGTTTGGCGACATCCTCCGGATAGCCGATTCTTTGAGCCGGATGAAGTCGTTTTAATTCTTCCAGGGCCCTTTCATCGTCTTCGAATCCATCGCGCAGCATTTGCGTTTCGATGGCTGCCGGGCTGATTGCATTCACCCGCACCTTGCCTTCCAAATCAACGGCCAGTGCTTTTGTCAGGCCGATCAGGGCACTTTTAGACGTAGCGTAGCTAATGAAGCGGGGTTTGGTCAGTTGATGGTGAATACTGCCCACATTGATGATACAACCTTGCGACTCCTCCAGTCTCGATAAAAAAAGCTTGCTTAGAAGCATAGGCCCGGTCAGGTTAACATTTAGCGTTTCCTGCCAGTCTTCCAGCCGAATTTCCTGTAAATGTCCCAACTTTTGTACTGCTGCATTATTGACCAGAACATCCAGCTTGGGCATGACGCGATCAAAAATGTCGGTATACTTTACCCGGTAAGAAGCGCTTTTGACATACTCGTGGATATCAAATTGAATAAACCGATCGCAGTTGTACTGGAAGTCGTCGCGTCGGTCAAGTCCAAAAACATAGTAACCGTGGTCCCGCAGCACTTTGCCGATGGCTGATCCAATGCCGCCGAGGATTCCGGTTACAAGAGCATTTTTCTGTACCATTATTTATTGCTAGTTTATTTCTAAAAACCCAAAAAGTCTGTGGATCGCCTCCATACTGGCTCGCTTCACAGCATCTACGGTATTGGAAGAGTTATGAGTTCCAAAAACACATTGAGGCATCGCCCGCAAAGGAGACGCTGCAGGCAATGGTTCTTCTTCAAAAACATCCAGTGCGGCAGCATGTACCTGGCCGCTTTTTAAAGCATCAATCAGATCGCTTTCATTCACTACGCCTCCCCTGGATACATTGACGATCCGAATACCCTTTTTCATGTGTGCCAGGCTCTCCGTATTTACCATTCCTTTGGTTTCAGGGGTCAAAGCACAGGTGATCACCAGAAAATCGGCTTCCTCCAAACCGTTCGGAAAATCCTGAAAAGTATATGGCAGGTTTTCATCCCGGGAATACGGGTCATACACCTGAACATCCAGTCCCAGCGCATACATACGGGCGGCAAGGGCACGTCCTATATCCCCAAACCCAATGAGGCCGGCTGTTCGTCCATAAATGGAAATACCGGCAGGCTTGGGCCAGTTTCCCTCCCGTACCCCGCGATCAATTTCGTAGGTGTGACGGGCCAGTCCGATCAGATAGTGCAAAGCTATATCTGCTACTTCCCGGCCAAACATATTAGGCGTATTGATGATGGGGATTCCCAGTCTTTTACACGCCTCAAAATCTACATTATCGGTCCCAATACCCCATTTCACTGCAGCTTTGAGTTTGCCGGCCTTGCCTGCTTTAAATACGCGCTCGGTTGCCGGGTCATCCCCGATGATCCAACCGTCTACGCCGGGCAATATTGCTTCGAGTTCTTCTTCACTGAGGGTTTGCACTACTTTGGGGGCCAGCAGTTCCAGGCCCTTTTCTTCGAAGATCGGGCGGAAAGTATCAATTTGCCCCAACATGGGCGGACAGGTAACCAGGATGCGCATATTTGGTAGTTTGAGTTTGAGTGTGAGTGTGAGTGTGAGTTTGTCCCGATAGTTATCGGGATGAGTTTGGGTTTAAACGATACAAATGTGCTAAAATTTTGGAGTATGAACACCTGAAAATGACGAAAGTCTTCTATTTGCTAATGCTTTAGTAACTTAAGCCAAAATCAAGCTAATAAATATGTCGCCTCAATCCAGGAGAGACAGACTTCACGAAATCATATTTGAAGCAGATACACCAAGCGGGAAACTGTTTGACGTACTCTTGTTGATATTCATCTTTTTGAGTGTACTCGTCGTGATGCTGGAAAGCGTGAATCATTTCCCGCCCGAATGGTATGACTTTTTCCACGTCATGGAATGGCTCTTCACCATTGTATTTACCATCGAGTATATTTTGAGGCTTTATGTAGTCAGACATTCCTGGAAATACGCTTTGAGCTTTTTTGGAATAGTAGATCTGTTGGCAATTCTGCCTACCTATATCAGTTTATTTATCGCAGGCTCTCAATACCTGCTGGTCATTCGGGCTTTGCGGCTGTTGCGCGTATTCCGGGTTTTCAAACTCGGACACTATTTGCGGGCAGGAACAATAATTACCGAATCCCTCAAACGGAGTCGATCCAAGATTTTTGTTTTCCTTTTCTTTATCCTGCTCTCGGTTACCATCATCGGATCAGTCATGTATCTGGTGGAAGGGGGAACCAATGTTGGCTTTTCTTCCATTCCCAAAAGCATTTACTGGGCGATCGTAACCCTCACTACGGTAGGCTTTGGGGACATTACACCACAGACAAATCTGGGCCAATTCTTTTCTGCAGTGGTTATGATACTGGGTTATGCTGTGATCGCAGTGCCTACCGGTATTGTCTCCGCCGAGTTTATCCGGGAATCCCAAATTGCGCGTAATACCCAGGCTTGCCGCTTTTGTGGAAAGGAAGGACACGATGATGATGCCAAACATTGCAAGTATTGCGGAGAACTTCTGAATGAGTGATTTTGCCTTTCGGCGAATGGTAGCTTGAGGTTTGCATCCATCTGCCTCCAAACCTACCAACCCGCTTAGCTCCGCTAAGTGTCATTTAAACCGATTCGGCAATCGAGTAGTAGCAAACAATCGCCTGATACTAAACCTGCCGCTGCCGTAAACCCATAAATGCATTAAGCCGCCGGTAATGGCAATATTCTTCATAAAAAGGATAGCCTGGATCCGTTCCACGGTTGGTGGATCATTCCAAAAACTGTGTACGATGAAAGTTACCGGTACCCAATAGACCAACAACAAAATAACACCAAGACCTACCCGATAGCCCAGCAAAAGAAGCAAGCCGCCGAGTATGAGCAAAATGATGGCACCGACCAGCAACATATCCTGATTCCAGGTAAGACCATAAGAAGTCATCTTTTCCTTTGTCTCCTGGTAATAGAAGATGGAATCATAGGCCTCATACAAAAAGATGGTAGCCATAAAGATGCGTCCGATCAGGTCAAAGATATCTTTCATGTGTTTTGTTTGCTCAAGTGGAATGCAAAAATACGCAATTAGGCATTGGTTTTGACTCCATAAAAACGAGCTACGGCCCGGGCAACATTCTGGCCATCCATCGCCGCGGAAATAATGCCGCCGGCATAACCTGCCCCCTCCCCTGCCGGGAAGAATCCAGCTACCTCTTCGTGCATATAAGTTTCCCGGTTGCGGGGAATCCTTACGGGCGAACTGGTACGACTCTCTGTGCCTATTACATTCGCGGAAGCGGTATAGTAGCCTTTCATTTTTCGGCCAAACACCTGTACGCCTTCCTTAAGTCTTGTAAAGATCGAAGCCGGTAAAAGTTCTTTCAGGTCTGCAGATAATAAGCCGGGAATGTAGGAGGTGTCATTCAAATCTGTTGAAACCTTTCCACTAACAAAATCTGTAAGTCGCTGAGCCGGAGCCTGTTGCCCCCCTGAACCTGCCGAAAACATGGCTTTTTCCACTGCTTCCTGAAACTTCAAACCGGCAAAAACGCCAAATTCGGAATAAGGTGCCAAATCCTCTGTTTCCACAGAAACGACCGTTCCGGAATTCGCGAAAGCGGAATCTCTCCGGGACATGGACATGCCATTTACCACAATCTCCCCGGGAGCAGTAGCAGCGGGTACAACCAACCCACCCGGACACATGCAAAAAGAAAAAACGCCCCGACCTTCCACCTGGCAGGCCAGGCGATAGGATGCCGCCGGCAAGTGATCCGAACGATTGGGTTGGTTGTATTGAATAGAGTCAATCAGCGATTGCGGATGCTCGATCCGCACCCCCAATGCGAAGGGTTTGGCTTCCACCCGAACGCCCTTTTCATGTAAGAGGTAATAAATATCCCGGGCCGAATGCCCTGTAGCCAGTATGGTAGCCTCTGCAAAGTATTCTTCTGCCTCATTAACCACTACTCCGCGTATCTTCCCTTCCTCAATAATCAGGTCGGTAACATGAGAATCAAAATGAATCTCTCCTCCATATTTGCGAATGGTCTCCCGGATATTGGCTACTACATTGGGCAGCTTGTTGGAACCGATATGCGGATGGGCATCAATGAGAATATCTGATTGAGCGCCATGCTCCACCAAAAGCTTTAGCGCTTTGTAAATATCTCCGCGCTTGTGCGAACGCGTGTATAGTTTTCCGTCGGAATAAGTGCCGGCACCCCCTTCTCCAAAACAATAATTGGAATGTGGGTTTACGGTGTCTTCCTGTTGGATGGACCGGAGATCGCGACGGCGACTGCGCACATCCTTACCCCGGTCGAAAATGATGGGTTTCAGTCCGATTTCGATAAGCTCAAGAGCGGCAAAATAACCGGCCGGACCGGCGCCTACAATAATCACCTCGGGCTTTTCGGAAACGTCATTAAATGCTTCAAGGATAGCCGCTTCGGCTTGGGGAGCTTCGTTGAGAAACAATTCGACCCGCAAGCGGTAGAAAGGATGTCTGCTGCGCGCGTCGAGTGATCGACGAATAATTCGGAAGTCGCGGAGTGTACCGGAGGCTCGTTTGGCCTGGCGTTCTACCGCTTGTTTAATCCGATCTTCGTTGGCCGCCTGTTCGGGCGGAAGCTTTATTTCAATCGTTTTTACCATAAAGTGTCTTGGGGGAAGTGATTTCGCTGCCTTTAATCAACTCGAATGAGCAACCCTTCTCCATTATCCTGATAAGAATCGGGAATGTAAATTTTTGTGCGTACAAATTCGGAGCAGGTATTTCCCCGAAACTGGATCGGAGCCCGGTCCTGATCGGTGGAACTCAGTAAGAGAAAACCTTCCTGGATGGAGCTAACAATCTCATACCGGGCTTTCTCTTCGATCAAAAACTTTAGAATCTCAGGCGATGCATCGTAAAGCTCAATGTAGGTTTCGGTAAGGATCTGATTTCCAGCCCAGGGAAGCAATTCGTATTCTTCAATGAGGTTGAGGTGGATCTCCGGAATGTCTTCCGGGTTAAAGGTATGATGGATGACTTCTTCCAGTTGGGCTTTCGCCGAAAGGCCAATCAGACAAAAGACAGATAGCAGCAGTAGTTTTCGCAGCATGATAGTTGTTTTCGGGTACGAAAATACAACGTCTGTTTGAAAGGGAATGTTTTACAAGAAGAAGATTCACTCAAGGCGTCTTTTCAGGCAACACCGTATTAAACGCATAAAACGTAAAATAAAAAAACGGGATTGCCTCATCGACAATCC
Organism: Bacteroidota bacterium; assembly: GCA_018222965.1. Lineage (GTDB taxonomy): Bacteria > Bacteroidota > Bacteroidia > Chitinophagales > Saprospiraceae > JAAEZH01. The sequence goes on from JAAEZH010000014.1 coordinate 37,887, forward strand.
CGTCCGGGTTTTTCTTTTGCTTACGGATCAGTGCTATTTGTAATTAGCGGCTGCTTCTTCCGGAAGCTCTACAGACATTTCTTTTGGTACATAGATAATGTACGAGAAGGATTCCTGTAGTTCCTGACCTCCTACGGTCACTTGTTTGCTAAGCCCTGGAATGGATACCAGATACAAACCATCTTCGCTAACGCCGGTTGGGCTGTAGCGACCTGCACGGATCAACCCGCGGAGGATGGTTTCTGTAGCATTGTGTAGTTGAATGGTCGTTTGAATACGAATGATGGTGTTGTCCCATTCGCGTACTTCGACGGGACCGGTCATATCAAACTGAACTGCGAAGTTGTCTCCTGGATTCAGAGACTGAACAAGAGTCTTTTCGACTTCCTGGGCCTGGAGCCGCGAGGCAGCCCCAAACATCAGCAATAATGCGAGCGTGTAAATTCTGCCTTTCATAAGCGACTAAAGTTTGGTTTATTCAATTTAACGATTTTTTCTCAATTTGTCAATAGGCATTTGGGCTAAATTCCTGTATTACAGCCCTTATTTTGACTAATTTTTCAAGTAATGGTTTAAGTTTTCCCAATGGGAGCATATTTGCTCCATCGGATTTGGCGCTGGCCGGATCGGGATGTGTTTCCATAAACAGTCCGTCTGCACCAACGGCGATGGCCGCTCTGGCTACTGTTTCGATCAGTGCAGGTTTACCACCTGTCACCCCGCTGCTTTGATTTGGTTGTTGTAAGGAATGGGTACAATCCATCACAACCGGCTTGCCAAATTGCCGCATATGGGGTATTCCTCTAAAGTCAACGACCAGATCCTGATAACCGAAAGTGGTTCCGCGTTCGGTAAGCCATACTTTCGGATTGCCGGAACCGGTCACTTTTTCCAGCTGAAACTTCATGGCATCGGCACTTAAAAACTGCCCTTTTTTGATATTAACCACCTTACCGGTATTGGCTGCTGCCACGAGCAAACTGGTTTGTCTGCACAAAAAAGCCGGAATCTGAAGTACATCCACATAGGCCGCAGCCATAGCAGCTTCCTCTGATTCATGAATGTCTGTAGTGACCGGAATGTTGAGTTTCTGTCTGACTTCTCCCAAAATCTCCAGCGCACGTTCATCCCCGATTCCGGTAAAGGAATCCAGTCTGGAACGATTGGCTTTTCGATAAGATCCTTTGAAAATAAAGGGAATTTTAAGCTGGTCGCAGACTTCGGCCGTTTCTTCTGCTATCCGAAAAGCGGTTTGCTTTTCTTCGATGGCACAAGGGCCGGCAATCAGGAAAAACCGACCGGAGTCTGCGTGCTTAATTTCGGGTAAATGGTCCTTTAGCTCCATGCTGAATCGTTTTTTGCCAAGGTACCTAATTCACCTTAAAGACGGATGCGAACACCTGCGTTCAACAGAGAGATGCCATATCCGATCTCCCCGTAAACTGCAAACTTGGTTGTTGCATACCAGCTCACCCCAACAAATCCACTGGGTAAAAACTTAGCAGTTGGTTTCTTGTACTTGTAGGGTTTGTCCGGGCTGGGTCCTACTTCTGTTGGCGGACCCGCATTTTCACCAAGTTGAATTTCGGTAACTGTCGGCATGGCATATGATAGCATCAAGCCGCCATAAAAGTCCAGGCGTTCGGTAAATTCCTTGTGGGCTAAACCACGCAGACCAACGACCAACAGGTCAGATTGATATTCTACAAGGATCCCGTCTGCCAGGATTTGCTCCTGAGAGGTTGCAGAGGTATATCCGCCGTAAGCACTGAGGCTAAACATATCAGTAAGGCGGTAATCCAACATGGCACTTACAGGCAACACATTGGTTACTGCCTGATCTGCCAGGTAAGTAGGTACCAAACCAATTCCGGCTGAAATAGTGAAATCTCCTTTTTCTTCCTGAGCGTTTGTTGAAATGGCTGCGAAGGAACAAGTCAGCAGCACAAAGAGCATTTTTTTTACGTTCATGGTCCTTTCGTTTTTCGTAGTTTCCATCCCGGTTTGATCAATAATTAGTAAACCGGGATTTAGTTAATCGGGTGAACAATCTTGTAACGCAAAAGTATGTTGAAAGTTACACCCGATCAATAGTTTTGTCGAAATTTAATTCTGAATTAACCCCTAAATGACATTTGTTGAAAAATTTAATTTCTCAATAGGGGTTGTTTTTTGTATTTAATTTGACAAATCGTTTGCAATCCAAATTGCATTTGGCAAGATATTAACTAGCAGATGCAATATTTTTTTTGCTGATTTCAGTCGAAAAGGAAGGTCTGTTATTCTTATTGACGGAGAGCTGACAAATGTTACACGCAACCAGTAATTTTTATCAGTGATGCGTTTTATGCGATCGACCTATCAAACGAGTTAAACGAATAAAACGGGACAAAAAAAAGTAACTCCTGGAAACCAGGAGTTACACAATTAAAAACGCTCCGAGAAGGCGCTAACAACGTCATCGATAAAGAAAGGAACTAATCGACGAATTAGGGAATCGTTGCTAGCTCTTACAAATATACATTCCTTTTTGCATGTTGCCAAGACTTGACCAAAAAGTCAAGGATTTTTTCACCAATTTGTGACAGGACAAAAACCACCCAATCGTCAATTTATATTTTTCCATATACATACCTTGCTGAACGTTTTATAGTTCAGCCGATTTTTATCCCTCCAAAGTTGTGGGCGGATAGAATTTTGCCGTCAAACGAGAAACTAAAAAAATTGAAAATAATCCGCTCAACATGGCTATTGTGCGGAACGGAATCGCCACTGTCTCATCCGACAATACCGGAAAAGGCAAAAAACCGACCATTCCCAGCGAGGGTTCTCCCCCGCCAAAACGAATGAAAGCGGCTACCACAAAACCGGCTGCTGCGCCTGCCACATTTGCCTTCGGATCAAATAAAGCAGCTACAAGAGCCGGAAAAAGGAGGCAATAAACCAAATCACTACATAAAAACCACAACTGGTAAACACTGCCAATTTGAAGGGCCAGCAACAAAGCTGCAATTCCAATGATCCAAATACTGCGACGCAATACCTTGAAAAGCAAGGACTGACTGGCATTCGGACTAAAAAAAGGCCGATAGATATTCCAACTCGTCATCGAAGATGCGCTAAGGATAGAACTATCCACTGATGACATCACTGCGGCGGCTACAGCACCTAATCCAATAGCAGCCATCCAGGGATTCGCCAAATATCGAATCGCATGCGGCAGTATAGAAGCATAATCAGGTGGTTCGGGCAATCCCATACCCTGCCAGTCTGCAACCGCACCACTCATTCCAATCAATACAGCCGGAATGGCCGCCAGTAAACAAACTACGCCTGCAATAACAGAAAGTCGGCGAGCCGTGGGGATATCCTTTGCTGCCAGCACCCGCTGGAAATAAACCTGCCAGGGAATTCCGCCCAAAATCAACAATAATGCGTAATCCCACCACACCCAATAATAAGCACCGAGCGCTTCCCGGTTGGGCCAGGGATAGGCGGAAGCTCCCATTTGATCCTTGTAGGCTGGCCACACTTCTTCCCAGCCTCCCAAAACAGTAAGCAAAGCGGGTGCCAAAAGCAAGAGCCCTCCAATCAATAAGATCAGTTGTATCACATCGGTCAGTGCTACAGCCCATAAGCCACCCAGCGCTGTGTAAGCAATGGCAACAAGTGCAGAAAGAACAATAGAGGTTTGAGTGTCTAATCCAAGAATAGTAGCAAAGGTGGTTCCAAGAGCCGTGAGTATTGCCGCCGTCCAGAATAACTCCCCAAACAGCGCAGGCAGAAACAGGAAGCCCGTCATTCTTTGTCCAAACCGCCTTTGTAAAGGGTCCAGCATGGTTTGAAACTCATACCGCCGCATCGGACCCGCAAAAAACAGTCCGCCAAGGATCAAACTGGCAGCATAGCCCCAGGGAGCCTGCACCCAAATCAAACCATAGGCCGGATCGGCGGTATACTCCGCCGTACCGTTTATGAATCCGCCGCCCAGCCAGGTAGCACTCATGGTAAAGATGGCGATCCAGAGGGGCATCGACCTTCCGGCTGTCAGCATCTCACTCAGGTGATCTTCTTTGCGCAAACTTCCGGCATAAGCGCCCATAAAGAAGATCAGCCCGTAAAAGAAGATCATGGCAATGTAAGCCGGCCAGTTTACAGCTGCATCTGTAAAAAAACGCAGGACCAAACCAAGTAGCCCCATGAAAAACATCAGTCCCAGAGCGGGAAGCAAAGAGTTGCGAGATTGAAAAGCCATGCTCGAATATAATGACTAGCCGCGATTTAATTCCTTCTCCCTATCTTTCTCCCATGAACCAAAAGGAAAACGGCCCGCTTGCAAAAATTCTGGCTTGGGGAGTTCATCTTTTTACAGCCACCGGCCTGCTCGCCGGTTTCCTTGCCATTATTGCCATTCGCGATCACGAATGGCAATGGGCAGCCTTCTGGCTGATTGCAGCGCTGTTGATCGATGGCATTGATGGTACCTTCGCCCGACGCTTTCGCGTAAAAGAGGTACTGCCCCATGTAGATGGCAAAATGATCGATTATGTAATCGACTTCGCCAATTATGCCATTATTCCGGCCTTTTTTCTCTATGAAATCAATTTGATATCCAGCCCCTGGAATGAAATAGGAGCCGCTATTATTTTACTGGTTTCAGCCATGTATTACGGCCTCGATGGCATGGTATCTGAGGATAAGTACTTCATAGGATTCCCCGTAATGTGGAATATGGTCGTACTCTATCAGGTATTCGTTTTAGATGTGCCTTCGCCGGTACACTTTGCCCTCATCCTCTTCTTCGGCATCCTCCATTTTGTACCGCTCAAATTTGCCTATCCCAGCCAAAACCACTTTGCAAAAGTACCGACTCTAATCGTGACCGGCCTTTTTACTGCCAACTTGCTATACGCTATTATTGTCTACCCCAATCCGCCCCTGTGGTGCAGCCTCCTGGCTATAGGCACGGTGCTGTATTATGGAGGATTAGCGGTTTATGATACTTACCTGCGGTAACGTTTTATACGTATTACGTTTAATCCGTTTTATACGAAGCACGCATTAAACGTGTCAAACGCTTTAAACGAATAAAACATAATTCATCACATCGCCTCCACCTCCAGACTGATCTTGGATAGCAGACTCTCGATCTTATGCGATGGTTTATTCAGGTTGTTTCGGTTGGTAACGATGATCAGACTTACGAAATGGTCATCCTGCTTTATAATTTCGACGAAAGTCGTCACCATGCCCATTTGAATAGTGGAAGTCATGCGGTTTGAACTGTAAACGGGATTATCCGATTTGATCTGTTCCCGGCTGTCGGATTTAATAGCATCCACAATCTCATTGTATTCATCTTTCAGCCCCCAGCCCATTACATTGTAATAACCTGTAACACGCATTTCTACATCCTCTGTTTTTGAGGTGAGTTGAATGCCGTCATCATTCGGACTTTCTTCTGAAGTAACGAAAATGTCTGCCGGATAACTTACGCAAAAATTGTATCGGCTGTTGCAATAGCGTTGTGGAGATTCTGCGGATCGGAATGCCGTACCTGCTAAAAAGGTGAGCAGCAGGACAGCAAGTGTAGTTGATAAATTTCTCATAGTTAAGGATTTATTCATCCAATTATTAAGACTGGTACCTGTCTTGAGCGTCACACGAAAATACATCTTTTAAGCCGAATACGCCCTTTTTAACTTTTCTTTATCCTTCCGTGTCTCCAGATTACCCGGTTATCGGGACCCTCATTAATCAACGGGCTTTAATAAACCAGGTCCTGATTCAAACATACGAGGCATATAAAAAACACAAAGCCCTGGGTGACCCTTTTGAGCCTTAGGTGGTTAAAACATATTTTCTCAAAAGATTTTCTGTTAATCGAGGCAGGTCAAGTGCAGGGCTAAAAGATTCAGTCATTTATTATTAATTAATTTGAACACTTAGAAGTTGTTTAATAATGGCTGCTGAGATTCTGAGAATTGAATTTTCATTCCAGTTGAGGCTTTTTTAGAGCCGCATAGCAGCGCTACGGGGCGAAAAAAAAGTAAAAAGTGGGATAAAAAGGCTTTTTCAGGAGCCAGTGAGCTATTCTTAAACAACTTCTTACTTAAATTTAGGCAAAACAACATTATGCTAACTTTCCGTTTCTGGTTACTATTCCTTTGCCTGCCCATTTTTCTGACGGCTCAAAACCCCAACCCGGATCCACTGATCGATCAGGAGATCCTCACCTTAATGCAGGATCTTGAATTGCCGGGTGTGAGTACGGTTATTGTAAAGGACGGAGAGATTATCTGGCGGGAATCTTACGGATGGAAGGACTTTACAGACCTTTCTCTGGTAGAAGACAATACCGCCTTCTTACTTGCTTCCATTTCCAAAACCTACACGGCAACCGCCCTGCTAAAGCTTTACGATCAGGACAGCTTTCAATTGGATGATCCCGTTAATGACTACCTCCCCTTTGAGGTAAATCATCCCAATTTTTCAGACGAGCCCATTACCTTTCGCATGCTGTTGACGCACACCGGGACCATCAAGGATAATTGGAATGTAATGGATCAGTACTATACCCTCGGAGATCCGGTTGTTTCGCTTAGTGAATTCCTGGAAAGCCTGCTCTCTGAATCGGGCAGCAACTATGATCCGGCGGAAAACTTCTACAATTACGCTCCGGGTAGCAATTATGCTTATAGCAATCTGGGAGCTGCTCTGATCGGATTACTGGTAGAGGAAATTTCGGGGATGCCCTTCGATCAGTATTGTGTCGAAAACATTTTTGAACCGCTTTGCATGGAAAACACCAGCTGGTTTTTATCCGGCTTTGAAGACACCTCAAACATTGCCCGGCCGCATTATTTTGAAAACGGGGTCTATGTACCCATTGCCCATTTTGGCTTCCCGGATTATCCCGATGGTTTGTTGCGCAGCAGTATAACAGATGTGGCCAATTACCTGGTCGCCTATACGGGCGGCGGTGCCTTTTACGACAATGAGGTACTGGAATCAACAACCATCGACGAAGCCTGGAGCGACCAGATTCCCGACATCTATGCCGGTCAGGGCCTGATCTGGTATGAAGAGTTGATCTTTCACGACAATGGGAGCAAATACCTTTGGGGCCACAATGGTGGCGAAGCGGGCACCACAACAGATATGTATTTTGATCCGGAAAACAACATCGGCTTTGCCGTTTTGGCAAATGGAGGTGGCAATGCCATTGAGATATCCGATATCCTTTACAACCTGGCGCTTAATCTGGATGGAAACAAGCTCGCTCCCGTCGACTGCTTTAATGTGAGTTCGACAACAGATCTGCAACAACTGAATGCGCACCTCTATCCGAATCCGGCCAATGAGGTCTTCTACATCCATTCGCCGAAAGGCCGGGAAGAAAAACTCGACCACCTGGAAGTTTGCGACATTAACGGACAGATGCTCAAACAAATTAGGTGGAATGGGACAGAAAAACAGATATTAAGTGCACGGGATTTGATCCCCGGATTCTATACCATTTTGCTACGCTCTGCCGAAGGACTTGTACTCCAGGCATTGCCGCTAATCATTCAAAAATAAACCATCAACATGAAACGCAGCCTGACAATTATATTTTCCCTTCTTTGCTTTTATGCTTTTGGCCAGATCAATCAGGCCGATGGCGATCCGGTTTATCTAAACGGTTTCAATACCCTACAGGAAGCCGTTGATTTCCGAACAGATGTACTGGAGGCCCCGGCCGGAGATGCCGTCGAGGGCGATTTCTTCGCCCAGCCCGTTTACACACGCGATGGCAGCCTCATCCTGCTACCCAACCGAGGCACCAACAACATCACCGTATTCAATGCCCTTTCTTTTGAGATCGAAGGTACCATTGAGGGCTGTGATACTCCGATGGACCTCGCCGTGAGCGATGATTACGCTGTTGTGCCTTGCTTTGGTTCGGCTACAGCCAATATCTACAGCCTCGACGGACTTAGCCTGGTTGCAACCATAGAAACAGATCCCGAACCGGCAAAAGCCGCGGTTAGTCCGGATGGCAGCCTGGCTATGATCGGCACCCAGTCCGGCGGCGGAACCCTCGTAGACCTGACCACCTTTGAAAGCACTTACATCGCTGATTTTCAATGCTTTTTAGGCAAATTTTCTTTCATCACTTCCAACACACGAAATACCGTATCCTGGTCAGATTTTGGGTTTGCCCCGGATAATTCCTACCTCATCAACGGCGTTGGTGATGCGGGTGCCAAAATTTACGATACCGAAACCGGCGACTTGATCAATACCATCGCCGAAGTGCCCGCATCCCCGCATATCCGACTTTCAGGAGATGGTTCTACCTGGATTCTGATGGGTATCGGAACAGATGCCCAGATCAGCCGAATCGATGCAGCTACTGCGACCCTCATCGACCAGATTCCATTGACCGGCTATAGTGTTTGGTCTATTTACGGCGGACCTTCCGTAAACATGGCGGGAGACCGGGTATTGGTGCCAATTTATCCCGACAACCTCGCTTTGGTTCGCTTTGACGAAGGGGACTTTACCACCATTCCAATCGGAACTACACCAAACTGGCTCGGTCAATCGGCCGACTATCAATATGGAGTTGTGGGCAGTTATTACCTGTCTGTCGTGGATATGGAAAGCGGAGCCGTTTCCAGCCAACTGACAGGCCGCCCTATTCAAAACGGCACGGTCTCTCCAACAGAAAATAAATTTATTGGTTTTGACCCGCTTCGCCTGGAGTCGGTACACTTCTTTGATTTTGCCAACCCGGATGCGCTGGAATATGTGGATACCCGTCCGTCGGGCTCCCCGCTGGAAGCCGATGCGACCTACTCTGTCAAGATCATTGACGACAATCGGGCGCTGGCGATGAACCCATTATCCGGCAGCATGTCTGTTTTTGACTACCAGACGCAGGAATTGATTGCATTAATCCCGATGGGCAGCCACGAGACCTACGAAGCAGCCCTGACCTCCGATGGCAATTGGGCGGTTGTGCCCCGCCGACTGGAAAATGATGTGGTCATTGTAGACCTCAATACGTATGAAATTGTAGCTGAAGTGCCCGGCGGCGGTGAAAAACCCGATCAGGCATTTGTCCTCCCGGGCGATCAATATGCCTATGTCATGAATGCAGGCGGCACGGATCGGATCGGCGTGATTGCACTGGATGGCGCAAACTCTTCCTATGAATCCAATTTTGTGATCGGCAATACCGGCATCAGCTGGACCAATTACGGCCTGCGCAGCGAACTGGTTTTCACCCCCGATGGTCAGTATGGCGTCCTGGCCGCTTCCTTTGTCGATGAGGTACAAATCATCGATCTGGAAACCCATTCCATCATCAACGAATTGCCCATTGAGGGATTCCCGCTCCAACTGGCAGTCGGTGAAATTCCGGGTCTTGGAACAGCAATAGGAGTTACCTTGAGAAATGCGGGTCAGATTGCGGTGGTTACCGACCCGGGGCCGGCGGCCTCGATCACCGAAGGATTGGATGTAGGCGATTCACCGGTCGATATATCCTACGGACTGGCAGATGACGGCAGCGAGCAGCCGGGATTCTATGTTTCCTGTGCCGGTGATAACAGTGTACATTTCTTCAGCCTCGATGCATTTGAAGTGACCTACACCAAAGAATACGGTCCGGATCATACGCCGCTTAGCGTAGAGAACTCGGAATATGCCGGAGCTTTCACCCTGTTGTCTGCTGTAAATTCTGACCTTCTCCCCTATCTGGAATTGCCTTCCGGCGAAGCACTTGAGTTTACCGGCCGTACCCGACCGATTATCCACCTGCAGGAACCCGTGCCTGGTGTAGCCATGGTGCCCGACATCAGCAACGACCGGGTTTTGGTGTTTTTCACAGATATCGTAGGCAGTCAAGTAAAAAGCGTTGATCTGTCCGGGAAGGTGCATTATGAGGTTTTTCCGCAGCCTTCCGGCGAATGGATTCACTTCCGGCAGGAAGCCTTGTCCGGAGCGGGATATGTGCGTATTTATTCGCCGCAAGGCAGAATTGTGCGGGTTCAGGAAATAGGAGACCTGAGTCAATTCAGCATCCAATTATCAGATCAGCCCGCGAATACTTACTTTTATCAAATAGGAACGGACCAGGGAATAATTGCTACCGGCAGCCTGCTGCTGAGCAAATAGCGACAACCTGAAACCACAGCCAGAAAGAATGAGTCAAACCGAAGCGATTAATTGGGATTTTATGCTCACAAAGATCCGGGAAGAATCAGCGGTGCTGATCCTGGGTCCGCAAGTGCTGACCACCCCGGAAGGGGAAACAGCCTACGACGCACTGATCGACAAGATCAAACCGGAGCAGAATGCCAATGTGCTCCGCTATTATGAAAAAGACGGTTTCTTTCTTTTCGATCAGGGCCAAAAGCGCACCCTGCTTTGTCACGACATTAAGAAGTTTTACAATGGCCTTCCGGCGAATAAACTGCTGGAGCAATTGATGGAGATTCCCTTTCACATCATCCTAAATGTGAATCCCGACCGCAGCCTGCAAAAGGCCTTCGATCGGCGCGGTTTTTCCTATGAAGAGATGTACTACAAGCGGGACAGTACCTATCAGGATTTTAAGATTCCTACCGCCAACCGTCCGTTGATCTACAACATCTTCGGATCCGTAAAGAGCGAGGAATCCATGATCCTCACCCACGACGATCTGTATGAGTACTTCAAGTCTGTTTTTTCGGGTCGCAGCATGCCGGGAGATCTGAAGCTGAAACTGCTGGAGGCCAAGAATTTTATATTCCTGGGCATGGAATTTGACCACTGGTATATGCAATTGCTGCTCCGGGAGTTTGAAATTCACAAAGAGAAATACGCCTTTACCCGCTATGCCATTAACCAGGGCAGGAACCCGGAAATAGAAACTTTCTGTACCGAGCAATTTAAGATCAATTTCATTTCCGACAATATTTCCCGCTTTGTCAACACTTTGCATGAGCAGGCAACGCAGGTCGGACTGATGCGCAAAGCAGAAGAGAGTTTTGACTCCGAGGTGCAAAAGATTCGACTGGCAGTAAGCGATGGCGAGTTGGAAGAAGCCATAGACCTCTTTCAGGAACTGGCCGATCAGTCTGAGTTGGAAGATGATGCCACGCTGATTTCCGGCCGTTACCGCAAGTATCAGCTTCGTGCCCGTCGCGGTGCGTATACCGAAGATGCCCGGATGGCACGCGAATCGGAGATTGCCGATGATTTACTGGCCCTCATAAAACGCTTGTGATGGCACGAAAAGAAGTAAGATATCCGGGTGCCAGGCCTTTTTCCCGACTTCAGGGACACATCTTTTTCGGACGCGAGCAAAACATCCGGGAACTGCATCAACTGGTAAAGCTCGAAAATCTCATCCTGCTATTTGCCAAGTCAGGGCTGGGGAAAAGTTCGCTGCTCAATGCCGGACTGGTTCCTGAGGTGGAAGATAAAGACGAGCTTATTCCCATTACTTTTCGATTTGGAGCCAACTCAACCAACAACCCGGAGCCTCCGCTCGAAAAAGCAAAAGCAAAAGTAGCTGATAGCCAGCCCCTGCTGGACAGGATCAAACCAACCGGTGAGGACAGCCTCTGGTATTCGCTGAAAAGCAAACAACTAAAGGACAAAGACCACCAGGGATTCCTCCTCATCTTCGACCAGTTTGAAGAACTGTTTACTTACAAAAAATCCGCTATCGCCGATTTGGGCAAAGCTTTGTCGGAATTACTCTATACCAATATTCCCGACCGCTTTCGAAAAAACCTGGAAGCTCAACTGGAATCAGATACCAATGCTTTTACAGCGGAAGAACTAAACGATCTCCACGAACCCCTGGGCGTCAGGATCATTCTCGCGATCCGGTCGGACCGGATGAGCGAGCTGAGTAAGCTACAACCTTACCTCAATCGGCTACTGGAACATTTGTACGAGCTTAAACCGCTGTCCAACATCCAGGCCGAAGCGGCCATTCTGTCTCCGGCATATGAAGAGGGAGATTTCTTTTCTCCCAACTTTGATTACACCGATCCAGCTGTTGAACATCTGGTAGAATTCCTCAGCGAAGGCGGCACCGAGACCATAGAGTCCTTTCAGCTGCAGATCATTTGTGAGTATATCGAGAAAAACCTCGTGGTCAGGCAGGGAAAAAAGCTGATAAAGCTGGAGGACGTGCAACATCCCGAAGTCATCCTCGAAAATTATTACCAAAACAAGATTGAGGAGATTAGCAATCCCGAAGATCGCCAGGCAGCCCGCGAATTGATCGAAGAAGGACTAATCTTTGAAGAAGAACAACGCCGCCTGAGCCTCTACGAAGGCCAGTTGGTCAAGACCTACAACATCAGTCCGGAACTGTTAAACCAATTGCTCGACACCCACCTGATCCGGTCGGAACCCAGCATACGAGGCGGCTATACCTATGAACTGAGCCACGACACACTGGTCGGCCCGGTTTTAAAGGCCAAAAACGAACGATTAGCCGAGAGAAGAAAAAGGAAAGAGGAAGAAGCCCGGGCAAAAAGAGAAGCCGAGTTGCAAAGGTTACGGGCAGAGGCCGAAGCCGAAAAACAACAGGCCCAAAAAGAAAAGCAGCTGCGGGAACAGGCCGAGGCCAATTCGCGCAAAGCGAAAAGAAACTTCCGCATAGCTTCCATACTGGCCATACTGGCAATGGCACTTACCGCCTTTGCAGTCGGACAATACGTGGCCAGTCAAAACGCCCGTCAAAAGGCCGAGGATGCACTGGAACAAATGCTTCAGGCTCAGACTGCCCGCAAAGCCATTGAGGCGCAGAAACTGGTAACGGATGCCAAAACCTACATAATGGCCAGAGAATACGAGCTGGCCATCGAAAAGTTGGAGGAGGCCGTAGAAGCCAACCCGGAAAACAAGGAAGCCAAACGACTGCTGGAATTTGCCCGCAAGGAGGCAGAAAACTGATTATTGTGAAACAGCTCATCTTCATACTGCTCCCTATATTTTTTGCATCCGCATTGCAAAGCCAGGCTCCCTGTCCCGATTTTGAGAGACTGCTCCGGGAAGCCAGGCAAGCCGTTGAGGAAGGAAGTTTTGAAGTAGCCATCTACAAATACAATGCGGCCAAAGTCTGTAATCCGGAAGCGGAAGCTGATATAGATGCTGAGGTGCTGGATGTTTTCAATGCCATTAACCAATTGCGGCTGGATGCCGAAAAAAGCCGACGCAGTGCCGAGCGAGCCTTAAAACGCGAACGACAAGCTGAACGTCGCGCCCGCCAACAAGCTCAGCGTGCGCTTTCCGATGAACTGACATTTAAAGCTGAAACCGTTAATGACAGAACCATTGCTTTCAGGCTCGCTGAATATGCTTACCGCATAGATCCGGAAAATCCAAGTGCACGCCAACAATTGATTGACTGCTATTACCACGATCCTTTGCCCTGGCATTATAGCCTTCCGGAAAGCAACGGAGCCCTGGAAGCCGTCGAATGGTCAAACGATGGCAAATGGATTGCGACCGGAAGCGACGACAAATTCATCCGCTTATACAACAGCCAAAACTATGCTTTGGAAGCGATATACGGCCCCCTCAACGGAGAGATTGAATCGGTAGATTTCACACAAAACTCCGCCTACGTGGCAGCCTCAGATGAATACGGCAACCTGTATATTTATGAGTTAAACGCCGGACAGGAAGTTAGCTGGGCGCAAAACCTGCACCCTGGAATCCAGGCGACCGACTTTAGTTTTCATCCCTTCAAAAATGAATTAGCCTGTTCCGGTAGCGACGGCACGGTGCTGATCGTAAGCCTGGAAGATGCCAGCATCCTGGACACCCTGATTAGCCAGGATGCATTTGTCAGCAGCGTCGAATACTCAGCTGACGGAAATGACCTGATGGTCGCCAACTGGAATGGCAATCTGAGCTTTTACCGCACCCGTGATTACGAGCTCCGATACCAACACACAGGAAGTGGTCGCGAAAAATACTCCGACGCCAAGTACAGTCCCGATCAGAGAATGGCAGCCCTGTCCACCTGGAACAATGAAGTCATTATTTACGACCTGATCGACAATGAAATATACTTCACCCTCGGCCGTCATAATGCCTCGGTTTTCGCAGTCGACTTTTCTTTCGATGGCTCCAAATTGGTTTCGACCGATATGTCGGGCAAAGTAATAGTCTGGGATATTCTGACAAAGTCTCCCTTATTCGAGCTCAACGGACATCTAGACATCGTCTTTGATGCCTGTTTCTCTCCCGACAACAACTATTTGGCAACCGTTTCCCGGGATGGATCTGCTTTGGTCTGGAACCTGCAATCCGGCATTTCCCCTTTTCCGCTTTCCTCCCAGCGGCACACCCTGGAAGCAACGGCTATCTCCGACGACGAGCAATACATTGCTACCGGTTCATCCGAAGGAAAGATTACGGTTTATGATCAGGAAAACAGCCGGGTATACAGAGAATTGCAATCTGATGAATCCGCTATTACTTCTCTCGGTTTCTCTCCCGATGGCACCAAACTGGTTGCCGGATCCAGAGACGGCTCTGCCAGTATTTGGGATTTGCTGTCCCAAAAAGAAATCTTTCAAACAGAAAACCCGGGCAATCCCGTCGTGGAAGCCGCCTTCTCCCCTATCGGTATTTACTTTGGAACCAGTCATCAAAACGGACAGGTCATCATTTGGGACTTAATTGAAGGAGAGGAATTCGAGTTAGAATCGGGAGATTCGCCTGTTGTAGACATGGATTTTTCAGATATTAATGCCCGATTCTCCGTCCTTACGGCCAATCAAAATGGAGCCGTAAAACTTTGGGATCTCAGCAGCCTTTCTCCTTATTTTGAGTACAATTTGGAAGGAGATTCCATTAGCTGTATCCGGCTTTCGCCGAATAACAGAAGCATTGGTATCGGTACCCAAAACGGGGTAATGCATGTATTATCCGTAGATCAATCAACGGAGGATGTTGTTTTTCAGGCAACGCAGGAAGGCGAAAGTATTGTTGATTTTGATTTCTCTCCGGATGGTTCCCTTGTAGCGATGGTCGATGAACGGGGTTCCATATCCTTGTTTGACTGGTTTAACGGAGAAGAATTTTACAATCACTTCATCGAAGTCCCTTTTACCCCCCTGGCAGTAAATTTCATGCAGGACCAAAAAGTCATGATCTCCTGGAATTACATGACTCCCTGGATACTGGACTATACTCAGGAACACAATGTAGACTTCATTGCGCTGCATGCGGGGCACATACAGGATGTAGAGATTCTTCCGGAAACCGGCCGCTTAATTACTGCATCCAGAGATCACACCATATTTGTATGGGACCTCGAAACGCGATCTTTCATCAATATGATGGAAGGACATGCTGCCGGTGTCAACAGCATTGATTATTACGATCGGGAAAGAAAGCTCATCAGCGGAGGAGAAGATGGTTTCATTTTCATCTGGGATCTGGAAACAACCACCATGATCAGTAAGTGGGAGAATCCGGAAAAAAGCATTTCGGTCGTTCGGATGGCTCCGAATGAAGACAAGGTTTTCATTGCAGCTGTTAACGCGCCGGTTCAAGTCGGTGATACTTACCACGGACGAATTCAGGACCTGGCAAACAAGGACAAGGTTGTTCTCCTGGAGGGCCATTTTGATCGAATTCTGGACGCGCACTTCGCGCCGGATAAACGCTCCATTGCTACGGCTTCCCTCGACCAGACAGCCCGTATTTGGGACATTCAAACCGGCAAGCTCCAAAAACTGCTTCCCCACGATCATTTTGTTTTAAGTCTCGACTATGCCCCGGATGGAAAACGGCTGGTAACTGCCTGTGCGGATCGTATTGCCCGCATTTGGGATGTACAAAGCGGAGAGGTTCTGATAAATCTCATTGGCCATGAAAATTATGTGTATTCCGTGCAGTATTCAAAAGATGGCAGCCAGATAATCACCTCCGGAGGCGATGGTACAGCCATCATTTGGGATGCCGAAACAGGCGAACTGCTGTATCGTCTTGAAAACACATTACCCGGTCCGATAAAATATGTGGAATTCATGCCCGACGGAAAGTCCGTGTTTACCGCTAGCGATACCCGGGCACAAACCTGGCTACTGGATGGAGCCCGCATACTGGCAGAAGCCGAAGCAAATAACTACATCGATGAGCTGCGTACCCAACACCTGGATACCTACAACATGAAACAATACCTCGAAGCTTCGGGCTATTCTGTGGAGGGTTTGATCAAAGAATCCAAGGAAAGAAAGTTGCTGGGTGTAGCCAATTATTTCAAACTATTAGCAAAACGGGCCGGACGAAAACAGGAAGCAGACCTTTTGTTTCAGCAAGCAGAGGCCTTGCAGGAAGCCTACGAAAAAAGAAGCGGCAATTAAGGGGTTTTGAAGGATTCCATCAATTGCAACAATGCCTCCAGATCTGCTGCTGCAGTAAATGGATTGGTAAAGGTACATCGCAGGTAAAATTTGCCATCCCTAACCGTACTCACCACATAAAAGCGGCGGTCCTCCATCAGTCTGGTTCGGATATCTCTGTTTATACGATTACAATCTTCTTCTGATCCCGCCAGGTAACGAAACACCACAATATTGCAACTGGGTTCTGTAAGCAGCTCCATCCCTTCCCGGGATTTGATCATTTTTGCAAATTCGCTTCCCAGCGCATAACATCGATTGACATAAGATTCAATAAATTCTGTTCCGTGAAACTTCAGGAGGGCATACACCTTGGCACCCATCATGGTTTTGGTACATTCAAAGGTGCGTTTGCCGGTGTTGTGCCAGTCTTCTCCCGCTTCGGTATACAGGTAGTCAGCCTGTTGGGCAAAGGTGCGAAAACCATGTCGACCCTCTCGATACAGCACACCGGTGACCAGTGCCGGAGCTGCTGCCATTTTATGGAAATCTACGATCAGCGAGTCGGCCAGTTCTATTCCGTTCAGCATTTTTTTATGCCTTTCGGCCAATATGCCTGCGCCTCCGTGTGCCGCATCTACGTGAAACCAAAGTTCATGCTTCCGGCAAAAAGCTCCAATCGCCTGCAAATTGTCGAAAGATCCGGTAGCAGTAGAGCAGGCGCTGCCGATTACGGCAACTACTTTTTTTCCCGCCACCTGAGCTTCCTTCAATTTTTCCTCCAGCAAATCAGTGCGCATCTGAAACTGTGCATCAACGGGTATTTTGATGATGCCTTCTGCTCCCCAGCCCATAATGCGTACTGCCCTGTCGATGCAATAATGCGCCTCTTCCGATACCATTAGCGTCAGCTTGTCGGTTGTTTTATGATCCCAGGATTGGTCGGGAGCCACCACCGAACGAGCAGTAAGCAGGGCGGTGAGGTTTGCCAGGGTACCACCCGATGTCAGTATACCATCCGCATCTTCCATCCAGCCTACAGCTTTGGCATAGGTTTGAAGCACCATTCGTTCCACCGCCGTTGCTGCCGGTCCCATTTCAAATACAGCCATGCCGTTATTGAGCATATCGCTCATTAAACCGGTCAATACGGCCATGGGGGCAGGCACACTCACCTGGTGGCCCATATAGTGCGGATGATGCAAGCGAATAGAACGTTCCAGCAGTTGTTCATAGAATTGATCCGGATCACCGGATTCCAGAAAACCTTCCCAAAATTCGAGTTGTTCTTTATAGGAATGCGGTGGAAATACATCCGGGCGTTGTTGCTGAAAACTGTTTTCCAGGTGATCGGCCAGTAAATCGACCAACGCGTGGCCCTTTCGCCGAAAGGCAACAGGATCATAAGCTTCCTGAAGCCGCAATAAATCAGAACGATCCATCATAGGTGTGTTTTCTATGTACAGGACAAAACTATTTTATGGAACAATAATATGGTCCGACCACGCCTGCGCGGGTCGTGGTGGTTGGGTTACCCTCGTGCGAAGCAGGGAAGACCCGCCTTCGCGGGTCTGAATTTATCAGGAATAGTTGATCCGCTAAGAACATTTTATAGTTGTATACGACCTGCGAAGGCGGGTCGAACCATATGGGTTTGCATTTTTATCCTGTACATTGGAATTCTCTAAGGAACGAAATTATTTTATTCGATAAACAAATCAGACCCGCGAAGGCGGGTCTCCTATCATTAGCACAAGGATACCCCAACATGAACGACCTGCGAAGGCGGGTCGAACCAAATGGGTTTGCATTTTTATCCTGTACATTGGAATTCTCTAAGGAACGAAATTATTTTATTCGATAAACAAATCAGACCCGCGAAGGCGGGTCTCCTATCATTAGCACAAGGATACCTCAACATGAACGACCCGCGAAGGCGGGTCGAACCATATGGTATGTAAGTTTTGTCCTGTACATGAGTATATTTTGAACAAATCTCAGTACCTCCATGTGATCCAGGTCACCAGGACCGACGGGAAAATTGGAGATATTTGCACCAAACAAGGTAAATAAAATGCGAACCGAATCTATAATTGTTGACAATTTGAAATGTGGTGGCTGTGCCAATACCATTTCAAAGAACATCAAAGCGCTGGATGGCGTAAATGACATACAAATCGAGCTCGAGAAAAGCGAATTGACCATCGAGTGCGAAGACGCCCTCGATCGGGAAACCCTCCTCAACAAACTCAGCAAGCTGGGATATCCGGAGCAGGGAACTTCCAACTTTGTCCAGAAAGCAACCTCTTATGTGAGTTGTATGGTGGGCCGTATGTCAGACAAAGAAGCATGAAAGCACTCATAAACGACTGGAAACTCGTCATCCTCGGCTGTTTGACCCTTGGCCTGGCTCCTTTTTTTCCGGAGCCCCACATTCTTGGGAAAATCCGCTGGGTTCTTGGCGGCGCAAATGGCATGGAGACGATGGACTGGCTGGATCTGTTGATGCATGGCCTGCCGTGGCTGCTATTGATCCGCCTGTTATTTGTTTCCGGTTTCCAAAAATTAAAAAGCAATGGCTAAAGCAAATAGTTTTCAGGAATTGATCAATTCAGATACACCTGTATTGGTAGATTTCTCAGCAGAGTGGTGTGGTCCGTGTAAAGCGATGGCGCCCGTACTTAAAGAACTGGTTGGAGAGATCGGTGACAAAGCCCGTGTCGTAAAAGTAGATGTGGACAAAAACCAGTCAGCTGCACAGGCTTTCCAGATCAGAGGGGTACCTACTTTCATTCTTTTCCGCAAGGGAGAGATCAAGTGGAGAGCTTCTGGTATGCAGTCGGTACATAGTTTGAAGCAGGTGATTGAGGAAGCATTAGTGTAGTTGAGTTTGGTTGAGTTGTCCGCCTTCAGCGGCCAGTGGGTTGAGTTTGCTTCGCTTGCCGTACCGGCATGGAAGCAAAGTGGAGGCTCGCTTTCTCAACCAGCAAACCGTCCTTCAACGCATAAAACGTTTTAGACGTTTAACGAAACTCATTATACCCATACCGTTTTAGCTGCTGATTGATTTTAGTCAACTCACGGCCGCTGCCGATGGCTTTGGCGAGGTAATAAATGATAATGCCTTTTACGAGAATGCCCCGGATAATATTTACCGGATCTATTACTGCAGAAAGAAGGATGACCAGACAATAGGCTACCAGCGCAATGATAAAAGCCGTACCCGGATTTTTATTGGCATAAAAGATACACCCGAAGTATATTACAATCATAACAGCCCCTTCAATCACGGCATCATTCATGGGGATTCCCTGGCTGGGAGCCAATAAAACACCAATGAGTGTTAGGATTATAAGGGCACCCAGAGCTATTCGTCCGTGGTTGACCCGTTTTAGGGCATCGCGTGCCATGATCTGTAATCTGGCAATTTCGCTTTCGTCTTCCGGGCCGATTTCCCGTACGTCTTCATCCAGTATCAGGGACATAGTCATTTGATTTGAGGCTAAAATACGGCGATTGCCGGAAGTAAGGAAAGGTATTGATAGAAAAGTGGTCCCACCAGGAATTCCCAGATAGCTCTCGGAGTGGATCTTTGGCTTTTTTCCCTGGACCAATTAAAAAAGGGCCTACACGATTACTCGCATAAACCCTTGTTAGCTCTGTGGTCCCACCAGGAATCCCCCGATAGCTATCGGGGTGGATCTTAGGCATTTTCCCTAGACCAATTAAAAAAGGGCCTACACGATTACTCGCATAAACCCTTGTTAGCTCTGTGGTCCCACCAGGAATCGAACCTGGATCTTAGGCTCCGGAAACCTATATACTATCCGTTGTACTATGGGACCGAGGCAGTACTTAGTGTGAGTTTGAGTTTGAGTGTGAGTTTGTGGAAAACATCTCTCAAACTCAAACCCAAACCCAAACTCAAACTAAAATGGGTGTGAATAGGAGCTTGCGGTGAAAGAATATCACATTCAAACTCAAACTCACACCCAAATTACTCTGTGATTCCGCTGGGGCTCGAACCCAGGACCCCTTGATTAAAAGTCAAGTGCTCTACCAACTGAGCTACGGAATCCTCCATTTTTCCAAAATTTGAGGCGATTTTGACATCCCCTCCAAAATTGGAGTTGCAAAGATAGAATGTATTTTTTTAAATACAAGTTCCCGAAAGAAAAAATACCTACTGATTTTCCCACTTTTCAGGCAAAAACGCGCTAATCCCGCTTATACAGGGGGTTTAGCTTCATAAATTGCCTGCAAAAACTGATCAAAATCCATGTAATCTTTCAAAACAGTACGTGCTCCTGCCTCATATAGAAAATGAGCATCCCCTCTCCTTCTGATCCCGACAAAGTTCATTCTCAAATTGCGGGTCGTACGCACATCCCATATCGCATCTCCAATATAAACAATATGCTCAAACTTGCCATGTTCCAACTCAGCACTGGACAAAGAGGTGTGAATGATCTCTTCCCTCGTAGGCTTGTCGTCTGCAAAACTCATATGCATTCCCCGGGTGTCCATCCCCAGATAACTCAGCTTCAACCGAGCCGGCAACTCAAATCCGCCGGTGGCAATCCCCAAACAAAAGCCGGGTTGCTCCCGCAATTTGTTTAAAGTATCTCCGGCACCCGGCACTTCCCGAAAGTTATCCGGATTTGCCCGACGGGCTTCTTTCAATTGCCCAACAAATGCCCGTTTGAAATCCTCAACTTCTACCGTTTCCGGCAAACGGTCAAATTGCTCCCGGAATACTTCATTGAATATCGTGGTATCCGTCACATGCGGATAATCCAACCAGTTGATCGAGGGAAATGGCTGCCCAAAATTGGATTCCCAGGTATCGGCAAAACAACGGCTGTCTGCCCGATTGGAATACAACAGGGTTCCGTCAATGTCAAATATGACCAGGGTTTTCTTCATGCCGTTTGTTCCGTTTGTTCCGTTTGTTCCGTTTGTCAATTAAAAATTAAGAATTCAAAATTCTACTCGCCTGCGCTCAACAAAGCTTTGGCGGGCAAGCATTTTACATTCCCCTAATCCCGCCTCCTTCGCGCCGCTCATCTGTGCCCGGCAACGGATGTCCGTCTCTGAAGCCAATAGAATTCACTCCGCCAAAATATAGTGATTGGGCTTTCCACACCTTATAGGCTTCTTCTCCAAACACCTCGGAAGCATTAAACGCAAAACCGGGCTCCAGGTTCCAGCAATCCTCCTGCCAGTGAATTCTCGGATGATTGGCAGCTGCATGAATATCGGACTCAAAATCACTGAAATAATGCAGCACTTGTGCAATGGCATAGGGAATTCGCCCCGCACCACTGCTACCGGTCACCATTTTCAATTCGCGGGAAACCGCATCAAACATCATAGCCGGAGACATCATCGAACTCAGCCGTACATCGGTTCCCCAGGAATGGAATCCGGCAGGTAACAAGGCTGCTTCCCCCAGCATGTTATTCAATTGTATATCTGTCCCCTTGACAAAATACCCGCAGCCCTCTCCATTTGAGGCTGTCACACTTACTGCATTGCCTTTGGAGTCTGCCAGGCTGAAGTGAGTGGTACTGCCATGTAATCCGGAGTCCCGGATGCCCTCCATTCTCCTTATGTGCCTGAATGCATCGGCCAAACCTTTTAAATGGGATTGCCCCAACATGGATTCAGGAACCTTTGCATCTCCCAAATATTCCAGAAATGCCTTTATGCGCACCCCGCCCAAACTCGGCAATGGATTGACAAATATTTCCTGTTCCCGGAAATTAAAGGATAAAGGTTCCCGCCAAATGGAAGTATAATTCTTGAGATCGTCCATAGAAAGGTGCCCGCCTTCCGACTGATAATCAGCAGCTATTCCAGCAGCAATTTCGCCCTCGTAAAAGGCTCGGCGACCCTCCCGCCAAAGGTGCTCGAGGTAATAAGCCAAACCGGGCATCTGCATCCGCTCTCCCGACTGAATCAATTTTCCGGAAGGAAAAAAGACCGGCAAGGCCTGTGAATCAACCGCCAAAATTGGTTCCAACAATTGAAAGTCGAGCGCCTGAAAATCATTGACGACCACGCCCGCCCTGGCTGCACTGATCGCAGGTTGAAACAATTCCTTCAATGGCATACTACCATAACGGGCATGCAATTGAAACAAACCATCTACTGCTCCCGGTACCCCGGTCGATCCGGTGCCTACATGAAACACCTCCCGGGTATCTCCAAAGTCTACGGTAACCGGATAAAAGTCACTGTCTGCAAGTCGCCGCTTCACACCCGGTGTCTGGCAAAAAAAGTCGAGCAATACCGGCTTCTGACCGGCTGCACGGACCATCGCAAAACCGCCCCCTCCCGCAGAAGACATGCAGGGCTCGGCCACCCAACTCATCAGGAATGCGGCGATAGCAGCATCAGCAGCATTACCTCCTTCCCGGAAAATCAGGTCGGCAGCTTCAGCTGTTTTTATATGTCCGGCAGAAATAGCGTATGACAAGTGAATAGTTTTTAATTCTTAGGTCTTAATTTTTAATTATTGGCGTGATTGCTGACAATATTCAGATTTAAAAGAAGGCATATCCGTTGAGCGTTGAGCGTTGAGAGAAGCTCCATTACTAATTAAAAACTAAAAATTCAGCATTCAATATTCAGCATTCTACCAACCTTCGCTCTTTCGAGCTTTGGCAGGCAAGCATTCTACACTAGCATCATTCATTAATCGACTTCAAAAAATCCACTCCCAACTCCCCATTCATCTCCACCCAGATTTCCAGATAATCGATTTTGACCAGCGCCAAGCGGACTTCCAATTCAGACAAATTGCCGTCGAGCTGAATGCCATTTCCCAGGTCGTTGGATTCAATCTGCCCCTGCACCGTTTCTCGAAGGATTTCCAGATTGTCGTTGAGGAATTGATCCATTTGCTTTTTCAATTCCTTTTCGAGCTTACCCTTCATCAACCAGGCTACACTTTTATACAGTAGGTTCCCGGTCTTGACATCAACTTTTTCCAGTTCTATTTCAAACTTTTCATCGCGTCTGACATACTTTGGCCGCATCAACAATTCTACACTTCCGTTGAATGCCCCCTCCATAGAAGTCTCCACCGCCATTTTATTTCCTTTCCCGTAAATATCAATATCGGTAATGGTTACTTCGCGGCTGCCTTGTGAAAAGGTTTGTCCAATAAGTGCTTCGCTGGCCATCGCCTTTGCTTCGTCATAGGGAATCTCTGTACGGATGAAAATAGAAAATCCGCCACCCGGCTCCTGCATCCAGTGAAAAGCAGGTAATTCCGGCGGACGTTGATAATTTGGCTCCCGGCCAATGTATACCTCCGGACGCGCTTTCAGGGTAAGGACTGAAGACCAGGTGTGTCCGTCTGACACCAAACGGGTCATGCCCAGCGAAAGAGGTTGCAACAACATCCAGCTTGGATACTCTTCCGACAAGCCAAAAGGTTGGTATAACTGTTGCCAGACGGCATCAATCTCGGCCCGCAAGTTAAGTTGATTGGCGATCTGATCATCAATAGCCGTTTCGATCAATTCCCGGGATCTTTCCAGTGCCTTGTCGGCAACGGCTTCCACCGGCAAATTTACAAAGCCCACTTTCAGGCGGGGCTTTTCGAGCCACTCATGCTCAAGCACGCGGGTAGCCGTTACAAATGTCCAGTCAGTACCAATGTCATAAGTGGTGCGCAGTTTTACATCGATCTGCCCCTCTCCTTCCACATTCGCCAGACGGAAGGGCTTTTTCAGCCAGACATTCATCGGAACGGTATATTCGATGCCGTTTTCAACCACCTGCAATTGGATGTCTTCTCTTTTGCTTGCGCGAATGTGCAGGTTTTCTCCATCGGCTTTTTCGTCTTCAAAGAGAATCTCTCCCAATTGAGTATTGAGATCATTTTGAAGGCTCAAAAGGTCTATGCTTATCGGAACCTGAACCTCCGAAATTGGCGGATTATCAGGATCGAGTTTGAAATCGCTCATAGCTTTTCGGTTTTGGCTTCCGCAGCCAAGGCCAATAATTAATAGAAACAAAAAGGAAACAGTCTTGCGCATATGGATGGTTTGATGCATGCAGGGAAGCTCAAAAATAAAAGATTTCGCGAAGCTGACAATTTCCTGATAATTCGGGTGCAACTACAAGTGTTAAGACTTTGTCCTTGATCACGAATCAGAAATACAGAATGCTATGCTTCGCAATTTAATTTACATCGCAGTATTGCTGCTGGGGGGCAGCTTTACTGCCTCCGCCCAAACCCAGTATCGGGTTTTGCCCATGCCTCTGGAAGATGGAGGCAACCGGGCCTTTTTAGGTATAATGTCCGAAAAGATTTCGAAAGAGAAAGCCGAAAAGCTTGGTTTCGATAATCCGTACGGAAGTTATGTCAGCAGCGTCATTAATAATACCGCTGCTGAAAAAGCCGGTATCCGTCCCTTTGACTACATCTACGGCATCGACGATGATGTCACCAGCCGTACTGTCAACCTCGCCAGCCTGCTTGGAAATTACGAGCCGGGCGACAAGATTGATGTACACCTTATCCGCAGTGGCAGCAAACGCAAAATCAAAGCCACGCTGGGTACCAGGGAAGATGCCGACTATTCGGCGAAAGCCAAAGAGGAAGATGCTTTCTTTGGAGTGTCACCGGCTTATTCATCAACCAAAGCAGCCGACGGTGCGCTTATTAATGTTGTCGACGGCAGCAGTGCCCAACGCATTGGCCTAAAAAATGGCGACATCATCGTGGAATTTAACGGCCACCGCATCCTCGACTGGACCGACCTGACCATCGCCATCAATATGGCTGGCGCCGGCAAATCGATCAGTGTAAACTACATCCGCAACGGCAACAAAGGGAATGCCACCGGTCTTATGGGATCAGCATCTGATCGCAGCGGACAAAAACGCGAACCGATCGTAGTTGCGCCCAATCCGGGTGAAAAAGCTTTCCTCGGAGTCGTTTCCGATCGCCTTTCAACCGATAAAGTTCGGAAACTCGGTCTCGAAAACCCTTATGGCTATTACATCACCGAAGTAGTGGAAGGTTCTGCGGCACACCATGCAGGCCTGCAACCTATGGATTACCTCTACGGCATTGACCAATACCGCGTGGGTGAGGAAGTAAGCCTGGGCACGCTGCTCAAGAAATTTGAACCGGGAGAAGCCGCAACCGTACACTACGTACGCAAGGGCAAAGCCCGGACTTCAAAAGTGAACTTCACATCCAAGTCGGAAGTAAAAAAGTCGACCAAAGACAAAGAAAGTAAGGCTCCCAATGCCTGCGAGAAACCTTTCCTGGGTATTATGCAGGGCTATGATGAGGACCCCAATGATGTCAGCGGGGTGCAGGTTAATATCGTAGAAAACTCTTCTGCGGAAGATGCAGGTCTCGAAGACGGCGACATTATTATGGCCCTCAACGGCTATTGTATGGTTGACTGGGACGACATTACCCTGGTACTGAAACAATTAAAACCAGGCGATCCCCTGCGTATTGATTATTCGCACCACAATCAGGTCCAATCGGCCAATGTCAAAATCAAATCCTACAGCGAAACCAAGAAGTGTGACGATTGCGACTGTGGGAAAAAAGAATACAGCATCCGCATCGACACCAGAGAAGTGGAAGATGATCTCGAAGAGTTGGGAGATGACCTCGAAGAGCTCGGTGAAGATTTGGGCGAGATGATCCGCATTCGCACCCGGGGCTATGATATTGAAACCGTGGATGTATCCTCTTATGAGGTAGCTGTTTCACAGGCAGACGCGGCTGAGTTAAACCAACTTAATGTCAACTACGGCACGGATCTGTCTACCCGACAAGACCTGGGGCTCAAATCTATCCGTATTGCAGCCTATCCCGAACAGCAGGAGTTCCGCCTGGCTTTTGACCTCGCAAGTGTTGGAACAACCAGCGTGGAAATATACAATCAGAAAGGACGCCGCATTTATCAATATGAGGCTTCCGGGTTTAGCGGTCCTTTTGAAGATGTGGTAAATATTGGGCAGAACGGCCCCGGTGATTATTACTTGTACATACGCCAGGATGGCAAATCTGCGGTACGTAAAATCCGACTGACCGAAAAATAAACGAGTGTTTCTTGTGGCTTTTTGCCAGGCGGCTTTCGCCGAATAAACACTTAAACTTAGGGTATTTTTTCTCATTATGCGTTGGGCTCTACCTTCACTGGTGGAGCCCCGTTTTTTGGGGGAATCAAAACATTTTTGGCTAAAGGATAAAACAATGCTAATGTGCGACCCGCTCCGCAGGTCGGCCTTAAATGGATAACCGTTGCAATGAGGGTGTGACCCGCATCCGCGGGTCATGATGCCTCCTTCTGTTAAACCCATTCCAGCATTCGCACAATGAGCAATCTGAATGGATAACAAGGACCTGCGAAGCGGGTCCGACATCATTTGCACTAGCAGGAATGATATAGATCGACCTGCGGAGCGGGTCGCACATCCCTGTGGCAGTTGAGTCCCATCTGTCCATGAAAGCAAATTGCTCGCAATTACAAACCTAATGAAGACAACCCATCCAATGCCCGGAGGATGTTTTTCACACAGCCAAATGCTGCATAGGCAGCTAAATACATCGCTGTAGTACCCCCTTGCCCTCCTGCCTACTATTTCTCTCCCGGCCTATGTATAACCAAAAACATTTGCCACTTTTGGGTACCAAATCAGCTTTTATGAGAATTACTTCCTACCTAACCACTATCCTGCTGGCAGGATTTTGCCTGTTCCAAACGAATCCCCTTTCGGCGCAAGCCCAACAAGATGAAGCCTTTTACGATGCCCTCGAATACCGATGCGTAGGTCCGTTTAGAGGCGGACGCAGCTGTACCGTGAGCGGCGTAGCAGGCAAGCCCAACCTCTACTACTTCGGAGCTACCGGTGGCGGCGTTTGGCGAACCAAAGACGGCGGACGACACTGGGAAAACATATCGGATGGATTCTTTGGAGGATCTATTGGAGCGATAGCTGTCAGCCCTTCCGATCCCAATGTGATTTACGCGGGCGGAGGAGAACAAACCCTGCGCGGTAATGTCTCCTATGGATACGGTATGTGGCGTTCTGTAGATGCCGGAAAAACCTGGAAGCAAATCGGACTGGAAGCGTCGAGACACATCTCTCGAATCCGGGTACATCCCAACAATCCCGACATCGTTTATGTGGCTGCATTGGGCAACATTTTTGCTCCAAATGAACAACGCGGAATCTTTCGCTCGACCGACGGCGGAGAAAACTGGGAGAAAATCCTGTACGTCAACGATCAAGCAGGAGCGGCAGATCTCATCTTTGATCCAAACAATCCCCGGATCTTATACGCCAGCACCTGGAATGTATATCGCAACCACTACGAGTTTTCAAGCGGCGGCGAAGGATCAGCCCTGTGGAAAAGCACCGATTCTGGTGACAGCTGGGAAAACATCTCTGAAAACGAAGGATTGCCGGAGGGTACGCTGGGGGTTATAGGAGTAACGGTTTCGCCCGCAAACTCCGATCGGGTTTGGGCCATGGTAGAAGCCGATAAAGGCGGTGTATTCCGATCTGATGATGCCGGAGAGACCTGGAAACGCATCAATCAGGATCGATCCTTGCGCCAAAGAGCCTGGTATTACACCCGCATCTATGCCGACCCGCAGGACGAAGATGTGGTTTATGTACTGAATGTGCGTTACCACAAATCCAAGGACGGCGGTAAAAGCTTTCAAGCCTATAATGCACCCCATGGAGACCATCACGATCTATGGATCGCACCGGAAGATCCGGAGCGAATGATCATGGCTGATGATGGAGGCGCCCAGGTGACCTATGACGGCGGAGAAACCTGGTCTACCTATTACAATCAACCCACTGCTCAGTTTTACCGGGTGACCGTAGACGATCATTTCCCTTTCCGGATTTATGCTGCCCAACAGGACAACAGCACGGTTCGCATTGCTCATCGCACCAAAGGATATTCTATCGGAGAACGCGATTGGGAATCCACAGCCGGTTGTGAATGTGGCCACATTGCCGTTGACCCGCGCAATCCCGACATCGTTTACGGCGGTTGTTACGACGGGCTCATCGAACGAAAAGACCACGAAAATGATATGAGCCGAAACATCTCCGTTTGGCCCGACAACCCAATGGGACATGGCGTGGAAGGCATGCGCTATCGCTTTCAGTGGAACTTTCCCATTTTCATTTCTCCGCATGATCCGGGTAAGCTGTATGCTGCTTCTCATAGATTGCATGTGAGTCAAAATGAAGGACAAAGCTGGGAAATCATTAGCCCCGACCTCACCACAAACGACTCCACTAAAATGGGTTCTTCAGGTGGCCCCATTACCAAAGACAATACCTCCGTAGAATATTACTGCACCATTTTTGCTGCTGCCGAATCGCCGGTACAGGAAGGGGTGCTGTGGACAGGCTCCGACGACGGGCTGGTACACGTATCCCGGGACGGCGGGGAGAATTGGACCAATGTAACGCCCTCCGGCTTACCGGAATGGGCACAGATAAACAGCATTGAGGCCAGTCCGTATGATGCCGGAACCATGTACTTTGCTGCCACCCGATACAAACTGGGAGACTTTACTCCTTATCTCTTCCAAACAGATGACTTCGGAGAAACCTGGGAGCGCATCGACAACGGAATCCCAAGAGATCATTTCACACGGGTAATCCGTTGTGACTCGGATCAGAAAGATATTTTATATGCCGGGACAGAGACAGGAATGTATATTTCATTTGACAACGGACAAAACTGGCAATCGTTCCAATTGAATCTTCCAATTGTACCTATTACAGATCTGGCCGTTAAAGACGAGCATCTGGTGGTGGCTACACAGGGACGTTCCATCTGGATACTGGATGATCTCCGCATTTTGAAGCAAATCAGCCCGGATCTTTCAAAAGAGGATTTCCACCTGTTCCAGCCTATGCCGGCTTACCGAATGGATGGCGGCCAGGCTCGAAATTCAGGCAACAACGGCACCAATCATGCAGGTGGCGTGCAACTCTACTACTATCTGCCGGACCTGGCCGATAGTATCGAAGTAGCTTTGAGCTTTAAGGATAGTGCAGGGAATGAGATTCGCCGCTTTTCAACGAAGGCTAAAGAAAAAAAGGACAAACTAAAAACGGAAGCCGGTTCCAACCGCTATATCTGGGATATGCGCCACCCGGGTGGAGAAAGCTTTGAAGGTATGATTCTCTGGTGGGCCAGCCTTCGGGGGGGAAAAGTACTTCCTGGTAATTACACGGCTGAGTTGCAAGTCGGCGACCAGATCAAAAGCACCTCATTTGAAATCCGAAAGGACCCGCGAAGTATGGCAAGTATGGCCGATATGAGGGCGCAGGAAGCCTTTACAAAGGAAGTGCTTGATAAAGTATCGGAAGCACATACCTCTATCGGCAAAATCAAAGACCTGCGTCAGCAGATTGACAACTACACCGGGCGATTGGAGGAAGCCGACAAATACGAAGGTCTAAAGGAGCTGGCAGCAGAGATTGATTCGGTTGTGACTTCCGTCGAAAAAGCGCTGTATCAAACACAGAACCGATCCAGACAAGATCCTTTGAATTTCCCCATCCGCCTGACCAACAAACTGGCACACCTCAATTCGGTTACTTCGGGCGATTATCCGCCTACCGATCAGGCAGTGGCTGTAAAAGAAGAATTGATTGCCGACATTGATGCACAACTTCAGCAACTGGAAAGTGTTTTTACTGAGATGGTTCCACGCTTCAATAAACTGATTCGGGAGTTGGAGGCAGATACGATTATTTTGGAGGAATAGGAATAGGGTTAGGAGGTATTAAACTAGTTAAACAGTTATGAACATCAAGATCATAGAAATCATAGAACCTTTATCCAGCGGTTGGGGAATGGGCTTTTGGCTTTGCACCCTGTTGGCCCTGGCAGCGGGAGCCGGTATGTGGTTTTTCCTAAGTGGAAAGCCTCAGAAATGGACCTTAAACATCCGGATGCTGCTGGCCATGTTGTCTTTTTTTGCGTTGCTAATAGCCGGAGGCACTGCTTTTTTTACGGGTTGGCGGCAAATAAAGAAACAGCCGGTGATATTTTACGAGGAGCAGTTTGAAACGGCTTTTGGCAACACCCTGTATGCCGATGTGCGCAACATCAAGAAAGAGCGTATTCAGGAAACAGCCCCTTTTAACCCGATGATACAGAAAGGAGAAGCGGTCACCTTTTTGGTGATTAGAGGAAAGGGAGATCAGGTACACATGTTGTCTGAACAGGATTACCCGATAGATAAAATCGCTTATCGACTAAATGAACTGGTGCGAAAATAACGGGGTCTGTATTGTTATGCTTCCCTTCTTAAAACCTCCCTGGTTGTTTTGCTTCATCCATAAAAAAAGCGGCTCCCGTAAACGAGAGCCGCTTTTTTTCTTCCTGCTAATCGCAGAAAGAAGGTTTAATTTTTTATCTGACTTCCAGCCGCTTGCGCAGTACACCGGTAAAGGTACGGAGTTCTACTTCGTAGAAACCAGTGCCGTAAGCTGTGAGGTCAAGTTCGTAAATAGTATTTACAGGCAATTCTGACAAATCCTCGCGATACAACACATCTCCAAACTCACTAAGCAATACCAATTCTTTCAAATTGAGGCTAATGGTTTCAAAATCAATGTAGTATGTCATGCCGTCCTCACCAGCAAAAAGATTCAGAGAGGAAGAGTTAACTACGGGAGAAGCTCCCTTCTCTGTAAACTCTTCTTCGGAGGAAGACTGAGCGAATAAAATATTGGCAGAAAAGAAAAAAAGAAATCCTAAAAGGCAGTTGCGAAAGTTCATGGCATTTTATTGTTTTGGAAAAGCTTTCGTCGAAACGATTACAAAGCTACAGCAAAAATAGCGGTATCAAAAACGGGAAAATGTTAATAGATATTATGCGACATAAGCGCAAAAAAAATAATGCCTAAAAAATTTGACAAACACCCTTATCACCAAAGGAAAAAACGGGTACCTGAAGTATGTGCCAAATATAATTTCAGACAGACAAAAGCAAAAAATGTGGAAAAAATTGAAATTATTCGCCGAAAGGCCCGAAAACAGCCAAATAACGCTCCAACATGGCTCGAATACTGCGGTACATCACAGGATCGCTTTCCAGAAATCCGGCCGGGGCCTTCCAAACAGCCTCTTCTATATCTTCTTCTGTCTGGGGAATTAACTCCTGGACCGGAGCCTCCATGGCATACCAATAAGTAGGTTTGAGAATTCGACGACCCTTCCGGTCTTTGTATGTATGCCAGGTCGTTTCGATCAACTCGCCAGCCTTCAGGTTTTCAACCCCTGTTTCTTCCCAAACTTCTCGGAGTGCTGCTTCTTTAGGCTTTTCCCCCGGATCGATCTTTCCCTTTGGAAGGTCCCAGCTGTCCCGACGGTAGATAAACAACACTTCCCTGGCCTCATTGCGAACCACCCCTCCGGCTGCCTCCACTATTTTGTAAAGCCCCCTAAACGCCTCAAACAAGGCCTGGGGATCCGGGCTTATTAAAACCACTTTGCGATAGTGATTCGATTTTTCGAGGAGATCAATATAATGGTGGAGATATTTGATCTTCCCCCGGTAAGGAGCGATCAGGCAATCGGTTTCTTCTGCTCCTGGCGAGGAGGAAAAAACCAGGGGATTGTCATTGATATAGATTTTGTACATTTGCGCTTACGTCAAAAATGACCTGAAAATCCGGAAATATTTCCATCAGAAGCTGACAGGAATTTTCACTTATGATCACCCAGGCCGAAGTTGCTGAAAAGCTGCTACAAATTAAGGCAATAAAGTTAAGTCCCCAAAATCCTTTCACCTGGGCCTCAGGTATACAATCCCCTATTTACTGTGATAACCGTTTAGTGCTTTCCTTCCCGGAGGTTCGGGATTATATCAAAGGAAAGCTGGCAGAGGCTTCCGCCGAATTTGGAGACTTCAATCGGGTAGCGGGTGTGGCAACAGCCGGAATCGCTCACGGTATGCTTTTGGCAGATGCACTGGATAAACCCTTTGCCTATGTACGCAGCAAAGCCAAAGCACATGGTCGGCAAAATTTGATTGAAGGATTATTGGAAGCCGGAGACAAGGTGCTGGTGGTAGAAGACCTGATTTCTACTGGTGGCAGCAGCCTCCAGGCTGTTCAGGCAATTCGGGATGCCGGTTGTACCGTTGTTGGCGTAATTGCTATTTTTAGCTATGGATTCGAACGGGCAGATCTCGCTTTCAAGGAAGCGGCTTGTCCGTACACTACTCTGTCAAACTATGGTGCTTTGATCAAAAAAGCCGTAGAGATGGGTTATGTCGAACACTCTGAATTGGATATGCTAACCGACTGGCGACAAACGGTCGGAAAAAAATAAAACGAAGTAACATGTCGATCTTAACAGCAGAAGCGCATTCTTTTTTGAAGGAATATCTTAATACCGCCTCCCCAACCGGTTTTGAATCGGAAGGGCAAAAGCGCTGGCTGGAATACATCAAGCCTTATATTGACGAATACCACCTCGACAACTACGGTACGCTCTACGGGGTTATCAATCCCGGTAAAGACTATAAAGTAGTTATCGAAGGCCATGCCGATGAGATTTCCTGGTTTGTACACTACATCTCTGATGATGGTTTCATCTCTGTAATCAGAAACGGAGGATCGGATCATATGATCGCTCCTTCCAAGCGGGTAAACATTCACACCAAAAAGGGAATAGTGAAAGGGGTCTTTGGATGGCCTGCAATCCACACCCGCCGCGGAGAAGACGCCAAGCTTGCACCGAAGATCGAAAATATCTTCATCGATGTTGGAGCCAAAGACAAAGATGAAGTTCTCGAGATGGGCATCCATGTAGGCTGTGTAATCACCTACGAAGATGAAATGATGATTCTCAATGATCGCTATATCGTTGGGCGGGCGCTCGACAACCGGATGGGTGGTTTCTGTATTACCCAGGTTGCCCGTTTGCTCAAAGAAAATAAGATCGAACTCCCCTACTCCCTTTACATCGTCAATTCTGTACAGGAAGAAATCGGATTGAGGGGAGCAGAGATGATTGCCGATACGATCAAGCCAAATGTAGCCATCGTTACCGATGTAACCCACGATACTCATACTCCACTCATCAATAAGAAGAAGATCGGAGATATTAAAAGTGGAGATGGTCCTTCTGTAACTTACGCACCGGCAGTACACAACAAATTACTGGACCTGGTGCTGCAAACGGCCGAAGACAACAAAATTCCTTTCCAACGGGAAGCTGCCTCACGGTCTACTGGTACCGATACAGATGCCTTCGCCTACTCCAATGGCGGTGTGCCGGCTGTATTGATCTCTTTGCCCTTACGCTATATGCATACAACGGTTGAGGCCGCGCATAAAGACGATGTGGAGAATGTGATCAAGCTGATCTATGAGACACTGCTGAATATCGAAAACGGGCACAACTTTAAGTACTTTTAATTGGTCTGGGCAGCCTGGCGGCTGCCCAGACCAACTCTACTCCACCACCAGTTTCTCCGTACTACTAAACCCATTCGCCGAAAGGCGCACAAAAAACAATCCTCGCATTCCCTTTTCCGGCAATTCAATTTGAATACTTTCTTCGTAGCTGCTACTTTGCTCCCATATCTTCCTGCCAGCAGTATCAAATACCTCTATTTTTAATAGGGAACCCGGATAAGCATTGGGTTTTATGTAGAACAAGCCGTCTGAGGGATTCGGATGCAGCGTGAAAGTAATACCTGATTCCGCCGGTTCTATACCCGGCATGATGCATCCTTTACTGGCCAACAATCCTTTACGAGCCCCAAATAAAGTAGCCCAAACCCGATTTCGCTGGCCGGGCGTAAATTGCCCCATGCAGGCATCATTGGTGTAGTACATGAAATTGGCGTGCATATCTTCAGAGCCACAACTGCTCAAAATACTATCCGGACACTCCATTAAGAACGTCTGCCCGGTTTCCGGCGTATCTGTTACGCCATCGTCTCGCTGACAACTTACCGGGTCGGGCCCCCAGGGATGTAGCAAATTGAAATAATGACCGATCTCATGCGTGGCGGTACGTCCGAGATTATAAGGCGCCTGGTCTTCGGCCAGACCGATCGTTCCAAAATATCGGGGATCGATAACGACCCCGTCCTCTTCCCGCAAGCCCTGCCCCGGAAAACTGGATCTCCCGGTTTGATTTTCGCCCATATCAGCAATCCAAATATTAAGGTATGCATCCGGATCCCAGGCATTTCGGCCACCCATTTCTGAATAGTATAGTTCCGTTTTGAGACCAATATTATCGATGGCTGTTTCCCGTCGGGTGACCCCGGAAGTAATACTGCCATCCGGAGCCCGAACAGCCAGGCAAAACTCCATTTGGAGGTCTGCGATGCGGTCTTCAAACGGCCCCGGTACGACCGACAAATCATTCAGCGCTCGAAAATCCTGATTGAGTACATCAATCTGACTTTGAATTTGCTCGAAGCTAATATTCCCGGTTTCTTCCCGGTAAACAACATGCACGACCACGGGTATGCGGAAAATGCTTCTTGTTGGGACTACCTGCTTTATTTCTTCCAGGGGTTCCGCTTCCGCGAATGTGGCTCCGCAACGGGGATAGCCGTCGATCGCAGGCTGAGCCTGCAGAGATCCAAGTCCCAAAAAGCAGCATACTATGTAAAAAAGAGTCTTCATAAAAAAGCGGCCAAAACGGTACATAGAAAAATCAACAACATGCTCCCGTCCAGCAAACCGGAAAAATAATAATCGTGTTTTTGTCCGGGTGAAAAACGAATTAAAGCCGCCGTCAGTATTAAGCCGGCCAAATATCCCAGGGTTTCCGCTGTTGGGTAAACCGCCTGGTTCCAGTTCAGCAGGGCCAGTATAGCTGCCAGGGTGATCAACAGCAAAGCCAACTGCATGGACTTCTGCTTGCCGAGCAAGGTCGGTATTGTTTTCACCTGGGTATGCTCATCGACCCGCAAATCCCGGCTGTCGAAAGGCAAGGTGATGGCCAATAAAAACAAACAGCGTTCGGCCAGCATATACCAGTGGCTGCCCTCTAGGGGGTGTCCTGTTTCAAATACCGGAAGAAAAACGCTGACCCAGGAAAAGACGAGGGCAATCAGAAAGATTTTTACATAGTGGATATCCCGCAATCTCAAACCGGTATTGCTAAAAGGAATGACATAAGCCAGCGAAATCAGTCCACTCGGAATCATCAGCCATCGGCTCAGCGGTTCCAGCCTGAAGAAAAACCAGGCTGCCCCTATCGCTCCTGCCACTGCATAAACCCGAATATGATTTTTGTAACGGGCAATGACCCGAAAACGTCCCTGCTCGTGAAAGGCCGCTACTTTTTCGAGTCCGACAATGCGATGCATGGCGTATAGGAAAAGCGTGGAACAAAAAACGAAGAGAGAAAGGTCCGAAAAAGGATCAAAGACCTGCCAAAGCAACCATTCTGTTTGCCAAACCAGTGCCGTGGAGCAAAGGGCGATCCAGAAATTGCCATAAAGCAAGAGGTCGATGAATCGGAATATGATCTTCGGAAAGGAGATAATCTAGATTTTCATTGCGGGAAAGATAGGTTAAAATCCGCCGAATCCGCCATAGCCTCCGCCTGCTGTATTGAAGAATGGATCCTGACTGCCTTTGCGATAAGGAATATTGAGGAAGTCGAGGAAACTCCCCTGATCAACCCGCAGATAGAAAGCATAAGTATTGAGCGTTGGCTGCCAGGATATTCCCATCTCCCAACAGTGCAAATCCCGGGTTACAGCCAAAGACGGGAAGGTGATCCCCTTATTGACAAAATCGTATCCAAAACTACCAACGGTCACCCGCCACTTCTCCGTCAGGTCGATGTTTCCGCGGAAGTAGATGGTATTGGAGGTGATCGCCAGTGTGTCTACGCCTCCCATTTTCGTACGATCGATCACCAGGGTATGATTGATGCTAAAGTTTTCAAACAAACTGAGCAAATCTCCTTTTTTTGTATTTGCACCTGGAGCAAGTTGCTCTTCCCCCGGATTATTCGCCTTAAACATATTGCGGATATCCGAGACCCGTAATGTAGAAGTAACGCGAAGATTGGCATTGGTCAGACGGGCGGGTAATCGTCGGTCGTTCCATACAAATTCTTCGATCCGCTCTCCTTCTGAATCTTCCATGTAGGGATCAAAGGTGGCCCGAAATTGCAAATTGGTTACCCCGTTAAAAATCCGGGTACTCCCGTTTAAGCTTATGGTACTCCAGTTAAATTCCTCAGCCGCCATATTGTAGCTTCCGCGAAAATCGAAACTTTGCAGGAGGCGCACATTACGGGTGGAAGAATCCTGCTTTGAATACAGCTTGGTTTCAACAATATTTCGCAATCCGTAGTTAATCAGAAATTGCTGCCCGTTTTGATTGGGTTTATTATAAATGCCATTTTCGAAGATGGAATAGGTCTGGGTAGAATCCGGAAATCGGGTATCCACCTGAACTTCCTGAAAGTAGCCCAAATTCGGATTGGTGTAATCCGGAACAAAAGATACCCCTACCGAAGGGGTCATCTGGTGCCGGAAACCCCGGATCAGGCCTTTTTTAAACAAGACGGTACCAAACAACTTGGTATCCATATTGGCGCCCAGCCGGTATTGACGCAAGGGAGTAAATTCAGTCAGTGTAGAATCAATCACTTCTCCGTACTGTACATCGGTAATGATCTGTTCTATCTCTCCGTTTTCCAGCGTGTCAAACTCGATCGTTTCCATGATGGTCGGATCAAAAAACTTCTGCTGTTTCTGGAAATACCAGATCTCCGTATAATCTGCCGATGGTGTAATATTGAAATACTTAAACAGTTTCAGGTTGGTATTTAAGTCAATATTATTCCGGGCTCCGTAGCGAATATTCTGCAAGGTAGAGGGATCAAACAGCGTTGTATCTGTTGCGTTTAAGGTAGCTTTTGCTTCTCCGCGGTAGGTTAGTGCAATTTTTTCGTACCAGGTAGGGTTTCCGCCGCTGCTGCCCTTTTTATTCTGAAAAGGATAAACGGAGTTTAGGTTAAACCGGAAGTCTGGGAAGTTTATCGTTACTTTCCGGGTCTTGGTGTTCTGTGAGTGGGTCAAACCGGCAGACAAAGTATAGGGTCTTCCCGGGAAAGATTCACTGTAGTTAAAACTCGAACTCAGGTTGGTATTCTGCTGCGAGTTGGCATCGTTGTAATTAGACCGAATCGCATCATTGGTCTGAATGGTGATATTCCCGCCTATTGATCGGGAGGGATGCGCCTTGGCATCCTGATTGTGGCGGAGCGTAAGGAGAAAATTCTGTGTACGCTCAAAGGCTCCATTAGATTCATTCTCCACGCGATTGTTGCCATATTCAAAAGTAAAGCCACCCCGGTATTTGTAGCGTTTCGCATAATTGACCGTTGACCGCAGGCGGAAGCTTCCCTTGATGAAAACATCTCCGGTCAATTGAAGATCCATGTAATCATTGATGGGAAAATACCATCCCACATTTCGGAGGCCAAATCCTCCGGATGGATTGTATTGATAGCCCCGTGGAAAGATAAGTCCGGTTGACTTCGTCTTGCTAAGCGGAAAGAATCCAAAGGGCAGCCAAACAGGAGTAGGCACGCCCATGATTTCCAGATTGGAAGGACCAACAATAGCTACCTGATTGGGCACTACCTTTTGCTTGGTACTCCGAATGCCAAAATGGGGTTCCGGATGATTACAGGTGGTGAATATCGCACGTTTGCTGTAAATCACATCGGTGTGATTCGTATCCTGAGAGGTAATATACTTTGCTTTTTCTCCCAGCACATACAATTCATCCTGGGTAGTAGCTGCATCGTAGACAATCCCTTTACCGGATTTAAAATTGTAGCGCATCTCCGATGCATTGAAACGCTGCTCGCCATCCTGAAAAGCAGGTTGCCCGCTAATGCGCCCGGTACTGTCGGGAAGTCCTTTGGCATAAACGATGTTGGTAGACCAGTCAAACTCGATGTAATCAGCCTCCAGCTGGATGGAAGTGTAATTTATTTTTGCTTCCCCGTAGAGGTAGATCTTTTGGTTCTCGATATCGTAGATCATAGAATCCCGGGAAACATAATCAATGCCTTCCGGTGGGGCATCCGGAGAAATGGTAATTTGGGATAAACCGGTAGTGTCTGGGGCTGCATTAAAGCCGGAAATAATGCTGTCCAGCAAAAGGCTTGTTGAATCCACCAGGATACTGTCCTGCTCCGGGATCTGCGACAAGAGGCTTCCCAGAGTGGTAAGGATCAGACAAACAGTAAGTTGTACTTTTGCTTTCAAGCGGTGAATTCCTTTACTTTGTATATCGACAATGGACCGGCAGCCCTGTTATTTTGGGTTATACCCGGTGAAACAATACATCCATGATTTTTCGGCAGCCCCTTTTCCAAACGTTCCTCCTCTTAGTTTTGCCGTTTCTTTCGGCAAACTTTAACAGTTCTCCCCTATCTGCAGGATGGAAGATACCTGAAGCCTGTTCTACGGAAACAGCCCGGTCTATCCCACCCGGAGACCTCAAAGGTATTAAAGTTCCTTTGCAAGACCCGTTATCCGACGAATTGAAAGTTGTGGTAATTGATCCGGGGCACGGAGGCCACGATCCGGGATGCAGCGGATCTCACTCCCGCGAAAAGCACATCGCCCTGGCTATCTCCAAATTGATGGCCGAATCTCTGCGGGCCAAATATCCAAATTTGAAAGTTATTCTCACCCGGGAAACCGATGTATTTATTCCGCTTCACGAAAGAGCCGCGATTGCCAACCGAAACAAAGCCGATCTTTTCATATCTGTACATTGTAATTATTTCCCGCACAGTTTGCGCGTCAATGGCTCGGAAACCTATGTGCTGGGTATGCACCGCAAAGAGGAAAATTTAAATGTAGCCAAACGCGAGAATGCCTCTATCTATATGGAGGACAATTATGAAGCTAATTACGATTACGATCCGGATTCGCCGGAAGGCCACATAATGATTTCCATGTTCCAAAACGCCTATTTGGATCGAAGTATTCGATTTGCCGAACTGGTAGAAGAACGCATGTTTATCGATACCCGTCGTAAAAGTCGGGGTGTGCGCCAGGCCGGCTTTTTGGTACTACGTGCTACAGCCATGCCCTCGGTTTTGATAGAGACCGGATATCTGAGCAACAGTAAGGATGAAGATTATCTCTATTCGCCGGAAGGCCAGCAACAAATTGCCCATTCCCTGGTACGGGCATTCAGTCACTACAAGTCTGAGGTCGAAGGCACCCCTAAAGAAAATTTCGAACCACTCTGGCAGGAAGCAGCCAGGATTGCAGCGCCTGAAACAGCGGCACCCACACCAGCTCCCGAGCCTGTAAAATCAGAAACGGCTCCTCCGATAGTTGAGCAACCCGTCGACCTGCCTGATCCCTCATTTCCTGAAGAATCCGGAACAGAAAGCGTGTCGACTATACCTGAAAAACCGGTCGCCACTGAAAAAGCACAGGTACAGCTTCGCATACAACTGGCAGCTTCTCCGCGGCCTTTGAATGTTAGCACCGAACAATGGAATGCCGTGCCCTATCAGGTGCAGGTTGTAGAAGAAGGCAACTATTTCAAATACCAGGCGCTGGCTTTCACCAACCTTCAGCAAGCACGGGCAGCCTTATCGCTGTTGAAGGATATTGGCTTCTCCGATGCATTTATTGTAGCATACGAAGGCCATAAAAAGATCACTGTCAAAGAGGCTGTAGATCTGCTTTCTGAGGAAATCCGACCCTGATTACCACAAGCTTCTGGAAGAAAAGCGCGTTAATCTCCCGTAAAGTGGAAAATTTTGGAGAAATTTGGGGCCGCTTAGAACGAGGGCGGCGGTTCATCCGTTTACCTCAGAGTATGGCTTCTGGTTTTTGCAGCATTTTCTTATGCACACTCAGGCCACCTAAACTCTATAACTAACAAGAGATCACCTGTAGATATGAAAAGAGAGATTCAAATTGGGATTTTTGCCCTTGCCGCTATTCTTCTCCTCATCTTTGGATACCAATTCCTCAAGGGCAAGAATGTCTTTACCAATTCCCAAACTTTTTATATACGTTTCGACAATGTGAGTCAACTCCGGCAGTCTGATCCCGTTTATCTGAATGGTTATCAGGTAGGCCTTGTTCAGGCTGTTTCTCAGGATCCGGAAGACTACCAGAAGCTTATTGTTACGCTTAATATTGAAAATGATTTAAAAATTCCGGACCAAACCGTCGCAGAAATCAATACCGGAAGTTTTATGGGCGACAAATTCGTTTCCCTCAAACTCAAAGGGAATTGCTGTAAAGAAAGCGGAGACTTTCTGGAAGGCAAAACCCTGGGTATGATTAGTTCTATGGTTCCCGAAGAAACCCTGGATAGTTATCTTCAAATTGTCACTTCCTCTTTCCAGAAACTAGTTGATACCGTAGCTGTAAAGATTTCCAGCAACGAAACCCTGGGTGAAACTGGTCAGAATCTGGAGGATATTATCGCCAATATGAAGACCACCACCCAACTGGTAAACGCATTGCTGGCGCGCCAGGGGCCGACCTATCAAACGATGGATAACCTTTCCGGCATCACCGGAAATATTGATGCGAATCAGGAACAGATTTCCGGAACTTTGGAAAATGTAAACCAAATAACTGCAGATCTTCAGGCAGCTAAGTTGAATGAGACGGTAGCAGAACTGAATGCGACACTGTCCGACCTTCAAACGACTTTGCAAGGGGCTAATACGGCCATTGCCGATGTGGCGGTTCTAACCGATAAACTAAAATCCGGAGAGGGTACACTGGGATTGCTCCTCAACGACCGCAAAATGTATGATCAACTGGATGAGTCACTCGTACATTTGGAGTTATTGCTTCAGGACATCCGTTTGAATCCCAAACGATATACCCGCATTTTATCCAAAAAGGAGAAAGATTATGTTCCGCCGGAAGACGATCCGGGTATTGACTAATCAGAGGACATTGACCTCTCTTTCCAGGCTGATGCCGAATTCACTATAACCAG
Source organism: Bacteroidota bacterium (assembly GCA_018222965.1). Lineage (GTDB taxonomy): Bacteria > Bacteroidota > Bacteroidia > Chitinophagales > Saprospiraceae > JAAEZH01. Next base: position 79,277 of record JAAEZH010000014.1, read on the forward strand.
TGATTGACGGGCATGGCAACCGGTGTTGCCAATCCGTTTGCCTTTCCATCCGGCCTTTTCAATCAGCCATCCTGCTGGAACTTTCACCCTTTTTTCGTCAATGGGGTATGCAGGCATATTAGGATAAGTCTTCCGAAGGGAGTTGTACTGATCAACCAGAATTTGAGGATTCTTGAAAAAACTACCGGCATTGCCCAATTCCTTAGGATCGGGCAATTTGCTTTGGCGAATATGGATCACAGCCCGACTCACATCCGCAGCTTGTGGATTCTCTACCTGCATTTCTTCCAAAGTGGTGCGAATGGCTCCGTACTCCAACTTTAAACGCGCCTGCCTGGAAAGCTTCAGAACAACATGGGTGATCATGTAGCGGCCTTTCAAGGGGCCTTTAAAAACGCTATACCGATAACCAAACTGGCAAGCTTCCGATTCAAAATGGTGAGCATCTCCGGTTTTGAGGTCAACCGCTTCCAGCCAGGCAAAATGATCCTTCAACTCCACGCCATAGGCGCCGATGTTCTGAATGGGCGCTGCTCCTACCGTGCCGGGGATCAGAGAAAGGTTTTCCAGTCCGAAGTAGCCATTTTCCAAAGACCAGGAAACAACCTCGTGCCAGTTCTCTCCACCGCCAAAACGCAACCACACATCATCTCCGGACTCCCGGATTAGCTCTCTTCCCTTAATGAGGTTTTGCACCACCAGCCCTTTGGGGTTATGGGTAAAGAGGATATTGCTTCCGCCTCCGAGAATCAGGTTTATTTTTTCACCAGAGGCAATGAGTGTCTGTAGTTGAGCACTGGTTTCGATCTTTTCCAGCCTTTCGGCGAAAGCCGGTACTGCAAAAGTCGTAAGTGCTTGCAAATCGTGTTTAAAGGTGGCTTTTTTCAACAACAGCTTATTTGAGGTCTACTAATTCTACACCAAACAGCCCTTCGCGGATGGGAAGTTCCATTTGTTCGCCAGCTGCAGGGGTAGGATAAGCATACTCCAGTCGAATCCGACTGGTATCGTCCCGTTCGGGCACTTTAAAGTAGAGATAATACCCATCTGCTTTGATGGAATCTCCGGTCATACCAAAGCGGCTGGCTCCATACATTTTTTGCCCTACGAAGGTAACCGTGACAGGCCGTTCTTCATCTGCGAAGGTACGGTTCAAAAAACTGGCTCCGGCAATAAATAGGATAATACCGCCAAACAAGCCTAAAGCCCGAAGGCGAATTTGGTCAACCTGATCGTCATAGCCTCTTGCCAGGATATTTCCTACAAGCAATCCGGCTGCAGCTCCCAGCACGGATGCCCAAAGCAACATCCTGCCATTACCCAACACATTCTGCCAGGTGGTAATTTCATAACCGGACCAGGCGATAAGGCCGATCAGCAAAACAGCCAAGAGCCAATAGATTGTTTTTGAATATTTGATAAGAAGTCGTTTTGATGAAAGAAAGGTATAAGATACAATTCAATCAACTGATCTCAAATTGCAATTTTGCCAAATTATTGTAGGCACCTTCTTCCATAAGTGACAACTCCTCATGCGTTCCTTTCTCAATGATGCGCCCCCGATCAATCACATAAATACAATCCACTTCCCGGATGGTAGCCAGGCGGTGGGCAATAATGATCGACGTACGGCCCTGCATCAGGGTGTTGAGTGCGTCCTGTACCACTTTTTCGGATTCAGCATCCAGGGAAGAAGTGGCTTCATCCAGCAGTAAGATGGCGGGATCTTTGAGAATCGCCCGGGCAATAGCGATACGCTGTCTTTGTCCGCCAGAAAGTTTTACGCCTCTTTCACCAACAATGGTATCCAAGCCCTCGGGAAATTCCTGAATAAACTCCCAGGCATTTGCCTTGCTGGCGGCTTCAATAAGCTCCTCCTCGGAAGCTCCTGGTTTCCCATATTCAATATTTTCGCGAATGGTGCCTCCAAACAGGATCACTTCTTGCGGAACGATAGCGATATTTCGCCGCAAGGCAGAAATATCATAATTGGAAACAGGACGGCCATCTACCAGGATTTGCCCTTCCTGAAAATCGTAAAAACGCAAGAGCAGCTGCACGATGGTAGATTTACCGGCTCCGGAAGCACCTACCAGTGCCACCTTTTGCCCGGCATCCACATCCAGGGAAAGCCCCTTCAAAACCGCTACATCTTCCCGGGTAGGATACCGGAAATGAACGTCCTGGTATTCTATATTCCCTTTTAGTCTTTTTAGGGTTTGGGGAGCGCCATCCTCCAATAATTCATCTGTATCCAGAAAGATTTCATTTTCCCGGTTCAGGATATCGCGTACCCGCTCGGTTGCACCAATAGCTCCGAGAATTTCTGTGTAGAAATTTCCCAGCCCGGCAATAGCCCCCCCGATAATGGCTGTATAGGATACAAAGGCAATCAGGTCTCCGGCACTGATGTCGCCGCGTTGAAGCATATTAGCTCCCTGCCAGATGATGAAGAAAAGGGCGCCAAAAAGGAGGGTAATTACAAAGACTGAAAAAATGGCGCGACCGCGTGCATAAGCCATTGAGACAGTAACCACCCGGTCGATTTTACCGCCGTAACGCAAATACTCAAAAGCTTCATTCGTAAATGCTTTTACCGTCTGTATGGTAGCCATTGTTTCGCTAACAATGGTATTGGAATCGGCCAATTCCTCCTGTCGCTTTTTGGACAAGCGGCGGATAAAACGTCCGAAAATCATCGCTGCAACGACGACAAGGGGAAAAGTAGCCAGCATGATCAAAGCCAGCCGGGGAGTAGTAATGGCCAGGAAAACCACGCCGGAAATAAGAATGATAACCTGCCGGAGAAATTCGGCCAGGGTAATCGAAAATGCATTGTATAGTTTTTCCACATCGGATGTCAGACGACTAACCAACTCTCCGACCCGGCTCTCCTCGAAAAACACAATAGGCAGGGACACCATCTTTTTATACAACGCCCGGCGCACATTGGCAATACCATATTCACTGACCTTGGCAAAAAGCATGACGCGTGCATAAGAAATGGAACCCTGGACCACCAAAATCAGGATAAGAACCAGTCCGACATCCCGCAGCGAAAAACGCCAGTCGGAATTACCCTGCGCCACGTCGACCATCACCCCGCTGAGGTAAGGAAAGACCATAAATACCAGGCTGGACAAAAACAGCAGCAACAATCCAAAGAACAAATACCATCTATAGGGTTTGATATACTGAAAGATCTCCAGGGCTTTGGAAAGCGTCTCCTTATTCAGCTTTGGGAGTGGTTCGTCATTATTTGTATTGCGGCGTCGGGCCATAGAGCTTTAAATTTCGGCAAAGGAACTATAATGAATACTTAGACACAAGTTTTTGAGCAAAATGCCAAAGTGCCAAAGATTATCGCATAATTAAACAATCGCCCCTTGATTGAGTTTCAAAAGAGAATTAAATTTATATTTGTGGCACAATTAAACAACCTCACCCCCTATTTTTGAATACGTTTCGCTCTTGGAAACATTTAATTACTCATATTACTGGTGAAAACAATCACCCAACAACCGTTCTCCCATGAAGCATTTTACACTTATCAGCGTTTTATCCCTTTTCTTTTTTGTCGGTTCTTTATCGGCGCAGATTGATTATTCTGTCGGCATTTCAACTAGTCCGTTTACCATTTGCTCCAGCGGAAACAATCAGGGCGGAGGAGTCTTTGCTCAAATTATTGATTCTGGCGTAAATGGACAACCGACTTATTATCAGTATTCTACAACCAGTCCGCTGGTATTGGCAGGCCCAACAGCCGGAAGCGTTAGCGATGGCGGAATGAATTTCACAGGTTGTAGTGTTATTGCAACCGGAGTTCCTGTAGGAGAATATACGGTGGAACTGGACTTGTCCTCAGATCCACTCTTCCTTACAGATGTTGTTACAGTATCATTTACTGTTACGGTTAATGACGTACCAGTAGCTAAAATTCGTACTCCGGATGGCAGTATTATTTGCGACGGCAACCCGGTGGTCTTAATCGGAGAAGGTGGTGAAGGCATTACCGCTACCTATAACTGGACACCTGGTCCGGAAGATCAGGCAAGCTGGCAAACGGCAAACCCTAATACCTACGAACTGGAAGCCACGAATTTCTGTGGAGCGGATACAACGGATGTGACCATTACCTCAGGTACCTCTCCCTCGCTCCTGCTCAACACCTGTACCGTAGTGGCGAATGTGGCCAATATTTCTGTTACGGCTGAAGATCCCGACAACCTCGGACTTACCTTCACCTGGTATGAAAACGATAACCCGATTTCTACCGGAGGTGATTTTACCATAATAACCGTAGATGAAGTGTCTACGCTTACCGTAACCAATATCGGTTCCAACCACCAGGGAAGTGCTTTTTACTGTGTCGTTGAAAACGACTGTGGAGATTTCCAGACACCGGTTTGTGTAACCCTGCCGGTAGAGTTGATCTACTTCTCCGGTAAATTAGACAATCAGGCTGTAGAATTGAGCTGGGCCACCGCTACCGAAACCAACAGCGATAAATTTATCATCGAGCGTTCTTACGACGGCCGCGAATTTAAAGCCATCGGTGAGTTGGCTGCTGCCGGAGAAAGTTTCACTGAGCTGGAATACAAATATTTAGATTCAGAAGCACTGAGCAATGTAGACCAAATCTACTATCGCCTAAACCAAATTGACATCGACGGTACCGCTTCTTTGTCGCACCTGGTAACGGTTCGTCCGGATGCAGAGGAGACTTTCCAAATCGAGAGCGTTTTTTCAGCCGATCAGGAAATCAGCCTGCAGTATTACGCCCCGCAAGGCGGCAAATTTACGGCCACGATTTACAACCTGAGTGGTCAGGCACTGGAGACGATCGACTTTGAAGCATTTGAAGGTTTTAACCGCAAAGACTTCTCCAACATTGATCTGCCAGGCGGATTTTACCTGCTGCACCTGACTGATGGTTTCAAAACCGATGTACGCAAGTTTGTACGGTAAGAAATTCGCAAAAGCGAAAAAAGAAACCCCGTATGCAGCTGGTCTGTATACGGGGTTTCTTTTTATATCCGGCCCAATCTCTCGAACAAATTTGTCGGATGATTTTTATACCTCAAAAAGGGTGATTTTCCTCCCCGCATGGAGGATGGGAAAGCAATACCTTTATCCTGTAACCAAAATAGAACACAAGATGCCAGACATTGAAAAAAAAGATCGGGTGTATATCGGTGATTTACACTTTGATCATACCGTATGGACTAAAGAATTAGACTTTTACAGCGACGAAATAAACATCTTTGAAAACCGCCTCGAAGAAATTTCGCAACGCTGGACCAACAATGATGTGCTTGCTCACCTGGAAAGGTTTCAGAACCAGTATATCCGACAAAAAGAAGTGATAGACACCCTTAAGCACGATATCAAAATTCAGGAGCAGGGAATCGCCAATTTTGCCAAAGATCATCCGGTAGCGATTGACCACGTGCATTTTCACGATCACGATGGCATGCGGGACCGAATGGAAACTTTCCGCAAGATTTACATGGAATTAAAAGTTGACTTTTATGCTTTCGTCAGAAAGTATATGTAAAATATAGCGACGTAACTTAGGATATGCCCGGATCAGTACTCCTGATCCGGGCATTCCCATTTTATGGAGAGAATACAACATTTAAACAATTGGATCCGTTTGAAGAAAACCTAAGACCCAAGCCCTTTAGGCCATCTCAAACTGATCCCGATGAAAAACCTGCCCTCCATCCTGATTTTTGGTCTCCTGCTCGGCAATTCGGTCTGCCTGCATGCCCAGCGCATTCACACAGATACCCTACAGGCTTATATAGATCGAATTGTCGATTGGAGCGCCGACCTTAGCATACACAAACACGAGCACGATTGGCAGGACATTCGCAATAATATGCACAACATGTGCGCTTCCGCGAATGATTTGAGCGACCTGGTTCCGGCCGTGGAATACCTCTACGCCCAAATCGGCGATTATCACGGCGGACTAATCTACAACAATCAACGCTTCAACAAAACGCGTAAACAAAGCGAGGACAAGGCAGGTAATCACTTTGATCCGGAGCTTTGGACCCGGATTCAATCGGGTGAATTTATTCCGGAAGGAAGAATCATTCGGGACTCCATTGCCTACATCAGTATTCCCGTCATTCCTGCCTTCAATCCGGATATGATTCAGGAGAAAGCGGCGCAGATTCGTGCCATTTACTGTGCATTACTCAGGCAATCTCCCAAAGGCTGGATAGTCGATCTGCGTCTCAATGGCGGGGGAAACATGTATCCCATGTTCAGCGGTATTGGTCCGCTACTGGGAGACGGGGTTGTAGGCGGTGCACTCGATGTCGACCAGCAAATTACAGCCAACTGGTACATCAAGGAAGGAAACTTCTTTTACGATGAATATCAAACAACCGACCTCCCGGCCGAATGCAAACCGCAACATATTTGTCCGAAAGTAGCGGTGCTGATTGGTCCCTACACCTCCAGCAGCGGGGAAGCGCTTGCCGTGGCTTTCGCCGAAAGGCCTAATACACTCATTTTGGGTGAGCCTACCGCAGGATACACTACCGTAAACGGCTGGCATTCCTTGCAGGAAAACCTTGTTTTCATGTTGGCCGAAAGCTACTATGCCGACCGCAAACTAAATGTCTATCAGGACAAGGTTCAACCGGAGATTTTCATCCCTTTCAATGATTTTACCCCTACAGCCAGCGAAGACCCGCAGATTGAGGCGGCGGTGGAGTGGTTGGGGAGGGGGTGAAATGGTGAAGGGTGTATTGGTGTATTGGTGTATTGGTGAAATAGTTCTTTCCGTTGGTTCCGTTGTTCCCGTTACTCCCGTTAGAACGTGGTACGTCCGACGTGGTGCGGAAACCGGGATTCGCTCAACGCTCAACTCTACCCTCTCAACTCTTTCGAAACGTACTCGTATCGCTGGTTGGCTGGTTGCTCGTTGGTTGGTTCCGTTTTTTCCGTTGGTTCCGTTTTTTCCGTTGTACGTGGTACGTCCGACGTGGTACGGAAACCGGGATTCTCTCAAAGCTTTCCGATCAACGATAAACGTTCCACTTGAACCCCCCCCCGGCCCCTCCCTTAAAATGGAGGGGAGTATGTTGGTGGGCGACTCCCCCGGAGGCGAAGCCGACCTCAACCCAATTAAAAACTAAAAATTAAGCATTAAAACCTACTTCGCATATTTCCCCTTACTCTTCCGAATCCGAACAGACACGACCTTGTACTCCGGACACATAGCTTCCGTATCATGTACATCAGAGGTCAGGTTGTTGACCATGATCTCCGGGAAATGGAAAGTGGTGCTTAGTACACCAGGTTTCACGTCTTCGGAGACAGCAGCACGAATGTCTACTTTGCCCCGTGGGCTTTCTACACAAACCATATCGCCGTGTTTAATCCCGTTGCCGGAAGCGTCTTGCGGATTGATCACCAAAACATCTTCGGTGAGGATCTCCACATTACCCGTGCGGCGGGTCATGGCACCACAGTTGTAATGTTCCAGTTTGCGATTGGTGGTTAAGATGTAAGGATATTCTTTGCCGTGTTCCAAAATCTCGCTGGTTTCCGCGAAGTCGTGGAACTCAAAATAGCCCAGGCCTCGCTTAAACTGATCTAAGTGTAATATCTGGGTATCGGTCCCGTCTTTGGCTACCGGCCATTGCTTGCCGTTCTCGCCGAGTTCGTCCCATTTGATGCCGGCAAAGAAGGGCACGATCTGAGAGATTTCTTCCAGCATACCGTCTGGCGTATAGTCTGGTTGGGCATAGCCCATGCGATTCATAACATCAACGATGATCTGACCATCGGCTTTACTTTCGCCGACAGGCGGAACCACCTGATTGACTCTTTGTACCCGACGCTCCCCATTGGTAAAGGTGCCGCTCTTTTCCAGGAAAGATGCTCCCGGAAGTACGACATCGGCATATTTGGCGGTCTCTGTCATGAACAACTCCTGCACAACTACAAAGTCTGTTGCTTCCAAAGCGCGGATAACTTTCTGTGTATTGGGATCGGTCTGCACCACATCTTCGCCGATGATCCAGATGGCTCTTAATTTGCCATCGAGCGCAGCATCAAACATCTCCGGAATCTTGTAGCCAATGTGGCTGGGCACTTCCACCCCGTAAAAGGTATTGTACTTCTGATTTACTTCAGGTTTCGTGATATCGAGATACCCGGCACCCTGGTGCGGCTGAACGCCCATATCGGCACTACCCTGCACATTGTTTTGTCCGCGCAACGGATTCACCCCTACTCCTCTCCGACCGATATTGCCGGTGATCATAGCGAGGTTGGCGATTTGCATTACCGTGAAGGTACCTTGCGAATGCTCCGTAACTCCCAGTCCGTGGAAGGACATGGCATTATTCGCGGAAGCGTAAGCAATGGAAGCCTGGCGAACCAGTTCTTTATCCACACCGGTGATACGTGCCATCTCATCAACATCCAGCTTTTTGATGCCTTCGAGGAATTCGGCAAATCCTTCGGTGCGGTTATTGACAAAGCTTTCATCTACCAGCCCCTCATCGATGATATAGTACATCATCATGTTGAGCATGGCTACATTGGTTCCTGGCCTGAGCGGCAAATGGTATTGGGCATACTTGGCAATCTCCGTTTTCCGGGGATCGATCACGATGGTGGTCTTGCCCTTCATCGCATGCTGCTTAAACTTGGCTCCGGTAACCGGGTGCCCCTCCGTCGGATTGGCACCAATAACCATAATGCAATCGGTGTATTTCAGATCTTCGATGGAATTGGTCGCTGCGCCTGTACCAAAAGTACGCTGCATACCGAGTGCCGTCGGTGAGTGACAAACCCGGGCACAACCGTCGATGTTGTTGGTACCCACTACGGCCCGCATAAACTTCTGCATCAAATAGTTCTCCTCGTTGGTACAACGGGAAGAAGAAATACCAGCCAGAAAATCAGGTCCGTCATTCTTTTTATAGTCCTGAAATTTGGATACGATCAGATCGTAAGCCTCGTCCCAGGTGGCTTCCACCAACTCCCCGTCCTTTTTGATCAGCGGCGTACGCAGACGCTCCGGGTGATCGTAAAACTGGAAAGCATATCGGCCTTTCAGACAGGTATGCCCGCTGTTCACTTCCGCATCCCAGGGAGCACGAATGTTGAGAATATCGTCTTCGGTTGCGGTAACTTCCAAATTACAACCAACGCCGCAATAGGTACAAACGGTGCGGGTTTTCTCTGCATTAACACTCGACTTGGATTGGAAAACATCGGTAATAGCAGCCGTCGGACAAGCCTGCGCACAGGAGCCACAGCTCACACAATCAGAATCGAAAAAGGAGGTATCCGCGCCTTTTACAATGTGGCTGTCAAATCCACGTCCGGCCATACTCAAAACCAATTGTCCCTGCACCTCATCGCAAGCACGAACGCAACGATAACAGTTGATACACTTTGACAGGTCAGAAACCATGTAAGGATGGCTCAGATCTTTTTCTTTGTCCAGATGATTTTCTCCTTCCGGATATCGAATATCTGTAATCCCCACTTCTCCGGCTACCGTTTGCAACTCGCAATTGCCATTCACCTCGCAGGTCAGACAATCGAGCGGGTGGTCGGTGATCACCAACTCCAGGATATTTTTCCGCAACTTCCGGATGGATTTGGAATGGGGATACAGGATCATTCCTTCTGTCACCGGCGTATGGCAGGAAGCCATGGTTTTGCGCTTGCCGCCTTCTTCCAGGGCGACTTCCACACTACACACCCGGCAGGAACCAAATGGATCCAGATTGGGTGAATCACAGAGCGTAGGCACTTTCCGGGAAGGGTCGTGTCGGCGCAGAAAATTTAAAACAGTCTCCCCTTCTTCGATCTCGAAGGCTTGTCCGTTTAGGTAGGCATATTTGGTCGATATATTCGGTTCGGTGGTCATGGTGGATCGTTTTACACGTTTTATACGTTTAATGCGTTTTACTCGGGAAGATTGTAAATCATTCTATCCTCCCTCCTCTATCTTCAATCCTCTTGTAAAAAGAACGGGCTTAGCTCTTCTTCAAAATACTGTAGGGCATTGCGCACGGGCAAGGGTATGCCCCCGCCGTGGGCGCAGAGCGATCCCTCCTGGAGGGTATCCAGCAGATCGTGGAAGAGCTCCCTGTCGATCTTGTAATTTTCTTTGATTGCTTTGGTCAGCATTTCCTGTCCGCGTTTGGTGCCGAGTCGGCAGGGGAAACATTTTCCACAGCTTTCGAAAGCGGCAAACTCAAAGAGATGCTCCAGGTATTTAACCATCGGGAAACTTTCCGGGATGCAGACTACTGAGGCGTGGCCGAGCAGGAAACCTCCCTGCCCGAAGGATTCAAAGTCGATATTGAGCGAATCGATTTTTTCAACGGGAACGATGCCGCCCAGCGGACCGCCAATTTGCATGGCTTTTACCGGCTTGGCAAAACCACCGCCCAACTCATCAATGAGGCTACGGAGGGGCGTACCCATTTCCACCTCATAAATTCCCGGTCGCTTGAAGAAACTGTCCAGACAGATAAGCTTGGTTCCACTGGATCGTTCTGTTCCAATGGCCCGATAAGCCGCCCCGCCATTTTTGAGAATCCAGGGTACAGCAGCCAGGGTCTCGACATTATTTACGGCAGTAGGTTTGTTGAATAATCCTTTTTGTGTGGGGTATGGCGGACGAATCCGCACTTCGGGTCTTTGTCCTTCGATTGAGTTGATCAGGGCCGTTTCTTCGCCGCAGATGTAGGCGCCAGCCGCTTTGATCACTTTAAAGTCGAACTTGAATCCGCTGTCGAGGATATTATCTCCAAGCAGATTTTTGCTTCTTAATTCCCGCACTGCATCTTCGATGATGCTTACAGCTTCGGGATATTCGGCACGAATGTACACGACGCCCCAATTCGCGGAAGCGGCATAGCCCGCTATCATCATCCCTAAGAGTACGGCCTGTGGTCTTTCTTCCAGCAAATACCGGTCGGAATAGGCTCCCGGATCGCCTTCATCGGCATTGCAAATAATGAAGCGGGTATCGCTTTCGGTATTGCGGCAGGATTCCAGCTTGAGGCCCATTGGAAAACCAGCTCCTCCCCTTCCACGCAGATTGGACACCTTGATTTCAGTCAGCACATCCATGGGATCGGTTTTCAACACCTGATCCAGGAGTGCGTAGTATTCGTCAAAGCCGGGATAATTCGCCGTAAGGCAATCAGGGCCTGCTGCCAGGACATTGTATCGGTCTTTGCGGGCTTTTCCGGTCTTATTTAGAATGGAGGCAATTTCTTCTCCGCTTCGGGCAGAATAGTTTGCACCATTTACATGGAATGCGCCATTCTCGTGGCAGCGCCCCAGGCAGGTCATGTGACCGATCTTGTCGGCCGAAACATGTTTTTCTATTTCGCTTTTCAGCGAATCCTGGGTTCCGGCACACAGGCAGGCACTGCCATTGCAGATATATACTTCTTTGCCCTTGTTTTCGGGCTTCATAAAATCGTAGAAAGTAGCGGTGCCGTAGGTATTGGCTTTGCCGATGAGAAATTCTTCGGCCAGGGCATCGAGGTCCTCTTTCGCCGGCGTACCGGTTGCTTCTGCGGCCTTGGTCATCTTCTCAAAAAGGTTGTCTACCACCCCTTTACGGCCTGAGAGTTCGCTTAAATTGTCAGACATGTATATTATTTGGTTAGTCGGGTTTCAAGTTAGGGAAAATTTGGGAACTGGCAGAGTAGCGATGAGGCAGATTTTGTCTGGGGAAGGGTGGTTTCGTTTATTCTGTTGGTTCCGTTCATTCCGTTCATTCGGTTGGTTCCTTTGGTTCCGTTGGTTCCTTTGGTTCCGTTTTTTCTGCTGATTCCGTGGAACGTCGGACGTGAAACGAGCTAATCGCTTCCCGATAAACAATAAACGCTCAACGTTCCTCACAACTTAATAGTAAAAACCGTCCCTCTCCCCTTCTGTGACCAGGCGAAAATATTTCCTTTATGGAGTTGGATAATCTGGCGACAAAGACTTAAACCGATACCCGAACCTTCCTTTTTGGTCGTATAAAATGGGACAAATATTTCAGACAACTGCTCCTCCGGAATCCCGGGACCATTATCGGAAATTTGGATTTCCAGTACTCCCTCCAGGCTTTTGAATATGTGGATAGCAATTTTACCCGAAAGGGGGTTGCTCTCCCCAACAGCATCCACGGCATTTTTAATGAGATTGATAAAAACCTGTTCCATCAAAATAGGATCCAGCTGCGCCGAGAATCGGCCGGTTTTGTACTGCCTTTCGATTTCGATACCGCGCTTTTCGAGGTCGGGAGTGAGCAGGGTTAGTACCCGCTCCATGATCTCGGCCGGATCGGCTTCTTCAAATCGGGGCAAGGGAATTTTGGTGAGCTGTCGATAAGTCTCCGTAAAATGCAGGAGCCCCTCGCTGCGCCGATGGATCGCCTGAATGGCTTTTTTTACATCTTCTCTGGATTCCACACTCATTGGTTCGGGCGCATCAATCATCTCGCGGGTAGTAGCGGAGAGACTCACTACCGGGGCAATGGAATTCATAATTTCATGAGTCAGGATGCGGATCAGCTTTTGCCAGCTGGCTACTTCCTGTTCTTCCAGTTCGGCATGGATGTTTTGCAAGGCATATAAATGCAGCGATTCCTCTTTGACCCGCAGGATCGTTTTCCGTACGGCCACCTGAATGATCTGATCATTGACGATCAAACGCACCAGTTTTCGTTCCCCGGGTGTAATGTCGTTTAAAGCTTCAAACAGGCCTTCATTGTATTTATTGACCGACTCCAGATTGGGGAAATAAGATTTGTGTAAGAGTTGTTGCAGCCCCCGGTTCTGGAGCAGGGTTTTGCCTTCCGCGTCAAAGCAGATCAGACCGGTATCCACATGCTCCACAATGGCCTGCAGGTATTGAAACTGAGCCTCCTTCTCTGACCGAATGTCCCGAAACTTTTCGGTCACCAGATTAAAAGCGGAATGCATTTTCTGGTACGAATCTGCCGCTGCTTTAGACTCCGGGAATCGGGCGGCATAATCGTTGTACTTGATATTTGCCAAAAAAGTGGCCACCTCTGAATTGGTGCGATCCACCTGCCGAAACAAACGCCAAACCAAAAATACCAACAGGGGAATAAATGCCAGCAAATACACCAAATCCTCCAGAATAAACACGACCCAGCCTATCGCCAAAATGCATAACAAAATGCCGCCGAGATACAGAAAAACCTGGATTTTGAAATTCTTAAACAAGGATCAGTTTTTAATGTAAAATCTAGAATTTAAACCGCTGAATGATAAATTAACCCGCCGCATAAATCATATTCTTCACACATTAAACGAGTTAAACGATCAACCAATATCAAACTTATCCAACCGCCGATACAAAGCTGCACGGGTCAGTCCCAGGTCCTCGGCCGCTTTGGTGATATTTCCTTTGTGTACCTGCAGGGCTTTCAGGATTAATTTGCGTTCCATTTCTTCGATATTCAAACCGGATTCTGTCGATTCACCACTACTTTCCGGTTCGCTGCCGAGTGCAAAATCGCCGGGCCTGAGCAACTCCGAATCAGACAAAATTATGGCTCTTTCTATGGCGTGGCGCAACTCCCTGACATTGCCGGGCCAGCTGTGCATTTCCAGTTTTTTAAGGGCTTCCGCCGAAAGGTCCAGGTTGGGCTTCCTGTACTTTTCCCGAAAAACGGCAATAAAATGCCGGGCGAGAACCGGGATGTCTCCAATGCGTTCGCGCAGGGCGGGCACGTGAATTTCCACTGTATTGATCCGATACAACAAATCCTGTCGGAAGCGTTTGTCGGCGACCATTTCATTGAGTGACTCATTGGTCGCACAGATCAATCGAAAATCTACCTGGACAGGAGCATTGCTTCCCACCGGAGTTATGAGCATTTGTTGAATGGCCGAGAGGAATTTGGCTTGCGCCGAAAGGCTTAAATTGCCAATTTCATCCAGAAATAAAGTTCCATTTTGAGCGGCTTCAAAGCGGCCGGTTCGATCTTCCCGTGCATCGGTGAAAGCGCCTTTTTTATGTCCGAAAAACTCGCTCTCCAGTAAAGATTCCGGGATTGAGCCCACATCAACCTTAACAAAAACTTCTTTGTTTCGGCGAGAGGCTTCGTGAATCGCCCGGGCGACCATTTCCTTTCCGGTTCCGTTCTCCCCCAAAATCAACACATTGGCATCTGTACCGGCAACTTTCTCGATGGTCCGGAAGGTCTGCCTGATAGCCTCCGATGTTCCAACCATCTCCCCGGCATTGGCCTGCAATGCTTCGTGCATGTTGTCTCTGACCCGCTCCAGGTGCTTCACCTCCTTTTTGGTAGCAGCGAGTTCCAGGGCCGAGCGTACGGTGGATAATAACTTCTCATTGTGCCAGGGCTTCTCAATAAAATCGGAAGCTCCCTGCTTTAAGGCTTGTACGGCTGTCTCCACATCTCCATGAGCCGTTATGATGATCACCCGCGTTTCCGGGCTGATTTCTTTGATTTTGGACAACCAGCTTAAGCCCTCCTCTCCCGTTGTATTTCCCGGACGGAAATTCAAATCCAGCAATACCAGATCCGGTTGATGCTGCCGCAACAGCCTGGGTATGTGAAAAGGGTTTGACTCCGTAAAAACATGTCCCACGTGTTTCTTCAGCAACATCTTCATGGTAAAGAGGATGTCCTCTTCGTCGTCTATCACCAAAATTTTTGCCGCATCCATTGGCTGCATATCTATTTTTGCTTTCCCGCAAGATAAGCAGACTGTCCGATTTCGAACACCCGAACGTTCACCATCGAACACTTTATTCGCCGAAAGGCAGAAAAATAATCATAACTCCCTGATAATCAATGATTCCATTTTTTGGCATTCGATTTTCATATGAATAAGCAAGGGAGAGGTAACACGTAACACGTAACACGTACCACGTACCACGTACCACGTAACACGTAACACGCAATAAACTAAACAGCACATGGATCGAAAAATAGAAAAGAAGAAATTTGGTGCCTTGCAATGGATCATTCTCATCATCCTCATTTTAGGAGTCTCCTTTGTATTTGCCCGATTTGTTCTTCAGAGTGGAAAATCGAAATTAAATGTTGCGGTGGATCGGCTGCTGATTGATACGGTACAAACCGGCATTTTCGAAGAATACATTCCGGTAACGGGGGTGGTTATGCCGATCAAAACCGTGCACATCGATGCGGTCGGAGGCGGAAAAGTGGAAGAAAAAAGGATCGAAGACGGCTCCATGGTTTCGAAAGGGGATATAATCCTGAAATTGTCCAATCCAGATTTGTTGCTCAATTCACTCAATCAGGAGGCCAACGTTATTTCCCAGATCAACCAGATCCGAAATACATCCCTGCTAATGGAGCAGCAAAGCCTAAACCTCAAAGAACAGGCACTCAATGTGCAGTACCAGCTCGACCTTATTGAGAATCGGCTGGAACGCAACCGGGAGCTTTACAAAGCCAAAGCCGTTTCCCGAGTGGAAGTGGAAGAAATGGAGGATGAATATAAAAACCTGCAACGCCGGCAAAAGCTGCTGGCGTCAACCATAGCCAAAGACAGCGCCTATCAGGAACTCCAAAAAACACAGATGGAATCATCGCTCGACCTGATGGAGCGCAACCTTGAAATCACCCGACAAAGTCTCGACAATCTGATTGTCAGAGCTCCCATCGACGGCCAGCTTTCCGGACTCAATCTCGAGATCGGCGAGCTGGTTTCGACCGGGGAAAACATTGCTACCATCGACAACCTCAACAACTTCAAAATTCAGGTACAGATCAGTGAGTTTTACATCTCCCGGGTATTCCTCAATCAGGAAGGATCCTTTGAGTTTGCCGGAAACCAATACGGCCTGCGCATAGCCAAAATTTACCCGCAGGTTACCAATGGGAATTTTACCGTAGACATGGTTTTTACCGGCGATTCTCCACAGGGGATCAAACGCGGACAAAGCCTTTCGGTAAAACTGCAACTCAGTGCTGAAAAAGAAAGCATGCTGCTCGCCCGCGGAGGCTTTTACCAGTCGACCGGCGGCAACTGGGTGTATGTAGTCGACCCTGCTTCAGGTAATGCTTATAAAAGAAATATTAGCCTTGGCAGTCAGAATCCACATTTCTACGAGGTTCTGGAAGGCCTGCAAAATGGAGAAATTGTGATCACCTCCAGCTATGAAAGCTACGGAGAAAAAGACGTCTTAATATTAAAATAACACCAGCATGATAAAAACGAATGATCTCAACAAAGTCTATCAAACCGACGAAGTGGAAACCACCGCACTCCATCAAGTCAATATCGAAATCAAACAGGGCGAATTTGTGAGCGTGATGGGACCGTCGGGTTGCGGCAAGTCAACCCTGCTCAATGTCCTGGGCATGATCGACGGACCAACTTCCGGAGAATACCTTTTCAATGGGGAGGAAATCGGGCACCTCTCCGAACGCAAACGCTCCGAAATCCGAAAGCACAACCTGGGCTTTGTGTTCCAGTCTTTCAACCTGATCGACGAGCTGACAGTATTTGAAAACGTCGAGCTCCCCATGCTTTATACCAAAGTGCCTTCCGGCGAAAGAAAAAAGCGGGTGGAGGAACTGCTCGAAGGCATGAACATCATGCACCGCAGAAACCACTTCCCCCAACAACTTTCCGGCGGACAGCAGCAGCGGGTGGCCGTGGCTCGTGCCATCGTGAATCGACCCAAACTCATTCTGGCGGATGAGCCTACCGGAAACCTGGACTCCTCCAATGGCGATGAGGTGATGAAAATACTCTCCGAACTCAATGCCGAAGGAACAACGGTACTGATGGTTACCCACTCGCAGTATTGCGCAGAATTTGGCAACCGCATTATCCGAATGCTGGATGGCCAGGTCGTGACTGAGAACGTGGTGAAGCAGTATTTGTAGAGTTTGGTGGAGTGGTAGAATGGTGTATTGGTTGACAACCTGATTATTCCCAAACTCTCCCCACCGCTGAGCAAAGCGAAGCGACTCTCCCGAAAAGAAAAAAGCAAAGCTTTTGAATGACCACCCCCGGAGGCAAAGCCGACCTCTCCCGAAAAACAATAGTAATTGTATTAATGAAATAATATGATCCAGCTCAAAAACATAGAACGATTTTACGCAAATCCCAGCCAGAAAACCTGGGTCCTGTGAGACATTTCGCTCGACATTCAGGAAGGCGAATTTGTCACCATCATGGGGCCCAGCGGAGCCGGCAAAAGCACGCTGCTCAACATCCTGGGATTACTCGATCAGGCCAATTCCGGTTCATATCAGTTGCAGGGAGAAGCCGTCGAGAACCTCCGCGAACGGAAGCGGCAGGAATTGCATAAAAAACACATGGGTTTTGTGTTTCAGGCTTACTACCTGATCGACGATCTGACTGTTTATGAGAATATCGAAACACCCCTGATTTACCGCAAGGTGAAAAAAGCCGAGCGGCAGGCTAAGGTAGCAGAGACACTGGATCGCTTTAATATAGTCGCCAAAAAGGATCTGTTTCCGCACCAGCTATCCGGCGGTCAGCAACAACTCGTTGGCATTGCTCGAGCCATAGTCGCCCAACCCAAATTACTATTGGCCGACGAGCCAACCGGAAACCTGCATTCCAGCCAGGGAGAAGTCATCATGGATCTCTTTAAAAAACTGCATCGTGAAGGCATGACTATCATTCAGGTCACCCACAACGAAAAATACGCCCACTACGGCAGCCGAATCATCGAACTTCAGGACGGGTTTATCCGAAAAGATGTGGCTTTGCAAACACCTGCATCAACCTACTCCAAACAGCCGCAGGTCTAAACGTTTAATCTCGCAAAAGCGGGTCAAAAAAATCACCGATGCTAAAAAACAATCTAAAAATAGCCTTCCGGGCACTCTCGAAAAACAAGGTCTATACCTTTGTGACCTTTTTCGGCCTGACCGTTGGAGTAGCCGCTGCCTTGCTGATATTCCGAATGTTGAGTTATGAGCTTAGCTATAACAAAAGCTTCGAGAACCACGATCGCATGGTGCGCGTGGTATCGGAGCAAACGCTTCCGCAGGAAGG
The DNA here is from genome assembly GCA_018222965.1 of Bacteroidota bacterium. GTDB lineage: Bacteria > Bacteroidota > Bacteroidia > Chitinophagales > Saprospiraceae > JAAEZH01. Next base: position 97,339 of record JAAEZH010000014.1, read on the forward strand.
GGAAAGTTATACAGTTTGTGTACCCATTCCGGCCATGGATGTCATCATGGACGAAGTACCACAATTTGAAAAAATTACCCGGGTAAAAGAGTTTTGGGTAACCACTTCCCTGCCAGACCCCAATGGCGGCCCGCCGCTAAAGAAGTTCAATATGGAAACGGATCAAACCGCTTTCTTTACAGAACCGGCTTTTTTTGACATCTTCCAGCCGGAATGGATAATTGGCGGACCCGCGGAAATTTTGTCAGAACCCGGTGTCATCATCCTGACCGAGTCTTTTGCCAGTAAGTTTTACGATGATCCGGCGCAAGCCATGGGCCAAACACTGGTACTCGACAATGTGGTAGAAGTCGAAGTAAAAGGGATCATCAAAGATTTTCATGATCAAACAGACTTTCCCGTTCCCTTTTTGTCCAGTTGGGAAACCATGAAAGCCCATCGCAATTATTTTTTCTACGACGAAAACATGGGGAGTTGCAGCTCCAACAATCAACTATTCGGCCTCTTGAAGTCGCAGGATCAGCTGGAAGAAGCCAATACCGTTTTAGCCGGAATTAGTGAGAAACTCTACCGACGGGAAAACCAGAATTCTTTCCGGAAGCACGTACTGCAGCCTATGTCTGCTTTGCACTTTGATGAAAGATATGGCCATTCGGGAACACACCGAACCAGCATGTCGCGCCTCCGCATCCTCGGCATTGTAGGCATCCTTATACTTATTATGGCCTGCTTCAACTTTATCAACCTGGCCACGGCCCAGGCTTCCCTGAGAGCCAAAGAGGTTGGGGTAAGAAAAACCCTGGGCAGCAGTAAAAGGCAGTTGATCAGCCAATTCCTAACAGAAACAGCCCTCATTGTTTTTGGTGCGTTAATTTTCGGACTGGTACTCGCTTCTCTTTGCCTGCCGTTGCTTCAGCGAATCTCGCATGTACCGGAAGGCATAAACCTGTTTTCTGATCCGCAGGTCTGGCTGTTCCTGGGCGGATTAAGTATCCTGGTTACTTTGCTTGCCGGATTATATCCCTCGCTGGTACTTTCCCGGTTCAAACCTATCCGGGCCTTGCGCAATCAGGTGCCCGGCAACCTCAGCGGAGGCGTTGCGCTTCGCAAATCGCTGGTGGTCCTACAATTTGTCGTGGCACAAGGTCTGGTCATTGGAGCCATTATCACCCTTTTGCAACTGGACTATATTCGAAGTCGGGATCTCGGGTTCTCGGATGACCTGGTTTATACATTCGGAATTGGCATCGACAGCTCTACCCTCGAAAAACAACTGCCGCTGAAACAGGCATTCCTTGAAATCCCCACAGTAGAAAAGGTGAGTTTCAACAGCGACCAACCGCTTTCAGGGAATACCTGGAGCAGCAATTTCCGGTACGACACCCGGCCGGAAGATGAGCAATTTTCCATCAACCTGAAATTTGCAGATACCGATTACCGCGAAACCTTCGGGCTCAGCCTGGTAGCCGGACAATGGTACGAAAAATCAGATACTGTCAGGCAGTGCGTGGTCAATGAAACCCTCCTTCGAAAACTGGGCGTAGAACGAGCACAGGATGCGGTCGGAAAAAGCCTCAGACTGGGAGCCAGCCGAAAGGTTGAAATAACCGGTGTGGTCGAGGATTTCCATACACATTCCCTGCACCAGGAACACGATCCCCTGATGATCACCACCCGAAAGGCCTATTACTGGGAAGCCGGGGCAAAGATCCGTCCGGGCAATATTCAGGGAACCCTGAGCGCCATGCAAAAAGCCTTTGACGAAATCCTGCCCGAGCAGGTTTTTGAAGGTCGCTTCCTCGATGAAAACATCGCCGAATTTTATGCCGACGAAGACCGACTGGCAACTACCTGTAAAGCCTTTGGTTTGCTGGCCATCCTAATCTCCTGTCTGGGATTGTTTGGATTGGCTGCTCATTCGGCGCAGCAAAGAGTAAAAGAAATTGGCGTTCGAAAGGTTTTGGGTGCCTCCACGACCGGCATCGTCGGACTTCTCTCCCGGGATTTCTTAAAACTGGTGCTCATTGCCTTGCTAGTGGCTGCTCCACTTGCCTGGTTCCTGATGCAGCGCTGGCTAGACAATTTTGCCTATCGCATTGACATTCAGTGGTGGGTATTTGTCGTCACCGGAGGTCTGGCAGTGCTGGTCGCCTTCCTCACGATCAGCTATCAAAGTTTGCGGGCGGCCATGGCCAACCCCGTAGATAGTTTGCGTAACGAATAAAACCCCGACAAGATGTTTAAGAATTATTTCAAAGTCGCTTTTCGCAACCTGGCTAAGAACCGTTTTTTCACGCTGCTCAACCTGCTGGGGCTGGCACTGGGAATCTCTGTATCGCTGGCACTGATCCTTTTTGTCTCGGACGAACTGTCTTTCGACAAATACCACACACACGCTGAGAACATCCATCGGGTAGGTGTCATTGCCGAATACGATGATACCCGCGAAAAATGGGCTACTGCACCCAATATTGCCGGCCCCACTTTCAAGGATCAAATGCCGGAAGTGGTAGAACAGGTTCGTTTCCTGCGACATGGATTTGGCGAGACCGCCTTCCTTCGGGTAGGAGAAGACAATTTCCTCGAGCCCGATCTCTATTGGGTAGACTCTACCCTGTTTGATGTGTTTGATATTTCCCTCATCCAGGGAGATCCTCAAAAAGCACTCAATGAACCCAATGAAGTCATTTTAAGCCAGTCTGCAGCCAAAACCATGTTTGGAGAAGCGGATCCCATGGGAAAATCCCTTTTCGTGGACAATGATCTGGAATTGCAGATAACAGGGATTTACGAAGACTTTCCGCCAAATTCTACGCTGGATGCAAAGGTAATGGGCTCTTTTTACAGCATGAAATGGGCTACCGAACGCCTGGTATGGAGCAATTGCAGCTTTGAGACATTTTTGCGCCTGCATCCCGAAACAGATGCTTCCGATCTGGATGCCAAAACCAATGCCATCCTGCAAGAATCGGTTAAAGAGGAAGACCGCTGGTTTAGTATGTGGACCCAGCCCCTCCTGGATGTCCATCTTCACTCGGTCGGGATCAACGACGTAGGTTACAGCTCCAGTCTGGGCGACATTGCTCAGGTTCGTATTCTGGGTGTTTTGGCACTATCCATACTCCTGCTCGCCTGTTTCAACTACATCAATATGACTACGGCCCGGTCGCGGCAGCGTTTCCGCGAAGTGGGCATCAATAAAACCCTCGGTGCTTCCAGCGGACAAATGGCCATCCGCTTTTTTTTGGAAACGGGGATTCTGGTTGCCGCTTCCTTCATTGCAGGCCTCCTGCTCCTGCGTATGGGAACCCCTTACTTTGAATCCCTGACCGGCAGGCCGCTGATGTATTCCAAACTGGCCAGCCTGCCCTGGATGGGTGCCCTGATTGGGCTCTGGGGTTTGATCACCTTTGGTGCAGGGCTTTATCCGGCGCTCATGCTTTCTTCTTTTGCCCCAAAAAACCTGCTACAACCGGCCAATAAAGGTTTTACCGGCAGGCAGTTTTTCAGACACGCCCTTGTCGCTTTGCAATTTGTCGTTTGTATGGCCCTTATTGTCGGTGCGCTTGTTTTCAACCGCCAGTTGCAATACATCAGCAAGAAAAAACTGGGCTTTGAACCCGAGCAGGTGGTTGCCATCAACACCTTTGCCGCGGAGGAAACTTCCCAAATTGAAGGATTGATGCGCACCTATGAATCCCGACCGGATGTGCTCTCCCTCTGCCGGGCACAAGGCTACCCTGGAATCGGGGTAAGCGGCTACAGCATGACAAAACCCGGCCAGGACAACATCGTTACCGAAGTAAACTCCAACCACGTAACTCCCGGTTTTGAAACAGTACTCGGATTGAAATTTCTCGCCGGTACCACCCTGCCCGAAAAGCAGCCGGAGGATACAACGGTTCAGGTGGTCATGAATAAAACCGGTGTGGAATTTCTCGGCTGGACACCGGAAGAAGCCATTGGCAAAAGCCCGCCCAATATGTACCGCGACCCGACTACCATTGTCGGGGTGGTCGAAGACTTCCATTTTGAATCGCTGCATAACCCCATAAAAACCTATGTTTTCAACAATGGAAATAACTTTGGCTGGACACCATATTTGCTCGTAAAATTACAGGCAGCTGATCTGCAGGCAACTGTTGCCGGTTTGGAAGACTCCTTTAATGGGCATTTGCCCAAATCTGCTTTTGAGTTGGTGTTTGTAGATGATCACACTGCCCGCCTGTACGAAAGCGAGCAACGATTATCTCGTATCGTCTGGATTTTCACCATCCTGGCCATCATCATTTCCTGCCTGGGTTTATTCGGTCTGGCCGCTTTTACCGCCGAAAGACGCACCAAGGAAATCGGCATCCGAAAAGTTTTGGGAGCCAGCACAGAAGGTTTAGTTGGCCTGTTGGCGAAAGAATTCCTGCGCCCGGTCATCATTGCGGTACTGATTGCCAGTCCGTTGGCTTGGATGGGGATGCGTACCTGGCTGGACAATTTCGCCTACCGCATAGACCTGAACTGGATGTTCTTCCTGATTGCCGGTTTACTTGCAACACTGATCGCTTTCCTGACCGTAAGCTTCCAAAGCTTTAGAGCAGCACGAGCAAACCCGGCAGACAGTCTGAGGAATGAATAACACCGAAGAAGTAAATTACGTATTAAGCTGAATCTTTCGAGCCGGTCAACACACTAGTTGCCGGCTCTTTTTTTACCCCTGCTGCCCAATTGATAAGCCAACAGACACTTTCGATAAATAGCTTAGGTCGTTTTCAAAGGTCTTTGTAAATTAAGGAATACCAATAATCGACCGCCATGAAAATACGGATCCTTCTGCTTGCATTTGCCTGCTGGTTTTCTAACAGCCATCTGAAAGCACAGGTATATAATTACCTCTATCCCTTCGGAATCGGTGGCGGCGGAGCTCTTTTCTCCCCCTCGATCAGTCCTTTCGACTCGGCCGATATTTATATGTCTTGCGATATGACAGAGCTTTTTTTTACCTGGACAAATGGGGGGCACTGGGAACAATACAACTCACTCGAAATTACCGCTTTCCAAAATAGTGAGGTGCAATTTACTTCGGTGGAAAATGTGCAATATGTACTGAATATGGAATTTCGGGAAGAGCTTACCTTTCCTGTAAAAAGTACGGATGCCGGAGAAAGCTGGACAGCAACAGAAGATCCTACAAATGGCAACGCACAGCATCTTTTTGCCAATCCAAATAACACCCACGATCTCATCCTGTCTTCCTGGAACCAAATATTCATCAGTCAGGACGAAGGCGACTCCTGGTCGCTGGTCTTTACCGACCCCAACAGCAACCTGCATCTGGCTGGTGTATTTTGGGATGGCCAAGCCATTTATATTGGGACCAATTACGGACTGATCGTCTCCCTCGATGGAGGCCTTTCCTTTAATCCGGATGCAGATCCCGGCCTTCCGGCGAATGTCGGTTTCTCCAAATTTGCCGGAGCCAGACTGGATGATACCCTTACCTTTTTTGGCGTCGGTTTGCATCAGGCAGACTTGTATACCGGTGTACAAGCCTGGGAGTTTAGCGGATTTGAAGGGCTTTTCCGCAGACAAATGGATGCCAATGCCGGCAACTGGGAATTAACGGGTACCAACATTCCTGCCTCCGTCGGTCTCTATCAGGTAGACATGGCCATGGAGCATCCCAACATCGCTTATGTAGCCGGCACAAATGCTGCCACCTCTTATCCGGTCGTTTACAAAACCATGGATGGCGGCGACAACTGGGAATCGGTTTTCCTAACCCTAAACAACGAAAATATTACCACCGGATGGTCGGGTTATCAGGGAGATGAAGAATGGTACTATGGAGAATACGCTCTGGGACTGGACGTCAACCGTACCGATCCAAATGATGTGGTACTCACCGATCTCGGTTTTGTGCACATCACCAACGATGGCGGCCAGAATTGGAATCAGGGATATGTGTCTCCATTAGATGAAAATCCCCCAAACAGCCCCACCCCGAAACATAAATCTTATGGCAACAATCGCCTTCAAAACACATCTACCTGGTGGGTACATCGATATGACGACAACATCGGCTATGACTGGGGAGAGCATATTTTTGTGGCATGCGGTGATATTGGAGGGATGTATTCTCCCGGAAATATCAACGCCTGGAGTTTTGACCGACTGGACCGAAGCCTCAACTCTAGCTACCAGTTTATTTCTGATCCTTCCGGCAATTTATATGCCGCCACCTCCTCGGTACACGATCTGTACCAAAGCACCTACCTCACCGATGCTTCCATCGACGGCGGTACCGGCCGAATACTCGTTTCGGCAGATACGGGGCAGGTGTGGGAAGTCCTGCATGACTTCGACCTGCCGGTGGTTTGGATGGCTATCGACCCCAATGATCCGGAGGTGATGTACGCCTCAGTGGTAAACAGCCTCGATGGCGGGATTTATAAAACCGAAAACCTGTCGGCAGGCAGCAATTCGCAATGGGAAAAATTACCAAATCCGCCGAGAACGGAAGGCCATCCGCTCAGTATTCATGTCTTGGAGGACGGTTCCGTTGCCTGTTCTTTTTCCGGCAGACGAACCAATAATTTCACCGAAAGCTCCGGCGTTTTTTACAGCACGGATGGCGGTATGAGCTGGGAAGATCGCTCGCATCCGGATATGTACTACTGGACCAAGGATCTGGTCATTGATCCGAATGATCAGGATGTTTGGTATGCTTGCGTCTTTAGCGGATGGGGCGGTGCGGCCAACGACAAAGGAGGCTTATTTCGATCCTATGACCGGGGCCAGACCTGGGAGAACATACTTGATCTGTTTCGGGTAGAATCCATTGCTGTTTCTCCCTTGTATTCTTCAATTGCACTGGTTACTACAGAAGATGAAGGACTGTGGGTATCCACCGATATTCAGCAGGCGCAACCCACTTTTACCCGGGAAACCGACTACCCGTTCTTGCATCCCTTACGGGTATTCTGGGCAGAAGAGGACTACTCCTTACCCATTTATATTACCAGCTTTGGAAACGGACTCCGCAGAGCCGAGCTGGAAGTTTCCACAGACGAAGTTTTAAGCAACACACAAATCAATATCCAGCCAAATCCAACTAATGGAATCCTCGAAATCACGGGAGAAGACCTGGCTGATTTAACCGAAATCCGCATTTATGCGAGTGACGGGAAACGGGTAAAAACAATACCCCTGAGCGGGCAGGCAGGAACCATCAATCTAAATTTGAATGGTTTCCCCAATGGTGCCTACTTCCTCCATCTCCATTCCCCGAAAGGGAGAAAAATTGGAAAAGTACTATTGCAGCGATAAAAGTATGACAGGCCGACCAATCCGCATATATCTTTTTTGCCTTTCGGCGAATGTGTATCTCTTTTTGAGCTGCCTGCCCTGCCTTAATGCCCAGAGCTTTGCCTACGAGCAGATCGGCATAGAAGAGGGCCTGCCCGCCTCCGAAGTTTTGGCCATTTGTCAGGATGAGGAAGGAGCCATGTGGATTGCTACCAATCCGGGGCTTAGCCGGTTCGACGGCTTCTACTTCGACCAGTATTTTCAGGCAGACAACATGCGCCTGGGAAAGATTCATTCCATCCAAAAGGACCCACAGGGCTTCCTTTGGTTCGGCGGAGAAAACGGGTTGTTTGTCCTCAGAAATCATCAACTGCACCAAACCCTCCTGAGCGGCCGACAATGGTTTATGCAGGAGGTTTTTCCCGATGAAGACGGGAGCTTATGGATGGCTTGCCTGGATGGATTGTACCATCTGCCCGTCGAACAGGCTGATTCCATTAGAAACGGGCACAATCCGCTTGTTCCTCCTGAAATGGTATTGTCCGACTGGCCCCAAAAAAGCCAGGGAGATATGCGGGTACAAGCCATCTGCCGGGGACCGGAAAACGGTATATTCTTCACTACAGACTTTTTTGTATTCCGCTGGGAAGCCGGCCAATATGAGGTCATTTGGGGCGATAACACCCGAAAGGATGATTATATCACCATTAAACAAATCGATGATAAAATCTATTGGGGGGCAATACCAGGATTCTATCGGTATCAGCAGGGAAAAGTAACTTTTCTGCCAGGCAGCGATGGATACGGCAAAAAAATCCTGGCCTATAAAGACGAGGTTCTGATGACCACCTCCACCAGTGTTTTTCGTTTAGAAAAGGACAGCCTGCATTTTCTAATCTTTCCGGAAGCATTTGACCTAATCCAATTAAACACCCTGGCAAAAGACCGGGAAGATAATTTGTGGCTCGGCTCCTGGGAGGGCGTTCTAAAAGCCGCGCCTTCTGTATTTGATAAATTCTCCATCCCCAATATTCCGGTCTTCGGCATAACGGCAGACAGCCTGGGCCAATTACTCATTGGGACGGCAAAAGGAAAAGGATACATCTGGTCGAATCAGACTGCCATTCCTTATATAAACGGAAAATCAGCGGGTCTGGACAGGGCCGAGATTACCTCTATGGCTACTGATCGATTTGGGAATGAATGGTTTGCCTCAGCCTATCAGGGCCTGCTTTGGCGCAGCGATCAGGGACTAAAGCATTTCACGGCTGGCGACGGTTTGGGGGACAACAGTTTTTTCTTTATGCTTTCGCTAAACAATGAAAAGCTGTTGGTTGGAGGAGACGGAGGTGTTGTACTCATCACTCCGGATACTAAGGGCGGGACATTCCAACGCTTTGACTTTGAACCTCAAGAAGGGGATTACGTAGTCTTTAATTCAGGTTTTGAAGTAGACACTGAAGATCTTTTACTGGGCAGCGATCACGGATTATTTAGGTGGAATGCAACATCCGGATTATCCCCGGTTCAGATGGAAGGCCTTGATGCATTTGAACCCAACATCCGAAAAATTGTGCCGGATGGTGCAGGAGCTGCCTTTTTGGCTACCCTGGGAAATGGCATCATGCGCATTTCATTCGGCTCGACCGAAAAAACAATAAAACGAGACTCCGCCTGGATGAGCACCTACCCGATCCAGGAAAAGGTCTGGTTGGACCTGGAAAAAGACCATCGCGGGGATCTGTGGGCAGCCTCTTTTCGAGAGCTCTGTCTCTTTCCCAAAGAGCAACAGGCACGTCCCCGGTGTTTTGACCGTACCGACGGCTTCTTCCAGGCCAGTTACCCGGATGTATATCTTCAAAAACAGGCTTCCGGTAAAATGTATGCCGGCTGTTCAAACGGATTGATCTCCTTTCACCCGGACTCAGTCACCATAAATCACAAAACCAATGTTCAACTGCGAAAGGTAGTCCTGCTCCCGGAAAACCGCCCGATTTACGAATGGAATCAAGCGAATAATCTATCCACCGTTCATTTGGCCCCTCAGGAAAACAGCCTGCGTTTTCAGTTTTCAGCCATGCATTTCCGGAATCGAAAAAGAACCAGTTTTGAATATAGACTGCTGCCGCTGGAACCCACCTGGCAATACATAGAGGGAAAGACCGAAGTAAGTTACCGGCAGCTTCCTCCCGGGAATTACACTTTTGAAATCAGGTCAGGTTCCAATCCGGGGAGCAACGCACCCGTGGTTTTTCCATTTGAAGTGTTTCCACCTTTTTGGATGCGGGGATGGTTTTTCGCACTGTTTTCTATTTTTCTGTTTGGGGTCCTGTGGTGGGTTTATGACCGAAGACAAAAGCTCCGCCAAAACAGGATCAGTCGGCAAACACTGGACTATTTTGCCACCTCCACCTATGGCGAAAACACCGAAGAAGAAATTCTATGGGACACAGCAAGAAATGCGGTCATCAGCCTCGGACTGCAAGATTGCGTGGTTTACCTGATTGAAGGTAACAGCCTCATTCAGAAAGCCGCCTTTGGACCCAAAAAATCGGGTAGAAGATCGATTAAAGACCCTATTCAAATCCCTGTCGGTTCGGGCATTTCGGGCAGTGTGGCAGCCAGCGGCATTCCCGAAATCGTCAAAAATACGCGGAAAGATGCCCGATACATCATTGACGACGAAGAAAGGCTCTCCGAAATTTGTGTCCCGATAAAACACGAAGATCAGGTGATCGGTGTAATCGATTGCGAACATCCAACTCGAGATTATTTTACCAAAAAACATTTGCAAACGCTCCAAATACTGGCATCCCTTTGTGCCAATAAACTGGTAAAAAGCCGAGTGGAGCAGGAAGTGCGACAGCAGGAAAAAAGCCTGCTGGAGTTGAATAAACGCATGGCAGAGACCAGGTTGATGGCAGTTCGGGCGCAGATGAATCCGCACTTTATCTTTAATTCGCTTAATGCTATACAGGAATGTATTCTCTCCGAAAAGGTGGACGCTGCTTTTCATTACCTGTCTCGTTTTAGTCGACTTTTGCGGCTGGTGCTCGATTATTCCGGACGGAATTACATTCGGCTTGACCAGGAAATAAACCTGCTAAACCTGTATCTCGAACTCGAAAAAATGCGCTTTGATGAAGACTTTGTATACGAGATTCGACTAGACCAGGAGCTAGTACCAGACGCATACCGGATGCCCTCTTTGCTCATTCAGCCTTTTGTAGAAAATGCCATCTGGCATGGCTTGCTCCCTAAGAAAGGAGCTCGTGAACTCCGCATCGAATTCTCCCTGCAGGAAGAAGACTTCCTAAAATGCACCATCGAAGACAATGGCATCGGAAGAACGGCATCCATGGACAGCAAAAAAGACAGGCTACACCTCGAAAAGCACGAATCCAAAGGCATTACACTCGCCCGGGAAAGACTGGATGCCATTAGCCAGCAGACCAATCTCCATACCAACATTGAAGTCCAGGATCTTTATCATGCCGATGGTCAGGCAGCCGGTACCCGGGTAATTATCCTGCTGCCGGGGATATAAACGTTTAGCAGAACCTGTGCTCAGGCAGGCTTTAGGGCCTCGCTCCACCAAAACCCAACACCTTCTCCCGCCCGCATACCACTTCCTTTCTTACATTAAATAACCCACCATAACCATTGGATAAATGAAATTGCCATTTCCCTGCTGATCGCTGATTTTGGGCATAAACCCAAAAAATGCGATACCTCCCGATTATTCTAATCTTATTCAGCGGATTCTCGCTCCGGGCCCAAAACCTGGAAAACATCGGATCCAATGCCCCGGTCAAACTGCGGTCGGGTTTCAACCTTTCCTTTCGGTATTACGAAAGCAACCGGGATACGCCCCTGCAACCAGGCCTGAGTTGGTACCTGAGTGGCAGTCCGGTACTCGAGATTTATGGCGTATCCCTCCCCTTCCATTTCCTGTTGTCGAATCAGCAGAGAAGCATCCAACAGCCCTTTAATGAATTTGGCGTTTCCCCTTATTACAAATGGGTACGACTCCACATGGGCTACTTCAACCCGCGGCATTCTCAATTTACCCTGAATGGAAAAAGGATGCTGGGTGGTGGTATCGAACTCACCCCCGGCAAGCTTCGATTTGCCTTTGCTGCCGGACGGTTCCGAAAACCAATTGCCTTTCAAAACAACCCCGCTACCCCGGAAACTTTTTTGCTGCCCGGAGCCGAACCCTCCTTCAAACAAACGGGATTTGCAGTCAAACTCGGCGTGGGCTCAGAAAGAAATTACTTTGACCTCCACTTCCTCAAAGGACGAGACGTACCGGAAGAAAACGTGCTTTCCGATACCCTGGGAATAAACCCGGCCGAAAACGCAATCATCGGAACAGGCTGGAAAATCCAGCCCACAGACTGGCTGGCCTGGAGTGGAGAAATTGCCATTAGCGGATTTACCCGGGACCAAACCGCAGCCCTGATCCCGGACAGCACCCTGCCGGCGCAAAACTTCATCAGTTCCATCCTGGAACCTCGAGAAACTTCCCAGGTATTTGCCGCTGCTGAAAGCGAGCTAAAACTGGGTGTGCGTCCCTTTTCCCTCAGTTTTCGATACCGCCGGATTGATCCGGATTACAAAAGCATGGGGGCTTATTTTTTTCAAACAGACCTTCAATCCTTTACGGTGGCACCAACCTACATCAACAAGGATGGTTCCCTCTCCCTTTCGGGAAGCCTGGGTTGGCAAACCGACAATCTCTACGATCAAAAAGTAGCAGACAGCCGGCGGATAATCGGATCGGGCGTACTCAACTACCAGCACAATGCCACTTACGGCATTACAGCACAATACAGCAATTACGGACTGAGCCAGACGCCCATCAACTTAAACTATCCCGACACCATCACCATCGCCCAGGTATCCCATCAAGCCCTGGTCAATCCCTGGTATCGCTTTGGCCAAAGTTACCTGCACTCCATCAGTGCCTCCGGAACCTGGTTTGTCCTCACCGGATTACAGGGGTCCCTAAACACCCTGACCAATCAGGGGATTAGCCTAAACTACAATCTACAAGCTCCTCAAGGTATCTGGTCGCAGCAATTCGGCATAAGCTGGAGAAAAACCAGCAACTCCCTCGGGCTCATCAATACCACCGGACTGCGGTGGAGGGGACAAATTCCCATGCTCGAAAAGAAACTCACCCTCTCCTGCCTGATTGCCTGGTTCCGAAATACGGATATTTCCAGCGGATTAACGGGGAGCTTATTAAATATCCAACCAGCTTTGATCTGGAAGGTATTCAAGTCTCAACAGCTTCAATTGCAATATGCCTTTCGGCGAAATGTCGCTCCCGAAACGACATTGGGTACAGACTTTCTGGAACACCGGGCCTTTATCTCTTACGGAATTCAATTTTAACACCATGAATCAATTTCAATATTTCATCCTGACCATATTCCTTATTGGAGGAATCTCCCTTCAGGCACAAACGGAAGTAATTGTTAGTCCGGTTATCACCCCACCTTACAGCCCCTACTTACAGGACTACCAGGACAAGGCAATCATAACCCTTCAGAATACAACCTCTCAGGATTTGTCTGTAAAACTCACCGGACGAATCGAAGGCGATAATGGGTATGCCTTATTCACCAATCCGGGTTATTTGCCGAATGCGCCGATCCTGCTATCACCTCTTGAATCAAGAACCATTTTTGTCGCCACAGAAGCTTCCGAATTTCTGGATGCCGAAAACCTGGACACTAATATTCCGGGAAATGTGCAAAGACACATCCTCACTTCAGGTCTTTTGCCGGAAGGCAATTACACCTTTTGCGTGGAAGCAAGAGATTATTTGACCGGAAGTCTGCTTTCGGCGACAGCCCCGGCCGGATGCGTGCCCATCAGCATTCAATATCCCGATCCGCCAGTCATCACCAATCCCATTTGTGAAGCGGAAATCCAACAAGATCTTCCGGTCATTTCCTGGACACCCCCTACCGGAAACCTTGCCGGAGCTTTGATCAATTACGATCTGTATGTAGTTCCCCTGGAACCAAATGAAAATCCTTTCGAAGCCATTGACAGAGCCTATAGCTATCAGGCCGGAAACCCCATTATTTTTCGCGATCTGATGGATCCGCTTTATGTGTGGCAAGCCTGGGATATTCCACTGGAAGCCAACAGGGAATATGCGGTACAGGTCGTGGCCCGAGATGTCAACCAGCGAGTCATTTTCAACAATCAGGGCCGCAGCCCGGTTTGCACCTTTCAGACAGGCGGGCCGTCTAGTCAGATTTCCGGAATTGAAGAAATTTCAAATAACCCCTTCGACAATTTTTTAAATGCCAGCATCTCGGGGCAATTGTTATATCGCTTTCCGGGCAGAGATCAGTTTGCAGCAGAAGGCGTGGATGTCGAAACCTATCATGAAATAGCAGATGTATCGAATTACGTCCCACATCAGCCATTCGACTACAGTCAACCGATCCTGATTGACAACTTCCCACTGAACCCAAATGGCGCTGACCCAATGGCCAACAAAACCATCAAACTGGTAGTTTATACTTTGTTTAAAATGCCAAACTATCCCGGACAGGACCCGGAGTTTTTGGTACCCCGATATGGCAATGAAGCTTATGGTGCCTATCCGGGTATGCCGCAAAACACAGACCTGCCTGTACCCTATTATTACCAGGGACAGGTATTGGATGTAACCCAGACAGATGAAAACGGCAACTTCAATTTCAATTTTATTCAGCTGGACAGCCTGCTGGATATCGGTTATTATCCAAACGGAATCGGTACTGCTTTTTTTGGCGGGGATCAAACCCCGATTGATGCGACAGCCGGAGGGACCATAGAAACAGGTACTTCCTGGAGCACCTTTAAGTACACGGGCATGCATCAGGTGCTGCGCATAGAAGTGGAAAGCGATTATTATTGCAGCCCCGATATCAACATCATTATTCAACCGGAACAAAGTCTGAATTTAGACCCCCTGGTTTCGCTGGTGCGTTCTTATTCACTGACTGTTCAGACACTGGCCAGCGATGCCCAGAATCAACAGTCTACAGCCGGCGGTCCGCTGGAATTCACGGAAGTGGAAGTCCTCCGCGGCTTGAACGATCCGCTGGTCGCTGACGTCCCTGAAGATGAAGGCCAAAACCTGGGAGAATCTGAGATCATACCACCTGGTTTCACCTTCCGCATTCTGAGTCGGGGAACGACCAACTCAGACGGTAAGACCACTTTTCGAAACCTGGTGAAACATCCCATTGGTCAAACCGGAAAATATTTACTGCGGGCCAAAACGAAAGAAAGCAATACTCCTTTCGCTTATGTAACTACGGTAGTACCCTATCCGGCAGGAGATGGTATTGAGTATGGCTCCGAACCAGACCATACACCTTATGTGCATGGAAGTGGAGTATTTCCTATGAGTCCATACTGGAACGGCAATCACAAAGCCATTTTTAACAGCGAATACGATTCGCCCCATTTCAATACCCAAATAATACTGGAGCCAAACGATCCGGTGGTTTTTGGCCGGGTAAAACACGATCATGTCGGACTGCCAAATGTATTGGTCGAACTCACTCAAAATGGGCAAATTATACGGGAAGAACTCACCGACGAAGACGGCTATTTTGAGTTTGTTCATCTAAATCCGGGAAACAATTATCGCTTGCATTTTTCGCGCTATGGCTACCAGGAGAAATCCCATCCGAGAAATGTATTCAGCCTCCAGCCGGGCACCTTTAAAGATTTCCAGGAAATTCAGTTATCCCCCCTCGGAGAAGTCTATGGTCATGTAAGCAGTGAATCCGGGGATGGCGTCCCCTCAGATGTAAAAATTGCCGACAGTCCCTGGTACCCTACCCAACAGGTAAATGCAGGCCAGCTGCCCTTTCAGACGGAGGGTAACAATCCGAATGAAGTAAGTGTAACAGGTTTGAATACCCTGGACCAAAAATCCATGTTCCATTTCCCGGCACAAAGCGGGAACAGACTGCTGATGATCATCGATCCGTATTCCGATAAATACTTCAGTGATACGCTGACTATAAGTATTCCGGAATCAGACGGAAATCTTACCTATCTGGGTGCCTTTATCGTAAAAGAAAAACTCCACCGACCGGAATTTCACCTCAAAGACGAGCAGGGGAATAATGTAACCGGTGCACAAATACTCATTCAGGAACAAGAATTGTCTACCAATCGCATCGGCATGGCAGCGACCACCTTCGCCAGTCCGGCGTCGGAGTTTTTGCTGACTATCATCCCGCCGGAAGGCAGTCAGCTCGTTCCGCTACAGCAATATCTTACTATTCCTATTTCCAAAGAGCCGATCCGGTATGATATTACACTCAGTCAGGGCCAAAGTATATCGGGTATGGTTACTGCCGGGCCAGACAGCCTGCCATTGCCCAATGCCCGGGTATTTCTCGACACCTGGCAGACCTACGACTATGAAATTCCTGTCATCGAAACCTTTACAGATGCACAGGGAAATTACACCCTAAACGGGTTGCCCGAAGAATATGTGTCTACAGCCGGCGGCAATATGACCTATCCGCTGAAGATTGTAATTCGAGCGGTAAAGTCAGATCCGGCAACGGCTTACATCGGCGATATGCAGGAAGTCTTTCTCCCGGAGGATGATCCCGTAAATTTTCATCTGGAGATCATGGAAAACACCAATCTCTCCCAAATCTGGGGCTTTGATGTAGAGATAGAATCTGCCAGCCAGAGCAGTGGCAACAACTGGACCCTGAGCGGTTCCTTCATCAACTTACCTTCCAATCCGAACTTTAGCCTGTTGCTACCGGAAACAAGGCTGGACTTTGTTGACCTTCCGGTAACGATGGTTCCCGGATCAGCAGGAACCCTTATTCCGGATCCTCAATCTGAAGCCATTACGCTGGACCGAAATTCGCTGCATATTGGCATCAAAGAACAGTTTCAGGGTACGGTGCAAAACATAAACTATGATCCCGGAAATGCATCGTCCAACCTGCTACAAATGAAAGAAAAAACACCCGAAAAGGGTGTGATAGAAGGTAAAGTGGAGATTGATCTCGCCTCCTTCAATTTTTCCTACAATTATACAGGAAAACTGCACCTGGGAGACGGCCCGGATAATGCCCTGGTCGAGGTCTTCCAACCTCAATCGGTCTCCTATCCCGATCGCAGCTTTAATGTACTAAGCCTTCGAAGCAGAACCGGAAATCCGGCCATCAGCGACCCCTGGTTCAAGGTCCATGAATTTAATGCTTCGGCAGATCGCTTTCAATCGTATATCGATAAGGATACCGTTGCTCTGTTTACTGTATTACACACCGAAATTCCCTTTACCGCCCCCCCCGATCTGGAAATCCAGGCTGGTCATATCAAAGTGTTGCCGAATACCATCCTGCCCTTTGAGCAAGGTGCCCAACTCGAGTTTATGCTCGAGGATTGGAACATCGTCAGTAATTCCGGCTGGTATTACAATAATAATTACGGGGGACTGCACATTCCCAATGCCACGATCAAAACAGGTGTTATAGATGTGCCTGTGAAGGATATGATCGTGCAATTCGACGACATTGACGTGGGCAGTATGAACTTACACCATCGTACGGGGGGAAGTTCGATCAGTCTGGCCGGTGTAGCTCCTCTGGACCTGCACGGCAATGAACCGGTGTTGTATCTGGACCCCAAGGTCCCGACCGATCTGCAACCACACTGGCGAATCGAAATACTGGGTGATGCAGAAAATCCGGCAGCAACCACCAGCATTCCGGAGTTTGCACCACAGCAAGTGTCTTTCACCAGCTTCTCCCTGATCAGCAATGGGGAACAGTACTTGGTTGTGGAAGATCAAAGTGTACTCGTTTACGATGTACTCGAATTTGATCTGCACGGCATACAAACCTCCTACAATTTCTTCACCCTCACAGGAGAAGCGGATCTGAAAATCCCGGAGGTTCCTTCAAACTCCGGCGTTTTAAAATTTACCAAACCGGGCGATGCGATTCAAATGGACTTTGAGCATTTTGAAGTAGCCGTTAGCGGACTCGGAAAAGTGGAATTTATAGACGACAATTATGTGGGTGCACAGGGTTTTGTGCAGGGCGAATTTTCAGCCATGGGCACGCTCATTGCTTCCGATGATCTGGGCAACAACATCCAGTTAAAATCCCGCCTGGTCAGAACGCCTGCGCAGTGTTTTGTGGAGGTTGTACAGGTAAACAATGAGAACCAAAAGGTAGTCTGCGGGCAGCAGGGTTCCAACTATCTCGAAGTAACACAGGGACTGATGCCGGCCAATTTAAGTAACCAGAGTTGGGAAATGTTTGAATTTGATGCCTATCCAAGATCTGATGTGGGGCTTGAGCAAAACACCCAGTTGCTACATTTTCAGGTTGTTGGCGCCATCAAAGCCGATCAAAGTGCTATTTCGGTCACCGATCTGTCTACCGACTTCGGAGGTATGACCATTATTTACAACCTGGTGGATCACAGTCTTTTCGCTCAACTTGAATTTGCCTATCCCGTACCCATGGGCGTGGTGACTCTTTTTCAGGGAAATCTGAATTTCAAAATGAGTGACAAGGGCTTTTATTTCATGCTGGCCGCTGAAGGAAATGTACCTGTTGTTGGGGATGTAAACGTCATCAGCCTGGCCGGTCATTATTCCCAATTTCCCGCAGAGGCAGCCAGCGTCTGGTCAGAATATGCGCTTCAGGATTTTCCCGAAGCCTTTGCAAATGGCTTTAGCGGCTTTGTGGTCAACTGCCTTTGGGAACCCGTTGATGCTTCGGCGGGCATAACCATCATCCCCGGGGAAGTGTATATGGATTTCACTGCTTACATCGGATTGGAGGTTCGGGTTTACTTTGACTTTGGAGATGCCGAATACGGCTTTTCGGCCCTTGGCCGGGGAGACTTTATCCTGGCTTTCAGTGCCCCCTGTTTTGATGCCGGGCTTGGCCTGCGTGTAGAACTGCTGCTGGGCATGCAAATCACTGACGATGACTTCTTGCTTCAGGGCTGTGCCAGTGTAAATCTCTTTGCCTATTACCACGCTTGTGCACCCGTAATAGTCCCTCCAAACCCCAGTCCGGTTTGTACCGACTGGTGTTCGGCAGATTGCTGGACCGGCGGGGTGCGCGTAGACCTTGAAATCGGTGATTCGGTGGGTGGCGTCGAGTTTGATGTAGAACTGGACGGACCGCCCTGTAGCGGCCAACCCATGGAGATTGAGGCTGTCGCCGAAGAATTTGACATTGACTGTAATTAAATCAATATGAAATATTTAATCCTATCCCTGTTATCGTTTTTTGCGCTGAGCTTAGGGGCTCAGGACTTCAGCCTGCATGTTTCGCCGAAAGGCATCATCATCCAGTGTTATGATCAGCAGATTCCCAAAAGTACTCTGATCGAACGGGCCGAAGGAAACGGAAAATTCACAGAGCTGGCACGGCTGAGTAAGCCCAATTCTCCGGAAGAGGTTAAGCTGCGTTTATTGGCTTTCGCCGAAAGGCTGCCCTTGCGCAGGCCTCTGAATTTACTAACTGAAGATCTTTGGGAAACCGCTCAAACCGGAGTCCTTGAGGAACGACTGGCTCGTGATCCGGAAAACAGGATCGCACTGGGCATGGGCTTTTACGATCATTCGGCGAAAGCCGGAAAAAGATACCGCTACCGAATCAATGGCCGGGAACGGGAAATCCAATTTAAACAGCCCGAAACCTATGCTTTTGAATGGTCTTTGGCAGCCAAAAGTGAAACCGGCGCCCGACCGGAAGCACTGTGGATTTCCACCTCTGCTTTCGAAATGCAACGCATGCGGGTCTATCGATCTTTAATCGGGCAGGAAGAAGTTTGGGAAATAAACCCAATAAAAACACTTTACAGAACGCCTGCCGGAGACAGCATCCTTGCCTCCTTTACCGACACCAGTGTAGTTGAAAGCGGGCAATATACTTACACCGTCGAATTATTTGATCGATTTGGCGTTCCCGGAAACGGATTAAATCCCATGCACCTCACCTGGCTCAACCCGGATCAACGGCCGCGTATAAGTCGTTTTGCTGTTGATGGTCAAAAGCTAAACTGGACACTCGAACGCCCGAAACTTGCCAGAAGCTTGCATATATATCGGGGGCGTTCAACCGAAGGTCCGTTTGAGCGGGTAGCCAGTCTTCTCCCCCATGAAACAAGCTGGGAAGACCAACAAGACATCCCCATGGAAGCCATGTTTTATTACATTCAGGTCAATGATCTGGATGGAGAAAAATACCGCTCCCTCTTTGCCTCGCACGTCGACGAACAGGAATTAACGGCCCTGCCTCCAGACCGGTTTGAAGCGGTTTCCGGGCCAGAAGGCGTACAGCTAATATGGAGTCCTGCCCGGGGAATGGTGCGCGGGTATCGGGTTTACCGCAGAGATGGATACCGCGGAGAGTGGGAACCGGCTTCCGGTTTTCTCCCTGCAGATTCGAGTCTGAGTTGGGTAGACCATTCGGCCGTATTGCAAGCAGGCAAAGTGTACACTTATGCCGTGCGGGCAGAAAGCGAAAGTTACAGCCTGAGTGAATTATCCCCGGCCTCCTCCGTGCGGATTCCCTCCACCGAAAGCCTGCCGGCAACCCAATGGATAGAGGCAGTAATTGACAATAATCAGGTGGTGGTAAGCTGGGAGAATATGTTTGCCCGGGTACCGGCCTTAAAATCTTATCGCTTATACAGACGTTCTGCCGATAGCAAGGAAGAATGGATGTTGATTGCGGATTCCCTGGACCGGAAATCCAATAGACACATTGACAAAAGCTTGCGGGAAGCCGGTGGATATGCGTATTCGGTAGTCGTTACCGACATATTCGGCAATGAATCGGAGCTGAGCCAGGAAGCGCTCATTGAGTGGAAACCGTCTGCTCAGGGACCGCAGCATCTTACGGCACTCAAAGTGCAAAATGGCATCCTCCTGGAATGGAGTCCGCCTGGAAAGGCAGACCAGATTCTGGTTTACAGATTAGAAAATGGAGCGGACTGGGAATTAATTGAAAGTTCTGACCATAAAGATCGCCAGCATTTGGATACGAACGTAACAGCCGGACAGATCTATGAGTACAAGATCGTTGCCCGAAGTTTTGAAGAGGGTGATGAAGAAGCCGCCTATCCGGTAGTGATTCGGTATTGAATTGGGAAAATATTGTAAATTAAAAGTATGATCAAAGCCCTTATCATTGACGACGAAGATTGGGCGATTCAGGTTTTGAATCGCCTGCTCAAGCGGTATTTTCCGGAAATCACCGAAATCCAGCTGGCCTCCGGGCCCGAGGAAGGCCTGGTGCTCCTGGAGTCCTTTAAACCAAACCTGCTCTTTCTGGATGTCGAAATGCCCGATATGAATGGCTTTGATGTACTGAATGCATTGCCGCAGAGACCCTTTGATGTGATCTTCACCACTGCTTACAATCAATATGCGATACAGGCCATAAAATTTAGTGCGCTGGATTATCTCCTGAAGCCCATAGACCTCCAGGAGTTGCAATTGGCGGTAGACCGGTTTAAAGAAAAACAACAGTCAAATCCGGTTCGGGATTCCCTGTATGACAACCTGATCAATAATCTGAAGGAAGGAAATGTAAATCATTTTAAACTGGCCATCCCTACCCAGCAGGGAACCACGTTTTACCGTCCGGCAGAGATCATACGTTGCGAGGGAGACCGGAATTATACCCATTTTCATTTGACGGGGAATCGGAATATCCTCTCCTCACTCACGCTGAAAAACTACGAGGACCTTTTGGCCGATCACGGTTTTTTACGCGTACACAAATCCCACCTTATCAATCTGAATTACGTAAAATCCTATTCCAATGCAGGCACCATATTATTGAGTGATCAATCGGAAGTGGAGGTTGCCCGCCGCAGGAGGAATGAAGTTTGGCAGATTTTGAAAAGTTAACTACCGTTTGCTAAAGCAGCAAAACCGATGGGTCAACAGAATTGACCAGGCAGCAAATAGTGGGAATATTGGGATAAAAATATCCCAAAAATGAAAAAGCTCACCCTCATTATTTGTCTTTCTTTTAGTGTTCTTTGCTGGTGGTCAGCTACCGTGTATGATCACCTGGATCAGGGTATCACCGGAGCTCCTGGTGAAGGCCAATGCAGCAGTTGCCATACCGGTAACGGCTCTTCTTCTCTCCTAACCGTAAGTGGATTACCACAATACATCTTGTCTGACACCTGGTATACCGTAACCGTTACTGTCGATGGAAATAACATCGAAGATGTCAGCGGTTTCCAATGGACAAGTGTGGATGCTAATGGAAATGCCATGGGTATTTTATCCAATCCAGGCGGCGGTGTCGAACTGGAAACATTCAATGGCCGCAATTATGCGCAACACATCGACCCTAACCTTCTGGGTTTGGATGGTGAAACCGTGTATACTTTTGACTGGCTTTCGCCGGAAGTTAGTCAAAACACACTGGTTAATTTTTATGCAGGCGGAGTAGTTGGCAACAATGACAGCGAAATTGGATTCGACGATTTTGCCGAAATGGAAGTACTAAACAGAACGCTCGTTCCACCGCTCAATGTGCTCAGTTTCCAAAAAGAAGATGTCAATTGTTTTGGAGGCAACGACGGAAGCATTACCGTAATTCCGGAGGGCGGCGTGGCACCGATCACTTATGAATGGTCTACGGGTCAAACCTCCAATAGTATTTCCAATCTGGATGCCGGAGAATATTCGGTAACCCTAATGGATGATTTGGGTCAAACGGTTTCGACCAACATAATCATCAACCAACCTTCCCAAATAAACGGAGCCATTTTCCCCACCCAGGAAATCGCTTGTTTTGGCGATGAAAATGGCATTCTGAATGCAGGGGCAAGCGGAGGTACTTCTCCTTTTCAGTACAACTGGTCCACAGGAGCAAGTGGTCACCAGGTCTCCCAGCTGGACGGCGGCAATTACCAACTGACCATCACGGATGATAACGGATGTGATCTGGTGCTTGACTATTTCCTGGCAGAGCCTGCTTCCCTAAGTTTAGAACCCTTTAATGTTGCATCGCCGGATTGCTTTGACGAAAATACAGGGATTATACAGGTGACTGCCCAGGGGGGCACGCCGCCCTATCAGTTTGATTGGTCAAACGGAGAATCCGGTCCTTCCATTAACAGTTTAGGGGCCGGCAATTATCAGGTGACGCTTACGGATCAGAATAACTGTACCGAAATTCAGCAGTTTACGCTTGAAAACCCTGAGGCTATTGAATCGGAACTTGAAACCCAGAACCCATTTTGTGATGGGGAAAATTCGGGAATGGTAACGATAACACCGGGCGGAGGTACGCCCCCTTACTCCATCTCCTGGGCAGATGGTTCGGATTTGCTTGAACGCATAAATCTGGCGGCAGGCAATTACAGTTACACCCTGACAGATGCCAATGACTGCAGCATATCAGAGTCCTTCGAATTGATCGAGCCGCCTGTACTGGAGGTCGAACTGGTAGAAGTCACCCCTTCTACCCAGGGAAATGCCAATGGGGAAATTGATGTTCAGCTAAGCGGCGGAACACCTCCATATACTTATTCATGGATAGGAGGCGACCTGACGGAGCCCTTAGAAACAGAAGATATAAGCGATCTGGCTGCCGGAAGTTATGAACTGGAAGTTACAGATGCTAATGGTTGTTCGATACAGTTTGGTCCGGTGGAAGTAGGCATGACCATCGCAACCACTGAGCCATGGTGGAAAGACGAAATCACCCTTCCCAATCCGATCAGCAGTGAGCTTATCATTTATTTCAGTCCGACATTCGCCATGAGCGGAAAAACAGAAAACCTGGAATATAAACTGATAAACAGCCAGGGCCAGGTATTGATGCAGGGTGAGATTCCGGGAGGGACCCGGGTTTATCAGGCAAAAATTCCAGTCGGAGTATCTGGATTGGTATACCTGGTCGTTTCAAATGGAGAGCGCTCTGGCGTTTTTAAGGTGGTGGTGGTTCCCTGATGGGACAGCAACATTAGTCACTCGATTATTTTACCCCTCCTCCCCCAACAGGCGGTCGAGATCTGCTGTAAAGTGATCGGGGGTTATTTTCTTTCCAGATGTTTTCCCGTGGAAATTTCCATATTGAAAATGCCCGGTAATGATGAATCCTGCCCCCATACGTACTTGTGTCGTCGGCGAAGGATTCATCCCCGATTCCCAAAGGATACTGCGGTACTTTTCTGCCTGTTCTTCCGGTAGCACTTCCTGGTTAAGCACAATTTCATTTTCCTTGTACTCCAGGATGACCAGGTCTTTTTTAGACTCGACCAGATCGTCCTTTTTTAATGCTCGATAAAGCTGTTTCTTCAGCCCTTTCACTTCCTTTTGATCGCTTTGTGAATCATAAGAGATTCGAATAGGCGGATTATATCCCATCTCCTGTGCATAGGCAATCGCCGGATCATTGCTCCGCATTTCTTTTTCCGAAGCGGGTGGTGGCGGTGGTGGCGGGCTTGGTGGAGCAGGAGGCATCGGCGGGGCCGGAGGTTCCGGAGCCATTGGCGGACTCGGCGGACTTGGAGGTGCCGGAGCCCTCGGCGAAGTCGGTGGTGCTGGCGGCTCCGGAGCCGGTGGTGGCGGTGGTGGCGGCGGTGGCTCAGGCATCGGTGGGGCATTTGGTTCTGCCGGCGGCGGCGGCGGTGGAGGAGCAATTGGCTCCAGCGTATCGGCTGGCATAGGAGCCGGTGGAACAAGCATTCCGATTTCCTGGCTTGGAGATACAGGCTCGGCCTGAATATTTTCTTCCTGCAATCCGGTAAAAAGTAGTGCCGTGGCAACTATAAAACTGACAGATACAATAGGCATGATCAATGATTTAAAATAGATTTTCTGAAACCAGCTTAGTCCGGCAGCAGCAGCGGGCAAACCGGCAATGATTTGGGCTGCCTGCTCCAGCGAAATTTCGGCCGATAATTCGCGGGCCTGACCAAACAACTGATCGATATGTTGATCGGGTTTCATAGAAATAAGGTTTGTGCGCTTCGCAATAAGAATCCGACCGAAGAACCTCCGGATGAATCGTCGAGCAGGCGGGCCAATTTCTTACGCCCTCTGCTGATTTTGGTTTTCACCGCTCCTTCCGTACTATTCTGCATATCGGCGATCTCCTTCATACTGAATCCGCTGATCTCAAACAAGATCAGGGCATTTCGCTGCTTTTCGGGCAGTTTATCCAGCATGCGATAAAGGAGCTGCACATCCAAAAGAACCTCCGGACTGGTGCCCTTTGCCAGAAAGTTTTCGTGCTGTTTTTCCAAACATTCGGTCTTAAACTTTCGTTTGCGCCAAAGGCTGATCGATCGATTGCGGGCAGCCCGGATGAGGTAATGCAACAACTCCCCTTTCTCCCGGATGCGCTCGTAATGCACCCAGGCAGACAGCAGGACATCCTGCACCAGATCTTCCGTATCCATCTTGCCATAAGCCAGTGCCGAGCAATAGCGCGTGAATCGCTCGTGACAGGCTCGATAGGCCAGCATGAATTCAGCCTCCCGGCTTTCGTTCTTTGATTTTTTTGATCGCATTCAGTAAGAGAGTCGCACGAAACACAAAAAGGTTACATGCCTGTATCAAAATATTTTTCGAGTTGGTAAAGTTATACTATTGAAGTTTATCCTCCTCAGCCTGTAGCCGCTTGGAGATCGCTGATTTCCTGTCAATCCTACGTATTAAACGCGTAAAACGAGTTAAACGATTAAAACGATTCCCCATGCGCACCATTCTAATTTCAACCATTTTTCTACTAATCGGTATGCCATTCGCGAAAGCGCAACACTGCCCTTTTGACAATATGGCCATACTGGTTGTTGATGTAATAAAAGCGAAAAGTGGTGTAGCTCCTGATCCGGTTCAAATCTCCCTTTGCGATTCGCTGGGTCAAACAATCGATGGCTGGCATGGTGAGCCGCTTATTTTCGTGCCGAATCCGGAACGCACCAATGCCGAGTGGGATCTTCGGTCTTTCAACACCATTCGATATGGATTTGCGGAAGATCATTTTATTTTGCCGCTCTCCCACAGCTTAAAGAAAGAAGCTTTGTATATTAAAGTGGAATACACGGGAATGGTCGAGGAGAAGTTTTTTTTACACCGGCTTTCGCCGAATGACTTCTTTGATCTGCATGAGAATATTGGTGATTGGACAGAAACATTTACCAGGCCCCAAACCCCTGAAGTTCCCTTTGACAAGTTGATTCAAATCACCCTTCCTTAAGAAATGGCAAAATGGCTAAATCATACAAAACACCCGGTGTATATATAACTGAAATAAATTCCTTTCCCAATTCCATCGTCCCGGCAAACACATCTTGTCCAGCCTTTGTAGGTTATACGGAGAAAACAGAAATGAATGGGGTATCTGTGTTAAACAAACCTACCCGTATTTCTTCCCTTCAGGAATTTGTCAATTGTTTCGGACAGGGACCAGCATTTGAATACCACCTTCATGCAAGCGGAAATGCGGCGGCGCCTTATTCTGTTACGCCCGGAGACGAGAGTTCCTTTTGTTTGTTCTCTTCAATCAAGCATTTTTTCAATAATGGAGGGCAAAATTGTTTCATTGTTTCGGTAGGCACCTATCGGTCTCCCGATCCCAATCAAGCAGGATCTTTTATTTCTAATTCCATCGATAAAGAAGATTTAATAGCCGGAATTGAAACGCTGGCAACCGAACCCGGAGTGACCATGCTTGTCATCCCTGAAGCAATCCGCCTGGTTCCCAGAAATGCCAACGGAAGTATTGATATGTCTGCAGTTCCGGAATGGGCGGAAGTTCATCAAAAGATGCTTGAATTTTGTGAAACACAAAAAAGCATTTTTTCAATACTAGATATACCCGACGGATATAAAGAGAGAGTTCCCGAAGATGTTATTGATTATTTCCGGGACAAAATTGGCCAAAACTATTTAAGCTATGGAGCGGCCTATTATCCCTGGTTACGCACCAATATTGTAAGCAAAGATCAAATACAACACCACTGCATTCAAAATACAGGCAATGAAAAAAAATTACTGGATCTCACCCCTTTCATCGATCCAAAATCAAAAAAATTAAAAGACCCTGCCGGGCTCAAAAAAGCCATTGAAAATCAAAAAGAAGATTCGCTAACATTGATCCTGGACAAGGCTTTTAATCAGGACTTTTTGGATGGGAAAATCGATCTGGGAAAAACAACAGCATACAAGGATACGGTTAGAAAATACCTGCAAGCCACGGACCCCAAAACCATTAATCGATTCCACCAAGCCCTACTGGGAATTAGTTCGATTTATCAGCAGATAATTTCAAATGTACTGGTGAATGTCAACTTGCTTCCTCCTTCTGCTGCCCTGACGGGCATTTACACCGCCACTGATGAAAGTCAAGGGGTATGGAAAGCCCCGGCTAATGTCAGCATCTCCAATGTAGTCGGACTTCCGGTGAATATCACCTCCTCAGAGCAGGAAGACCTGAACGCCCCGCAAGACGGAAAAGCGGTCAATGCCATCAGAGAATTCCCTGGTCAGGGGGTTTTAGTATGGGGAGCCCGCACCCTCGCAGGCAATCACAATGAATGGAGATATGTTCCGGTACGCCGCATGGCCATTTTCCTCGAAACCTCTATTATGGATGCACTAAATTCATACGTTTTTGAACCTAATGATGCAAACACCTGGATTGCGGTAAACAATTCTATAAGCACTTTCATGAATTCCCTTTGGCAGCAAGGCGGACTTACCGGATCCACGCCAGAAGATTCCTATTTTGTAAAAGTGGGCTTGAATATTACCATGACACCAGCCGATATACAAGCTGGAGTAATGAGAGTTCAGCTTGGCTTTGCCCCTACGCGTCCGGCGGAGTTTATCATCCTCCAGTTTCAGATACAAATGGCTGGATAAAGATTTTCCATTTTGGCTTTCGCCGAATGCATGTCTAAATGACTTTAAAAATCAGTACATTGATACTTTTCAAACTAACAGCACTGTCATGACAGAAGAATCAAAACCCGGATTACTCCAACGCATCGTAGAAGCTATCGGACGATTTATTGGTAAGTTGATCGGGAGGAAGAAGGAATGACGTTTAATTCGTTTAATTCGTTTAATTCGTTTAATTCG
>JAAEZH010000076.1 GCA_018222965.1 Bacteroidota bacterium
CACCTTTTTATATGCTCTTAGGTTTCTGGCTCAGACACTACCCAGTTTTTAACGCATTTTGACTCACTGCTCACTAAATAAAATAAGGCCGGATAAAATTCCCAAAGATTGACCCTAAGTAATTGGGCCAGTACAGATAGAGGAAAATATCAACAATTACTTGTAGTCGGTCACCTTAAAGTGGTGATCGCAAAAATCGTAATCAGCTTCTACATTGGAAGCGATGATGGTCAACCGATCATTTGAAAAGCGACTGACCAGTTCTTTATACCAGTTTACGCCTTGAGTATCCAGATTGGTAGTGGGTTCATCCAGAAACAGAATGGGCGTATTGGAAGCAAAGGCCAGGAGCAATTTCAGCCGCTGTTTCATACCCGATGAAAAGAATCGAATTTCCTTATTCTTTGCGCCCGGCAATTGAAGAATATCCAAAATTTCTTTAGCATCAATGCCTTCGTAAAAGGGTTTGAATTTTGCGTGAAACTGAATAGCTTCTTTCAAGGTAAACTCCTCGATCAATTCGATATAAGGAGCGGCCAGGGAAATGTATTGATAAACTTTTTCCGACGCCACTTCCTTCTCTTCCTCAAAAAAGCGGCATTTGCCTTTGGTTGGGGTGAGGTGCCCGCATAACACCCGCATGAGCGTTGATTTACCGGAACCATTGTGGCCGAGCAACGCCCAGGATTGTCCGGTTTTCATCTCCAGGTCGATATTCCGAAAAATCCATTCGCGGCGATAGCGTTTTCCTACCTTTTCCAGTTGTATCCGGACCATCTAAACAGCGCCCTTTAAACTCCGAAATCGACGAATTATACCCCGATCTGCCGCTTTCACGAAAGTGAGGATCGCTTCGCGTTCTGGCGAATCCGGCAATTCTGCTTCGATCTTTTTCAGGGCATGTTGAACGGTATAGCCTTTAATAAACAAGATCCTATACACATCCTGAATGCGGTGGATTTGTTCCTTGCTGAATCCGCGGCGCTTAAGTCCGACAGAATTCACCCCGGCATAAGACAGGGGCTCGCGTGCCGCTTTTAGAAACGGAGGCACATCCTTTCGAACCAACGATCCTCCGCCGATCATTACATGCTTACCGACCTTAACAAACTGATGCACGGCTACCATGCCGCCAATCACGGCCCAGGCACCTACTTCAATATGTCCGGCCAGCGTAACATTATTGGCGAGGACACAATTATTGCCAATTACACAATCATGGGCCACATGTACATAGGCCATCAACAGGCAATTGCTTCCAATCACTGTTTTTTCAGCAGCTTTGGTCCCCCGGTTTAAGGTACAGTACTCCCGCACAATCACATTGTCTCCGATTTCGAGGGTACTGTATTCCCCTTCGTATTTCAGATCCTGTGGAGCGGCTCCAACTATTGCTCCGGGATAGATCTTGCAATTTTTGCCGATCCGGGTACCTTCCATTATACAGGCATTCGGGCCGACCCAGGTTCCATCTCCTATCACCACATCATCACCAATGGTAGCAAAGGGCTCGATGGTAACATTCTCGCCTATTTTAGCACCAGGGTGTATATTTCTTAAACCGTTGTAATTCATTATTCTGGTATTGCCTTTATGACCGTTTAACGATCTGAGCGGTTAATTCCCCTTCGGATACAATCTTATTGCCAACATACGCTGTACCATACATTTGTACGATCCCGCGACGGATCGGAGCCATCAGCTCCATTTTCAGGATGATCGTATCACCCGGAACTACCTTTTGCTTGAATTTCGTTTGGTCAATTTTGAGGAAGTATGTATCCCATCCTTTCGGGTCCTCCTGCAGAGACATTGCAAGAATACCCCCTGTCTGAGCCAGCGCTTCTACCTGCAACACCCCCGGAAAAACAGGATTACCCGGAAAGTGCCCCTGGAAAAAAGCCTCATTTTGAGTAACGTTCTTGATACCTACAACGTGGCGATCAGAAAGTTCGATTATTTTATCCACAAGTAACATTGGATACCGGTGAGGCAACCAATCCATGATCTTGATGACATCAAAAACCGGTTCTTTGACGGGATCGTATTTTGGCTTTCCTCTTAACTTGCGTTGCTCCTGATAATATTTCTTGAGGATCTTGGTAAATTCTACATTGGCGGTATGCCCCGGCTTGGTAGCTACGATCTTGCCTTTAATTGGTGCCCCCAAAAGCGCAATATCTCCAATAACATCCAGCAATTTATGACGGGCCGGTTCATTTCTAAAATGCAATTGAGTTGTATTCAACACCCCTTCCTGATCCACCGAAACACCCGGTTTATCCAGTTTCTTTGCCAGGCGTTCCAACTCATCCTGATCCATCGGACGGTCGGCAATAACAACTGCATTCTCCAGATCGCCCCCCTTGATCAACCCCTGGTTGAGTAAGGCTTCCACCTCGTGCAAAAACACGAAAGTACGGCAAGGGGCTATCTGCTCCTTGTAGGCCGCCGGCTCTTCCAGCTTTGCATATTGTTGTCCCAAAACCGGCGAACCAAAATCAATCATGGTCGTAACCTGAAACGTTTCTGCCGGCAACGCAATGAGCTCGGTACCGGTAACTTCGTCCCGATAGGAAATAGGCTCCTCAATCTCAAAGTATTCCCGATCCTGCTCCAACTCCTCCACACCGGCATCGAGTATCATATTCACAAATGCAATTGAGCTGCCATCCAGGATCGGTGCCTCCGGTCCGTTGATCTCGATCAATACATTATCGACATCCATTCCGCGTAAAGCAGACAGGGTGTGCTCAATAGTACTTACCTGCGCTCCTCCCGAACGGATCGTAGTGCCGCGGTTGGTCGAAACTACCCGGCTAACATCCGCTGGTATGACCGGCTGATCCTCCAGGTCAGTACGTTTAAACTTGTACCCGTGATTGGCTGCCGCCGGATGAAAAGTCATAACAACTTCCTTACCGGTATGCAATCCAACCCCTTCTATACTTACTGCTTTTTTTAGAGACGTTTGTTTCATAATCCTGTGTGGACTTTCTGTTTCTTGTTCAATTTATCTGTTTGAAGCCGCTTAATCGCTCAAGGACTCCAAATCTTTGCTTACTGCTTTAGGTCTTTGAGTTCCTTTTCCAGTTTACGAACTTTCGCCTGAAGGTCTGGTAAACGGCGGAAAACCGCGTATGCTCTTAAATAATCGCTGTATGGAATGGCCGGAGAACCGTAGACTGCCTTGCCTTCTTCCTTGATAGAAGCTGCAATGCCGCTTTGCGCCTGAACCCGCACTTTGTCTGCAATTTCTATATGCCCGACAAAGCCGGCTTGGCCGCCAATCATCGCATTGCTGCCGATTTTCGTACTGCCTGCGATTCCTGCCTGAGCAGCAATTACCGTGTTGTGCCCAATCTCAACATTGTGCGCAATCTGGATGAGATTATCCAGTTTGGCACCACTCAAAATCCGGGTAGATCCCATCGTAGCCCGGTCAATAACCGTATTGGCACCTATTTCTACACGATCGCCCAGCACGACATTTCCTACCTGAGCAATTTTTTCAAAACTGCCATCTTCTTTCGGCGCAAAGCCAAAACCATCACTTCCGATTACGGCATTGGAATGCAATATGCAGTTGCTCCCAATGACACAGTCCCGGTAAACTTTTACGCCCGGATACAGGATACTCCCTGCAGCTACCCGGGCATTGGGCCCAATATAAACCTGGGGATGAATAACCACATCCGGGCCGATATCTGCGCCGGCTTCAACCACCGAAAAAGCACCAATGGCAGCACTTCCGTCTACTGTTGCATCCGGATGGATAGAAGCTTTCTCCGACTGACCGGAGGCTTTTTCCGATTGCATGCTTTCATAATGCTTCAACAAAACAGCAAGCGACTGATAGACATCCTTTACCCGGATCAGCGTAGCCGATACTTTCCGGGCAGGCTCAAAAGTTTCGCTGACCAACAAAGCACTGGCAGTAGTTGTATAGGCGTATTCTTCGTATTTGGGATTGGCCAGAAAACTAATTGTCCCCTCTCCTCCCTCTTCAATTTTGGATGGCGCTGAGATCACGGCATCGGGATCTCCTTCTATTTTGCCGCTGACCAGGGCGGCGATTTGAGCTGCGGTTACCTGCATCCGGCAAAGGTAAGTAAATGGTCAAACTTAGGTATAAACAAATCGCCCGAAAGATTTAGAAGGGGTTAATCCGCATTCCCTATCTTTGCCGCAAAACAGGCAGTAAATGACATCCATACGTATTGGCAGCCGATCCAGCAGAATTGCGCTTTGGCAAGCCAGCCTTATTCAAAAACAAATTTCCAAACTCGGACTGGCCTCCAAGCTATTCACCTTTGATACGCAGGGCGATCAACTCAAAGCGGCTGGTCCTGTACCAACAGAAGGCAAAGGATTCTATACCCGGGAGCTCGAAGATGCCTTGCTAAACGAAGAAATTGATCTGGCCATCCATACGATGAAAGACCTGCCCACCCGTTCTCCGGAAGGATTGTGCCTCACCGCTCTTTCCAAACGCGAAAATCCCTCCGATTGGTTATTGGTGCGTAAGGATGTAGCGGTAAAGAAGCTTTTCCGCCTTTCGGCGAAAGCCAAAGTAGCTGCCTCTACCAACAGAAGGAAGGCCCAACTCCTGCATTACAGACCAGATTTGGAGGTGGTAAATTGCCTGGAAGATCCGGATCAAATTTTGGAAGGCTTGCGCCGAATGGACTGGGATGCCGCTTTGATTGCAGCTGCTTCCCTGATTCAATTGGAGACAGATTTATCAGACTTTGAAGTCATTCGTTTCAATGCCAGAGAGTTTGTGCCGGCCCCCGGACAGGGCGTTATTGCCCTCCAAAGCCGTCGGGATGACCTGGAGACCAGAAGGGCACTCAAAGCGTTACACCATCCGGAAGTTGCGCGTTGCACCAATGTAGAGCGCTCCGTTTTGCGGCTGTTTGACGATGCCTCCCACCTGCCACTGGGAGTTTATTGCGAGCGGGATTCACTGGGCCATTACCACGTGTGGGCGGCTATGGCTGAAAAACCGGGAGATCCTTTGAAACAGGTACAGTTCTCTCAAAGTACAACAGACGGACTGGCCGCCCGTATCTTCGAATTATTACGCGAATAATGCGGCGCATTTTCATCAGCAGAGACCTGGACAGCCGCTCCCCTTTTCGTCAGGAACTGGAGGGAGCCGGTCTGGAAGTCATTGCAGAGTCCATGGTCCGTTGCCGGGCAGTAGCTTTCGATCCGCCTTCACTGGCCGACTGGCTCTTTTTCTGCAGCCCCGAAAGCATCGATTTTTTTCTAAAGGGCATGCGCAACATCCCTCAAAATTACCAGCTCGGCGTACTCGACCCGGAGACAAATGCCCGCTTGTACAAGGCCGGCCTGGAAGCTCAATTTTGCGGACAGGGCACACTGGAAAAAACCGCTCTTTCCTTCAATCTCGAAGCCTACGACCAGCAAGTCATTTTCGTACAGGCCCGTAAAGCCCGCCAAAGTATTTATCCGCTGGTAAAACAACAGCTGGATTCCCGGGAATTGGTTGTTTACGAATACCTGCCCAAAGAAGATATCCAAATTCCACCCTGCGATGTTTATGTGTTTACCAGCCCGCTAAATGTCAAGAATTACTTCGATCGATTCCTCTTCCCAAGCGGCAAAAAGGTCATTTCCACCGATATTCCCACCACTGAAAAACTAGCAGAATACGGGATAAATGATACCTGGCAATCTGATTTCTCTGATGAACGGGGATTGGCGTTTGCGGTGAAGTCGATGTTTGGTTGAGGCTTCGCTGCGCTCAGTGGCGTATTCTCGCTTTGCTCGATTACCTGGTTGAGGCTTCGCTGCGCTCAGTGTTGAGGTCGCTTTACTCGCTTTGCTCGTAAATCTCCGGTTGAGGCCTTCACTTCGTTTGGCGGTTGAGTCGGTTCGCCTTGCTCACCGATTGTTAAGTTATTTCTTAGTAGATAAAAGGCATCCCAAACTCACCCCACCGCAGAGCGTAGCGAGGCGACTCCCCCGGAGGAATGGAGCAACGCGAAATGACGACCTCAACACCGAGCGCAGCGAGGTCTCCCCCGGAGGTACACGAGCAAAGCGAGTGGCCCGACCTCTCCCGCCGAGCAACGCGAGGCCCCTACTCCACAAAATTCAAATCCGCATAGTAGATCAGATGCCACTCCCCTCCTGAAAGTTTGGCAAATCGGCGGGTAATCATGGAACCTGTTTTGGTATGGATGATACGCTCCTGGATCAGGTTTTCACTAAATGGCTGGATATCTCTTTCAAACTCGCTCATTTGAAAATCGAAGGGCTTGTGCATGATCCATTCGTCTTTTTGCCAGTAGAAATTATCCAGCGCAAGCGTAATACTGTCTACCTCCCGCGGCACCCCTTTGAGGGGAAAGATGATGTGTTCAATTTGAAACAGACTGTCGTTGTGAAAGCGCTGATAAAAGGCATAAAAATCACCGAGATCCTGCTCCTCCGCCTTTGGCATTTCACCGGAAGTTTGGGGAGCTTCTTCGCCGCCACACGCCAGAAAAAACAATAGAATAATGGATGCAAAAATGGCAATTGGCCCTTTCATGTTCATCTGAATAGATTTGATTGGAATATTACAAGAATAATGCAACAATGCAGGAAAGCCACAGTCCGGAAAGGATTTATTACCAGTACTGCTTCTTCTTTAGGTAATTCCCAACATAATCAGCTATTCCATCCTCCAGGGAATGAAACCCCTGAGAATAACCGGCAGATACCAGTTTATCCATATCTGCTTCGGTAAAATACTGATAGGTATCCCGAATGTCTTCAGGTGTATCAATAAAGGAAATAGCCGGTTTAAGATTCAGGGATTTAAAGGTATTGGAGGCCAGGTCCAAAAAGGTCCGGGCTTTGCCGGTGCCCAAATTGTAAAGACCAGCTGGTGCGCCCTCCTCCATCAGGAAAAGCATAACCGATACCACGTCTTTTACATAGATGAAATCCCGTTTCTGATGCCCGTCTTTGTAATCCGGTCGATGCGAACGAAAGAGTTTCATCGCTCCGGTTTTACCAATCTGACGGAAGGTGTGCAGAATCACGGAAGCCATCCTTCCCTTGTGGTATTCATTGGGACCGTAGACATTGAAAAACTTCAGGCCGGCCCAACTTGGCGGAGCCGTTTCCTGTTGAAGCGCCCATACATCAAAATCCTGCTTGGATTGCCCGTACGGATTTAAAGGCTTCAAAGCATCAATCCCGCTGTGTGCATCTGAATAGCCCAAATTGCCATCTCCGTATGTGGCAGCGCTCGAAGCATAAACCAGAGGAATATTCGCGGACGCGCAAACATTCCAGACTCTTTTAGAATAGTTCAGATTCAAATGATCGAAAATGGCCTGATCTTTCTCTGTGGTATCCGTACGAGCACCCAGGTGAAATACAAAATCTACTTCTGAGGCATTTTGCTCAAACCAATCCAAAAAGGCTTCGCGATCGATTTGGGTGTTGTAAGCTTTTCCTTCCAGATTGGGCAGTTTATCGTCCCTGCTGAAATCATCCACCAGGATTAGGTTGTTGTAACCCGCTTCATTAAGACCAGCTACCAGGCAGCTGGCAATAAAACCAGCCGCTCCGGTAACAACTATATTCGATTGGATTTCCATTCTAAATTATTTACAAACACACCCAAACTCACACTCATCCCGATTGCTATCGGGACACACTCACACTCAAACTCAAACTCAAACTCACACTCAAACTATCTACTCTGCATAACTCTCAATCGGCGGACAAGTACAAATCAGGTTGCGATCACCCGCTGCATTGTTTACCCGACCGACATACGACCAGAATTTGAATCCTTCGCGCAGGTAAGGCAATGGGTACACTGCTTTTTCGCGAGAATATTCGTAGGGCCACTCATCAGAAGTAGCCAGGTGTACCGGGTGCGGTGCATTGCTGAGCACGTTGGAGGTTTCGCTGGCTTCGCCGCGAGCAATCTCGTCGATTTCCTTCCGGATCATCAACATCGCTTCGCAGAAACGGTCCAGCTCATCTTTGGCTTCGCTCTCAGTTGGTTCGATCATGATGGTACCTGCTACCGGGAAGGACAGCGTGGGCGCGTGGAATCCATAATCAATCAATCGCTTTGCAACATCTTCAGCACTGACAACGGCTTTGAACGGACGCAGATCAATGATCAACTCATGTGCCGTGCGGTCTTTTTCGCCGGTGTACAATACTTCGTATGCATCTTCCAAACGCGCTTTGATGTAGTTGGAATTCAGGATGGCATATTCGGTAGCCGCTTTCATCCCTTTCAGTCCCAACATGCGGATGTAGGCATAAGAAATCAACAGGATGCTGGCGCTGCCATGCGGGGCAGAAGACACAGCACGAATGCCCTGATCGCCTCCGGTATTTACGACCACATGCTTAGGCAGGAAAGGAGCCAGGCTGTCATTGACACATATTGGTCCCATGCCCGGGCCTCCGCCTCCGTGTGGGATGGCAAAAGTTTTGTGCAAATTCAGGTGACAAACATCAGCACCAATGATGCCCGGACTGGTGAGTCCAACCTGTGCATTCATGTTGGCGCCGTCCATATATACTTTACCACCGTGCTGGTGGATGATGGCACAAACTTCTTTGATCCCTGTTTCGAATACCCCGTGTGTGGAGGGGTAGGTAACCATTAGAGCCGCAAGATTATCGCTGTGTTCTTCGGCTTTCGCACGGAGATCATCCACATCGATGTTTCCGTTTTCATCGCAGGCAACCACAACAACCTTCATGCCGGCCATTACGGCACTTGCCGGGTTGGTGCCGTGGGCAGAAGACGGGATCAAAGCAATATCCCGATGTGTATCTCCATTAGCATGGTGGTAAGCCCGGATGGTTAGCAGTCCGGCATATTCGCCCTGAGCGCCGGAATTTGGCTGCAGCGAGCAAGCCGTAAAGCCGGTGATTTCCGACAGGTATTTTTCGAGATCCTGGAAAATTTCCTGATACCCGGCTGTTTGATCCTGTGGAGCAAATGGATGGATATCGGCAAATTCGGGCCAGCTCACCGGCAGTAATTCTGAAGCTGCGTTGAGTTTCATCGTACAGCTGCCAAGCGGAATCATGGAATGCATCAGCGACAGGTCGCGATTTTCCAAACGCTTGATGTAGCGCATCAGCTTGGTCTCGGTATGGTAGGAGTTAAAGACACTGTGCTCCAGATAATCTACCGGGCGCTCCAGTTCATTTGGGATTTTATTGCCTTCCGGCGAAGTGAGATCTGCATCGTGACCGGCATTCTTTGCTTCATTAAATACCGAGATCAACAGGTCAATATCTTCGTCAAAGCAAGTTTCATCCAGTGTAACCTGAACGGCTCCTTCTTCGTAGTAGAAGTTCAGTTCATTGGCTACGGCCAGGTGGTGGATACGCTCCTGCATCGCTTCATCTACTTCGATACGCAGGGTGTCGAAATAATGGGCGTGAGTCAGGGTATAGCCCATACTCCGCAGATTGTTATCCAGGATATTGGCATTGGCATGTACCCGCTCGGCTATGGCACGAATTCCTTTTGGTCCGTGGTAGACTGCATACATCCCGGCCATGATGGCCAACAGCGCCTGAGCCGTACAAATATTGGAAGTCGCTTTTTCGCGGCGAATGTGTTGTTCGCGGGTTTGCAGTGCCATGCGCAACGCCCGATTATCATGCATATCGGAAGAAACGCCGATAATGCGGCCGGGGATCTGGCGCTTAAAGTCTTCTTTTGTGGCAAAGAAAGCAGCGTGTGGTCCGCCAAAACCCATTGGCACGCCAAAGCGCTGGGTATTACCGACAACAGCATCTGCGCCCCATTCACCAGGTGCTTTGAGAACCGCCAGACTCAGGATATCGGCTGCAACGGTCAGGTAAATCTCGCTTGCTTTGGCCTTTTCGGCGAAAGCCCGATAATCACGCACCACCCCTGATTTGCCCGGATATTGCAGGAGCACGCCAAAGGTACGCTCATTAAAAGCGTAGGCATCAACATCTCCTACAACGACCTCAATACCAAGTGGTTCGGCACGAGTCAGGAGGATATCAATGGTAGCGGGAAGTACTTCCTGATCTACAAAAAACTCATTGATGGCTTCGCCTCGATTGCGTTTGTTTTTCTGGCCATAAAACATAGTCATGGCCTC
This sequence comes from Bacteroidota bacterium, assembly GCA_018222965.1. Classification (GTDB taxonomy): domain Bacteria; phylum Bacteroidota; class Bacteroidia; order Chitinophagales; family Saprospiraceae; genus JAAEZH01. The sequence goes on from JAAEZH010000076.1 coordinate 10,146, forward strand.
CGCAGCAGCGGTTCCTTCATCGAGAAGAGATGCATTGGCAATCGGCAGAGCAGTCAGATCGCTGATCACTGTCTGAAAATTGAGCAAAGCCTCCAAACGTCCCTGAGAAATCTCGGCCTGATACGGGGTATACTGGGTGTACCAACCCGGATTCTGGAAAATATTCCGAAGGATGGCAGAAGGGGTGATCGTCGGGTGGTATCCCATACCGATATAGGACTTAAACACCCGGTTCATTTCGGCAATCTCTTTGAGTTCACGCAGCAACTCATACTCCGTCCAGGCTTCCGGCAGATCGAGTTCTTTTTCCATGCGGATGGCATCCGGTACGGTTTCATCGATAAGCTGGTCGAGACTGCTTAGGCCGATGGCTTCGAGCATCTCTTTTACCTCCCCATCAGAAGGTCCTAAATGACGATTGCGAAACTGGTCAAATACTGCTGTCTTTTTCATATGTCTTAGTTGGTAAAAGGCGCAATAAACCGACGACAAAGCGCATTGAGTCACTTTGTCTTATGGCATTAATCCCATTCCGGAGAATGGACGTGCAAATGTAAGGTTTCTGGCTGATTTTTTATACCTGAGTATCAGGGGAATGTCATAGTTTGATTAGGTGTGGTTGAGCCTGGTTGAGTTTTGTGAAGGCCTCCACCGGAGATTTACGAGCAAAGCGTGTAAAGCGACCTCAACACCGAGCGAAGCGAGGCCTCCACCAGGCAGACGAGCATAGCGAGAATGCCCTCAACACCGAGCACCGCGAGGTCTCCACCGGAGTTCTTAAGCAAAGCGAAAGAACGACCTCCACCGCCGAGCACCGCGAGG
>JAAEZH010000015.1 GCA_018222965.1 Bacteroidota bacterium
TGATAATGCATGAAAAATGGCTTGATTGGTTCGTATCAAAATACGAAATCAAGCCTTAAATTGGAAGGAAATTAGATAGAAGTTATTGCGCGGTCTGACGGTTTGGCTATGAGCAGGCGGGCTTTAAGAGCTACTTGCCTTTCAGCATAGACCAAAGTTTCTTAATAGTATTATCGTTTCGTTTATCACTGTCCGCCCGCTTGCTTACAGGTGTTGTTGTGGGGCGTATTTCTAATTTCACTTCTTTCTTTTCAGCAAAGTCTTCAAGTCGTTTTATCCATTCGCGATTTACAGTCGGTTCAGATTCGTCTCTAATTACTTGTCCATCTTTAGTCCTGATTTCGGACACTTGAGGCTTTGGAAATAATGCTTCATTGTACAAGTCGTTCCAGAATTTCTCAGCTCTTGCTCGTTCTCCATATTTTTCGATTATCAAGAATTTTTCAATTGGTCCTGTTATAGGTTCAAACTTCCAATCGAAGAATTCAATCCATTTATTGGGATCTTGGTATTTGTCCAAAAATGGTAAAACATAATTTTCAACGTCTTTGATTATCTGAATTTTTAGTTTCTCAAGGTCAGTCCGCTTGTTTAAATCATACCAAATATCACCTTTATTCAATAATTGTCCGTGCCTTAATCGGATTTCACAGTCATACTCTTTAGGAAATTTAGGAAGTTCTCTTTGGTAAACTATGTTCTGAATCTCCTTATCAAGTAGTCCAAGGTTGAAAACAAAGGTCTTGTCGTCTTTTGAGTTCCATTGACTTTGCTGGACATTAAATGCCTGTCCGACTTCTCCTAAGTCACGATAGAAGTTATTACCGTTTTTCTTAAAGCCGTTAGCCTTAAAAATCGGTGCGATAACTTCCTTGATTATCGAATCAAATTCTGATTTAAAGTCTCGGTCTGTCATTTTTTATATGCCCCACAACGTTTCGTGTATGCGTCGTTTGCCCGTTTAGGGCAAATGAACGCATACACATTGTTCCGCACTCGCCTTTTTTTTAATTTACTTTGCTAATTTTAATATTCTTATTGCTCCTTGAATAACCAAAATAAAAACAATCGTTCCTATTACCAAATCTGGTTTGCTCGAATCTAACCAATTCACCAAAATCCCTGCTGTAATTACTCCTAAATTAATTATTACATCGTTAGAGGTGAAAATCATACTGGCTTGCATGTGCGCTTCTTTACTTTTAGATTTTTGCAATAGATACAAACAAATCCCATTCGCAATTAAAGCAAGAATCGAAACTATTATCATAGTTGAAAAATCGGGCATCTTTTCTACGCCAAAAAATCTTCTTATCACTTCAATAAATCCAATTACTGCTAATGTGATTTGAAAATAACCTGCAACTTTCGCTATTCTTTTCTTCCTTATCAAAGTACCGCCAACTGCAAAAAGGCTAATACCATAAACAAAAGCATCTGCCAACATATCTAAACTATCCGCCACCAATCCCATTGATTTAGAAATCAATCCTGTTGTCATTTCGATTAAAAAGAAAGCAAAATTGATAGCAAGTACTGTCCAAAGTAATTTCTTTTGATTTGCGTTTTCGCTAAATTCGACTTCTTTGGTTTCAATCGTTTTTACTTTCTTTCCTCCTAAATCTAAGTCAATTATGGATTGTTCGATTTGGTCACCTTGCCCATCGTGAAAAACAGTTAAAGTTCTGTTTGGGATGTCAAAATCGAGGTTTTTTATGCTCGGTATTCCGTCCAACTTCATACGGATTAGATTTTCCTCCGAAGGACAATCCATCTTAGGGATTTTATATATTGATTTTTCCATGATTATTTTTCTGATAATAAAAAAGTTAGAGAGCAAATTCAGTCATTACTCTCTAACGATTTGAGTCGCAATTTCTATTCTTCTTCTATTTCTCCGAATATCGTCCACTTTAATCCTGCGGTAAAAATGAACCCATCTGTCGGTGCCCAAATTTCAGGAAAGGAAGGATTTGTATGTGGTGGTATTACAGTATCTTGGAATTTGGAAAGTCGGGTGTCTGTGAAGTTTTCAAAATTCACAAACACGTTGAGCTTCTCAATTTGACGAGATACCAATAATCCCATAGTCCAGTAATCTTCGACAGGAGACAAGTCAAACAAGGTTTGTCCGCCTGTGAAGTACACTTCATAACCAAGTCTCCATTTTCCGCTTTCATACATCAATATTCCCCCTGCATTATGCTTTGGGGTAATTGGTTTTTGCCGATTGATACCGTCATAATCTAATTGGGCATCAATAAAGGCGTATTGCAAATAGAGTTTAAAATCATCGTAACTAAATTTAATATTCGTTTCCAATCCTTTGCTGTCCGTTTTCCCATCAGCGTTTACAAAAAGGAATTGGTTATTTGCATCTTGGGTCAGAATCAAGGGGTCAAACAATTGAGTGTAGAAAAATAGATTATTGATAGAAAAGCTGACCTCATCAAATAAGATAGTCTTGTAGTTTACATCCAAATTTATTCCTGCTGACTTTTCTGCTTTCGTGTCATTTATTCCGATAGGAAGTATGCTTTGAAAGGTTCGGCTTTCTGCTTCTTCGCTAAAAATGGTTGGTAGTTTGTAGCCCATTCCACCGCCAATTCGAGTTGTCCAATGCTCGTTAAGGTCTAATAAAAGATTGATGCGAGGCAGGACAAACCAATCATAATCGGTATTGTAATCAATTCTTAACCCTGATTCCAAAGCTGCTTTTTCTGAAAACGACCAAACATTCTGACCAAAAACCCCAAAGGTATTATTGCTGTAATCTCTTACAGGGTTTTGATTAAAAGGTGTTTCAGTAAATTCTTCCGTCCACATGTTTGCACCAAAAACCCAATCCGCTTTTTCGTTTGCTGTGGAATAAGATACCTCTGAAAAACTCGCTATTTGTTGACCATCAAAAGTGAAATCAGGAATCCCTATACTTCTATCAAAAAAGTTGACGCTATTTCTAATCGTTAAATTGGCATCTTCTGAAAACGCTTTTTGATAACTGATTTGAGAAGCCAATCGAGTAGATTTATTTTCCTCCGTAAAAGGATGCTCAGCACTTGGTGAGTTTTCAATAGCGGTTACATCACCACCCAATCTGTTTTCAAAAGAACTATTGATACCAATTCTCAGACTACTTGATTCGTCAAAATTGTAAAAGAAGGTTGGGTTGATAGCAATGTTTTTCACTTCGGGAAGTTCCGAGAAATCATCATCATTGACATCATAGACTTGTTGAAGATTACCTACGGCATAAAGAGAAAAACCAGCTTTTCCATACTCCTCAGCATAAAACCCATTTAAGGTAGAACCCAATGCCTGTGTTTGGGTAAACATGAATTCCAATTGTGGTTCTTCTTCAGGGCGTTTGCTAATCAAATTGACCAGTCCTGCAATTGCTCCACCACCATATAGTGTAGAAGCACTCCCTTTAATAATTTCCACTTGTTTCAAATCCAAAGGTGGTATTTGCATAATACTCAAACCTCCTGCAAAGCCCCCGAAAATTGGAAAACCGTCTTTGAGCAATTGGGTGTAGCGACCATCTAAACCTTGAATACGAATACTTTGATTGGCAGAATTTGCAGAAGTTTGTTGCATTTGAATACCTGTACTTTCACGCAACAGCATGGAAATATTAGTAGAGTTCATAAATGCTTTTTCGCCTAATTCTTCTGCGGTGATTGCTTCCAATCGAGTCGGTAAATCTTGAATTAATCGGCTACTACGAGTTGTTGTAACCGTTACGGTTTCCAGTTCCTCACTTCCTGATTCCAATAAAATAGTTAGAGGTTCTTGTTGAGGTAAAGAAACCTCCAATTCTATGGTTTCATAGCTTACATAACTAACTCGAACTTCGTAATTGCCATTTGGCAAATTTTCAATGGCAACAGTTCCATCTAAGTCCGTTACACCACCTTTGTTAGGTTCTTCAAATAGGACATTTACTCCTATGAGTGGTTCATTTGAATCAGCATCTAAAATGGTGGCTTTGAATGTATTTTGGCAATAGACCACACTAAATGTAGCCATTGCCATGAATGACAATAATAATTTTTTCATTTTTTTAATATTAGATTAACCAAATAAATTTGTGGAAAGGGCATACCTGTCTATGCCAGATTGATTAACCTAATTGTGGCGGTTGCCAAATGGAATGATTGAAGTCGGAAGGGTGAAAATGTGCTATAAACAAAGGGGTGGTTTTTGGTAATGAAGTTAATACCTTTTCTGGAAGCCGAATTTCTTTAACGGTATCTAATGCAGTAAAGCAACTACTACAGATACAAAAAGGAGAGCAAGGCGAATCTTCGCAAGGATCGGAATTTTGTTCCTTTTCTAAACTGTTTTGAATTTCAATATCAATAAGATGATTAGCAAATACCATAATGCCTCCACCACCATCACCACAAGGCACAAGTGATAATGCAAAAATGTAGATGGTTAGTATTCTAATCGCTATTTTCATCGGTGGCAAAGTTAATACTTTTCAATGATTTCTTGTTTTTGATTTGGCTTCTTGTTTTTTTTTCTTTTTGGTGGTGCGGAACATTTATATAAACACCAAATACCTACCCAATCCATCCCAAATCCACCTCATAAACACACATTCCCCGCACATAACCGCACCGCTATGCAATTGCACTTACACCATCAATAAAAGGGATATTTCGAGATAAGAACCATTTGGTATCTATGGAGCTTTTGATAAAAATAGCTTTTTTAGAGGAGAGTTAAAAGAGGAGTGTTTAGAGAGATATTGTTGAGCGGGGAGCGTTTAGCTGTAGTGTCACATAAACTCAGGGACAAAACCAGGTACCGCACCTACGGCGCTTAAAGTGAATCCGATATTTATTGTTACAAAGGTGTGCCTCCGCTGGAGGCTTCCTGTAAATGCGGGTAATGGCTCCAGCGGAGCCCAAACCTTTGTAGCATTTTTTGCGATTTTGATGGTAAGCTCCAGCGGAGCGACACCAATTCGTAGTTCCTGTTTTGGTCCTAAGATTGGGGGCTAGTACATTTATCGTTTAGCGGATTTACGTAGCACCTTGCACATATCCGTTCCGTGTATATTGTCGTAGCTCTCCCGTAGGGTAGCGATGCACTATACACCCCGTTAGCCTTTCGTTATATTGGTTTATCACTCCAATCTTGTGCAGCAAGACAGAAAACTTGTATCCGTTCTCACTGCAATGGAAAGCAATTGATCCTGACATGCTTCCTATTCAAATTAGGCAAGAATATCCCAGCCCGAAAAGCCTACAACCGCATAAAATAAGTTGTTTAGAATATGAATTAGGATTGCCATTTTTAAAGAGCCCGTACGTAACAAGATCCAACCCCAGGTCGCACTATACAGAAAATACATGGGCCACAATATCATTGGGCTATGACCAACTGTAAAAACAACAGAAGTTATCAGGATAGCCCCCCAGACAGGTATTCTCCTGGCTAATGAAGACTGCAAATACCCTCTAAATACAATCTCCTCCATAATTGGTCCAACCAGAAGTGCCAGCAGTAAAAAACCAGCCATTTCAAGTGCTCCTCCATTTGTTTGAATGAAGTTATACCCAAGTCAAAGTGATTTGGGCTTTTTTTTTCTCTTTCTTTTTTTGATCTTACTCGGTTGAAGTCCTATTTCAGGATAAAATGGTTGACCTGATCTACGGATATCCCACCAGAAGAAAGTAATTATCATAATGCCACTGAGCAAAGCAGAAGTCAGACCCAGGATCTCGAGAGGAACTTTATTAGTTGGCGAAAAGAACTTAAACCCATAAGAGATAGCAATTCCCGCCAGAAGTTGACAGGCGTACATGATCACAATGGCCAGTATACCTCCCTTTATTGTTAATCGCTGGTGCCTACTTGCCGTTTCTGTCATTCAAGGTTGATTGTTTTGATAGTAATGAAGGTTAGCACGGAGCACGTAGCTGTACTGTCACTCAAACTTCAGGGCACTCTTTAATATTGATAATTAGTAAATCCTGTACCACTATTTGCCCATAGTACTCTGCTCCACCTCTGAGGGGGAGCTGTCCGCTTTTAGCGGGCTGAGAGGGAGAAACCCCGTTATGACCTAATTGTATTTGCCTCCGGCGGCTTCTTTGCCTTGATGCAAATGAAGCAACCTGCCTGCCCGTGAGGCCACGGCCGAGCAGGCAAGGAGATCATCCCGATAGCTATCGGGAGTATTTTATTTTTAACGCTGCGCTGCAAGTCAAAAAGCTAAACTGGCTAAACTCGCCGGAACAGACTACCTGATGCCTAAAGTCTCTTTGTGTTGCACACCTTTTTATATGCTCTTAGGTTTCTGGCTCAGACACTACCCAGTTTTTAACGCCTTTTGACTCACTGCTCACTAAATAAAATAAGGCCGGATAAAATACTTAAAGATTGACCCTAAGTAATTAAGCCAGGACACCTAACGGTTAACGGAAAGAACGGTATCAACGGTATCAACGAAAAGAACGGCATCAACAGAACCAACGGAACCAACGGGATAAACGGAACCAACGAAACCTCTCCCCTACTCCCGATACCACTTCGCCTTAAACTTAATATCAAATCGTTTGGCGTAATCCTCAATCGGTTCCAGTCCGTATGTTTCTCGGCGTTTATTGATATTGTCCGGATCTTCAATGGGAGCGAATCGTAGCTTTCCGGAATCCGGATCCTGGATCAGTTGGGTACCGTAGAGTTGACGCTCACCGCGGCCAATTCGAACCAGATCTGTTAACTCGGCGATATAGGACTTTGGAATTTTGTCGGCTTTAGCCGCCTTTTCAAAATAGGGCAAATAGGCTTCCTGTACCTGAACATCATTATGCAAAACCACTCGCAGCGGAACCAGATTCAAATCGCCCACTACTTCCTCATCCGGATAACCGTATATTTCCAAAATCTGAGAAATGCGCACCACATTCAAACTATCCAATAATCGTTGCTTTGCCCATAAATTGTAAATCTCCGGCGTATTCCAGCCCTGCCGATCCCCGGCGGACTGAATCTGACCGCGGTAAAGCTGATCCAGAGAATCAATCTCCCGCAGCTCCCTCTTTAGCAGAGTCGACAAATCCTCCTGCGCTTTATTTTCTACTTCCAGCATCCGGTTGAGGGTCTCCGGCCAGCGATCGTCTTTTTGCAACTCAAAAAAGTCAGGATCATTAAGCGTCGTCCGGACTTCATTCCAGCCAGCCGATATCGCCGCATTTAAAAGCTCAAAGGACCGATCAATATTGCCGAGCAGAGCATGGCTTTTGGCGCCATAATAAAGATGCTCCGGAAAAGGACTCCTCACCTGAGAAAAAGCCTGATCGTATGCACTGGCCGCCGTTTCAAAATCCCGCGTTTCATACAAACGATTGGCAATTTCGATCATCTCCGGATAGGTCGGATTGCCTCCGGGTTGCGAAAAGCCATTCGCCGCAAAGGCAAAAACAAAAAAAAGAAGGAACGCGTAAATTAATTTTGACATAATTCGTATGCTGTATTTTCGGCTAAGAAAGCGGGCTGGCCCGAAGTATTCTTAAACAACTTCTAGCTCAAAGATAAAAGAGAGTTGCCGGAAAACAGGCATTCTTTGAACATCTCTAAATACCTTCGTGTTTCCTATTAAATTATTCCAACACTTCAAAACGAACATCCTCGGATGAAATATTTCTCTGTCCTCTTTCTTGCGCTTACTTTTCTGATTGCCTGTGGTTCTGAATCTGCCAGCGACAGCACCGCAGCGGCTTCTGCTACTCCCGCCCCGCCAGACGGAAAAAAGATCTATAAAATCAATTGCGTACAATGCCATGGACTGCGAGGAAACCTTGGTGCCAGTGGTTCCTTCGACCTTACTTCCTCCGACCTGAGCATGGAAGAACGCATCAACGTAATCACCAACGGCCGAAATACCATGATGCCTTTTAAATCGCTCCTCGACGAAGACGAGATCGAAGCTGTGGCAAAATACACCCTCGAACTGAAGGTCTCCGAAGAATGATCAGCCGACGAATTCTCGGCATGATGTCGGGCAGCTCGCTCGATGGTGTTGATTTGGCCATTTGCCGATTTGATTGGGAAGGTGATCACTTTTCTTCCTGGAAAATGGAGCAGACAGCAACCATCCCCTACTCCGATGCCTGGATCAAACGATTGCAAAAATGTGCCGATTACAAGCTGGCAGATTTGCTTCAACTGGACAGCCTCCTGGCCGAAGCCTACTTGCAGATATTAGAGCAATTTGATCCCTGGGAAAAGAGAAAAAAAGACATTGATGCCGTTGCCTTACACGGGCATACCGTGTTGCACCAGCCCGAAGCGGAGATTAGCCTCCAACTGGGTTCGGGCGCACATGTAGCGAAAGCCATTCAGGCTCCTGTAATTACTCAATTGCGGGATGCAGACATAGAGGCTGGCGGACAAGGTGCGCCACTCGCTCCACTGGCAGATCGCTTTCTTTTTCCCGGCTATGCAGCCTACCTCAACATTGGAGGGATTTCCAATTGCTACATTCCGAATAAAAAACTTGCTTTTGATACCGGTGGGGCCAATCAGCTGCTGAACCGGCTCGCTAATATAGCCGGGAAATCCTACGATAAAGAGGGACAAATGGCTAAAAAAGGCCAACTTATTCCGACGCTGCTGGAAGAATTAAATAAACTGCCCTGGTTTCAAAAACCTGCTCCAAAGTCCTTATCCAATCAGTGGGTCCGGGAAATCGTGTGGCCAATTATTGAAAAAACCGAAGGATCGGTGGCGGATAAATTACACACCACTACCCAACACATCGCCTGGCATATCTCCGAAGCGCTGCGGGGAATAGAAGGAAAAATACTCCTGAGCGGAGGTGGAGCACACAACACCTATTTAGTGCAATGTCTCCAAAACCATCTGGGTGACTCCCTGTTTATTCCCAAACCGGAAGTGATAGATTATAAAGAAGCAGCACTGACTGCGCTGGTGGGATTCTTTCGGCTGGAGCAAATTCCGGCTCCCATTTGCGAATTGACAGGCGCTTCCCGCAATGCTGTGCCGGGAGCTTTGTATCTTCCCGCCTGAAATTACTCCGGCTATTTAAATGATCGACAAAAAAGCACATATTCTTGTTACAGGTGGCACCGGTTTTATCGGTTCCTATATCCTCCGGCATTTGCTGGACAAGGGGTATGAGTCTGTTTCTGCCTTTCGGCGAAAATCGAGCCGTTTAGATCTGGTAGCTGACTTCTCAGAGGAGATAAACTGGATCGAATGCGATCTCCGCGATGCATTTGATCTGAATAAGGCAATAAGCGATGTCGATTACATCATACACGCAGCCGCTAAGGTTTCCTTTCACAAATCAGACCGGGATTTGCTCTACGAAATCAACGTGGAGGGAACGGCAAACCTGGTCAATTTCGCCCTCAAACATCAGGTCAAAAAACTGATACATGTTAGTTCGGTTGCCGCAATAGGTCGAAAAGACGAAAGCAACATCATCGACGAAGACGTCGACTGGCAAAAATCGCGGCACAACTCCAATTATGCCATCAGCAAACACCTCGCCGAAATGGAAGTCTGGCGAGGCGCCTCCGAAGGCCTGGACGTTGCCGTTCTCAATCCGGCAAATGTGATGGGAAGTGGCTTTTGGAACGAAGGTACAGCCCGCACCTTCCAACAGATCTGGGACGGATTCCCTTTCTACACTTCCGGCATGACTGGTTATGTAGATGTGCGGGATGTAGCCCGTTTTTCTATCGACCTTCTGGAGTCTGATATTAAAGGAGAGCGGTTTATTCTCAGCGAAAACGACTACAGCTACAAACACATTTTTGAACTGATCGCCCGGGCTCTCAATAAAAAAGCCCCCGGCATCAAAGTCAAAAAATGGATGGTTCCCTTTGCCCGAATAGGGGATTGGGTCAAAAGCAAAATGGCCGGAAAGCGCCCCTTTCTCAGCCGGGAAATAGCCCACAATGCTTTTCAGCGCTGGAAATACGTCAACGAAAAATCGAGAGAAGCCCTCGCTTTCGAATACACGCCGATCCCCCAAACCATCATGGAAACCGCCAGGCAATTTAAAATCGCTCGCGAAAACGGGATGTCCCCCTCCCATCTCCCTTTCAAAGTTTCCAAAACTACCTAAGCCTTTCTATCCTCTATCTGTATTGACACAATTCCTTAGGGTCAAAACAGGAACTACGAATTGGTGTCGCTCCGCTGGAGCTTACTATCAAAATCGCAAAAAAATGCTACAAAGGTTGGGCTCCGCTGGAGCCTCCACAGGAGGCACACCTTTGTAATAACAAATATCGGATTTACTTTAAGCGCCGTAGGTGCGGCACCTGGTTTTGTCACTAAGTTTATGTGACACTGTATCTATCCTCTATCCTCTATCCTCTATCCTCTATCCTCTAGAATAAAAATTTGCGCTTTTGCAATAATTTCCTAATTTGATTACCCTTTCCTATTGCTCGTCAGAATTATCTTTCGCCTTGAGCGGGAAATTGCTCTAACAACAGCTAAACACACATTAGTTAACCAAAAGCGTAACGATTTATGATCTACGAAACCAAAAACATCCGGAATGTGGCTCTGTTGGGTCATCCCGGCTCCGGTAAGACGACATTCGCTGAAACCATGTTGTACGAAGCCGGAGCCATAAGCAGAAGAGGTAAAGTGGAAGAAAAATCCACCGTATCAGATTACACCAACATCGAACAAGAGCGCGGAAACTCCCTTTTCAGCACCCTAATGCACGCACATTGGAAAGATTCCAAGATCAACATTCTCGATACGCCGGGTTTCGATGATTTTATCGGCGAAGTGGTATCCTCCCTCAAAGTAGCCGATACTTCCGTTATGCTCCTCAATGCGAGAAGCGGCGTAGAAGTAGGTACCGAACTTATTTGGGAATACATTGAAAAACACAAATCGCCCGCCCTGTTTGTAGTCAATCAAATCGATCACGAAAAAGCAGATTACCAAAGCACCCTCGAACAAGCCGTCAACCGATTTGGCAATAAAGTCATTCCGGTACAATATCCGCTGGAAGGGGGCCCGGGTTTCAATACCATTGTGGATGCCCTCCAAATGATCATGTATGTATTCCCGGAAGGGGGCGGAAAACCGGAAAAACAAGACATCCCGGAATCAGAAATTGGTCGTGCTCAGGAAATGCACAATGTGCTGGTAGAAGCTGCCGCAGAGAATGACGAAGGCCTCATGGAGAAATTCTTCGATGCCGGATCACTCACCGAAGAAGAACTGACACAGGGACTTCGGATTGCTATTTCCAAACAGGAAATTTTCCCGCTCTTTATTTGTTCTTCTACCGAGAATATGGGTAGCGGACGAATCATGGGCTTTATCAACGATATTTGTCCGTCACCGGCAGAACGTCCTCCGGCAGAATTGGAAGGAGGCGGAGAATTGGAATGTAATTCCGACGATGACACCACCATCTTTATCTTCAAAACCATTTCCGAACCGAGGGTGGGTAATGTGTCCTATTTTAAAATTTACTCGGGAACACTCAAAGGGGGCGATGAACTGGTCAATCAAAAAACCAGAAACTCCGAACGATTTGGGCAGCTCTTTGAAGCAAACGGCAAACACCGCGATGCAGTACCCGAACTCCGGGCCGGTGATCTGGGAGTAACCGTAAAACTCAAAGACAGCCACAGCAATCAAACGCTTAACTCTAAAGGCACTGATCGGACAATAGATCCAATCACGTTCCCGGAATCCAGAATCCGGGTAGCGGTCAGTCCGCCGAGCAAAAATGATATGGAAAAGCTTATGAAAGCCCTCCATACCATCGAAGAAGAAGATCCAACATTGATCATAGAGCAATCAAAAACACTCCGCCAAACACTCCTTCACGGACAAGGACAGTTGCACCTCGACCTCATCAAATACCGCATTGAAAAGGTTAATGGTGTTTCGATGGATTTCATTAAACCGCGCATCCCCTACCGCGAAACCATTACCAAGGTTGCCAATGGAGACTACCGCCACAAAAAGCAAACGGGAGGTGCCGGCCAGTTTGGAGAGGTCCATATGCGCGTTGAGCCCTTCCATGAAGGCATGGCTCCACCAGATGGTCTCACCGTAAGAAAACAGGAGGTTGATGATCTCCCCTGGGGTGGAAAGCTGGCTTTCTTCTGGTGTATTGTAGGTGGGTCTATTGATGCCAAATACAGCAATGCCATCAAAAAAGGAATCATGCAACGCATGGAAGACGGTCCGCTAACAGGATCCTATTGCCAGGACATCCGGGTTTCCATTTACGATGGTAAAATGCATGCCGTAGACAGCAATGATAACGCCTTTATGACTGCAGCAAAAATGGCCTTCAAGCAAAACTTCGAGAAGGCCGGTCCGCAATTGATGGAACCCATCTACCATCTCGAAATCTTATGTTCGGATGATGTTATGGGCGAAGTTATGGGCGACCTGCAAACGCGCCGTGCCCTGATTATGGGTATGGGGTCAGAGGGGCATTACCAAAAGATTGAAGCTCATGTGCCGCTTTCTGAATTGTATAAATACTCTTCCACGCTCCGCTCCCTTTCACAGGGAAGAGCAAAATTCCATCAGCATTTTCACGAATATGCTCCGGTGCCCGGAGACTTGCAACAACAGCTGATTCAGGAATACAAAGAATCACAGGAGGAAGATTGACAACCGAATAGATTGAAGTAAATCAAAAACGCAGCTGAAACATTTTCGGCTGCGTTTTTCTTTTATACCAACTCTGGAATACGCTTATTTCGGTGGCAGTGTATTCACATAAGCAAAGCCTTTTTTGAGCCATTCGGCTACCACATCCGGCTCCTTCAATAGCGCCTCCGGTACCAACACATAATCGCGCATCGTTGCCCCATGCGATTTTAAAGGCCCGGAATCAGGATACTGCTCTATGAATTTCTTTTGGTCTTCTTTGGGAAGTCGAATCCCCAACTCTCCTGCCTTATTTAACAGAGAAAACATATACCCGTTGGAAGAAGTGTAGGGCATGGATTTGCCTTTGCGCTCAAAATCCGAAATGCCTTCAACGATAGCATCGTAAGCTTTTAAGTTATTTTCCCAACTCATACTGTCTTTGCTCTTTCTGTATTTTTCTGGTGCAGAAACCGTTTTTTCTCCTGCCACATATGTGCCACCACCCGACGAGAATCCCGGTAAATGCTTTCCAGGATGCCACTGGAATAACCATCGAAGCCCACAAAATACAGGTCTGGATGGCTTTCGCCGGATATCGGACCAGACGGGTAACCGTGTTCATTGAGCAGAACCTCTCCGTTTTCTACAAACTCCTGAATAAGCGCATAGAAACCGGTCGCCAGAATGATATGATCAAATTGTTCTTCCCGACCGTCCGTAAAGGTCACCGTATTTTCTCCAATTCGGCTTATGCCTGGTCGCACCTTAATAGCCCCCGATTTAATTTTGTCTACGGTTCCAATATCAAGTACAGGCGTTTTAGCCAGTGTACGCAGTTGTTTCCTCGGATTAATTTTTGGGCGGCTGATGCCGAATTCGGACAGGTCGCCTATGGTCAGTTTTTGAACCAATCGGCCAATACGATCGCCCACAACATTGGGCAATTTATCTAATATTTTTGCCGTAACCTGTGTAGGTCGGCCATTGATGTCGCGCGGCACAATATTAACCGGACTGCGCACACTCATGGTAGTATCAACCCCGTGTTCCGCCAGATCAAGTGCGATCTCTGCACCGGTATTGCCCATGCCCACCACCAGCGTTCTGCTCGCTGGTTGAAAAACTTTCGGGTTCTTATATTTCAGGCTGTGCCGGATGGTACCGGAAAAGTGAGCCATCCCCTCAAAGTCCGGAATTTTGGGGACCCGGTTGAATCCGGTACAAACCACAACGGCTTTGGACTCGTAGGCAGATCCATCTGCCGTTTCTGTTTTCCATCCTTTCTCCAGACGGGAAACCTTGATAACTTCTTTTCCGAAAAGCGGATGAATATTGAATTTTGCCGCATATTCCTGATAGTAAGCCACCAGGTCGTTCTTTGGCACATATTCCGGAAGGGCATCCGGCAGTGGATAATGCGGGAGCCCCGAAAACCTTTTGATGGTGTGCAAATGAAGCCTGTCGTAGTGATTTACCCAGGCATTGGCCAGGTTTTTACTCTTTTCCAACATCTGAAACTCAATGCCCAGGTTTCTTAGTCGCCCCGCCGTGGCCAGTCCTGCAGGACCAGCGCCTATAATGATAACCGGAATTTTTGCCATACGTATTTAAACATACGAAAAATCAATGGCAAAAGTTTAACTCCTTTTTTACGCCCAAAAAGCATATGTATAAAAAAATACATTTTTTATACATATGACCAAGTAAATGTATAAATTGCCTTATTGTTTATTCATTTAAACCAAAGGAAATTGTCAACTTATAAAATAGAACTGCTGCCACTACATAAAGAGGTAGAAACAAAGGCGGTCCTAAAAAGTCTGCCAAAAGCACATGCTGCATTGGCAGAACTAAAAGGAATAGCTAAATCAATCCCCAACCAAAACATCCTAATAAACGCTTTAGCCATACAAGAGGCAAAAGACAGTTCTGAAATAGAGAACATCATAACGACACATGATGAGTTGTATAAAATGGACCTAAACCTGAGTGGTGTAAAATCATTAGCAGCAAAAGAAGTACAAAATTATGTGTCCGCACTAAAAAGAGGCTTTGCATTGATTTCAGAAAATCAATTATTGACCACCGGGGTAATCAAAAATGTCCAAAGAGTATTGGAAGATAATGAGGCAGGATTCAGAAAGCTACCGGGCACAGATTTAAAAAGTAGTAAAACCGGTCAGGTAATCTACACGCCACCACAGGATAAGAATCTGATTGAACAATTAATGGCCAACCTCGAAAAATACATAAATCAGGATGAATTATCTGACAATGATCCACTTGTAAAAATGGCTATAATTCATCATCAATTTGAAAGTATTCACCCCTTTTATGATGGGAATGGAAGAACCGGAAGAATTGTGAATATACTGTACTTAATATTACAAGGTCTTCTGGAATTACCTGTTTTATATCTGAGTAAATACATCATTAAAACGAAGTCTGACTATTACAGACTGCTGCAGTCAGTAAGGGATACAGGTTCGTGGGAGGAATGGCTGATCTATATTATAACTGGAGTTGAAGAAACCGCAAGGAGTACTATTAAACTTATTCAACGCATCCAGGAGCTCATGAAAAAACAAAAATTCGAGATAAGAGAAAAGTACAAATTCTACAGCCAGGATTTACTAAACAACCTGTATAAACACCCCTACACAAAAATAGGATTCCTTGTCAAGGATTTAGGGGTCACAAGAATTACCGCAACTAAATATCTGGATGAACTTGTCGAAGGAGGAATATTACATAAAGAAAAAATGGGTAGATCCTATTACTATATAAATGTCGAATTATTAAGGATACTAACAAGTCAGTAAATCTTCGGGAATTTGGCCTTCAAAAGTCAAAAATTTAACTCAATCTTTACCGTTTCTTTCCCACAAACCGGATATACCGCCAGCTTCCTCCATATGCCCAGTGCAAACGCACTTTTGCCGGAGCAAACAACTTTGACAATACCGGCAACAAATGACCTTCCATTCGCACATGATGATTGCTCATGTGCTCCCGAAACCAGGTCAATGGAGAATCGTGAAAATCAACTACCGCTATCCATCCGCCTGGTTTCAGATCGGCAGCTGCCCGTTCCAGAAGCATTTCCCACTGCGGATTGATCATCGTCAGGGAATAAGAAAACAACACCACGTCCAGTTTTCCTGTCATTGGATTGGCTTCCGCCGAATAGGCTTCCTGGATCAGCGCTACCCTATCCCGAAATCGACTGGTACGCTTTCCGGCCAACTGAATCATATCGGATGACACATCCATTCCGGTGAAGCGGGCATTGGGAAATCTACGGGCCAGATTGCGCAGATTATACCCCGTCCCGCAGCCAACCTCCAGCAGGTTAAAAGCTTCTCCTCGTCCAAAAGGAAGATCCCGAAGGATTGCTTTTCGCCCAAACAGAAAACTCCACCGGGTGAGATCGTAAATTTTCGATTGCAGGCGGTAATAAGCCTGCATGTTTCGGTTCTGCTGTAATTCTCCTCTTTGAATATCCATAGCAATTATTTTACAGTGGCTAAATACACACTGGCGTATGTTCCGACTCGATCCAGGGCATGCTGTTTAAGGGTTTCTTCCTCTTCAAATTCGACGCGATCAAGCACAAAGTCCGGGAAAAAGTCTACCTCAGGAGCTGCAGAACGCAGCAAAATCCGGGTTCCCGAATGGCTGTTTTTCAAAATCAGGTGCCATTCTTCCTCCAGTGCTTCAGGCATATGTTGGGCCAGCCAATCCTGATGATCCAACAAAATAAAATGAGAGTATGACCCCGGATTTTTCTGAAGAAATTCAGCCAGGGTATTGGTATGGGTCTTTACCCGATCGATTCGATCTATGAGCAATTCCTGATTATCTGCCTTCAGATATTCCGGACAGCAATCTTTCGAATAATAGCCGTGCAGGTATAAATGGTAGAAGTAATTTTCATTCGCCGGAAGGCTGAGGAAAACATTGCGCAGGCATTTTCTCACATAACCCGGAATCCCCTTCTCATAGCGATCAAAAAACAACTTTTGCTGGGCGCGAGGCACCCCGACCAGACTCATGGTCAAATGCTGATTAAGTGCCCATTCTACCAGGCCATCCAAAATCCGGCGTTCCACCGCTTTGTAAATCTCTTGCTGAGCCTGCATATCCGGAGCAGCAAACAGGGCTTTCATCTGCTTTCTCAATCCACGCTTGGAGGTAAAATACTGTCGGGCGAGCCAGGCAAAGGTTCCGGAAGAGCCGTAATAGTAAAAGGATTTGCGCAGCCCTTTGCCGGTAAACATGCGGATATTCCGATCCCAATATTCCTGGGCAGAGGCGGGAAGAAAAGGACGTAAACGGGTTTCATACCGGATGATTGCATCGGGATCTTGTCCCATGCC
The DNA here is from genome assembly GCA_018222965.1 of Bacteroidota bacterium. Taxonomy (GTDB): domain Bacteria; phylum Bacteroidota; class Bacteroidia; order Chitinophagales; family Saprospiraceae; genus JAAEZH01. The sequence goes on from JAAEZH010000015.1 coordinate 17,019, forward strand.
AAACATTTGAAATAACTGCTCGTGGGTGAGATTTACAAGAGCAGCCCTTTTCAGTTCCAGCAGCGCATTCTGCCTGAAATTCACATCCACACAATGGATGGCTTTTGGATCATCCAACAAATATTCCAGGGCATTACATCCTGCACTGGTAATCATAACCACTTCACTGTCGGGACCAAAATGGAGGAGAGCCCGGTCGCAGCGAGGATCTTCCCAACAGGTGTTGTAAACCAGGTTCTTAGTATGTACCCGGCGGAATGTCCAGTTGCGGATCTTATCCCGCCGGGTCCTTAGAGGAGTGTGTGTTGCAGCCATTACCCAAATGTACCCGGGCAATGTCTGCTGGATATTAAGCCAAATTTATCCTTTGGTTAATTTTTTAAAGTTGAGTTTGGGGGAGGTCGGTTCTCGCTTTGCTCAGCGGTTGGGTTGAGTGGAGGGCAAATGCAAATGAGATCCGTTTTACTTTTTGAAGAATAGTCGTTCTTTACCCAACTCCCACACGGAACCAACGGAACCAACGGAATAAACACCATTACACCCCTACACCATTACACCATTACACCATTACACCATTACACCTAAGAAGCAAAGGTATCCTTAAACTTCGGCCGCTTTGGAGTAATATCACCCAGGCGATCCATCTTGGCTTTTTCGTATGCCGAGAAGTTTCCTTCAAAGAAAATCACTTCTCCCTCGTCTTCAAAGGAGAGAATGTGTGTAGCCAGACGGTCCATAAACCAACGGTCGTGCGAAATTAATAATACGCAACCGGCAAAGTTTTCGAGGGCTTCCTCGAGAGCTCGCAGGGTATTTACATCGATATCGTTGGTAGGTTCATCAAGGAGGACAACATTGCCGCCTTCTTTCAGCGTCATAGCCAGGTGTACCCGGTTTCGCTCTCCACCAGAGAGTACGCCGACCTTTTTCTGTTGATCACCACCACTAAAATTAAAGCGACTGATGTAGGCCCGGCTGTTGATGGAAGAATTTCCGACTTGAAGAATATCCTCCCCGCCAGACACAACTTGCCAGACTGTTTTCTCCGGATGCAGATCTTCGTGGGTTTGATCCACATAAGCCAGTTGCACCGTTTCTCCAATCGTAACACTGCCTTTATCCGGCTGCTCTTTTCCCATCAGGATGCGGAAAAGCGTACTCTTTCCAACACCGTTGGCACCAATAATACCGACGATAGCATTTTTAGGAATATCGAAATTCAGATTATCAAACAACACCCGACCATCGTATGCTTTGCTGAGTCCTTCTACTTCAATAACCTTATCTCCCAGACGAGGGCCATCGGGAATAAACAACTGCAATCGTTGTTCTTTGGCTTTTGTCTCTTCATCCCGCAGCTTCTCATAAGCATTCAAACGGGCTTTCCCTTTTGTCTGGCGGGCTTTTGGCGACATCCGTACCCATTCCAATTCTCGCTCCAGGGTCTTTTGGCGCTTGGCATCTGCCCGCTCTTCCATTTCCAGGCGCTTGGCTTTTTGTTCGAGCCAGGAAGAATAGTTGCCTTCCCAGGGAATACCTTCTCCGCGGTCGAGTTCCAAAATCCAACCGGCCACATTATCCAAAAAGTAGCGGTCGTGAGTTACGGCAATAACCGTACCCGGGAAATGCTGCAGGTATTGTTCCAGCCAATGCACACTTTCTGCATCCAGGTGGTTGGTAGGCTCATCGAGCAAGAGGATATCCGGCGAGCTCAGCAAAAGACGGCAAAGAGCTACCCGACGACGTTCCCCGCCGGAAAGGACACTTACAGAAGCATCTGATGGCGGACAACGAAGCGCATCCATGGCTGTTTCCAAACGATGATCCAGTTCCCATGCCTGAGATTGATCCAGTTTTTCAGTCAGTTCTCCCTGTTTGGCGATCAGGTCGTTCATCTCGTCATCGGTCATGGGCTCGGCAAATTTGAGGTTGATTTCCTCGTATTCTTTCAGCATATCCACGATGTGCTGCACGCCTTCTTCCACAACTTCCCGCACGGTCTTTGACTCGTCGAGTTGGGGCTCCTGTTCCAGGTACCCAATCTTGTACTCGCTTTCAAATTCGATTTTGCCTTCATAATTTTGATCGATTCCGGCAATGATCTTCAAAAGAGAGGATTTACCCGAACCGTTCAGACCGAGAACTCCGATCTTAGCGCCGTAAAAGAAAGAGAGATATATATTTTTGAGAACCTGCTTATTCGGAGGGAACGTTTTATTTACCCCCTGCATGGAAAAAATGATCTTTTCGTTGGCCATACTTGTGATTTTGGAGCGCTAAAATACAGGTTTATGCCGGGGAAACCCAAACAAGTTTTTAAGAGCTTGTTCGGGTCAGATTGTTAGTATGCCGGGCCAAAAAAATATCCAGCCGCCGATTACCGACTATATTTCTACAAACGTCAAGCCTGATTCTCCGGCCAAAAGCTTCGTTCGCGGTGCTTTAGCTCAACGGTTACGCCTTCGCGTTGGGCAAGACGTGCTGCCAGTTGTTCGGCAGAGAACACCGAGCGATGTTGTCCGCCGGTACAGCCAAAGCTTACCTGCAAGTCGGTAAATTCCCTTTCCAGATAAGTGTCTACTGCCCGGTCAACCAGGGTAAATACCGGCTCGAGGAAGTCACCAATTCCGCTTTTTTCTTTCAGGAATTGCTGGACACCAGCATTCAAGCCGGTAAGGGGTTTATACTCTTCGAAGCGGCCGGGATTGAGCAAAGGACGACAGTCAAAAATATATCCACCACCATTGCCGGAAGGGTCTTCCGGCAATCCGCGTTTGTATGAAAAGCTGGTGATTCGAACGGTGAGATCTGTCGACTTTTGTTCTGCTGGCATCGGAAAAGAATTATATGTTTTCGAAAGGGCTTCCTCAATCACACTAACATCCACGGGAAAATCTACCTGGGCAAACAACCAACGGGCATTCTCCAGTGCGAAGGGAATACTTTGGATAAAATGCGGTTTTTTCTGCACCAGGCCCCGAAAGCCATAGGCTCCCAAAACCTGCAGGGTACGCAACAACACAAAGCCATAATACGATTTGCGGAAACGCGCCTTGTCAATATCTGAATATTGCTGCACCTCCCCCATGTAATAATCCAACAATTGTTCGCGCACTTCTGCCGGCATTTGTGCTTTTGCCTGCCAAAGCAGAGAGGCCACGTCATAAGCAACCGGCCCTTTTCGCCCGCCCTGATAATCGATAAAGTAAGGCTTCCCTCCCTGAAAAATCACATTGCGGGACTGGCAGTCACGCAGCATAAAGTACCAGGCAGGAGCTTCCATCAACCAATCGAGCAAAGCATTATAAGCCTGCTCTAAAGCGGCTTCATCAAAGGGGACCTCCTGCAATTTCAGATAGAAATACTTGAAATAATCCAGATCCCACCGCATAGCTGTTCGATCGAATCGAGCAGCCGGGTAGGCAGATTCATAAGGCAGATCTTTGTCTCCCAGGATTTGGATTCGCGCCAGTTCGGCCAGGACCAATTTGTATTTTTCAATCAAATTCGGACCAAATGTTTCGCCATCGGCAGGCAAATCCTTATAGAGGGAATGCGCTCCGAGGTCTTCCTGCAAATACAAATAGCCATTCGCCGAAAGGCCATAAATAGCCGGTACAGCGAGCCCTAATTGATCAAAATGCCGGGAAAAATCCAGGAAGGCTTTATTCTCTTTCAGATCTTCGTTCCAGGTTGCGATGGCTTGTTTATCTCCGCCCGAAACGCGAAAGTAGCGGCGGGAGGATCCGGCCAGCGGCAAAGGCACAATGTTTTCCGCTTCCGCGAATGCCCACTCGCGAAACAGTTTTTTTATGCCTTGTTCGATCTGATTATCCAATAGTTGGGATTTGGGATCTTAATCCTGCTCCGCATGCATCTCTTTCCAGATGAGGTCTTTGAGTGCATCCAGTCCTTTTTGAGCTACGGATGAAATGAATACATAGGGAATCGCGTCGGGCAGTTCCTTCTCCAGTAAGCCCTTTAGCTCTTCATCGAGCATATCCGATTTGGTAATAGCCAGGATTCTCGGTTTGTCGAGCAATTCCTGATTGTACTGAAACAGCTCGTTGAGCAATACCTCGTATTCCTTTTTGATGCTCTCCGTATCACAGGGGATCATAAACAGGAGGATGGAATTGCGCTCAATATGTCGCAGAAAACGATGGCCGAGCCCTTTTCCTTCATGCGCTTTCTCAATAATTCCGGGAATATCTGCCATCACGAAAGAACGATGGTCCCGGTATTTTACGATACCCAAATTAGGCACCAGCGTCGTAAAAGGATAATTGGCGATTTTGGGTTTGGCGGCCGAAACGACCGACAACAAAGTAGATTTTCCGGCATTCGGGAATCCAACCAGGCCGACATCTGCCAGCACTTTAAGTTCCAGGATTTTCCATTCTTCTTTGCCATCCTGCCCGGGTTGAGAATAACGGGGCGTCTGATTGGTAGAAGATTTGAAGTGACTGTTGCCCAATCCTCCCATACCTCCTTCAACCAGGATCCTTTCCTCTCCGTGTTTGGTGATTTCCATATTGATCTCACCGGTCTCAACGTCTTTGGCTACCGTACCGAGTGGCACATCCAACACAATGTCGTCTCCGTTTTTTCCGGTGCGGTGGTTTTCACTTCCGTTTCCGCCCCGGCCGGCAACTACATGCTTTCGATACTTCAAATTGAGAAGGGTCCAGACATTTTCGTTGCCTCGCAAAATCACATGTCCGCCGCGTCCGCCATCACCGCCATCGGGACCTCCTTTAGGGTTTCCCTTGGTGCGAAGCAAATGAGAGGAACCTGCTCCGCCGGCACCAGACCGGCAGCAGATTTTTACATAATCGACAAAATTCTGCTCTGCCATGTGGCCGGCGGTTTAGTAACTTAAATTTCTTTATCAATAGCCGTGCAAAGGCGGTCAAATATCTCTTCAATGGATCCAATACCGTCGATCTTTTGGGACTTGCCCTTTTTATCGTAGTAATCGAATACGGGAGCTGTTTCACTATTGTAGACCTCGATCCGGTTGCGAATGATCGACTCATCATTATCATCGGGACGGCCGGATGTTTTTCCGCGCTCCAGAATACGCTTTACAATTTCTTCGTCGTCTACTTCCAGAGAAAGCAGGGCGGTAACTTCTTCCTTGCGCTCTCCGAGCAAAACATCCAGTGCTTCTGCCTGAGCCACGGTGCGAGGGAAGCCGTCGAAAATATATCCAGCAACATCCGGATTCGCTTCTACCTTGTTACGAAGCATGCCAATAGTAACCGAATCCGGCACCAACTCTCCTTTTTCAATGTAACTTTTTGCCTCCTGGCCCAGAGGGGTGTTGTTACCCATTTCATAGCGAAACAGATCACCGGTAGAAATATGCAAAAGGTCATATTTCTCGGTCAAACGGGCAGCCTGGGTTCCTTTACCACTACCCGGAGGGCCAAAAAGAATTAAATTGATCATCAATAAAAATTTAGAAAAGTACCAGGTTAGGCGTGGTACAGATTAATCAGGTCCGCGAAAATACGGAATAAAATTTTGCTATCCGAACCAGACCGTGGTTTTCAGCCCCTGACTATTATTGGTCGATTACGTTACGGATGGTCGCGTATTTTGAAGACCAGTAGCTCGACTCTTCTATATTGTCGATTACCACGCCCCTCGATGAGGTAGCATGAATCACCCGAATCCCTTCAGGTCCGTTGGATACAACAAGTGCAACGTGAAATACATTCCCGCTTTTGCGTTTTCTAAAAAACACCAAATCCCCTGGCTGTGCATCACGCGGACTAACCGGACTTCCTTCTGTTTCCTGAACACCAGACTGATGGGTGAGGTCAATGCCAAAATTACCCATTACATAACAGGTAAAACCAGAACAATCAAAGCCTTTTGGGCTCATTCCGGCGTATTTATACCTGGTCCCTTCGTATTTCCGGGCATATGTCACAATTTCACTCCTAAGGCCATCCTCTTTAACAGCTTTGGAGGTACTGCCACCCGGCTGATAGGGCTGAAAGCTACTACAGCCTAATAAACTGTATGTCAGCAAGATAGCACCTAAATAAAAAATAATTTGGATTTTTTTCATCGAATTATGATACTTTTTTCCCGAAGCACGTCATAAGGTACGGAAGGTTAGTTGATGGATGTACATGCGGTCACGGTTTTACCGATGGCCGCATTTTTTTTCTAACGTTTGAAGCGTACAATTCAGCTGTTATCCAATTCCTAATTATTAGTCTCTTAACACCTTGAAAGAGTCGGAGGACTCCAAAAATGGATACCTGCTCCTGTAGGCTTTCAATTTTTCCAGCGAAAGAACGCTGGTTTCTATAGATTCCGTATCTCCTGCCTCAAACAACGGGTTTCCCTGAAAATCAATCAAACAACTTTTCCCCGGATATTCGATGCCGTTCCCATCACTTCCCGTTCGATTAACACCTGCTACATAGGCCTGGTTTTCGATAGCGCGTGCCTGCAACAACTTAGTCCAGGCAGACACCCGCGCCGAAGGCCAGTTGGCTACATAAACCAGCAGATCGTAATAGGGATCTGTATTGCGACTCCAAACGGGAAACCGAAGGTCGTAACAAATCAGGGGGCAAATTCGCCAGTTCCGAATCTGTACACTCAAGCGCTCATAGCCTGCCGAAAAGTGATCGGCCTCGCCGCCATAAGCAAAAAGGTGCCGCTTGTCATAGGTAAAATATTTCCCATCGGGCTGCATCCAAATCAAGCGATTGTAATAACTACCACGATCTTCACAAATCAAACTTCCGCTCACCACCGCTCCGGTCTGTACAGCCTGCTCCCGCATCCAGTCAATCGTGGGACCAGGATATATTTCTGCCTGTTTGGCAGCTTCCATAAAAAAGCCGGTGGTAAACATTTCGGGCAACAGGATGAGATCGGTCTGCCCTTTCAGTGTTTTTAGCCTTTCGGCGAAAGCCGCTTTATTAGCTTCAGCATCAGCCCAGGCTAATGGAGATTGTACGGTCGTAATGCGGAGTTCTGACATACTACAAAAATGCAGCCGCCTGCTTAAATAAACAATTTTACGCCCAAGAAAGTATGAAAGTCGAAGTATTCCAGACAGGTTGACACCTCTACAAAGCAAAAAAGGTACGACCCGAGGGCCGTACCTACTATATAGATTGTTTCAAATAATTTGGGTTCGAATTTATTCGTCGCCTCCCTCTTCGCCTTCGCCTTCACCTTCTTCGCCCTCTTCACCTGCTGCTTCCTCTTCTTCTTCGAGGCCTGCGGCACGCATAGCACGTGGTACATCGACCAGAGCAACTGGTGTATTGGGCGAACTCAGGATCTGAACTTCATCACCAATCTGGATGTCGCGTACACGTACAGACATTCCCAGCTTAAGGTGTGAGATATTAAGAACCAGTTCTTCTACCAGATTCTCAGGAGTAGTTTTGACTTTAACGCGTCGCAGAGACTGCTGCAGTTTACCACCATTCATCACTCCGGGAGATGTTCCTTCAAAACGCACTGGCAAAGCAACCTTTACAGGTTTCCCTTCAACCAACTGCAGGAAATCAATATGCTCAATCTCTTCCGTTACCGGATGAAACTGCACATCCTTCACGATTGCACGGTACTGCTTACCATCAGCGGTAATATCAGCTACTTTGAAATCAGGCGTATAGATCAAATCTTTTACGTCACCCTTGGTGGTGGTAAAGTGTACCACGTCGTCACCTCCATACATTACACATGGAATGCTGCCTGTTTTACGGGCGACTTTGGCTGACTTGGACCCGGTGTTGGTCCTTGGATCTACGGTTATAGCTACGGTATTCATTACTAATGAATTCTATTCTTCTATTCAAAAATGCACGCAAAGATAGGCTTTTTCAGCAAAGAGAGAAAGCCCCGTTCGTTTTTTTCTATAAAATAATCACCCGTCAACGAAAAGCGCTGAAATGGAGCGGTGTTCGTGGGTATTTCGGATAGCCCGGGCAAACAACTTGGCGGTAGAAAGCACCTTGATCTTCTTAGACTTTTTCTTGAGCGGTATGGTGTCGCAGACAATGAGTTCATCCAACTTGGATTTCTCCAAATTTTCGTAAGCATTGCCAGACAAGACCGGGTGCGTACACAAAGCCCGAACGCTCTTGGCGCCCTTCTCCATAATAATATCCGCTGCCCGGCAAAGAGTACCCGCTGTATCAACCAGGTCGTCGACCAGAACAACATCTGCACCGGCAACATCTCCGATTACCGTCATCCCGGCGACTTCATTCGCACGCTTGCGGTACTTATCACAAATAACCAGGTTGCGCTCAAAATACTTTGCATAAGTCCGGGCTCGCTTTACGCCGCCAACATCCGGAGAGGCGAATGTTACATTCGACATATCATGCTCTTGCAGATAAGGAATATAGATCGCTTCACTTTTCAAATGATCTACCGGGATATCAAAGAACCCCTGAATCTGATCGGCATGAAAATCCATCGTCATGATCCGGTTTGCACCGGCAGCCTGGATAAGGTTTGCAATCAATTTAGCAGAGATCGGCACACGTGGTTTATCTTTACGATCCTGACGGGCATAACCAAAGTAGGGAATCACGGCGGTGATATACCCTGCGCTGGCTCGCTTGGCCGCATCGACCATCAGCAAAAGCTCCATGAGATTCTCAGCCGGCGGGAATGTCGACTGGATAAAAAACGCATAGGAACCCCGCACCGATTCATTGATAATTGGCTGCATTTCGCCATCGCTAAATCTTGCCAGACGAATATCTCCTAGCTTATCCCCGTAAAAATCAGCAATTTTCTCAGCCAGATACTGGGAATTGGTTCCGGCAAACAGTTTAACTTCAACCATACTATTTGTTGAAAAAAATGAATGCAATAAGATGAAATAGCGAAAAATCAGCTGTAAATCAACTTGCTATCACGCCCTTTCTTTACCTTGCACGAAGGTATAAAGAATTGCCGAGAGGCAATCGGATACCAGCCTAATTTCCCATAGAGGAAATAACGGAATCCGGGTTTTATTTAAACAATCTGGTCCTTTTATGGTATTCAACCTAAAATAACCTTATTTCATGAACCGCTTGATCCTTCTTTTTCTGCCTCCCTTTCTCAGCCTGACCCTGATTGGCTGTGGCGTGGACGAAGCTGCTCAAAACCACAGCTCCTTTGCCAAAATGCAAGTTCCCGATGAATTTGCCGAGTATTGGTTTGCAGGAGAAGCAGAACTCAACAGCTACAAACTGGACATCATGCGCTATGGGGAGAAGCGCACCGGCCATGCCGTGAATGTTTTTGTAACGGAGGATCTTTCGCATGAAAAGCAGGTTAAGCTCGACAATCCCTCCGAATCGCCAAACGACAGAGTTCCCGTTTTAAAACTTAACCAACTCTACAAATTTGAAACCGGCATCTACGACTACTCCATGATGTCTTCTGTTTTCACCCCTATAAATTTCCGCCAGGATCCACACAGCCTAAAAACAACTTGTTCGGTACAGGATTGGTGTGGTCAGACCTTTACTCAATTAAACCGGGAGAAAAAAAATTATCGCTTCCGCCAGTATTCTTACTTCGAGTCGGAAGGTGATGTGGATAAAAGCATTCGTCCGGAAATGCTGGAAGATGAAATCTGGAACCGCCTGCGCATTGATCCAAATAGTATTCCCGAAGGAGAAGTGCTCCTGTTTCCCGGAAACTTTTTTCTGCGCCTAAGCCACGAAGACACAAAACCAAGAGCAGCGCGCATTCAATTTGAGGCCAGTGAAGCCACCGGAGAATGCATTATCGAATACCTCCACCTCGACAGAACGCTTCGCATTCATTTTCAGTCCAGCTTCCCACACCGAATTTTGAGCTGGACCGTAGTTCAGGGCAAACAACAGATGGTTAATGCGACCCTTCTGGAAAGTTTAAAAAGCCCTTACTGGAACAAGCACGACAACAAACATGCTTTCCTGAGAGACAGCCTAAAATTGAATTAGACCACACGAATGAGTCAAAACAAACCCTGGCTGAGCTGGTTGCTTCTGTTATTCCTCGGAATCACCTGGGGCACCTCCTACATCCTTATTAAAAAAGGGCTGGTTGTATTTTCATCTATCCAATTGGCAGCCCTCCGAATCACCTTATCAGCGCTGGCATTTTTACCGGTTTTCATCTTTCGATTCAGTAAGATCAACTGGAAAAAATGGAAGTACCTACTGGTTGTAGGCCTTGCTGGTAGTGGCCTACCGGCTATATTTTTTGCCTTTGCCCAGAAAGAATTAAGCAGCTCCCTCACCGGAGTACTCAGTTCCATGACCCCGTTGTTTACGCTTGTAATTGGATTGCTCTTTTTCGGACTAACTTTTAAAGTTCGCCAAATCAGCGGCATCCTTCTGGGGCTTGCGGGGACACTTGTACTTGTATGGTTTGGAGGCAGCCGGGAAGCATCAGGCAATATATGGTATGGTTTACTGGTTGTAGCTGCTGCAAGCATGTACGCGCTTAGTTCAAACACCGTAAAAGCATACCTGCAGAACATGAAGTCGCTCACCATCAGTTCAACCTCTTTCGTACTGATAGGCCCGCTGGGATTGGCATTTCTGCTAAACACAGACTTTTTTCAGGTGATGGAAAATACACCGGGTGCCTGGACCGCTTTTGGTTATGTGCTTATTCTTTCATTGGCCGGCACTGTAATAGCCTCCATTCTCTTCTTCCGGCTTGTCCAAATACGGGATGCCGTATTTGCCAGCATGGTAAGCTATCTCATTCCGTTGATAGCTCTTTTCTGGGGCTACCAGGACGGCGAACAACTCAGCTGGTATCACTTTACAGGAATGGCGCTAATTCTTACCGGATTATACCTTAGCCGGGAGCGAAAACGAAAGGAAATACAAACAACCTGATCGGGTATTGTTGTCAAACAAAACCGTAATTTTGTGTCCTAATTTATGCGAATATCAAGTTTTCATATTTTTCTCTTTGTCGCTTTTACAAGCTTATTACACGCCTGTAAAAACGACCTACAGGCAGTAAGAGACCTCACCAGAGAGCCCAAGGCACAAGTCGAAGAGGTTTACGACTTTGAAATGCTCTACAGCGACTCGGCTATTGTCAGAATAAGAATAAGTGGTCCGGTCATGCTTCGCCATGTCGACCAACAGGCACCTCTGCAGGAATTCCCGGAAGGGGTATTGGTAGAGTTTTTCGACCCCGCTGGTAATGTAACCAGTAAACTGAGCAGCCGATATGCTGTGCGCGATGAAGACGAGAAAAAAGTATTGGTTCGAGATAGCGTTGTCTGGGAATCCGTCAATCAGGAAAAGCTCGAAACCTCCGAACTTACCTGGGACGAACGCGAAGAAAAGATTTTTACAAACAAATTTGTCACCATTCGCAGACCGGACGAGATCATATATGGACACGGCTTTGAATCCAATCAGGAGTTTACGCGTTCCAGAATCCGGGCTATTGAAGGAAGGATAAAGATGAATGAGCTAAATTCAGCCGGATTTTAATACTTTTAAGAGTATATGATTGCAGGAATTCTAATATTTCTTCTTCTTTCAGCCCTGTTTTCCGGATCGGAAATAGCGTTCCTTTCTGCCAATAAGCTGATTGTTGAACTTAAAAGAAAAAAGGGATCTCGCAGAGGCAATCTCCTGGCTGGTTTTTTTGAGAAACCCTCCGACTTTCTGGGAACACTGCTCGTGGGCAACAATATTGCCCTGGTGGTTTTCACCTCACTGATGTCGGTTCCGCTCTCGACTTTATTTCAGGATCAGCTTGGCATAAGCAGCAATGGACTACTCCTGCTGCTCAACACCCTGATCATTACCATTGTTATTCTGATCTTCGGGGAATTTTTGCCCAAAACACTCTTCCGCCTGTATGCAGATGAGGTTCTGTTTGCCCTGGCTTACCCTTTGCAAATCATTCGTGTTATTCTGGCAATTCCAGCCTGGATAATGATAAAACTATCCAACCTCCTGCTACGACTCTTTATCTCTTCTAATCCGGAAGAAGTAGAAGGCGTTTTCACTCGATTGGATCTGGAACACTTCATCAAGACCTCCCGTACGGAAGAGAATGATGAAATTGATACCGAGTTGTTTGAGAAAGCACTCAATCTTCGGGAGGTACGTGTAAAAGATTGTATGGTTCCCAGACCGGAAGTAGTCGGCATAGATATACTCTCAACGATTGATGAGTTGGTAACTGCTTTCCAGGAATCCAACCTCTCAAGGATCATCGTGTATAAGGATGATATTGACGAAGTGGAGGGATATGTGCATCATCAGCAACTTCTCAACAGCCCAAATCGTATTACCGCAATAGTTTTAAAAATCGCCTACGTCCCTGAATCCATGCGGGCCCGGGACCTAATGAATCAGTTCATTAAAACACGTACCAACATTGCCTGTGTTGTAGATGAATTTGGCGGTACCTCAGGTATTATTACCCTCGAAGATATTCTCGAAGAGATCTTTGGGGAAATTGAAGACGAACACGATCAGGAAGAGTATCTCGAAGAACAGATATCCGATAATGAGTATTTGCTCAGCGGGCGTCTGGAGATCGATTACATAAATGAAAAGTATCCTCAACTAGGCTTGCCGGAAGGCGATTATCATACCTTATCCGGTTATCTCGTCATGACTACCGGGAGCATCCCCGAGCAAGGCGATGAAATCTTACTCGGAGATTGTAAATACCAACTGGAAATGGTCGGTGATACCAAAATAGAAACAATTCGGATCATCAAAATCGATCACGAACTGGATGCTTCAAAACCGGATCAGGATACCAAATGATCAATCAAATCTGATTCTTTTTCTCCTTCATCAAATCCAACCACATCCTCATAAGCAGCAAAAATACTGCAGTTCAAAATTGCAGAGATTACAGCTCCGGTTAATAATTGAATGATCAGGGTTATGGTGAGACCAAAAGAAAGTAAAGCACCTGCCACGGAAATCAATATAGCGATTCCGACTATCAGTAAACCTACTAAAAAATGGGAGCCCCATCGTTTGCTTACCACCTTGCGGCTTGCCTCCATAGCTTGCCAGGGTGCCATATCCTTATAAACAATTAGGTAGGGCGCCCACCAATAGGCAATGCCAAAATAAATAAAGGGGATAAAGCCCAGTAACATTAGAAATAAAGATGTTCCCGACATACTTGCAAAATACATTGCAAGAGCCTCCGGATTTTCTATTGCCTGCACCAAAACATTCAGGACACCCCCGCTACTTGCCATAATGAGAATAAGCGGAATAAAACAGGCAATTAGAATCAGTGTAATTAAAACATTATATCCAATCAGCTTGCCCATGTAATCCTTAGCCTCACCAAATGCTTCAAATCCGGGAGTCTCCCCCTCACTGGCACGGCGCAGGAAAATCGCCAGGGCTCCGGCCACAAAGGGACCGATAAGCAGCAAATTTACCAATCCGCTAAGCCCTCCCAGCCCCAACTGGGAAAAAACAACCGGAATAGCTCCTGCCAACAGCAGCAGCCCCGTAATAGGCAAAAAGTTTTTAGTGTAGAAGTCCCAGCCACGCGTAACGTAATCACCAACCCGAAAATCATAGCCATTTTGGATCAGAGACTGGAGTTTAGAATTTGAAGGTTCCATGCTTTGGTCTTTTTGGGAAATTTAAACAAAAAAGGCTGCTTCCTTAGCAGAAGCAGCCTTTTTCATAAATTATCTTCCAAAGATATTTAGAAGAAAACCGATCTGCGGTCATTAATATCCGCGTTCGCCTTGAGTCCGTTTATCAACTGAGCGTTGATTTGAGACTGGAGCGAACCAGACTGAGTAGAACGGATTTGAGGAATATTTGCAGCCTGAGTATTGGCAGGCTTGTAAGTCGTTTTCACCACAAATACACCGCTATTTCCCTGTACCGGAGCGGACACCTGATTCAGCTCAAGGCTGAAAGCACGGCCAACAACTTTCGGTTCAGAACCTAAGCCGGTGATAAAGCTGGAGCTGAATGACGTGTTCTTAACGGTATCAACCGCAGCGCCGTATTGATTAGCAATTGCGCTCAGATCGGTGTTTCCACCAATAGCCGAAGAGATCATCTCTGCTTTCTTCGCATTCCGAACAGCCGGCTCAATTTCAGTCCTCACTTCATCAACACTTGCATAGCCCGGTTCGCGTACGCTGTGAAGCGCTACAACCACGTATTTATTCGTGTAGTAATCTTCCAGATTTTGGAAACGGTAAAGCGATGGCGCTACATCACCCACAGAAGGAACTTCCATCTGCGGATCATTACCAAATGCCCAGCGGATCATATCCCGGCTACTCTGGCTGCTTCCCAGGTTAGCGATGAAGTAATCATTTTCTTTCAAGCCCGTAGATACTACAGCTTCCAGGTTTGGATCAGCTGCAGCGGCAGTTTGCATAGCTTCTAAAGTTCCGTTGGCTTCAAAGAATTCTACTGCTTTATCCTGAACGGCATTAATCGTTGCGTCTGAAGGTACAATAGACTTACCCACATAGGCTACCTTAAAGCCTTCTTCAGCTTCTTCTCCGTATTTGCGATCCGTTACTTCTACCAGGTGCGCACCAAACTGGGTGATTACGGTATTCAGTTCTCCCTCTTCTGCGTCAAAGAAAATCAGGTCATTAAATGGCTTCACCATCATTCCCTGAGCGGCGAAACCAAGATCCCCCCCTTTGCTAGCCGTCCCGTCAGAACCGAAAGCAAGTGCCAGACTGTCAAATGAATGTGTACCGGCTTCGATAAGTGTTTTCAGACTATCTACAGTCGACATAGCTGATGCCAGCTGAGCCTGATTGTTTGGATCAGCCTGGATCAGAATATGGCGGGAACGCACAGAGTCAGGGATAACCATACGATCAACCAGCTTAACCAGCTGATAGTCGTTTCCGGCCATGAACGGCCCGTAAACCTGACCGGCTTCCATGCTTCCAATAGTGTCAGAAACAGCCGGAGGCAGGGCATCTTCTCCTACGAAAGCAGGATCCATCTGGCCAAAGTTGTTCTGAACAAAAAGAGCCAATTCCTCATCGGTCTTTGTTCCAAACTCATCGCGAAGTTTAGCAACTTCATCACGCACAGCTGCAGAGTCTGCTGTTGAAGGCTTAACATCAAAGGATACATAAGCAAGTTTACGTGTTTCTTCCTCCTGATGGAAAGACTCTTTATTTTCTTTTAGGTACTCCTCATAATCAGCATCAGAAAGACTTACTTCCGAATCAGCTACTGCATCAAAAGGAACCTTCACGTAAACGAAATCAATTTTGCTGGCCTGATCTGCACCAAGCATCTCAGCCTGCCAGGTCGGAATGTACATAGCCGAGCCTACAAGTTCGTTTATCTTGGTCTTCAAACGATCATTAATGATTTCGTTTTCCTGATGCGCCCAAAACTGACGAAGTTGAGGTGCCAAATCATTATTCTGAATGGCCGTTTGGAATTCAGACAAACGCTGACGGTCGATCTGACCAGTAGCCTGGTTGCGGAAACGATTGGTAATAATCGGGCTGAGGTTGGTTCCAAACTGGAGGTCGATCAACTCTTCCTTACTAACACCCAGGCCGATCTCTTCTGCTTCTTCACGCACAACGATGTTGTCCAGGTAGTAATTCCAGATAGTATTGCGCTGCGCAAATGGATCCCCGGCCGAACCACTAAATACAATTTGTTCCGTACGGGTAAACTGGTTTACATCAACCGGCGTTCCGTTAATTTCAGCCAGCGTAGTCTGGCCTGAGCCAAAGATACTTTGCTGACCAGAGGTCATATCCATCAGGATAAACCCGCCAAGCCCCAGAGCGATCATCACCACCAGGACCCAGCTATTGTTTCTAATTTTACCAATAAGTGCCATTCGTAATATTTTTCTATCGCAATCACCCCAAAATCAGGGATGCACAACAATCTGATGCACAATAATTTAGCTAAAAAAAATTTGCAGACTTCTGACTGCAAACTCAGTAGATTCCAAAAAATCCCTGCAAAAGTAAGGTCTTTACCGGGTTTTTCAAAAATTTATTCTTCATCTGCCTTTCCGTAATGCTCGCGGGCTGCCGCATCAAGCTGTTCGTAAAATGCCATACCGTATTTTCTAACGAGGGCATCTTTCACAAACTGATAGACCGGCACCTGCAATTCCCGGCCCAGCGAACAAGCTGCCGAACAGATATCCCACCGATCGTAATTGAGCGCCCTGAAGCCGGCAGCAGGCTCTTCTTTAGCTCGTACCGGATACAAATGGCAGCTTATCGGCTTCTGAAAAGAAACGGCTCCCGCTTCAGAAGCTTTTTCAATACCGCACTTGGCGATGCCCCTCTTATCGTAGGTCAAATAGGCACATGCGCCATTTTCCAGTAGCGGGGTACCATAATTATCCGCTTCTTCATACCAGACATACAATCCCTTTTCTTCCAGAACCGCAATGCCTTCCGGAATTAAAAAGGGACGAACAGCCGGATAAATATCTTCCAGCGTCTGCAATTCCTCCTTTTCCAGAGGCGCTCCCCAGTCTCCTTCCCAACAACAAGCACCCAAGCAAGCGTTTAAATTACAAACGAATTGCTCCTGAATTAGAGCATCACTTATTAGTATGTCATCTATTATCAGCACCTCTG
Organism: Bacteroidota bacterium; assembly: GCA_018222965.1. Classification (GTDB taxonomy): domain Bacteria; phylum Bacteroidota; class Bacteroidia; order Chitinophagales; family Saprospiraceae; genus JAAEZH01. The sequence goes on from JAAEZH010000015.1 coordinate 33,628, forward strand.
CAATTATTTGTCGCAAACTTACTTTTTTTAAGAAAAACAGGCGGCCATTTCTTTCTCTTCCGCATTTTTCATGTCAAATTTGTAATTTTACCGGACTCGTGCATCGTTTTAGGGAACACAAAACGGTGACAATTAAAAATTCTTGCGTCTAAACGCATAGTTAAAGCCTGAAAATCAATTTTCTATGAGAAAGTTTCTGTGCATGCTGCCCTTGTTTTTGATTGCATTCGCCATGAATGCACAAGAAGTTTCTGCAGTAGAAGTGAACGAACAAACGGAGGCCTTGCAACAAGTATATAACCTCAGCGACCAACAAGTCGTCGAAATGCAAAAAATTCAGGAACGCAAATTGCGCAATCTGGCAAGCATCCAAAACTTAAAAGAAGAAAACCAGGATCTGTATTACCAGAAACTCAAAGCGATCCAATACAATACGGACATTTCCATTCAACGATTGCTCAACAGCGATCAGATGAAAATCTTTTACGAACGTTCCGTGGATCGCCGACAACGTCAGGCCGAATTAGCCCGGAAGCTGCAAGATCAGGGTGCCACTCCAACGGAAATCGAACGAGCACTCATTGAAATGGAATAAATCGCGAAATACATATTTCAAAAAGCGGTTGGGAATCAATTCCTAACCGCTTTTTTTTATACCAAAGCTGCCCAAAAACCAAAACATCTTGGTACTACAAGGCTTTGCAGGATTTTTGCTAATTTTACGCGGCTCAAAAGAAAGCGTCTTCCAGGACTTTGAAAACAGGAGTTAGCCCTCCAAATAAAACGGCAGGAATCTGATTCTTTATTTGTCTTAAAACATATAAAAACAATCGAGATTCGCCGAAAGGCATACCCTGCAAAAACTCTTATTGGGAAGCGCTGTTACTAATTATGATGTAACGTCTGAGAAATATTTACAGACGTTTTCTCCCTGCACACGGACACCCGAGCTGTTTCCGGGGATGACAGGAAGGTTTTTTGTTAAACTATTAAATACTCACCTCTTAAATGGAAATGGATCCCTTAAAGAAGAAATTCCAGGAAAAATCAGAAGCCTTAAAGGTCGAACTTAAAGCCCTCCTCAAAGAACATGGCGGTCGCAAAGTCGATGAAGTAAAACTCAGCCAAATTTTTGGTGGTGCCCGAGGCATTAAAACCATGGTATGGGAAACTTCTCAGCTGGATCCGATCGAAGGGATTCGGTTTCGGGGGTATTCGATTCCTCAATTGAGGGAATTACTCCCTAAAGGTCCCGACGGGAAAGAGCCATTGCCAGAAGGTCTGTTTTGGCTGATGCTCGTCGGAGAAGTCCCAACACCAGAACAGGTTACCTGGCTCACCAAACAATGGACGCAGCGCTCGAATGTACCCGAACACGTTTACAGCGTGCTCGACGCACTTCCTGCGGATACACACCCTATGACCCAATTTGTTGTGGCCATCAACGCCATGCAAACGGGCAGCGTATTTGCACGCCGCTATGAAGAAATGGGTAAGTCTGAATACTGGGACGCTACCTATGAGGACACCATGAACCTCATTGCCCGTCTCCCGCGGGTTGCAGCCTATATCTATCGCCGCACCTATTACAACGGTGACCATATTCAACCGGATATTTCGCTCGACTGGGCTGCCAACTTTGCACATATGCTCGGCATTAGCAATCCGGAATTCATGAATCTGATGCGTCTTTACCTCACGATCCACGCTGATCACGAAGGAGGGAACGCCTCTGCACATACCGTTCACCTTATTGGTTCTACCCTGAGTGATCCTTATCTGGCTTTCGCCGGAGGCATGAACTCCCTGGCAGGCCCACTGCACGGTTTGGCCAATCAGGAAGTAATCAAATGGATATTCAAAATGCTCGATGCGCTTGGAACGAAAAACCCAAGCAAAGAGCAAATTGCTGAATATGTAAATGGTACACTGCAGGCTGGTCGTGTAATTCCAGGTTATGGCCACGCCGTTTTGCGTCGCCCTGACCCCCGCTTCATGGCTCAAAAACGATTCGCCGAAGATTATATCAAAGACGACGATATCGTACAGGTAGTTTGGAAAATCTTTGACGTGGTTCCTCCAATCCTGGAAGGACTCGGAAAAGTCAAAAACCCATGGCCTAATGTAGATGCCCACTCCGGTGCCCTGCTCGTTCATTACGGGATGGATCAGTACAGCTTCTATACCGTTCTCTTTGGCGTGTCTCGCGCCCTTGGAGTTCTGGCAAACGGCTGTTGGTCAAGAGCACTCGGATTCCCGCTGGAACGCCCAAAATCGGTTACCAGCAACTGGGTAAAAGAATGGCTAAAAGAAAATCAGTAGGCCTAATCCGGGCAAACTGAAAAATTCTCCTATTTTTGGGCATGCTGAGAAATTCAGTATGCCCATTTCTTTTATTGACAACATTCAAATAAAACCGGAAATATGGAATTTCCATCCCATTTAAAATATACCAAGGATCACGAATGGATCCGCATAGAAGATGGCAACATCGCCTACGTAGGTATTACAGCCTTTGCCCAGGAAGAACTGGGAGAACTCGTATACATCGAAGTTGACACGGTTGGTGAAACCATCGGCAAAGATGACGTATTTGGTACTGTGGAAGCAGTAAAAACCACCTCCGACCTCTTTTTGCCCGTATCGGGAAAAGTTCTCGAATTCAATGCGGAAATTGATGAATCGGCGGGCGACAACCCTACCCTGGTAAATGAATCCCCTTACGATAAGGGATGGATCATTAAAATGGAAATTACAGATCCTTCAGAACTGGAGGACTTGATGGACGCAGATGCCTATCAGGAACTGGTCCAATAATTTCTTTTCACCCCCTTACACCAAAAAGCAAGTGGGCTGCATCTATTAGGTACAGACACTTTCAAAAACTGTTTGAGGTCCTTTTTTCCGATCGCTTTATGCAAACCGGATCAAAAAACAACCTGAAAATGACAGTCGCTGAAAGCAATGTTTTTTGATTACGATGGAAATCCGTACTTTCGAACCTAACAGTTCGATCTGCTGATGAATATCCATCGTAAATGATTGATTGTTAAATTAAAACTTAAATCCAAGCCATTATGGACATTTCAGTAACAGGGAAATGGCTGGTGGTTGCTCTGGTAGTCCTCGCAGCAATTACGATCGGAATTATTTTATTCCTTCGTAATCGTTATGCTTCGCGGTCTAGCGAAGACATTGCACAGGCATCTGGTTCTGGCTCTCCTCTGGAAAACCGGAATAAGTATGCCGATGTAAATGTCTTTAAGCTTAGCTCCACGTTCTTGCTTTTTGGTCTACTGACAGCAGTAACGCTCTCAGTACTTGCGTTTAGCTGGACTTCCTACGAAGAGGATGTATATATCCCGGAAGGCGCGATGGACCTAGATGACGAGATCATTATGGAGCCACCACGTACTAAAGAGCCACCTCCTCCACCGCCACCGCCGCCACCACCTCAGATTGAAGAGGTGCCGGAAGAAGAAATTGAAGAGGATCAGGAAGATCTCTTCCAGGATCAAACTATTGAGGAAGAATCTCAGGTAGAGGCTCCTATTCAGGATGCACCTCCGCCTCCACCTCCGCCTCCACCGCCGCCACCAGCGCCAAAAGAGGATGAGATATTTGTTGCCGTAGAAGACATGCCACGTTTCCCGGCTTGCGAAGATCAGCCAACAAAAGCTGAGAAAGAGCAGTGTGCCCAAACTGAAATGTTGAAGTTTATCTACAAAAACATTAAGTATCCACCTATCGCACGTGAAAACGGCGTTGAAGGTACCTGCGTTGTACGCTTTGTGGTTGAGCCAAATGGCGATATCACCAATGTAGAGCTGCTCCGCGATATCGGTGCCCAGTGTGGACAGGAAGCCCTGCGGGTTGTCAATATGATGCCTCAGTGGGTTCCAGGACGACAGCAAGGTCGTAAAGTACGGGTTCAGTTTAACCTGCCCGTGAAGTTCAAGCTTCAGTAATTACTGAAAACCTGAGCGGAAAGCCGGATGGGATCTCCCTTCCGGCTTTTTTTATTCCCTATCTTTCGCCCCACAACTTTTCTATGGAGCAAACAGATATTTGCATTGTTGGCGCCGGACCAGGCGGAATGGCTACCGCACTCAAATTACAGGAACTGGGCATTCCCTGTATCCTGCTGGAAAAAGATCAATTTCCAAGAGATAAAATCTGTGGCGACGCCATTAGTGGAAAAACTACTACCCTCCTCAACCGCCTCGATCCCCTCGTAAAGGAACGATTCAAAAAGATAGAAAAGACCTACAACAAGGTCTGGGGCATCCGCTTTGTCGCTCCCAACAAAAAAAACGTAGACATCCCCTTTTCGCCCCAATACCATCCCGACGATGATCCGGCACCGGGTTATGTCTGCCGGCGCACCGATTTCGACAATTTTATGGCCGAAGAGGTAAAACGCAACCCACTTACGGATTTTCGCGAAAACACGGAGGTGTCACAAATAGATGCCCTGCCTGAAGGCGGATGGGAAATCCGCGACCGATCCGGAAACACCCACATTCAATGCCGAATTCTTATCGTAGCTAACGGAGCCCACTCCTCCTTTTCCAGAAAACAGGCGGGAATCCCCAAAGACCTCAAACATTACGCCGGTGGTATCCGTGCCTATTATGAAAACCTCGGTGGCTGGCATCCTCATCGGTTTATTGAAATTCATTATATCCACCACTTGTTGCCGGGTTATCTCTGGATATTCCCGCTACCCAATGGCGATGCCAATGTCGGATTGGGAATGCGTTCCGATAAGATCTCCAAAAGAAAGGTCAATCTGCGCAAAATGCTGGATGAAACCATTCAGACACATCCTATCCTAAAAGAACGCTTTGCAAATGCCCGGCGTGTAGGGCCAATACGCGGTTTTGGACTCCCTCTGGGTTCCAGACGCTATGCTATTTCCGGCGATCATTATATGTTGGTTGGAGATGCGGCCCATCTCGTTGACCCCATGTCAGGCGAAGGAATTGGCAATGCCATTTACAGTGGTTTTATCGCGGCAGAACAGGCCAGGGATTGCCTTTCGGCGAATGACTTTTCGTCGATGTATTTGAAAGCTTACGACAAAAGAATAAAAAGAGTATTGGGCGACGAAATGGTAGTGAGCTATAATATACAACGCTTCCTCAGCAACCGGTATATACCCAACTTCCTGGCTAATCTCATTCTGCGAAAGCCACAGATCATCAGGGTCCTGTCCAGTATGTATACAGATCTGGAGATGCGTCGAAAAGCATCCTCCCCCATCTTCTGGATGAAAGTTCTTTTGAATCGTTACAAATTTGAAGACAAAACCCAACATTCTTCTTAGCTGTATGAAAGACTCCAATCCGCTATTGCGTTAATCAGAAATCAAGTCTCAAAGAAAGAGTCCAAATTTTCCTTTCCTGCTTATTTGAATTCTGTACCTTAGGGTCTGCCGAATCAAATAAGATCAGTAATACTGATTTGAAGTTCATCCAACTTCTTTATACGAAACCTATATGAGAAACCGAGTCATTATTGAAAATGTCCGCCCCGAAATTGATGGCGGCAGACACTTCATTAAGCGCATCCAAAACGAACGAATAGATGTTCAGGCAAATATTTTTGCCGATGGCCACGATGTTGTAAGAGCTTCCCTGCATTTTCGCGAAAGCGGAAAAAGAACCTGGCAGGAAGTGTACATGAGTTCACTGGGTAACGATGAATGGGCCGCCTCCTTCCGTCCTGAAAATATTGGCTTTTATCAATATAAAATCGAAGCCTGGATTGATCATCTACAGACCTGGCTCAATGGTTTCTACAAAAAGCAGGCCGATGGTCAGCACATGGCCGTAGAATTGGAGATCGGTGCCGAGCTGTTGTCCAAAACAGCAGCCCTTTATTCCAAAACAAAAGCCAAACCGCTGCTCGATGCAGAAAAACAACTGCGCGACAAAAAAGGCTATAAAGAGGCCGTAAAACTGGTTTTAAGCCCGGAATTTGCCCAGATGGTTCTGGCCTTTCCCATGAAGCAATTCCAAACAGAATATGAAAAGGAGCTGCGGGTAAAGGTGGGACGCCCCAAAGAGTTGTATAGCTCCTGGTATGAATTCTTTCCGCGTTCAGCCGGAAATGGCACAGAGCATGGCACCTTTAAAGACTGCATTAACCAGCTTCCGCGCATTGCCGAATTAGGCTTCGATGTACTTTATCTCCCACCTATCCATCCGATTGGCGAAATCAACCGAAAGGGCAAAAACAATGCGGTTCAGGCACAAGACGGAGAACCCGGATCTCCCTGGGCCATTGGCAGTAAGGACGGCGGTCATAAATCCATTCACAAAGAGCTGGGTACCCTGACAGATTACAAAAAACTAATCCGGGAAGCAGCCAAACACGATATTGAAATCGCTCTCGACCTGGCGTTTCAGTGTGCGCCGGATCATCCCTACATCAAAGAACATCCGGAATGGTTTGTGTGGCGACCAGATGGCACCATTGCCTATGCCGAAAACCCGCCTAAAAAATACCAGGATATTGTTCCGCTCAACTTTGAAACCAAGGATTGGAAAAACCTTTGGAACGAGCTGCTGGAAGTAACGCTTTACTGGGTAAAACAGGGCGTAAAAATCTTTCGGGTAGACAACCCGCATACCAAAGCCCTGCCTTTTTGGGAATGGATGATTGATCAGGTCAACAAGAAACACCCGGAAGTGATTTTCCTCTCAGAAGCATTTACGCGCCCGCGGGTAATGGCCGGTCTGGCGAAAGCCGGATTCACCCAGGGATACACCTACTTTGCCTGGCGTACCAATAAGGAGGAAATGGAAGAATACTTAACGGAACTGAGCAAAACAGAATGGCGCGAATTCTTCCGTCCCAACTTTTGGCCCAACACTCCCGATATTTTACCTTATGAGTTGATGGGAGCCGGATCCAACACCTTTGTGAAACAACTATTATTGGCAGCAACACTGAGCTCGAATTACGGATTGTATGGTCCTGCCTACGAAATGATGGACAATCAGGGCAACTTCAATGGAAAAGAAGAGTACCTCAATTCGGAGAAATACGAAATAAAGAAATACGATTGGACTAAGCGAAACCGCCTCACTGATGCCATGACGCGCATCAATAAGATCCGAAAGGAAAATCCGGCTTTGCAGGATACGTACAACATTCATTTTACCAGAACAGACAACGACAAGCTGATGAGCTACATTAAGCTCACCGAGGATCGTTCGAATATCATCTGGTGTATTGCCAACTTTGATACGCAAAACGGGCAATCCGGTTTTGTGGAAGTTCCCAAAGATGTATTGGGAATCACCAGTCAGCATGTACACCTGCAAGTCACCGACCTGCTTACAGGAGCTACTTACCACTGGTTTAATGACTGGAATTACATAGAATTACATCCGGGCAAATGGCCGATGCACATTTTCCGTGTACGGATGGGTTGATTTTTCATTAAAACGAACAAATCAATTGATAATTCGTCCCTTTTAATGAAATACAATTCTTGACCTCACTAAATTGACTATTATGAAGAAGCTCAACTTTACGCACGTCCTGGTTCTTGCCTTGTTCTTGCCGTTTATGTCTCAGGCTGCTGTAAACGTTTCCAGTATAGCCCCAACAGCTGAAACTGCTGAAAACTGGATCCAGCAACTAAGCGTGGAAGAATTTTTGGACATGAGTCCAGGAGATATTAAAGCCAGGACGGGTAAAAAAATGAATTTCCGTGAGAAAATGGCTTTCAGAATGGCCAGGCATCGGGTGAAAAAAGCGCAGAAGCGTGGAGAGAATCTCAGTATGGCAGCAGCTTATGACGATGCCAGTGGCGATTTCAACCTGGGTGGATTCCTGCTCGGATTCCTGCTGGGACCAATTGGTGTGCTACTTTCGCTGCTCTTCGGAAAAGGAGCTTTTCGATCATCACTCATTGGCCTGCTATGTGCCATTATTGTTGGATTGATTGGTTGGATTATTTTCTAAACCAACTCCCTGCGAATAAAAGGCCCTGAATGTCGAAAAACAATCAGGGCCTTTTTTATTGGTGGCAGGTATAACCACAAAAGGTGCTACCTTAAAAAACAAGTGTTTTATCCGAAACAAGGCGAAAAGTAACGCAAAAGCTTAGGCAATTAGCAGTTAAAATCTCCAGAAACGTACAATTATGAAAAAGTTCAAAATCCTGGTTTTTGGCATTGGTGGTGTCGGGGGATACTTCGGTGGAAAACTCGCATACGCATTCGCGGAAAGCGATAAAATTCAAGTGGATTTTGTGGCCCGGGGAGAACACGCAAAAGCCATTCGACAAAACGGTTTACACTTGCAAACCGATGAGAAAAGCTGGAAGGTTTATCCAAACCAGGTCCTCACCTCCACCAAATCGGCCGGCAGCTATGACCTAATCCTGCTTTGCAGCAAAACCTACGATCTGGAAGAAAGTGCTCATGCAATCCAACAGAACTGCACAACTGAAACACTAATTCTCCCCTTGCAAAATGGGGTAGACAACCAATTGCGCCTGATGAATGCCCGCCTCTCCGGTATTGTACTGGAAGGATTGGTCTACCTCATTGGCTGGAAGAAAGGACCGGGAGAAGTTGTGCAATCCGGACAGTTTCGGCAGCTCTATTTCGGGAGCTATAACCCGGCTGTATCTGAAAAACTCAGGTTGCTGGAATCCATTTTTCAACAAGCCGACATGGAAGCTTTTTTAGACCCTAAGATCCGCTCCCGGATTTGGCAGAAGTTTATGCTTGTCAGTCCGCTGGCCTGTATCACCTCTTATACCAAACTTCCCATAAAAGAGAGCTTGAAGGATGCCGCCAATAAAGAATTGTACGAAAACTGTGTCGGGGAAGTCTGGCAGTTGGCTTGTGCCTTGCATATTCCGCTGCCCAAAAACCTGCTGGAAGACATCAACGAAAAGGTAAATCAATTTAAACCGGAAGCAACTACTTCCATGCAACGCGACTTTGAAGCAGGCAAACAAACAGAACTTGAGTCCCTTTGCGGATTTGTGGTGAGGAGGTCAAAAGAACTGGGACTACAAACTCCCGGCATGGAGAAGATTTACAGGCACTTACAAGCTGATCCCCAATAATCAAACAGATTCTGTCTTTATCGGAAAAACGGGATCATCTTTCACGTCTGTCATCACAAAAAAGCTTTGCACCCGGCCAATATTGTCAATAGAAGCCAGTTTTTGCGAGACAAAATGCTGATAAGTATCCATGTCGGGGACAATGATTTTCAATAAATAATCAAACAAGCCGGCAATGTGATAACACTCTGTCACCTCCTCTAAATGCCGCACATCCTGCTGGAATTTTTCAATATATGCTGTCTTGTGGTTTTCCAGACGCACATTGCAAAAAGCCAATAATGGCAAGCCGACCTGGCGCCTGTCCAGAATAGCACTATACCCCTTTATCAGTCCCTCTCGCTCCATTCTCTTAATGCGTTCATGCACCGGCGTAGTGGTCAACCCCAGCTTTCCGGCTATCTCTTTAATGGTTTGCTTGGCATCTTCCTGCAACAATCGAAGGATTTTCAAATCGGTAGTATCCGGTTTCATAGTAGATTTTTCTTTTGCAGTCCTAAAAACAGCTTTTTATAGAACAAAAGATCAATAATTAAAAAAATTTAGAAAAATATTCTTCCCCAAGTTAAATAAAAAGAACAAAGACCTATTCGGACTATCTTTATAAAGAGTTGTTAGTCAATTCCTAACCAGCGCAAAGCATCCGAATTATGAAAAAACCACCTTTTAGTCCCGAATCATTGATGATGTCTTACGGCTACAAGCCGGAACTGTCTGAAGGAGCCATCAAATGTCCCATCTTTCAAACCTCGACCTTCGTTTTTAAGAATGCCGAAGAAGGAAAGGCTTTTTTCGAGCTGGCTTACGGATTGAGAGAAGCCGACAAGGATGAGCAACCCGGACTCATCTACAGCCGCCTGAATAATCCCGATCTGGAAATCCTGGAAGAACGCCTTTCCCTTTGGGACGGTGCAGAATCCTGTGCCGTTTTTGAGAGTGGCATGTCGGCTATTTCCAGTGTCCTTTTCGAATTTCTGGAACCAGGCGACCTCTTACTATACAGCAATCCGGTATATGGAGGAACCGACCACTTCATCAAACACGTTCTCAAAAAATTTGGCATTCATACGCTGGGATTCAAACCCGGACAAAGTGTTGAAGAAATCCGTCAATTAGTAGAAGCAAGCGGCATGGCTGATCGGCTGGCCATGGTCTACCTCGAGACCCCGGCCAATCCGACCAATGCCCTGATCGATATTCGTGCCTGTAAAGAGTTGGCAAATAGCTACTCAAACCCCAAAAAACAAGTTCTCACGGCTGTCGACAACACCTACCTCGGTCCGCTTTGGCAACATCCGCTCAAGCAGGGAGCAGATCTGGTATTGTATTCTGCTACCAAATACATCGGCGGCCACAGCGATGTAATTGCGGGAGCCTGTCTGGGCTCCAAAGAACTGATCACCCGCCTGAAAACCCTGCGCACCTTCCTGGGAAACATGGCTGGGCCGTGGACGGGATGGCTGTTGCTCCGTAGTTTGGAAACACTGAAAGTGCGGATGGAGCAGCAAGCTCGAAATGCCCAGGAGCTAGCCGATTTCCTTCGCGACCAGGAAGCCGTTGAAAAAGTATATTTCCTCGGCCACTTGAAGCCGGAAGACGGAGAGCAGTATCGTATATTCCAAAATCAATGCTTGTCTCCAGGTGCTATGATCGCCTTCCTCATTAAGGGCGGAGAAAAAGAAGCTTTTGCCTTCCTCAATCATTTGAAATTATTCAAATTGGCGGTGAGCCTGGGAAGTACAGAATCCCTGGCCCAGCATCCAGCCAGCATGACACATGCCGGTGTGGATCCGGCAGAGCGCATGGAGTTTGGGATCAGCGATAATCTGATACGTTTGTCTATCGGAGTCGAAAAAGCAGAGGATCTGATTTGGGATATCCGGCAGGCTCTCTCACATGTAAACAGTTGGAAGGAAGAGGCCGTACCAAGTCTTGTTTAGACAGCTTTCCTCCCATTTGAAAGGCTCCTGTCACATTTTTTCGCCTTGAGCGAAACAAAGCCCCTTAGATTCGGATATATTTAACATTTGATAAATTCTCCGATTGCATGAGGCTGATACCTTTGAAAATACTGGCAGGAGTCTTTTTTTTGCTTCCTATCCTAATGTCACATCTGCCTGTTCAACAGGCAGAAGCTGAAATCGCTGCTTTTCACTCAAAGGCTGAACTGGATCGCTTTTCCTATATGTTTCCCGACAGCCTACTCCCCAATCAATACAACGAACTCTTTGCAGCCTCCGGCACCTGCGATAAATGCCACGGTTACGACACGGCCATGGTGGCCAGCGTAGACCCGATCGGGCAAGATATTAATGTAGTCGATGATTGGCGATCTACGATGATGGCCAATTCGGCCAGGGACCCTTTCTGGCGAGCAAAAGTCAGCCACGAAGTACTCGTCAACCCCCAACATCAGGAAGAACTGGAAGACAAATGTACTTCCTGTCATGCCCCCCTGGGACACTTCAATGCCAAAGAGCTGGGGCAGCCCCATTATTCTATGGCTGATCTGGCTTTCGACACGGTAGCCCTGGACGGTGTTTCCTGTCTGGCCTGCCATCAGCAGCAGCCTGAAAACCTGGGCGATGGTCATTCGGGGAATCTTTTGTTTGACACAGCCCAAATAGCCTACGGACCTTATCCGGGGCCACTCGCTACTCCAATGGCGCTCGAGTCAGGCTGGGTGCCCCTTTATGGTCCGCATATTCAGGACGCCGGAGTTTGTGCAGCCTGCCATACCCTGATCACCTCAACCGTCGACCTCGATGGCAATTACACAGGAGGCAGTTTTGTAGAGCAGGCTACCTATCACGAATGGCTAAACTCTGAATATGCCGACGATGGAATCAGTTGCCAATCTTGTCACATGCCCCAGTTTTCCAAAGCAGGCGTCTATTTGGCTTCCGGTATTGAAACCGAGCCCCGCTCCCCTTTTGGCCTGCACGATCTGGTGGGTGCCAACACTTTAATGCTGGAAATTTTGAGAGACAATGCCGAAACACTTGGAGTAACGGCGCTGCCGGAGCATTTTGACGAGACCATCGCCAAAACCCTCAACCTGCTTCAAAGTCAAAGCTTACAAGTGGAGCTCGATTATGAAGCTTCGGGCAGTGATTCTGTGGACATAAGCGTTTTGCTCACCAATATGGCAGGCCATAAATTTCCATCAGGTTATCCGGCGCGCCGACTGGTTGTTCAGTTTATCCTGGAGAACGAAGAAACCAGTGATACGCTTTTTGCCAGCGGCCTGTTTGATGATTCCTTTGAAGCCACCGGCCAGAACCCGGACTTTGAACCGCATTACGATATCATCCGGGATGAAGAGGAAGTGCAGATATACGAATTGGTCATGGGAGATGTAGATGGAAATGTGACAACGGTTTTAGAAAGAGCCGATCACCCCATAAAAGACAACAGGCTTACGCCGAAGGGCTTTAGCCTAAGCGATCCGGTATACGACACTACCCGAATCGCCGGACTGGCATTGACAGACCTCAATTTCAACAAAGACGAGGAGGGTGTCGAAGGAAGTGGCACCGATCGACTCCTCTACCGCCTGCCCGTTGAATACTTTTACGACGATTCCCGCATCCAGGTTCGGGTGTATTATCAAAGCGCTCCCCCCAAATGGATGGAAGAGATGTTTTCTGAAAGTTCTCCGGAAATTGATTCCTTTAAAGACATGTTTGATGCAGCCGACAGAAGCCCTGTACTCATCAGAGAACGAACACTTTCCATTCCGGGAACGGTTTCGACGCAGGCTGTTGCCAACAGGCAAAAATTCAGGCTTTCGCCGAATCCTGCCTCAGGCTTTTTCCAGGTGGAAGCTGAAACCACATTTGACTTATATCTTTATTCCCCGAAAGGGAAATTAATATACCGCCAATCCGGCGAGTCGGGGCTTAACCACTTTGATATCAACTTGCCTCCCGGTGTGTACTTTATCTACATTACAGACGAAACTAATAAGGGATCAACCCAACGGATAATCATCCAATAATGCTGAAATTATGAAGAACAATTTACTCCTGTACCTAATGTTGCTTCTGGCTGTAATGCCATTCGCCGAAAGGCTGCAAGCACAAATAAGCTTTACCGACAACTCGAATCTGCTGGGAACTACCTCCGGTTTTTCCTACGAAGATTGCGCCGTTGACATGAACGGAGACTTCCTCGATGATGTGGTACGTGTAACCGGCAACGGCATGTATATCGATTACCAACAGATCGACGGCTCCTTCACGCAATCCTTTTTTGCCATTGATTTTGAAAATGTACCGAGCTGGAGTTTGTGTGCCGGCGACATAGACGGCAATGGCTACAACGATCTATTATTTGGAGATGGTAACAGAGTCTCCTTCGTATACGCCAATGCAGACGGAACGGCCTATACCGAAGACGACCGTCCGGAGTACATTTTCTGCCAGCGAAGCACCATGGCCGACATCGACAACGATGGCCACCTCGATGCTTTTGTTTGCCATGATGTCGATCAAAGCCACCCCTATCGCAATGATGGAAACGGCTACCTCGAACTGGACCAAACGCTTATCGAAACCATCGACCAACCCGGCAATTATGCTGCTATCTGGTGCGATTATGACAACGACAATGACATAGATCTGTACGTTACAAAGTGCCGCGGTGGAGCGCCTCCGGGTGACCCTACTCGCACAAACCGCCTGTATCAAAACAACGGCGACGGCACTTATACAGAAGTAGCCGAGGCAGCTAATATGGATGACAATTCGCAATCCTGGGCTACGGTCTTTGAAGACTTTGACAACGACGGCGATTTTGATGCCTTCATTGTAAATCACGACTTCACCAACCTCCTCATGCGAAATGAAGGAGACGGCACCTTTACCAATGTAATCGGCGCCAGCGGAATTGATGAATTTGATCTGGGTGCCTGGGAAAATGCCTCTGGTGATTTCAACAACGATGGCTATGTAGACATCCTTTCCGAGCTCGGCAAGGAGATATACTTTGGCAATGGCGACCTTACATTTACCAGTCAGGATTTGCCATTTGATGATGGCGGAATCGGTGATTTCAACAACGACGGCTTTTTGGATGTCATCAAAAGCAACGCACTTTGGCTCAATGACGGCAATGACCACAACTGGGTAAAGATTTCCACCGTAGGCACCTTCAGCAACCTGAATGGAATTGGAGCAAGAGTTGAAATTCACGGAGACTGGGGTATTCAGATCCGGGAGGTTCGCTCCGGCCAGAGTTTTAGTCCGATGAGCACCCTCAACGTGCATTTCGGATTGGGCGATGCCACATCCATTGACCAGATCGTGGTTAAATGGCCCTCCGGATTTGAAACAGTAGTAGAAAATCCGGCTATTAATACGGCACATGTAATTACAGAAGTAGGTTGTCTCTTGCCTGCTACCGTACTGAGCGTGGATGGGTCCACCCAATTATGTCCCGGAGAAAGCATCAACATTTCTGCACCGGAAGGATTTACGTATGCCTGGTCTACGGAGGAAGACACCCAATCCATTCTGGTAAATGAGCCCGGCAATTACAGCGTGACATTAACAGATGCGGATGGATGTGTATCCCTTTCAAACATTGTACAGGTAATGAATGTCGTGGAAGTATATCCGACCATTGATGCTCAAAGCAGTTTGATATTCTGTAAGGGAGAATCCGTTATGCTGACATCCAGTGGAGGTCCAAACCTCGAATGGTCCAATGGCCAAACTTCCGAAAACATTGAAGTTTTTGAGAGCGGCATTTATTCTGTAAGTGTGGATCCCGTTTGCCCGGGAGACGCTTTGCTTTCCAACGAGCTGGAAGTGGTTGTTCTGGAGTCTGCAGAACCCGAGCTTCTGGCTGTTATGCCAAACGGAGATCAGACATTCACCCTGACGGCTGCCGGTGAAAACCTCAGCTGGTATGATGCAGAATCCGGTGGTAATTTGCTGGGCACAGGCGACAGTTATGTGACCCCTCCATTGAGTGACGAAACGACTTATTGGGTAGAATCCACCTCTGAATACCCCGGAGAATTACAGGAAGGCGGGAAGGAAGACCTAACAGGAAACGGTGGACTTCCCGCATCAGGAGGCTATTCCCTATTTGACAGTTGGGAGCCTTTTACCCTTATTTCTGTTGATGTATTTGTCCCTCAGAATGCAGCAGAGGGCACACGTACGGTGCAACTCACCGATGCCAACGGAATCGTGTTGGAAGAAAAAGTATTTGAACTGGAGCAGGGGCAACATCAGCTTGATCTCAATTTTGCCGTACCGGTTGGTGTTGACCTGAGTCTGCGTTGCCCGGAAGCAAATTTATTCCGAAACTCCGGTAGTGTGTCCTATCCATATCCGATTGGTGATGTAGGCGAGCTAAAAACCTCCTCTTTTGGCACAGGCTATTACTACTATTTCTACAACTGGAAGATTCAGAAGGAGAGTTTCAGTTGTACCTCGTATCGCATACCGGCTACGGTAACTTTCTCCGGTACGGATGAACTAGCTGCTTACGGTTCTTTGGAGCTTTTCCCCAACCCGGCAACAGACGAAGTAATTCTGAGCTTTGAAGCTGAAACTGCTTATCCGGCTGAAGTACAGGTATTGGATGTAATGGGTCGGGTACTGATACAACGTCAGATTGATATGCTGCAGTCTGGTGAGAATCAAATTCGATTAGCCGTAGACCATTTGCCTGCGGGTATTTATGAGACCCGTTTTATTATTGAAGGGAAACAGGCTGTACGAAAACTGATTGTGGAATAAATTTCCTGCATGCAAACAGCCTGAAAAACGGCTGCCACCGCCAATTATATGGTTCCGGAGGCAGCCGTTTTTTATTTCAACCTGACAGGTCGCCGACCTGACGGGTCGGCGACCTGTCAGGTTGGCAACCCATTTACCGGCATTTTCACCGGAAATCCGTACTTTCCCCAATCACAAAACACAGCTGCCGAATTTGAAATTTATTGCCAAAACTTTACACGGACTGGAAAACGTACTTGCCCGGGAACTCCTGTTCCTCGGTGCAGGTGAAGTCGAACGAATAAACCGCGCCGTTTCCTTTTCCGGAGACATGGAATTGCTCTACAAAGCAAACCTCCACCTCCGTACCGCATTACGGATCATACAGCCTGTTCATCATTTTGAGGCCTATAATGAAGACCGCCTCTACACGGAGGTTTACAATTTTGACTGGTTTCCTTTTCTGAAAATCAACCAGACCTTCGCAATTGACGCTACCGTTTCTTCCGATCGATTCCGACACTCCAAATACGTGGCACTTAAAACCAAAGATGCCATCGTAGACCAGTTTCGAAAACGCATAGGACGTCGGCCTTCTATCGATACAGAAAATCCGGATGTCCGGATCAATATTCACGTTTTCAAGACTTCATTTACGATTTCACTGGATAGCAGCGGCGACTCGCTCCACAAAAGAGGCTATCGCATGCGGGCCCATCCGGCACCCCTCAACGAAGTACTGGCAGCTGGTATGATTAAACTGTCCGGCTGGACTCCCGATCAGGTATTAGTCGATCCCATGTGTGGCTCCGGAACCTTGCTGATAGAGGCAGCCATGCAGGCTAGAAACATTCCACCGGCACCCCGCAATCGACGATTCGGTTTCCAAAACTGGAAAAACTACGATCCGGATCTTTGGAAAAAGCTTCTAAGTGATTCCCGCGATCAGATCAAAGAGCCCGATCTCCAAATCATGGGATTTGATCAGGAGCAATATGCCCTCGATATCACGAAGGAATCTTTGCTTAAGTTCCGCCTGGAGCGCTTTGTTTCTCTAAGAAAACGAAACTTCTTCAAAATGGATCCGCCTGCCGAAGCAGGTATCATTGTTACCAATCCGCCCTATGGCGAAAGGATTGGGACGGGAGATATGGAAGCCTTTTACGAACGCATTGGCGATCATCTCAAACAAAACTGGACGGGTTGGGAAGCCTGGATTATCAGCTCCAATATGGAGGCATTGAAGCGATTCGGATTGCGACCATCAAAAAAGCTCGTGCTCTTTAATGGTCCGCTGGAATGTAAGTTTCAACAATTTGAAATGTATTCCGGAAGCCGCAAAAACAAGGAAAGTTCTGACTAATGTACCTGCTGGAATCGCATATCGTTCCGGCTGGCACCCCTCCGGTCCGGCTAAGTGATTATGCTGTCGGGATTTTTGAGATCATCCATTCCCGGAAGGGCATAAAAAAGGCCATTAAAAGGGGACAGATCCGTATTGATGGCAAACCTGCACAAAGCGGCGACTGGATAGAACCCGGTCAGTGTCTGGAGCTCTATGAGCGCGAAGACGCTCCGCCAAAACCATATGAATTAGATCTCGAGGTGCCTTTCGAAGATGATTATCTGGCAGTAGTGGTAAAACCTGCCGGATTAAGAGTCAGTGGTAATATTTATCAGACCCTTTTCAATGCTTTGTCGTTCAACCTCTCCCCTTCTCCGGTAAAGGATGCGCTACCCTGGCCGCTGCCCGCTCATCGACTGGACAAGCCGACCTCCGGACTGGTACTTATTGCCAAAACCCATTCTATTCGACAACAGTTGGGGAGGTTGTTTGAGCAACGGAAAATTGACAAGACCTACCATTGTCTCGTGATCGGCAAAACACCTTTAAAAGGAAGCCTGAACACCCCTTTAGACAACAAAAGAGCGCTTACACATTTTGAACGTCTTGAGGAAATCCCCTCCCTGTTGAGTGGTCATTTATCCTTGCTGAGGATCAAGATAGAAACGGGTCGCACCCACCAGATTCGTCGCCATTTATCAGAGGCCGGCTACCCCATTCTGGGTGATCGAAAGTATGGCTCTGAAGCTAAGGGCACGCAGCATAAAGGTTTATTTCTGGCCGCTACCCGCTTGTCTTTCTCTCATCCGGCTTTCGCCGAATCAAATACTAAACAGCAAGTAAATATTGAGATACCGCTGCCAAATAAATTCGAAAGTCTGATCAAACGGGAGACTCGCCGGTGGAAAAAGTGGCGCGAATAATCCCAATGCTAAATTTGTTTCCGATCTTAGACCTTCACAACCCAGTGCTCATGAGTCATCCAAACGAAAAATTGATCCATTCCTTCTACCAGGCTTTTCAAGCGGGGGATGCGGAAGGCATGGCAGCCTGCTACCATCCTGAAATCAGCTTTAGCGATCCGGTTTTTCAAGACTTACGGGGCAAGGAAGCCGGCGATATGTGGCGGATGTTGTTAAGCCGGGCAACAGGCAATCTGAATATCCGCTTTTCTGATATTCAGGCAGATGACCAAAGCGGCCGTGCTCATTGGGAAGCCGATTATCCTTTTGGCCCCAAAAAGAGAATGGTGCATAATAAGATTCAAGCTACTTTCCGCTTCCGCGAAGGAAAGATCGTGGAACATCACGATCATTTCTCTTTCAGAAAATGGGCTTCTATGGCACTTGGGCCGATGGGAAAATTCTTTGGATGGGCTCCATTTGTCAAATCAGCTGTACGAAAAAAATCCAGATCATATTTACGGAAGTTTCAGGCCAAATAAAGCCAGCCTTTTCGTAACTTCCCCATGCCCCTACCATCATAAGAAAAAGCAGCAGATGCCTGAGAACAGCCAATCCAAAGACCTTTGGTATAAGGATAGTATCATCTATTCATTACATATCCGATCCTTTTTTGACAGCAATGGAACCGGCAATGGAGACATACCCGGTTTGATCCAAAAACTGGATTATCTCGAAGATCTGGGGGTCAATTGCATTTCACTCATGCCGTTCTATGAGTCTCCTCTCAGAGATGACGGGTATGACATATCGGATCTCCGGAAGATTCATTCCGACTATGGAAGCATGTCCGATTTTAAACGCCTGCTGGATGAAGCCCACAAAAGAGGTATCCGGGTGATCATCGACATCATCATGAACCACACCTCTAACACACACCCGTGGTTCCAAAAAGCCCGCCATTCGCCGGAAGGCTCACCGGAAAGAGATTACTACGTATGGAGCAAGGACCCTCAGAAATACAAGGAAGCAGGCATACTCTTCAGCGATTATGAAAACTCCAACTGGGAATGGGATGACCAGGCACAAGCTTATTACTGGCATCGATTTTATGCCCACCAACCCGATCTGAACTACGACAATCCGGCCGTACGGCAGGAAATTCAAAACATCATTGACTTCTGGGCCGAATTGGGGGTAGATGGCTTTCGCCTAACATCCGTAGTTTTTCTGTTCCAACGAGAAGGAACCAACTGTGAGAATCTGCCTGAAGTGCATGCGTACCTCCGGGAATTGCGCGGATTCCTTAACAAGAAATACCCGGACAAGATCATCATGGGAGAATCCAATCTCTGGCCGGAAGAAGCTGCCGAGTATTTTGGAGAGGGGGATGAATGCCATATGAACTATCATTTCCCGCTGATGCCTCGTCTTTATATGGCGATGCAAACAGAAGACCGATATCCGATTATTGATATTCTGGCACAAACCCCGGCCATTCCGGAAAATGCTCAATGGGCGCTGTTTCTCCGCAACCACGATGACCTTATGCTTTCGATGGTTACAGAGGAGGAACGCGATTACCTCTATAAAGTCTTCGCTCAGGATCACGGAGCAAAGATCAATGAAGGTATAAGACGAAGACTGGCACCACTCTTACGCAACGACCGTCGAAAACTGGAACTCCTAAATATTTTACTCTTCTCCCTGCCCGGTTCTCCGGTCATTTACTACGGAGACGAAATCGGGATGGGGGATAACATCTATCTGGGAGATCGAAAAGGAGTGCGCACCCCCATGCAGTGGAACTCTGACCGAAATGCCGGTTTTTCAAATGCCAATCCGCAAAAGCTATTCCTTCCCGTTATCCGGGATCCGCAGTATCGCTATGAAGCGGTTAATGTAGAAAACCAAAGCCGCAACCC
The DNA here is from genome assembly GCA_018222965.1 of Bacteroidota bacterium. Lineage (GTDB taxonomy): Bacteria > Bacteroidota > Bacteroidia > Chitinophagales > Saprospiraceae > JAAEZH01. The sequence goes on from JAAEZH010000015.1 coordinate 53,631, forward strand.
ATCCAGTTTGCTTTGGTGGATGAAAAACCTGATTTCCATGCGCAAAAGGCTTAAGTCCTTCAGCCATGGCAGTATAGAATTTCTGGAAACCGCCAATAGCAAGATACTCGCCTATGTTCGGAAAATACCCGGTGAAAGCATTCTGGTGATTGCCAACTTGTCCAAGTTTTCCCAGGCTGTTTCATTGGATTTGAAAGAATATAAAGGAGTTAAACCGGTAGAAATTTTCAGTCAGAATAAATTTTTTGAAATTACGGATGCTCCCTACTCCTTTACGATGGGGCCCTATGGTTACTACTGGTTTTTGCTGGAACACAACGAAGAAGGCGAAGAAAGACCGGTAGAGCGCAAGATCGAAGAAGTAGAACTGGATGTTAACTGGGAGGAAGCCCTGGAGGTTTATACAGCTCGTCGCCAGTTTGAGAAAAAGATTCTCCCCAATTATTTGATGAGTCTTCGTTGGTTTGGGGGGAAGTCCAAAAAGATTGTTTCGCTGGAGATCCTGCGTCATCCTGCCATTCCGGTAGGCGATAAAAAAGCGTTTATGCTCCAGGTCGGACTTCGGTATACAGATGGATTGCCGGAGAGTTACTCGCTTCCGGTTATGCTCATTACGGAACCTGATCGAATCATCCATTTCCTCAAGAAGGAAACACAGGCTGTTGCCTGCTACCTCAAAACGCCCACCGAAGAGGGAATCATAGTAGATGCGCTCTATGACGAATCCTTCCGGAATGAGTTATTCCATCTTATTCGAACCAACGGCAAAATTCCGGTGCCTTCAGGCATGCTAGAATTTGAAGCGGGTAAAATCCTGCAGGATCTCGACATTGAAAAAGAGGATATTGTTTCTGAGATGCTCAAAGTGGAACAATCCAATACCTCGGTCATTTACAACAACGAATACTTTTTCAAGATTTACCGAAAACTGGACACGGATATTAATCCGGATCTGGAGTTGGTTCGATTCCTTTCGGAGAAGACCGATTTTGAGAATTCTCCTCGCTATGGAGGGGGCATCCAGTTGGAAGATCACCAGGATAAATCTTTTACCATTCTGGGACTCTTGCAAAACAAGATTCCCAATCAGGGGGAGGCCTGGACCATGTTTCTGGAAATCCTGAGCCGCTATTATGAAAAGGTCCTGAGCAAAGTGGATCGCTCCGTCCCCCCTCCGGATTTGATTTACAAGGAGCATATCACTTTTGAGGACTTCCCGGATCGCATCCAAAAACTTATTGGATCGGTAGCTTATGAACGAGCCGTTCTATTGGCCAAACGAACGGCCGAAATGCACATTGCGCTGGCTTCCAGAAAAGACGATCCCGACTTTGTTCCGGAGCCCTTCTCGCAGCATTATCAGCGATCCATCTATTCCGGTCATCGCAAACTGGTTTCAGAAAAGCTCAACGCGCTGGAAAGCCGGATCACAAAGCTTCCTCCACATATTGCCGAGGAAGCCAGTCAGATTTTGGACATTCGGGAAGACATCCTGGAGTGCTTCAGCGAAATATACAGTCGTAAGATCCAAACCGTAAAAACGCGGATCCATGGAGATTACCACCTGGCGCAAGTATTGTTTAATGGAAAGGATTACTTCATTATTGATTTTGAAGGGGAGCCTATGCATACCATTAGTGAGCGCCGCCTGAAAAAGACCCCGTTTAAAGATGTGGCAGGCATGATCCGCTCTTTCCATTATGCGGCCTATGGCCAACTGGTACTGAATCAAAATTACCGAAAAGAGGATATGCCCCTGTTGGAGGTTTGGGCCGAACAATGGTTTCATTACATCAGTCAGAGCTTCCTTTCTGCCTACCTGGAAACGGCAAAAGGTCATGCTTTTATTCCGGAAGACCGGGAGTCCATGAATCTCCTCCTGCGAAATTATACGGTGGAAAAAGCCATCTACGAAGTTGGTTACGAAATGAACGCAAGGCCGGAGTGGCTGCGCATTCCTATTCGGGGCGTTTTATATGCCATGAAACCCTTTTTGGAAGGGAAAAAGTAATTTTTTTCAAAATAATTGCACTTTTTTCACTGAACAGCAATATTTGGCCATTCCCCATTATCGGCAAATGGGATTCTGATCACATTCTCTCAGAGAAGAAAAATTTTGCATTCCTGCACCTAAGCTACTTAAAACGAAATTTGACTTAAGCTCTCGATTGCATTCTCTACTGAAAATCAATTGACTGGCATCAAAATTACTCCTACATTTGCACCGTTAGTGTACTTTTTACACTTTAAGTAAACTTGATAAGATCATGATTAAGAAGCAATTTCTGAAGTCAAAGCCGGTATGTAAAGCTACATTTGTACTTCCGCAAGAAGCGGCACCGGAAGCAAAAAATGTTGTTCTCGTAGGTGAGTTCAACGATTGGGACGCGAAGAACGGAATCGAGATGAAAAAACTTAAAAACGGCACCTTTAAAGCTGTTGTTTCGCTCGAATCTGGAAAAGAATATGAATTCCGCTACCTGATTGATGGCAGCACCTGGGAAAACGACTGGGAAGCAGACAACTATGTAACTACTCCTTATGGCGTAGAGAACTCTGTAGTTTCTGCCCTCAACTAAGAACAAGAAGCTAATGTGTTAGTGCTATGCAGTGGAGTAGTTAAACTCCGACTGGCGGGAATCTACAGTCTGTTGTATAGCTCATGTCGTATTATCAAAATGCCAATCGGTCAAAACTGATTGGCATTTTTTTATGTTTACCCTCCTGTTCAATCAGGCATTTAGTACTTTTAGGAATCTATGGAACCATTGGAAATAGGAGGAAATTTAATAGAACCCGGACAAGAAGAGATCATCCGAATGAATGTAGGCAGGCTCCCGTCTGACACCCGCATTCAAATTCGCGCACATGTGTACCGCAGCGAAAACCCGGGACCGGTTGTTCTGGCTATGGGTGGGGTGCATGGAGACGAGATCAATGGCGTCGAGATCGTACGCCGACTAATTGCCCACGGAACCATTCGTCAAATCACCCGCGGAACCATCATTGCCATTCCACTTCTCAACATTTATGGTTTCATCAATTTCTCCAGAGAGGTGCCCGATGGAAAAGATGTCAATCGAAGTTTCCCCGGCAGGTCGCGGGGGTCACTGGCAAGCCGTGTGGCAAATGCCATCACCAAAAAGATTCTTCCGGTAGTAAATCTAGGCGTAGACTTCCATACCGGAGGGAGTAATAACTACAATTACCCGCAAGTACGCTATTCCAAAGGAGATGAACTTAGCCGTAAACTGGCGGAAAGTTTTGCTTCTCCCTACCTGGTTGCCAGTCGCCCCATTCGAAAGTCTTTTCGCAGGGTAAGCCTGGATGCAGGTATTCCTATCCTAACCTACGAAGGCGGAGAAAATACCCGTTTTGATGGGTTTTCGATTGAAAAGGGCATCGAAGGCATGAAACGCGTGCTCATCGCACAAGACATGCTCGACCTGCATCTTCCTCCTGTAAAATCAATTCACTTCGAACGATCGACCTGGATTCGGGCAGCCCGAGCAGGTCTCTTTCGCTGGACAAAACGCTCCGGACATGCCGTTTCGAAAGGGGAACCCATTGGGGTCATCAATGACCCTTATGGCATGGATGAAATTCCGGTTATTGCAAAAAAGGAAGGCTATATCATTGGCCACAACAATGCTCCGGTCGTCAATACGGGAGATGCCCTGTTTCATATTGGATATAACTGATGAATCATAAGTTTTAGGTTTTAATTGTACTGCCACTCAAACTTCAGGGCACTATTAATATTGATAATTAGTATAATCCTGTAGCACTATTTGTTCATAGTACTCTGCTCCACCTCCCGATTCCTATCGGGAGTATTTTATTTTTAACGCATTTAGACTCACTGCTCACTAAAAAAAATAAGGCCGGATAAAACACCCAAAGGTTGACCCTAAGTAATTGTGTCAGTAAAAGCGTTCCTTCCTCGCCAACGGCGAGGAAAATAACCTCCATAATGCCTTCTAATCGCAAAATCTCTCCCCACGAGGCTCCGCAGGAGACGAGTAGCTCCCCTTTTCTGTCGCAGTCAGAAAACTCCCCAGGTGTCAATCGCCGAAGCCGCAGGTGCAGGCGATAAACCGACTCCCCTTTTAGCGGGCTAAGGGGGAGAACCCCCGTTCTGACTTTATTGTATTTGCCTCCGGCGGCTTCTTTGCCTTGATGCAAATGAAGCAAAGATTGACCCTAAGTAATCAGGCCAGTACAGTTAATTTTTAGTTATCCCAAAAAAAACGACCCGCCCCAAAGGAACGGATCGCTTATCAACAACCGTCTTATTCATCTTTGTTTCAGTTGGTTTGAAGTCAACCAATCCCGAAAGGGTGAGACTTTCACCCTGGGACTGGCTGGCACCCGATCTAATTTTGAACGGGTACTCCTGTGGGGGTATTTAAAGGCTCTAGTTGTTTATTGTTTCGGGGTTATACTTCGATTTCGCTCCCTACAAAATTGAAGAATTGACGGGTGCCATTAAAGAGCATTTATGCCCTTTTAGCAAATTAGGTAGAAATACGGGGTGGGGGTGGTTTGAGTTTGAGTTTGAGTGTGTGGGTGGGTGTGAGTGTGGGGAGACTCTAGGTCAATGCTGTATTTAGAGCTTTGTCCCGGATTTTTTCGAGGATATCATGGGCATCTGAGAGGGACTTCACGTCCGGGCGAATCAGGATCAGGTGACGTGGGGATTGCTTCAGCGAAAGCTTATTGAACTCTCCTTTCTTGCCGATAAAATCAAATATCTGCGTAAAGGTTTCACTTTCGAAATAGGGAGATTGTGGGTTTTCGACAAAGAAACAGCGCAACTTATTATTCCTCAGCATCAATCTTTCAAAGCCGAGTCGACGACAAATCCAGCGTAAGCGCAATCCGTCAAACAGCTCTTCTACCTGCCATGGAATAGGACCAAAGCGGTCTTTTAGCCTTTCGGCGAAAGCCGTCAAAGCGGTTTCATCTTCCAGATCATCCAGTTCTGTGTACAAGGCCAGGCGCTCCTGAATGCTTTCAATATAGTTATCGGGGATGTGCATTTCCACATCGGTATCAATGTGGACATCCCGTACATAGATCTGCTTTTTGTCCAACTCCTCCTTGAAGATATCCCGGAATTCCTGTTCCTTCAATTCCTGAATGGCCTCATCGAGGATCTTTTGGTAAGTCTCAAAACCAATATCGCTGATAAAGCCGCTTTGCTCGCCACCCAGCAGGTTTCCGGCGCCACGTATATCGAGATCGCGCATAGCGATATTAAACCCACTACCGAGATCGCTGAATTCTTCCAGCGTTTTGAGTCGCTTGCGGGCATCGGGTGTAAGGACCGATAACGGCGGACTAAACAAATAGCAAAAAGCCTTTTGATTGGACCGCCCTACCCTGCCACGCAACTGGTGAAGGTCACTCATGCCATACTGGTGAGCATTGTTGATGATCATGGTATTCGCATTCGGAATATCCAGACCGGTTTCAATGATATTGGTACTCACCAGTACGTCGTACTTCCCTTCAATAAAGTCTAAAAGCTTCTTTTCAAGGTCTTTGCTTTCCATTTGGCCGTGAGCCGTAGCGATATCCACATCCGGGCAAAGGCGCTGGATCATGGCTGCTACATCCGGCAGGCTCTTGACGCGATTATGCACAAAGAAAACCTGTCCGCCGCGATGGATCTCGTAATAGATAGCTTCCTTGACGAGTTCTTCATTGAAAATTCGAACCTCCGTATGAATAGGCTGTCTGTTTGGAGGTGCTGTACGTAAGATCGACAGATCCCGGGCTGCCATCAGGGAAAACTGGAGTGTACGGGGAATAGGAGTCGCCGTAAGCGTCAGGGTATCGACATTGACTTTGAGGTTGCGGAGTTTTTCTTTGGCTGCCACGCCGAATTTCTGCTCCTCGTCAATGACCAGCAAACCCAAATCTTTAAAGGCTACTTTTTTATTGAGCAAAGCGTGTGTGCCAATCACGATATCGACTTCGCCCGAAGTCATGCCGGCCATAACTTCGTTGCGCTCTTTTGTACTGCGAAAACGATTTATGTAATCAACCTTTACGCCAAATTCTTTCAGTCTGTCGCTGAATGTCTTATAATGCTGCAGCGCAAGAATTGTGGTTGGCACCAAAATAGCCACCTGCTTGCCTCCTACCACACATTTGAAGGCTGCCCGAACAGCGATCTCTGTTTTTCCAAAACCTACATCTCCACAAATCAGCCGATCCATCGGATTGGCCTTTTGCATATCTTCTTTCACATCGGAAGTAGCTGTTTCCTGATCGGGGGTATCCTCATAAATAAAGGAGGCTTCCAGCTCATTTTGCAAATAGCCGTCGGGCGGAAACGCATGGCCAACGGCTGCCTTCCGTTTGGCATACAGCTTGATCAACTCCGTCGCTATGTCTTTGACTTTTCGCTTGGTCTTGCGCTTGAGGTTTTTCCAGGCTTCTGACCCGAGCTTACTGAGCTTTGGTGCCGTGCCTTCCTTGCCTACAAATTTGGAAATCTTATGCAGCGCATTAATACTCACATAGAGTACATCATTGTTCTTATAGATCAGTCGGACACTCTCCTGCACATGACCATTTATTTCCAATTTTTCCAGGCCGGAATAACGCCCTACTCCGTGATCGATGTGTGTAACGAAATCTCCGGGGGTCAGTTCCCGAAGCATTCGCAGGCTGAGAGCTTTGTCTTTGGAGAATCCTTTCCGCAAGCGGAATCGATGGAAACGCTGGAAAATTTCGTGATCTGTATAACAAACCAGCTTCAAATCCGGCTCAATAAAGCCGGCATGCAAGCCTGTAAGCACCGGATGAAAGTCCACTTTTGCATCCAGATCCTCAAAGATGGAATAAAAGCGCTCGACCTGTTTTTGGCTTTCCGTCAAAATATAATTGGAAAAACCCTCTTTGGCATGCTTATTCAGATCTTCAATCAGCAGGGTAAAGTTCTTATTGAAATTAGGTTGTGGTTTGCCGTTGTAAGCAATCTCCGTGCCTCCATTGAGATCACTCCCAACTGTTGGATCAAGTGGCTTGCCTAAAAACACCTGATTAAAAGCCTCCATGCCGTCCATGACCTCAATGGGCCTGATAAATGCCCGGTCCCGAAATATCTCCGCAAGATCTTCCTCTTCAGATTTAGACAGTTGGCCGGCATAGGATTCTGCCTTTTCAAAACACTGCTGCAGCTTATCCAGCGTAAGCTGATAATCACTGATCCAAACCACAGAACCTTCCGGCAACACATCCATCAGAGGCAGTTTCTGCTCGCGCTGGAACCGGGAATTGATATTCGGAACAATCGATACTTCTTTGATATTCCTGACCGATAACTGATTCAAAGGATCAAACAGGCGGATGCTTTCCACCTCTTCATCAAACAGCTCGATGCGGTAGGGGTATTCGTTTCCGTAAGAGAAAATATCTACGATGCCTCCCCGCAAGGAATACTGGCCGGGTTCGTACACAAAATCTTCGCGTCTGAACCCAAATTCACCAAGCAGCTGGATGACGGTATCTACGTCCAGATCTTCCCCAACTTTAACCCGCAGGCGATTTGCTTCCAGTTCTTTGGGAGAAACAACCTGTTCAAAAAGGGCTTCCGGATAGGTGACAATAATTTCCCCGCCCGGACGATTGAGGCTAATTCGGTTGACTGTTTCGGTACGCTGGAGGACGTTATTCTGATTGAGCGCTTCAAACTGCATTGGCCGCTTAAAGCTATCCGGAAAAAAACGCACCGCCTTCTTAGTGTTCAGAAGACCGGAAAGATCGTTTTGCAGGTAAGCTGCTGATTCTTTGTCATCCAGTACGATCAGGAAAGTCCGGGGGTTTTGTTTCCAGGCAGCTGCGAGGATCATTGATTGCATACCACCAGCCAGGCCGGTAAGGGTATGAACGACCGTTTTATCAGCCTGCCAGGCTCCGGCAAGTGTTTGCAGACGCGGGTCTTCCTGAAAAGTTTGGATTAATTGCTCCAGATTGGACAAAAGCAGCAGTGGTTTTAATTAGTGCGCAAAGATATGAAACGTTTTTTCAACACGCATTAGGGAGTAAGGGTTCAATAATCAGGCTAGTCTCCTGGTTCCAGCTTCGGAAAAGAGAGGCGATACTTCGAGGTATTCCAGGAAAAAAACACAAAAAACAAGAAGGCTCCGGATCGATGCGTTGCCACATCACAAACCAAATCCCCGTCGCCATTCAGGGCAAATCGGAGTTTGGTATAATCCAATGCTCCCATGACGTAAGGCAGAAGTATAAACTTGATATTTTTGTTTTTTAGTCTGACATAACCTTCCTTATCGACCTTCATTTTGCAATCCTCTTCATAGATCAGCGAATCCCTTTCCAGCCAACGAAACTGCAATCGATTCTCATCGACAATTTGCAGTTCGAAACGATCCACCTTTGAAGTATCCAGGAAATTTCCACTTCCCATAAGGTGCCGATCCAACATAATGGATAAATTTATAAAGTGCCCCCGGGCTTCCTTTTTATAGTTTTCCACTCTTTTCGGCATAAAGGCATAAGTTCCGGAAAGATCGGGCGGATTTTCCTTGCTCAGCGTTTTGGGTTTTACAGCCATTTGGGAAAAGGTCATACAAGAAGTTCCGCCAAGGATTAACAAGGCAAATAGAAAGAAATATTTTAAGTCCATAGCTTTAGTGCCGTTTTTCTTTTGGTGTTTCACCTCCATTCAAAATTACCGCATCTCAGGATTTCAGCAATGGATAAATATAGAAATCAACTAAATTAAAAAGCCCCTTCCAAACCAAAAGCTTGAAAGGGGCTTAATTCTGAGAGGTCTGTTATTTCAGACCCAATTTCCTGGAGACAATTTGATCTCCGGAACGTGCAACAACAACATACATTCCGGCACTAATTCTAAGTGCTTTCAGATTGATGTTAAGTTGCTGTGATGTTTCACCGGAAACGGTACGGCGGTATACAGCCCTACCTGTCCAGTCAAAAATCTCAACCGTTACTTCTTGTTCGAAACCTTCCAGTTGGATATTGGTAGCTCCGGTAGTCGGGTTAGGAGAAATTTGCATTTCGGCAATCACTTCACCATCTTCCAGGGACTCCAGGAATTCTACATCCTCCGGACTAAGTCCGTCGTCGCAGGCATCCCCAATTCCGTTTCCGTCTGTATCTGTCTGATCCGGATTTGAGGTCAATGGGCAATTATCACATTTGTTACCCAATCCATCACCGTCCCGGTCTCCCTGCGAGCCATTGGCAACGAAAGGACAGTTATCCACGTCACCACAGATTCCGTCGCCGTCAATATCATTATTTGGATCATTCGGACATTTATCACAGGCGTCTCCAATGCCATCACCGTCTATATCTGTCTGATCCGGATTGGAAACATAGCGACAGTTGTCGCACTTATTTCCAAGACCATCTTCATCAGCATCTGCCTGATTTTGACTGGCAAATTCCGGGCAATTGTCGTCTACATTTGGGATACCATCACCATCGAGATCCACGAGAATACCACTGCATTCTCCGGTACCCGAATGAGGCATAGCCAAATAAGGGAAACTGCTTCCAAATGATTCGTCATTCGATTCGACTCCAGTCGAATAAGTCAATACGTCAAGCAGGTCTTGTGTCACCGGGTTTGGATCACCGGCTGTATAATCATCGTACCACAAACCAATAGCGGCCAGTACAACACCACTTACAGCTTGAAGCTCAATGCGTGTAACATCATCCTCCAAACGTCGGCCATTCGGGAATCCATCCATGTTTGGGATAAACTCCAAATCGGCATTATCTGAATAAGGCGGAGTCGTCAGACCAAGTACAGCTGCCTGCACCAAACCTTCGGAACTAAAATTCGCATCATCTCTCTGCGTAGGTGGAACAGCCATATTCAAACGAAGCATATCACCACCATTAGGCAGGAAGTTATTTATAAATGGCTTTCCTTCAGCCAGCGGATCTCCCATTTTTCCTGTAGCCAGTTGGTACGGCCGCAAATTCGGGACACCGGTATGGAAAGCGGGCCATAAATCTACCGAACGCGGTTTTCCCGCTGCCGGTAAGAGTAGGGTACCGAATATGGCATCATCCAAAGCGGTACCATCAAGAGCGGGGTCCCCTTTCAAAGGAAATAATCCGTCCTGCATATTACCAAAGTCAAAAGCCTGCAGGGAATTGCGCTGAATGCGAAGGGCTGAAAGTGCCGGTACGGCACCGCCAAAAAGATCATCGTCCATGTACAGCGCCAACTCTGGATTGTAGAAGAACTCATCCAGGGAAGTTTCTCCCAACTCATCATAAGGAGTCAGCGAATTCCAAAGGTCTTTGCTACCGATTGGAATGACAGCTTCATTGGTCAATGGCATACCCAAACGAGAAACCTGCACCCAATCTCCTGAGTAAGTCGGGTCTGCAGAATCAGACAGCGTTCTTACCGCCGGACGACTCGCTGAGGCCCATACTCCAATCACATAATCAGGATCTAAAATACTGGTTGGCGTTTCCGGTGCACCGGCTTTAAGCAAGGTTGACATAGGCACCTGAATCGCAAGCGCACTAACATTAAAGCATGCCAGTCCGTCTCTGGGGTCGCCGTTTTGACGAGGCGCATCCCCCAGGTCAAAGATTCCACCCAGGTCTACAAAGAAAGGATCATCTACCGGTCCGGCAAACACTTGCTCTCCGGTAGTCGCGGAAATAATGCCGGCATTCCAAAGTTCTGAATAGGTTGTATTCAAACCCACCGCACTTTCGATGGAGCGGGGACCAATGTTATTAGGAGGCACAATGCCATCGGTTACAATAGTCGTAAAGGTAGCTCCACCGTCCAGGCTTCGCTCCAGGTTGTAAGTAACCTTTTGGTTTTGCGCTCCAAGGCGAATATTAAAAAAGGTGGTCGGGTCTTCATTGACAATGGTAAATGTAAAGCGATAGGTCACTTCATCTCCTGCGATGGAGGCGTCATTGTCGATATGAATTTCGTAGCGGATGTTTTCCCCAAAGGAATAATAATTCGGTCCGCCGTGGGGTAATTGTAAAGGAACATAAGTAGCAATCAGCGTGATCATGTCCGGATTATCCGGGCTTCGGAATGCATAAACATCCACATTATCCGCCAATGGATCATCTGCGATAAGAGGAGCTTCCCGGTGACTGGAACCCCAGGCACTTTGCAGGAAGAAACTACAGATTAGTATAGGAAGTAATAGCTTCCATTTCGTAATATATCTCATCATTTATTTTTTTATTGATTAAGGATTATTGACCGGCAACTGTACCTCGCCAGGGCGAAGCCAGGTACGGGAAACTGGATTTAAACTCCGTATCATTGGAGTTTACGCCCGTACGGTAAGTCAATACATCGAGCAGGTCCTGAGTAACCGGATCGGCATTCCCGGCAGGGTAATCATCATACCACAAACCAATAGCTGCCAATACAACGCCGGAAACAGCCTGCAACTCAATAGCGGTTACATCGTCTTCCAGACGGCGACCATTTGGAAATCCATCCATATTCGGGATAAACTCCAGATCGGCATCATCAGAGTAAGGGGGGGTTGTCAGTCCCAGTACGGCTGCCGTTATCAAACCCATTGAGCTAAAGTTGGCATCATCTCTTGGCGTTGGCGGAACGGCCATATTTAAGCGAAGCATATCGCCTCCATTTGGCAGAAAGTTATTGATGAAGGGCTTGCCTTCCGCAAGCGGATCACCCATTTTGCCTGTGGCCAATTGGTACGGACGAAGATTCGGGACACCGGTATGAAAAGCCGGCCATAAGTCTACGGAACGCGGTTTACCAGGAGCTGGCAACAACAGGGTTCCAAAGACAGCATCATCCAATGCAGTTCCGGCTAAAGCCGGATCTCCTTTGAGGATGTAAAGACCATCCTGGGTATTTCCAAAATCGAATGTTTGAAGGGAACTCCGTTGAATGCGCAATGCAGAAAATGCCGGCACAGCGCCGCCAAACTGATCGTCATCCATATACAATGCCAATTCCGGATTGTAGAAGAATTCATCCAAAGTCGTTTCTGTAATCTCATCATAAGGACTCAGGCGATTCCAAAAGTCTTTTGACCCGATTGGAATGACAGCTTCATTGGTCAGAGGCATGCCTAAACGAGACACCTGAACCCAATCACCTTCATCAACAGGAGCTATTCCACCTGGCTGAAGGGTACGCATGGCCGGACGACTTGCAGAAGCCCAAACACCAATCACATAATCCGGATCCAGAATATTAACCGGAATTTCCGGCGCGCCTTCTTTTAGCAGAGTCTCAATGGGAACCTGAATGGCAATGGTATGCACATTATACTGGGCAAGTCCGTCGCGGGAATTTCCATCTGCCCGTGGCGCATCGCCCAGGTCAAAAATACCACCCAGATCTACAAAGAAAGGATCATCTGCCGGTCCGCAGAAAACCTGCTCACCAGAACTGGCTGTAGTGATCGCTCCACTGATGAGCGCATCATAAGTCGTGTTAAGCCCAACACCTGATTCAATCGAACGGGGTCCGATATTTGGTGGAGGAACCACTCCGTCAGATACAATTACCTGAAAAGTTGAACCACCGTCAATACTCCGCTCGAGCGTATAGGTGGTTTTCAGATTTTGAAGTCCCAATCGAATATTAAAAAAGGTCGTCGGATCTTCATTTACCCGGTTAAAAGTAAATCGATAAATGATTTCGTCGCCCGGGTTATTCACATCATTGTCGATGTGTATTTCGTAACGAACGTTCTCACCAAATGTGTAGTAATTCGGTCCTCCATAAGGAAGTTCGGCCGGGATGTAATTGGCAATAATGGTAATAGTGTTGGGATTGTCCGGACTTCGAAAAGCATAGAGATCTGTGTTGTCAGCAATAGGATCAGATGCAATAAGGGGAGCTTCCCGGTGACTGGAAGCGAAGAGAGGAATCCCTATCAGTCCTATCAAGACAGCCAGAATAAGCTTTCTTGGTATGACTGATGGAAAGCAGAGTAGCGTTTGCATGGTTAAAGATTTTAATGAAGAAATGAACAAAAAACTCCAAAGGGATCTTCAGAGCTTTGTCACATCTACCTACGGGGGAAGAGTGAGCTTTGGATTGGAAAGCCAAAATACAGGGGTGGGCAGGCCGCTAAACCTACTCTGCCATGAGGTACCTTCTGCACATAAATCAAGAAGTCTAAAACACGTAAACGTACTGTTGGTGAAGTTAAAACGTAAACCGATGAAAGGCATCATCCTTCAAGACATAGGTTCCTCCCCCATGTTCACCAAGCCAGATGGTGCCTTCATTGTCTTTATAAATAGAAAACAACAAAGCTGTTTTTTCGCCATCCTTTACCGGGTAATGAATCAGTTCTTCTCCCTTTTTTCGCCAGACGCCTTCATCATAGGTAAGCATCCAAAGGTCGCCCTCATCATCTTTGACTATGGACATAAAATAGGGGAAGCTTGTATTTCCCTGCGAATCCGTGTACCCTGCCCCTTCTTCCTTCCGGTAATTCAACCAATTTGATTCTTTCCGGATGTGGGTGCTGTCAGGCAATATTTCGAATCGATAGCGGGTATTGCAAAACCAGAAATGCCCCGCTTCATCTTCTACGATGGAACGTATTCCAAAATCGCCGCCTGCAGGAGTTTGAGTCAGGTGTTCTTCGTAAAGCCAGCCGAAGTTTTCTCCGTCAAAGCGACAAAGACCAAAGGATGCGGTTCCAAACCACAGCACACCATCGCTATCGAAATACATGGAATAAATGCCATAAGGATTATAAGAAGCGTTTGGGTATTTAGCATGAAATTCCTTCTCCAGTGGAGCTTGTGGGAACTCCAGGGAATACAAATTCGTGCCATCAAAACGATAGGGACCTGGTTGATCCCAGCCCATTCGAAACCAAAGATCATCCGGATGAAGTTGCCATTTGTCAGCACTCCCTTTTACCACTTCCAGGCTTGTAAAGCTATTGCCATCGAAACGACATACCCCATCTGTTGTATCAAAATAGAGGTTTCCTTCCTTGTCTTCCTGAACACTAATGATTCGAAGTCCGCATAAGCCGTCGGCTTTGGAAAAAAGGGCCAACTCGCGGCCATTGAATCTGCCCACGCCCTTTTCTTTTATCTCAAACCAATAATTGTTTTGGCTGTCCTGAAATAAAATTCCGGCAATGGAATCTGCTTGCATGTGGTTTCCGGAGCCCACCGGGCCTTTACAGGAAAAGCCCAATAAAGGAAGAATGCCTAAAAACAGAAAAGGAATGCTGCGGTAGCTCATGTTGCTCGATTACTGGATGAAGCTAGCAAAAAACTGCGTCGACAAAAAACGTTTAACAACTGCCTAACAGGTGTTCCCCTATGTTTGCACCAATCGCAGCCATCGGGTTACCGTGCTTTTGTTTTTGGCTTTCGCCGAAAGGCTTTGTATTGTTTTTTTTTTCGGGCTTCCATTAACCTGGCGACCATTAATCTTGTTATTTTCCTTTCCCAACTAGCCAACAAACGCTTAGGTTTCCATGAAAAAGATATTAATCCTGTTTGCTCATCCCCGGTTTGAACAATCCCGAACAAATTCGGCATTGGTTCGAAAGGTAAGAACACGAACGGATGTTACCTTCCACGACCTGTATGAAAGTTATCCCGATTTTCACATAGATATAGACCGGGAGAAAGCTTTGCTTTTACAACATGATATTATCGTCTGGCATCATCCCTTTTACTGGTATAGTTGTCCGCCGCTCATGAAGCAATGGATAGATTTGGTTCTTGAATACGGTTGGGCTTATGGCCCTGGTGGCACTGCCTTGCAGTCCAAAAAATGTCTGCAGGTTGTAACAACGGGGGGCTCCCGAAAAATATACTGTGCGGAAGGCCGCAACAACTATTCTGTCAATGAGTTTTTGCGTCCATTCGAACAGACAGCCAGACTTTGCGGAATGAAGTATCTGCCTCCATTTGCGGTGATGGGTGCCAATAAGCTTAGCCGGGATGATTTAGGGGCTTTTGCAGTCCAATATGACCAGATTATCGATTGCCTGAAAGACGAAAAACCGCTTGCTGCCTTGAAGGACTGCGTGTTTGAAAAAGACCTGCCTGAAATCAATAAAGCCTGAAGCTATGACCGGTAGTATACTATTTGAAGCGATCGCCTTTTTGGCTGGCGCTATTATTTGTGTTCCAATAGCCCGACGATTCGGGTTGAGTTCCGTATTGGGTTATTTGCTGGCCGGCATCCTGATTGGTCCGTTCTTGCTTGGAATTGTTGGAGAAGAGGGAGAGGAGATCCTGCACTTTTCAGAATTTGGAGTAGTCATGATGCTTTTTCTTATCGGACTGGAAATTGAGCCAAAGGACTTTTGGAAGATGCGGAAAACCATAATCGGTATGGGTAGCTTGCAGGTTGCCGGAACTATCATTCTTTCTTTCCTTTTGTTTTCCTTTTTGGGATATAACTGGCCGGTTGCCCTCGCCGTTTCGATGGCTGTTGCCTTGTCTTCTACCGCCATCACTCTACAGTCCATCAAGGAAAAGGGCTTGATGGGCACCACCTATGGTGCCTCTTCTTTTTCGGTACTGCTGTTTCAGGACATCATTGTTATTGTCATGTTGGGTCTCCTGCCGCTTTTGGCCTCCGGAAACGAAATAGTCGATCACGGAGAGCACGGTACCGGTCCGGGCTTTCTTGATGACCTGCCAATGGGTTGGCAAACCGCAACCATCATACTTTCTGTAGTAGCTGTAGTATTTGCGGGACGCTACCTGATCGTTCCCATGTTGCGTTGGGTCGCTCGAACAGGTATTCGGGAATTATTAACAGCTTCTGCTTTGTTGATCGTACTAGGCATTTCCTTCTTAATGGAACTAGCCGGACTGAGTCCGGCACTGGGGGCATTTTTAGGGGGAGTGGTATTAGCCAACAGTGAGTTTAAGCACGAACTTGAGAGTACGCTGGAGCCTTTTAAGGATTTGCTATTGGGCTTGTTTTTTATGGCTGTTGGTGCATCGATCAATTTTGCAGTCATTGCCAATGACCCCGGCAGCGTATGGAGTATTTTGTTTGCGGTCATTATTCTAAAAGGGGTTGCGCTTTTTTTAGTAGGATCTATTTTCCGCTTAAAAATTGATCAGCGGTTATTATTTACCATTGGATTGGCGCAGGTGGGAGAGTTTGCTTTCGTCCTGCTTTCTTTTGCTTTCCAGCTGGACATTCTCAGTCAGGCGCAAATGGATCTGATGTTGGTGGTCACTGCTCTGAGTATGACCCTGACTCCTATTTTAAGCATTCTGAACGAGCGAGTTATCCTGCCCCGCATCGGCACCCGGGAATCGGAGGAGCGCCCTATGGATACCATCCAACAAAATCACAAAGTAATTCTGGTTGGTTTTGGCCATTTTGGAAGTACGGCCGGCCGATTTTTACAGGCATTTGGAGTAAAAGCTACTATACTCGACAATGATTCAAACCGTGTTGATTTTCTGCGAAAAATCGGATTTGAAGTTTTTTACGGAGATGCGACCCGGGAGGATTTACTGGAATCGGCGGGCATTGCAGAAGCAACTTTGCTGATCTGTACGGTCGACAACCCAAACACCACTCGGAAGCTGGTTAAGATTGTGAAGAAGAAATACCCAAATCTCAAACTCATGATCCGGGCCAAAAACCGCTATGATGCTTATGAGTTATTAAATTTGGGGGTGGAAAATATTTATCGGGAAACATTGGACACTTCTGTAAAAATGGCAGGCGATGCGCTCCATGAATTGGGTTTCAGAAATTACACCATTCGCCGACAGGCAAAAAAATTCATGAATACCGATGAAGATATGCTACGCGAATTGGCTAATCAGCATCAAAACAGCAAGGAGTATATTTTCAAAGCCAGGGAAGCTATTGCGATGCAGGAAAAACTGATGGAAGAAGACCTCAAACGAGGAGGTATTCCCAATGACCATCACTGGGATAGCGAGCAAATGAGGCTGGTAGATTAGTGGTTTTCGCTAACCATCAAATCGTACAATTCTTTTGCCTGCACAAAATGTCTTTTTTCGTGGGCGACTATGATATCAAAAGCCTTATCCAGGGAGTATACAATATTTCTATTTGCCGGCGATGAAATCACGATTCCGCGATCCACCAGGTCGGCCGAGTCCTGGATACATTGCATTAAGACAGACTGGTGCTTCCTAAACCTTTCTAATATATCGGCTGGTATTTTGCTGCTGTCGGGCTCCCAAATTGGAAATGTTTTCATTTTCCTTTTTCGGTCTGGTCCCACAGCATTTAAAACGGTTTTCCCCATCAGAGAAACCAGGAAGTTAATTCGGGCAATGAAGGGTGCTTTATAATTCCCTCGTTTGATGGATTCAATAACGGGAAAATAGGTTTCATTTATAACAATGATGTGATCAATATTCTGAGCAATGCTCCAGGTTTTTGCATTGGGCTTCCAATTCAGTTGCTCAGCACTGAGGGCCCCGAAGGCTTCTACAAATTCGTTGGTGTTTCTTTCTATTTGCTGTATCCAATTGCTCATGTCTTGCCGGTTTCGAGTGACAACTACTTGGAAATGGTTTGGGGGAATTATGCCGCGGAGACCGGATTGGGTATAGAATTCCTTAGATATTCTCTACTTTTGTCTCCCGTTTAGGGCTACCTCAATTATAATTTATCCGAACTTTTGTCCAGACATTTACAACAATTTAACAAAAAAATCAGCGAGATAAAACTTCCCGAGAAGTTCACCTTCCCCTTTTATTACGAGCCACATGCGCTGACCGAAATTGCTACACAGGAACTCCAACAATATCTGGAAACTCAATCGGATTTCTCCCACAACTTCGGATTGAAAGACGGGCAGTCCGGAAAGCCAATCGGTAAAATGTTTGGCGTTCTGGTCGTACAAAAACCAAACAAAGAGCTGGGGTATCTGGCGGCATTTTCCGGCAAGCTGGCCGATAAAAGTTTACCCAATAAGTTTGTACCACCGGTTTACAATGTTCATGCAAAGGATTCCTTTTTTGCCAAAGGCGAAAAAGAGTTAAATGCCATAAACAAGCAGATCGCCGATCTGGAGGATCATCCGCGTTTTTTGGTGCTGCAACTACTGGTTGAAGCAAAATCACGATTTGTTTCAGAAGAAATCCGAAAAGGAAAAGAGCAATTAAAAGCAACCAAAAAAGAACGCAAAAATCGACGAGAAGAAGCAGAGCAAACACTAAGCCCGGATGCCTTTGAAGCTCTACAGGAAAAACTAAAGGACGAAAGCCTCAAAGGCCAGTTCCTATACAAGCAAGTAGTCAAAGAAATCAAAAAAGACCTGCAGGAATATCAGGAAGAATTGGAAACATTCACTTCAAAAATTAAAGCCCTAAAACAAAAACGAAAAAGAAAATCAAAAAACCTGCAAAGACAAATCTTTGAAAATTATGCCTTTTTCAATCAACAAAAAGAAATAAAAAGGCTTACAGATATCTTTCCTAATTTCGAAGAACAACAACCTCCATCCGGAGCAGGGGACTGTACCGCTCCCAAACTTCTGCAGTATGCCTTTCAGCACGACCTGAAACCCATCTCGATGGGCGAATTTTGGTGGGGCATTTCTCCTTCCACGGAAATTAGAAAGCATAAACATTACTACCCGGCTTGCCGGGGAAGATGCAAGCCCATCCTGGGTCATATGCTTAAGGGTTTGGACATGGATGAAAACCCGTTTTTGAAAAACCCCGCAGCCGATAAAAAAATACCTATCGTATTTGAAGACGATGCATTTCTGATCGTAAACAAACCGCCAGAGTTTTTATCCGTTCCGGGAAAACAAATCAAAGATTCTGTTTATACCCGGATGAAAGCTACACTCCCCTTTGCCACAGGTCCGCTTATCGTACATCGACTGGACATGTCCACTTCCGGCATTCTAATCATCGCAAAAACCAAGGAATCCCATAAGGCCCTGCAAAGTCAGTTTATTTCGAAAACAGTCAAAAAGCGTTATGTTGCCTTACTCGATGGGGAGGTAGAAGGAGACGAAGGATACATCGACCTGCCCCTGCGTGTAGACCTGGATGACAGACCCCGGCAACTGGTTTGTTATGAACACGGAAAACAAGCTAAAACCCGCTGGAAAGTAGTCGAGCGAAAAGCAGGGAAAACGCGCGTTCACTTATATCCCATTACCGGCAGAACCCACCAACTTCGGGTACACATGTCGCACCCCAAAGGTTTGAACATTCCAATTTCAGGAGACGATTTATATGGAGTAAAATCAAATCGCTTGCATTTGCATGCAGAGCACATTGAGTTTCAACATCCGTCTACAAAGGAAAAAGTTCAGTTTACGGTTAAAGCGGATTTTTAAAGTCAGGCAGGCAATCTGGCTTTCGCCGAAAGGCGAATAAAACCGGATAAGCATTATATTTTATTATACACTGCCGGACCCAACTCCACAATAATCTCATTTCTGCGATTTACCATTTCATAGGGAGGATTGTATCCCAGGAAGTAAAACTTATTGGTGTAAGAAATGCCTTCCGCATCCAGGGCTGAAGTTAATTTGGCCTTATATTCTTCCAGTTTCTCATTGTTCGCCCATCCACTAAAACGAATAGCAGCAACAATTTTTTCAGGCTCTTCTCGAAATTCAATTTGCGACTGATCGGGCTGAGGCAGGTTTTCCTTTTTTATTTTTTTAGGAACCATAAACATCATAGTCATGGAGTCTTCCATGGTCATGGCCACCGGAGAGGTCATGGCAATTTTTTCTTTTTTGTCATTTCCTCCAAAGATGTATCCCGCTAAAATCGAAAAGCCTTTGCCGGATGCGGTTTTGTAGTCATTTGAAGGAAGCTTGACCGATGTAAATAAGCTGGCTTCATATTTGCGAATTTCAAAGTCATCGTAGGTTTTGATCGTCGTGTAAGGATACATTTCAATATTTCGCTGGCCTCTCATGGCAAGTAGTTGTATGACCAGGAAACCTACAGCAAGGATTCCAACTATTATTAGTAAAGCTTTCATTTCCCTTGTTTTAAATTGTGTTTTACACCTAGAAGTTGTTTAAAAAAAGCCTCAACTGGAATGAAAATTCAATTCTCAGAATCTCAGCAGCCATTATCAAACAACTTCTTATTTAAAACAGTACCAAAGCTTTATAGTTGTGAGGAATTAACAGCTACACAGCCAACAGATTTTCCTGGTCAAAGGAATGCACTTCCTCCGGACTTAGATGGCTTCGGATTTTAGATACAAAGTCAGGAAATTTCCCTTCCGGACTACAGCCTTTCAACATTCCCAGATATACTTTTCGCTGGGGGCCCTTTAATCGCCCGAACACCCAACCTAAATGAAAATCTTCGTATTCTTTTAGATCGTATTCCAGAATACCTCTCACAACTCCAACGGACTCCACGTAGGTAAAGGCTACAGGCAGCACTTTCATTAACACAGATTCTTCATGCTCTAAATGGGTGCGATGTTGGGAAATCCATTTTCCCATTAGCTGCTGAATCTCTGCCAGATTAGATTCTCGTTCCGGTAATGCCTCCATTTGGCTGCTTAATAGCTCAAAAGCCCGGTGCTCTGCTTCGTGCTCTTCCGAAAAGACATCGGTTAAATTGGGGCGCTTTTCTTCTAAGGGCGGATAAAAGGCATGATCCTCCTGATTGGCGTGTAATTCGATGGTTCGTTTAAGGTCATCAAATGCCTTCTTGTATTCAGGCAATGAAGCCGGAGATAGATTGTTATTTAACTCCTCCAGTTGGCTCAATCCGGCACGGATAGCTTCATGCGTGAGCCGCATGATAGAAAATGGCTGACAAGACATAGTTATATTTTTTGAAAAAACAGAGTGGGGTCGGCATTGGATTTGTGGGGAGAATCCAATTTTAAAAACTTCAATCATCTACCAACCCCACTACTTCACTCCAATTCCAAATTGCTATTTAGAGGTTTCTCCATTCGATTCCACGGCAGTATGGCAATAAATTCCTTTAGGTAACATTTATCGGTTAGGACAGAAAAAACAAGTCCGCTAAAAACTATAAATAGTATAATGAAGGATGACATCAAGTCCAGCTTATAGCCAAGCAGGAATGTACCAACCAATATTGCCAGAGCCAGGCGAAACTGCCGGTCAATGCTCCAGGTACTTCCGGTCGAAGAGTACAGCCTCAGTTCCTCCATCTGCTGATGCAAAATGGAAACATTTTCAAAACCGGAAGCCTTCAATTTTTTCATAACCTCTTTGGCGCGACTGCCACTTTCACATACCAGACAGATATTCCGATTCCGGTATACCTGGAAAGCTTCTGGATTGAAAGTATTTGAGGGGATATTTACCGCGCCGGACAATGCGGCTTCACTAAACTCCTTTGGGGTCCGTACATCAATAATGATCGTTTCCATACACAAATTTTAATCCAACAGGTAATAGAGAGGAGGGCCTATAACTGGGTAATAAATTTCCCGAGTAGATAAATGAGCGGAAAGACAGAGCCAAATGCAATGATCTTGAAAAGATCGATCATGTCCTTATTTACATTCAACCTAAATTTTGCAGAAGTGGGGCGGGATACCTGTTCCATGGTTTTTGCTTTTAGTCAACCACAAAATTATACCCCTTCCAGGTCCTTTGAAATAACAAATGTTAATTAATGTGATTAGTCGGTTCTGGGAGAGACACGACTCTTAATACGGGAAAGGGATACAGTTGTTATCCCGATATAGGAGGCTAAATATTTTTGAGGTATGCGCTGAATGAGTTCCGGACTTTCCTTCAAGATATGCCGGTAACGCTCCTCAGGGCTTAGCGTGGTGTAGAATTCTATCCGCTGAATGGCATTTTCCAGCGCTACAGAAAGTCCATTATTCCAAAGCTTAAGCAAACGGATATTATCGTTCATCAGTTCTCTAAATCTAATCGCACTGATCAGTATGACTTTGGTCTCTTCCACTGCTTCCAGATACTCGTTGGAAGGCTGACTAAACAACAAGCTTTTATAACACGTGGTAAATTCGCCCTTTTTAGAGAGTCGAACCGTTTTTTCGTCGCCATTTGAATCTAACAGATAGGTCCGGATAATCCCCTTTCGAATACCAACCGCGTATTCAAAAACCTGCCTATCCCGGGCTATGAGTTCTCCTGCCTTATACGTTTCAAAACTTGAAATTCGGTAAATCTCTCTCAGGTCTGCTAATTGCAGGTAGCGGTACTCCTTGAAGAAATCTAAAACAAAATCTAACATGAAGTATAGTCAGTAGTTGGATGTAAAATGTAGGTATCCCTCTCAATGATAAGGATTTCCAGACAATATTCAATATACCTACTCTTCTACACATCGACAGGAATACAAACTTTCTTTTCGATTTGAATTCCTGTACAAAGCTCCATTTTCATTATTAAACAAATAAAAGATCGCATTTTCGTTTATAAATTCTTCACCGTCCATGGTGAAAAAACCACCTTCTGCTTCCGTGCTCGACCAAAAAAGAGCCCTGCTTCCGCCACTGCTAAAATCATATCCATATTTTTTACCTCCTGGAAACGTTTTGATAAAACCAATTTTCTGCAATGCCAAAAAAGCTGTTTTACTTCTTTCAAATTGACCTTCCGGTCTTTCAGACATTAGTGAGTTACTGGCATCTCCATAAAATTTGATCATTTCATTCCAATTGGTATCACTGGGTAATTTCCATCCTTCAGGGCATACATTCATTGCTTCATTCCAGGGATACAGCCTGCCGTATTCACCTGTCTCTGCATCCGCATAATAACTGGATGCTGGCGATTCATAATCCAGATTATCTAACATCCATTTTCTACCATCTTTAAGTATTGCTACAGAATAGGAATGACCATCTCTTTCATCCACAAAAATCGCATCTGAGCCTTTCACCCCAGATTTGGAACTCCCGAAAGAACACCCCAGGCTTAAGGCCAGGCCACATACGATGGCATAACCTACAGGGAATTTATTTATCATCATTTTTCCTAATGTTGTATTTTGGCTTTCGCCGAAAGGCAAAAAATACATAATCAAAACTTAAACGTGTGTTGGGGATAGAATCTTTAAGGGTAGTTAAACCCCTATAAATCCAGCTCAGGTTTTTGAAAATATTCTTGCAAGCTCACTGGCACATCCCCAGGCCACCGTAAAGCCTGCACCCCCATGTCCGTAATTGTGAAAAACAGAAGGGAAGTGTTTGTCAAATTCAAAACGAACCTCGCTCCTTCGGGGCCTTAAACCGACAACTTCTTCCAGGATTACCGGTTTACTATTGCTCAAAGAAAGGATGTCAAACCGGTTTAAAATTAAATCCGTATCAGACTTTTCGACTTTTCTATTCCAGTCATTTTCATAATCGGTGCCTCCAATAATACAGTCATCACCTCTGACAATCACATAACTCAAGGCGCCTCTTTGGGTGTCATTAACACAAGAGGGAATGTCCATTTTCTGACAACGCAATATTTGCCCTCTCATGGGATGCAGATCAGCATCCTGGCACAAAGCTTTTGCGCCCAGGCCCGTGCAATTGACAACCCGGTCATTAAGGGACGCCATTTCTTCAAGCGAATGAATTTCCCGTTTTTCAAAACGGCCGCCATTTTTGATAAATTGTTTGTTCAGAAAGGGCAAATATTTGGGCGGCTCGATCAGGGGCACAATAGAAACAAGCGCCTTCTCCACGCCACCCGGCAATTCTGCAGGTTTTGCCTCCCGGACACTTCCTTCGGGCAGCAATTTTGTCCAGGCCGTGTTGCTTCCGTGTGTATAGGCAGAAATAAATGGAATAAAGGATACACCGCTTCTCTTATTTGTTTCTTTCTGATACCGCTTGTAAGCGAATGTCGCCCACCGATTGGACTTTTCAACCGGATGAACTTCAAAAGGAAACCATATCGCTCCAACTTTCCCGGACAGGGTATTGTCGTAGCGCTCTTTAGCAACCAGCCTAACCTGCCAGTTATTCTCCTGAAGAAGAATAGCAGATGTTAAGCCGATAATTCCGGATCCTACGACGGTGACAGCTTTCATCCTTATTGCTTAAAATCGCTCTGTGCATTTTCCATATTAAATTTACCCGCTTTTATTTAATACATATTCTCATTCTGGAGAAAGTGTTAATAATTCTATACTCCACTTTCAGGAATATCCGGCTGCTTTTTGCGGACTATAGATTTTTTATTCAACTGGACATCACAAAAACCAAAAGCGTTATTAAGAGCGAGTCCAATCGCTTAACTATCTGGAAGCTCCTTCATCATGCCTCGTTCGCTCCAAAAGCAAATCCCGAACAAACTCTAAACTGGCCGGGAATGCCATTCATGAAACAATTTATCAGTATCCCAATGATTCCGAATTTCATCAACCTTTAATAGATTATCCATTGCCATAAATTTGGCAGTCCTGTGGTTTAAGTTTTCGTCTGCTAATTGCGTACCTGTAGCAAATGGTTCCATCATCCTCATACCCTCTGTTACTATACGGGTGTAATGTTCATCCTTATCAGAATCAGTCCAGGCAGCCATTGCAGACATAAAAAATTCGTCTTCCATGGAGAATGCCATATCCTGCCGTTTGCGATCTGCACCTGCCCAATATTCAAAATGAATAAAACTAGGATGTGGCGGCATATTATCCATGAGATAGTGAATGCCGGGCAAGAGTTCTTCAGGCCTGGCATGTGTCCATATATTATCTACCGCCCATCGATAATTATCCGGATAATGAAGTGAGGTTAGAAAGTATTGCTTGCTCATTGGTACGGGAACAAGCGGAGAGCGAATGGAAGCTTTTTTCTTGATAGGGCTATTTCGCATAAAATCTGTAATGGCTTTTGCCTCAGACCAGGAATCTGCAAATACAAAGGCCCCAACATCAATTCCTGCCTGCCTTATTACAGCAGACTTTTGAGTTATCGATAGTTTGAGTTCCACTTTGTTTGAAATCTGGTTTCGCAGGCCCATCATCCAGTGTACTACCTCATCCAAATGTTTTAACTTGTAGGTATGCATTATCATTCCTATAAATCCCGGTTTAGGATGAAGTCTAAGATGGTAGCGAAACACTACTCCAAAAAAGCCGCTTCCCGAACCACGCGCAGCCCAATAAAGGTCGGCGTTTTCGGTTTCGCTTGCATGTACGATACGGCCTTCTGCCGTGACAATATCTAAAGCAAGTACTTGTTCACAAGCCAAGCCCAATTCTACACTATGCCATCCAAAACCACCTTTTAAAAGATATCCACCCAAACAAACACCTTTACAATGCCCAGTAGGAAAAAACAGGCCCTGTTTTACCAATTCCAACATTAGAACATGCCCTTTACAACCCGGTCCGGCCGTTGCTTGCATGCGAGATTTATCAACAGAAAAGGAATCAAAGAGGGACATGTCGATAACCAGGCTATTTGCCCTCATATGATTTGCAGACCAACTATGACCACCGGAGACTACACTCACCTTCAGGCCTTCTGCTTTAGCCAGGCGAATGGCTTCCTGGATGTCTTCCACACTTTGAACCCGATAAAGTATTTCGGGAAAATACGCTGGTCTTCTTTTATTAAAAAGGGTGTCCATGCATGCCTCTTTAAATCCGGGCTCATCAGAACGAATTATTCTTGAATGTCTATCAGATTTTTCCATGGATGCTTTGAATTTTTACCATGTATTCCTACTGCGAAGATATGGTCACCAAGGAACATGTGACCTTCCTCAATTTGGTCAAACATCAGGCACTACTAATTAAAATCCATTAATCAGATTCGGCCGCAAAATCAACGGCTACATCATTATCATCTACAATCAAACACAATAATCCGGCGAGGATAAAAGATATACCTCCAATCACCAATGCATAAATAGATACGTTACCGAGGAAGGTCTTCAAAATAAACCCTAAAATTCCGGCTGCGACAATTTGTGGAATAACAATAAAGAAGTTAAAAACGCCCATGTAGTAGCCCATTTTATTGGCCGGCAAAATACTGGACAACATCGCATAGGGCATGGAAAGAATACTGGCCCAGGCAATCCCTACTCCAACCATGGCCACCAACAACAGATTAGGGTCGCTGATAAAGTAAACAGACAGCAAACCAAGGCCACCACAGCACAAGGCTACTAAATGGGTCATCCTGCGGCTAATTCGCTTAGCAAGGACAGGCAACAGAAAAGCGACTATCGCTGCAATACCATTATAAATAGCGAAACAAATGCCCACCCAATCTGCGCCTTCATTATAAAGTTCAGAGGCGGTATCGGATGTACCATAGACGTGACTCGTCACCGCTGAGGTAGTATAAATCCACATAGCAAATAAGGCAAACCAGGAGAAAAATTGTACAAAGGCAAGTTGTACCATTGTTTTGGGCATGGAGAATATACCTTTGAAAGACTCGATTAATCCTGAAAAAACACCTTTCTCCGCATTTTCTTTTTTTAAGGCTTCGATGTCATCCGGCGGATATTCTTCTGTTTTAATAACTGTCCACATTACCGCCAAAAAATAAGCAATACCACCTATGTAGAAGGACCATTTTACCGAATCGGGTATGCCCCCATCAGCGGCTACATTGCTCACCCCAAACCAATTGGTAAAAATATAAGGCAAGGCGGAGGCAATCACTGCTCCTATCCCAATAAAAAAGCTTTGCATGGCAAATCCATCGGTTCGTTGCTCATTAGGCAACATATCCCCCACGAAAGCCCGGAAGGGTTCCATACTGATATTTATCGAGGCATCCATTAGCCAAAGCATTAACACCGCCATCCATAAAACCGTAGAATTAGGCATTAAAAACAGGGCGATGGTAGCCAAGATGGCTCCGATAGCAAAGAAGGGTCGCCGCCTGCCCCACTTGGCATGCCAGGTACGATCACTGTAATATCCAATAATCGGTTGCACCAATAAGCCGGTAACAGGTGCTGCTAACCATAAAATGGCTAATTCATCTTTGTGTGCACCAAGGGTCTCAAAAATACGGCTGACGTTTGCGTTTTGAAGGGCAAAACCAAATTGGATCCCCAAAAAACCAAAACTCATGTTCCATATTTGCCAAAAAGAGAGGCGCGGTTTGGTAGAACTGATTGAGATGTTGCTCATAAATTATGTTGGTTATAGACTCCTGGTCTTTATGTTTTTAAGCCTTCTATTTACAAGTATAGCAAAGGCCAGTAGGCTTTCGCCGAAAGGCGGATTTTTTTTTGGCTCTAAGCTGCGATACCGACGACGAAGTGGTTTGGGCCCCTTCGTGTACGGTATTCCTCCAAACCAAAGAGTTTGAGCAATAAGAATATCCCAAACTACTTTACTTTGGGTATAAAAGTACAAACAAGCAGAAATACGCCTCCAATGATCATTGGACATCAAGGTTAAGTTGCCTACCCTCTTCAACAGCTTTTTTATCCATAGCGGTACCAACGGCAATTCCGATTGCCATGCCAACAGGCATCCCAATGCCTATAAAAGCCATGTTTCCCATGCTGGCTCCAAAAGCGACACCAAGCGGAATGCCAAAAGCAGCCATACCGACTGCCAGCCAGGTATTTCTATAGTGATTCTTAGTTACGAGTTTGTGTTCTTTTTCGATTAATTTTAGAATTTGAGCTTGTTGCTTTCTCAACTGCTTCTTTAGGCTTTTTCCGGATTCCCGGATTGAGTTTACCTCATCAATTCCTGCATTAATACCATTCACCACATTCTCAGACAATGCCCTTTTTCTCAACTCCGTTAAAAGGACATTGAATTGGGCATAGGCATCCGCTAATTTCCTGTCCGGACTAATGCCCGATCGATCTTTTAATTCCTTTATTTCCATAAATGTTAATTGTATTATACCGACGACGAAGTGGTTTGGGCCCCTTCGTGTACGGTATTCCTCCAAACCAAAGCTTTTGAGCAATAAGGATATCCCAAACTACTTTACTTTGGGTATAGCACCTAATCTTAAGGACAAAACAAGAACTACGCATTGGTGTCGCTCCGCTGGAGCTTACCATCAATATTGCAAAAAATTCTACAAAGGTTTGGGCTCCGATGGAGCCTTTAATCGCATTTTTGCAACGCCTCCAGAGGAGGCACCCCTTTAAACAGCACCGCCCCAACAACCGTGTTTCAACAAATTTTGTATGACAATCAAGCCCCTGGATTCTTTCTTACAACTTACGCTATTCGCGTTATTTCTTATTATGAAGTTTTTAAAAAAACACCGTACTGGTCTCTTTTATACCGGATAAAGACGCAAAATTTTCATGGAATGATTTGGAGCCTGTTTAAAACTCCCTCAATGGCATTAAATCGGCTGATTTTGTCTTTTTCGGCATTAAATTTTTCGCTGAATTGCCCGCATTCAACTGCAAAATTTGCCTTGTAAGACCCAAAATCAACTCGATTGCAGCTCATCAGGGAAAATTCAACCAGGCTCTTACAGGGAAATCACACCCAATCAAACTTAATACTATTGAACTACTTTTGAAATCCCCATTACAAGTATTAAACAGCAAAAACCCATTAGGAGATACAACATATAAGTCAATATCGAGCGGAGAATATTCACAATTCGACTCCCTTCATTGAAAAACTGCCAAAACACCCAAAGGGTATAGCTAAATGCAATCAAAAATGGAAACATTTCTAAAGCTTCACTTCCACTAAGTAGCTTTAACAATGCAAAGAGTGCATAAATAATGGCCTGCTGGCCAGTTATAAAAGAATTGATAACAAGATGCTCCAGGTAGTTTTTTCCAAATCGGTTAAAGGATATCCACGATGCCAGAGAAAAAACAGGAAGCAGAAGGAGTGTACTATAAGCGTAATTATTGGAAAACCAGATCAAAGCTGCGGGAATGTCCGTTTCTCCTTCGTTTTCATAAACACCTTCTGAAAAACCGCTTACCAAATCATCTATCCAGGTATTCTGCCCTGCAAGCTGCGAAACAAGGAAGTATACCGTTGATAAAGTAAGCACATAAGCGACAGGTTTAAAGTATTGCTTCCTTCTCCCTGCCAGATATTCGTGCATACTTCTTCCAGGCTTCTTAAAAAGGGCTTTCACTGTATAAAAGAAGCCTCTGTCAACTTGAAAGATGCTCATAGAGAGTTCCTGCAGGAAATTCGAGTAAGTTATTTTTCCTACACTTGAGTTTTGCCCACAATTATTGCAGTATTTCCCCTTTACTAATTCTCCACAGTTTTTACAGTTCATTTCCATTGTTGTCAAACGCCCCTATCATATTACTGTCTAATTCCTTAATGATTCTTACTTCATCGTCACCATCCCCTGCATACTTTGTTTCAAGGTCATCTGCCAAAAACACCTTTCCATTTTCAAAAACCAGGCTTAAGTATTGATCTTTGGAGTGTTTCGATTGGTATCCGACAATTGTCTTGCAATTTAAATTTTCAGAAATCTTTTTTGCGATGTATTGCTCTCTTTCTTCAGTATTATTCTTTTGTGGAAACATTACTTCGATTCGAATTTTATATTCCGAATCATTCGGATAAACAAAGAATCCTACTTCATTTGGCTTCAGTTTTCTTTCCACAATTGTATCGTTATCCACTCTAATGAATTTCAAGCTCGGAAAAATCAAATGCAGGGCAGTTGAAATTTCCTTTTCTGTCAGCAATTTTGAAATCCCGATAGTCTCCAACATTTATTCAAATGCGTTTAATTTTTTCAGAATCAAGGATCTCCATTTGAAAACCACTCCTATCGGATGATTTTATCGAAATATTGTCGGAGAAAAGCCTTGAACATTGGACCTAAGTTAAGGAATTACCGGAAAGCTTTTAGCGCTTAGTTATGCTAAACGAGTTCCTTTTGCAGACTTCGTTTCAAGGGATCATACGGCGTTACATGGGCTATTGTTTCTAACCGATCAAAATACAGTTTAAACATAATTTGAAAACACCTCAATGGCTTCATACAATTCAAATCCGATGCCCTGTTCGAGCTGGCCGGGTTCGGTCATGCTATGCGTTAGAAAAATGGATATGGTTTTATTTTCCGGATCTGCCGACCACCAGCCACCATAAGCTCCAGGCCAGCCAACGGAACCAACAGAACCCGAGCAGGGAATAGACCCGGAAATATCTTCCTGACAAACCACAGCCAATCCCAACCCAAATCCATAATCTTGCTGAAACATGGGATTCCCCATAAGTCTCGAATGCTCTCTTTGAGAAGCGGTCAATTTATTGGTGCACATATTTTCAATGGTCTCCGGCTTTAAGATCCGGATACCATTGGAAGATCCGCCCTCGACAAATATTTGGGCAAATTTCAAATAATCAGAAATGGTTGACCACAATCCCTGTCCGCCCGACTGGTATTCCAACCCGGCAGGTCGCTCTTTGAATGCCATTTTTAGCGGAACTGTCTCCAGAGTAACCAATTCACCAATATCATTAAACCCAAAATTGGAAACGCATCGGTTCTTTTTGCTCTCCGGCACTTCGAAGAAAGTATCTGTCATCCCCAGGGGATCAAAGATTTTTTCTTTCATTACCCGACCAAGGGGCTTTTCCTCTATCGTTGCAATCAGGATTCCCAATAAATCGGTAGATCGGCCATAATTAAACAATTCCCCTGGCTGATTTAGCAGTGGCAATTTGGCCAATTTGGTGACCCATTCTTTATTTGTCAGGGTGGAATCGATGTCTCCTCCCAACGCCCGGTAAGATTCTCTGAGCTCCCCTTGCTGGAATTCGCTGTACGTAAAACCGGCTCTGTGTGTCAACAAATCAAGAATGGTGATTTCTCGTTTGGCTTTTTCCAATGCACTGGTCCGCGAACCCAAAACCTGCATCTCCTTAAATTGCTCAAACCAGTTGGTAATGGGATCATTTAAATCCAGTTTGCCCGCCTCATACAGCATAAGCGCAAGGACCGAAGTTATCGGTTTTGTCATGGAGGAAATCCGAAAAATAGAATCCATGGTCAATGGCTCCTGTGTTTCCAGGTTTTTATACCCGAAAGATTCCTGCATCAGGACTTCTCCATCTAACCAAATGAGGCCATTGATACCCCCTATTCTTTTTTCGTTAATAAATGTTTCTAACATTTTTTGCCGGATTTTTTTACCGCTAAAGAGGGGGCACTTTACTTATTGGATTGCACCAGCGATTTAAACCCACCATAGACCATCCGCCGGGCATCAAAGATCAATCTTTCGGGATTGAATAATGGCGAAACTAAGGCTGCCATTCTTGGATCATCGGGAACCTTATCATTCGCTAATTCACGTATTTCTTTTGAAGGAAACACAACCCAACCAAAAACAATAATCTCGTTTTCTTTTGCATCTACAGTTTCTACAAAAGATCTTGTCCCCTCCAAATATAAATCATCCCCAACAAATTCGTAGTAGGCCAGTGCCCCATACTCTTTCCAGATTCCTGCGACTTTCTCGGCGACCCTTTTGTACTCGCTCAAATAAACTTCAGGAATTGGAAAAACGAAGCCATCTATGTAGCTTTTCATAGTTGAAGTTTTAGGTTCAATGAATCATTTCTTCGGTTTGATTGGCGTGCACAACACGCTGAACAATGGCAGTAGCAGATTAAATGCTCTTTTCATTCGAATATCAATTTACTCAAAAAAAAAATAGCGGTTTGAGTATTAACTCAAACCGCTATTCCTTTTATTCATGGCAGTTATACCCAAGTCAAAGTGGTTTGGGAATTTCGCAACAAGTATATTAATCAAAGAAGCAATGTTGATCTTCCGTATACAACAAAGGCCGCAATCAATAAAATAAGGATATTGACACCCCATGATTTTGCTCCATCCCCTCTCCTAAGATGCAATGCTATAGCTCCAATCATAATAAGGATTACACCAATAGCAGCCCAAACAGTAAGAACAGGGTAAATCCCAGTAGACATAGGCAAAATCAATCCAATAGCAGCCAAGACTTCCAGCAAACCAATAATCTTCATGCCACCAGGCGAAACATCTTCTGCCCAATCCATGCGCCCATTCCCTTTTTGTATAAGTTGCGCATTAGTATTGCTTAATTTCATGAAGCCCGGCATTAGCATCATTACTGCAAGGAACCCCTGTAGCACCCAAAGTAAAATGTTCATTTCTATTAACTTTTGTTTGACACAAAGGGACAAAATTGCCAGGGGCTGTGCATTAATCTATATTAAGGATTTGGGAATTGTTATTTGTTCTTCCTGGCTCTCTCTCCTTTTACTTTGCTTAATGCCTCAGGAGTAATTCCAAGGTAGGAGGCGATCAATCTTTGGGAGACTCTTTGAACGATATTGGGGTAGGTCTTCTCGAAATGCTCATAGCGCTCTATCGCTGTGGAGCTCATGAGCATGATGACTCTTTTTTGGAGGACAGAAATGCGTTTTATCAATTTGGCAGGATCATGAGGTAAATCGATATCTTTCTCCCCGACAGTGACTATGGAGTCTTCGAGTGCATCAATAAACAAATCACAAGCCTGGTCCGGAGCTGCAGAATCTGCAATAATCCAGCCTTCAGGCGCGAACATAAAAACATGCTCTTTGCCTTTCTCATCAATGGTATAGCTACGCAGCAAACCTGATTTGACTATGTAAAATTTGCTTTTAACGTCACCCTTACTTTGCAGGATTTGCCCCTTTTTTACATTTAGTGCTTTCAATTCGATAGTGCTTTTTTAATAAAAAACAACCGTTCTGTGTTGCTACTATTTTCATTCATGGTTTATGCCTGACATTCCCTTTATACCTCAAGCTCACTGGCTCGGAAATTAAAAAAGCGGCCAAACATGCGCATGGCTATTGACGAGGGAGTAAGCCTAAACATTACATTTCGTAGTGGAACCAAAATCGGATTGGCCCATTGCCCGATCTTGCCCAATAACAGACTTTGTTTTACAACCGCACGGGCACGCGGATAATGCAGAACCTCATAACGGCTAAAAGCCCGATTCGTCAGACCGTACTTTCGAATGCATTTTGCCAGCACAAAGGCCCCCTCAATAGCGATACAACCTCCCTGCCCCAGATTCGGCGTAGTAGGATGAGCAGCATCTCCAATTAATACCACTGCTCCTTTTGACCATCCCTTATGCGGCTTTCGATCGGCCAGACTGTTTTTCAGGATGGTATCGGTGTTTTGCATAAGCTCCGGAATGGGATGATGCCAGTGACCGTAAAGTCTTTTTAGTTTGGGTTTGGTGCCTTCCGGCTGGTCATCCTCCATGAAGCCTTCATTACAAGTGGCCCACCAGCCGTATACGCCATCTTTAACTGGTACAATACCTACTCTTTTCCCGCTGCCGTAGGTCTCGCTTGCATAACCAATATCAAAATCAGTTTCTACAACTCCACGCCAGCAATTGTAACCTCTAAATATGGGTTTGCCGTCTGCTATCACACTTTGCCTGACGACCGAATGAATCCCATCGGCCCCAACCACCCCATCAAAAACCGCTGATTCCTTATTTTCAAAATCAAGTTGAATCCGCTTGTCATCCAGGCTTGACAGACTTTTTACCGCATATCCCGCGTGCAGGTTTGCCGAAATGCCATCCAACAATATCTTATGCAGGTCTCTGCGATGAATACAAACCAACGGATAATCTCCCCGAGGCACCGATTTACTCAAGACCGTTCCTTTGTCTGATTTCAGAAAAACTTTTTGAAATTGTCCACTGGAATCAAGCACCTTTTGCAAAAGCCCTAATGCATCCATCACCGATAGCGCATTGGGAAAAACACTGATGGCTGCACCCGCTTCGCCGAAGGATTCGGTTTTCTCAAAGATGTGAATGTCGTAGCCTGAGGAAGCTAAACTACGAGCGAAGGTAAGTCCGGCGATTCCTCCTCCAACTATGGCAATCTTTTTTTGACTCATTAATGTAACCAACTTTTGGATGCTCTAAAACAAGCATTATTCAGTACATAAAACTTTCTCCATCCTACGAATTCATCGACCAGAATCATCCTGAATACCCAAAAATATAATAACCGGCCGTTTTGCCATTCGCCTTTAAGGCATCCTGAATTTCCCACACATAATTATCTTCTTTTTCAAGCAAACTCTCAATGTCATCAAAAGTATAAGTGCGCATCAGGGAAGCCTGCCCATCCCAGGCATATATGATTGGAATAATGGGAATCAGATACGTAAATATAATTTGAGAGAATGAAAGCGGTCGCACAAAAGGGGTCATAAACCAGACCATCCCGAAAAGGATGGGCAGGGAAATGGGCAATAACAGCCACCATAAAAGTAGCGGAACATTGTTTTTGGCCAACTCGTAGATGAGTATGGGCTGCCCCGACTCCTGCGCAGCATGCAGGATCTCC
This sequence comes from Bacteroidota bacterium, assembly GCA_018222965.1. Taxonomy (GTDB): domain Bacteria; phylum Bacteroidota; class Bacteroidia; order Chitinophagales; family Saprospiraceae; genus JAAEZH01. Next base: position 87,927 of record JAAEZH010000015.1, read on the forward strand.
TTTGCAACTGACGGAGACATATGATGAAAACTCGCCACCATGGTTTTTAATCCGTCGGGAGTGCTCGCTATATTCCGCGCATCCACGGAGGCAGGATGGTATTGAACATTGGGAATTTTCCGGCTGTTGATCCTTTCTACAATCTCCGGACCTGGATGGTAATCTGTTAAAAGCAAATGAACCGGATTAGCAGCATTCTGGCTGTTAAGATTCGCGACAACTTCCGGCATAGGACCTCCGGAACCGGAGCCCATATCCACAATCTGCTCAAAATGGATTTTCTCCCGAACCTTATTCAACAGATTGGTCAGCACTTCTTTCGTGCCGATCATCCGATGAAAAACCTTGATAAGATTGGTTATTCCTGACCGAATCGAAACAGGGAGCCAATGGAAATCTTCAAATTCAAATAGTTCTATTCTTTTCATATTCGGGGAAATTGGGCCGATGCTTTCCTCTAAAATAGAAGTTATTCCAGGTCTGACTGCCTACATTCGACGAAAGTCATAAAAAAAGCGGTTCAGGTAAGTACCCAAACCGCTTCTGTTTGTATTTGTGTTTGCTTTACAGCGAATGATTAATTCAAATCAAACCTGTCTGCATTCATCACTTTAACCCATGCGTTTACGAAGTCATTCACAAACTTTTCTTTGTGATCGTCTTGTGCGTATACTTCTGCATAGGAACGTAAAATCGAGTTAGAACCAAAAACCAGGTCTACCCGGCTGGCTGTCCATTTCACATTACCTGAATTGCGGTCAACGATTTCGTACACATCTTTTCCGGCTGGCTTCCACTTGTAGGCCATATCCGTCAGATTTACGAAGAAATCATTGGTTAAAGCACCTACATTGTCTGTAAATACTCCGTGCCTGGTTCCACCGTAATTGGTTCCCAACACACGCATTCCGCCAATCAGAACAGTCATTTCCGGTGCTGTTAAGCCCATCAATTGTGTACGGTCCAGCAACAGCTCTTCTGCACTTACCACGTATTCCTTTTTCTGCCAGTTCCGGTAACCGTCTGCAACCGGCTCAAGGGGTTCAAAGGATTCTGCGTCGGTCATTTCATCGGTAGCATCTCCACGACCGGGAGCAAATGGCACCTTGATATCCATTCCGGCGTTTTTAGCCGCCTGCTCAACACCAACATTACCTGCCAAAACAATGGTATCGGCGATGCTGATGCCAAACTCAGAAGCAATCGGCTCTAATGCAGCCAATACTTTGGAGAGTCTTTCCGGCTCGTTGCCTTGCCAGTCTTTCTGAGGAGCCAAACGAATGCGTGCGCCATTGGCACCACCTCGCATGTCAGAACCTCTGAAGGTCCGTGCACTGTCCCAGGCGGTAGATACCATTTCGGAAATACTCAATCCGGTAGCCGCAATTTTTGCTTTTACAGCATCCACATCGTAGTCACTCTTTCCTTCCGGAATGGGGTCTTGCCAGATCAGGTCTTCTTGTGGAACATCTGGTCCGATGTAGCGGGCCTTAGGTCCCATATCCCGGTGGGTCAATTTAAACCACGCACGGGCGAAAGCATCCGAAAATGCATCAAAATCATTTTTGAATTTCAGGGAGATTTCTTTGTATACCGGATCCATTTTCATGGCCATGTCTGCATCGGTCATCATCGGATTGTGACGGATGGACGGATCTTCCACATCTACCGGCTTGTCTTCCTCTTTGATGGATTTTGGCTCCCATTGCCAGGCACCGGCAGGGCTCTTTTTCAATTCCCACTCGTGATTAAAGAGCATCTCGAAAAAGCCGTTATCCCATTTAATCGGTTTGATCGTCCAGGCGCCTTCCAGGCCACTGGTTACGGCATACCGTCCTTTACCGGATTTTTGGTTATTGGCCCAGCCAAAACCCTGCGCTTCAACTGGTGCAGCTTCCGGATCTGGTCCCAACTTGCTGGCATCGCCATTACCGTGGGTCTTACCTACGGTGTGTCCACCTGCTGTAAGTGCAACGGTTTCTTCGTCATTCATAGCCATTCGCTTGAATGTCTCCCGTACCTGAGCAGCTGTTTTCAACGGATCAGGCTGACCATTAACTCCTTCCGGATTCACATAGATCAACCCCATTTGCACGGCTGCCAATGGATTTTCCATGGTATCCGGCTTGTCTACATTTTCGTAACGCTCGTCGCTGGGTGCCAACCATTCTTTTTCTGCACCCCAGTAAACATCTTTTTCCGGGTGCCATACATCCTCGCGGCCAAATGCGAAACCAAAGGTTTTCAAGCCCATACTTTCATAGGCAATATTTCCGGCCAGGATAATAAGATCGGCCCAGCTTACTTTGTTTCCGTATTTTTTCTTAATCGGCCAAAGCAGGCGTCTTGCTTTATCGAGACTCACGTTATCCGGCCAGGAATTCAAGGGTGCGAAACGCTGGTTGCCCGTTCCTCCACCTCCACGGCCGTCAGAAATCCGGTAGGTTCCGGCTGCGTGCCAGGCCATCCGGATCATCAATCCGCCGTAGTGTCCCCAGTCAGCAGGCCACCATTCCTGGCTATCAGTCATCAGATCGTGCAGATCTTTTTTCAAGGCTTCTACATCCAGCTTTTTCAGTTCTTCGTGGTAGTCAAAATCTTCACCAAGCGGGTTGGTTTTTGAGTCATGTTGGTGAAGAATGTCCAGATTAAGTGAATTCGGCCACCAATCTGTGACAGATTTTTCAGTAGAAGTGTTCCCCCCGTGCATTACAGGGCACTTACCGTTTTTTGGATGTCCATTTTCCATATTGATATATACTTTTTCTCAGTTAATTCTACAAAGATATCGAATACGACATGATTTATAAAGTCGATAATTTCAATAACACTATTGACCTAATCAATAGGCCTTAGATGATTAAACACCAAGGCATTTACAACCATAAAGCCCGATTTTCAAACCCAGAGGTTGAGGATGTTTGTTAGGATGTGGCTTCGACAAAGCCGGGATGCAGGAGGCGGTGACAACTACAGTTGGTCCTGCATTATCAGGAACACCAATATACCAACTAAATAGCCAAAGAAGAAAAATTTACCCGCCTTTAAACCAGGTTTTTCATTAAAGCGAACGGCGCCTAAAGAAACTCATCCTCCTCTATGTTCACCTTTTCGTTTCAATCTGTAAAAAAGTTATCAGGGTAGAATCTAGCATGTATTTTAGATCGGCCAGAAAGTGTTGATCGCTTCCGCGAATGAAAGACTTGCCCATGCCCCTGGTGTACTGTTTAAAGTGAATATCATAAGCTTCCGGACGGGCATCTTCAACTGTGGTGTGGATGTGGCGGTTATCTCCCCGTGTACCGTAATCACCTGGCAGAATGGTATTGACAAAAATCCGTCCTAAGGAATCCGTTACAGCAGCTCCGTTCAGGCGAGCAGTGCTTTCATCGGATGGATCAACGGGGTCATATTCGCCTTGAGCGGAAGTATGGTAAAAATAAACGGATCGATCAGCGATTGGCTCCCGACTTTCCTTATCGATAAAGGTCAGGCAAAGCCACAATCGAGATCCCGGTTCATCAGCCGGGCTAATTTGTACCTGGTTGGTTTGGGGGAGCTTTGAAAACTGCTCCACGATAATTTGTTCTTCGGTAGAAAGAAAAGAGGTACTTCTATTTACCGTGCATTGAACGCATAGCAAAGAAATTAAGATCAGAAAAGGAGATTTTTCCATTAGAATTAATCTGGTTTAGATCAGAACAAACCATTTTTTTGAACCACATCAGGCACAAAAGAAGCACTCAAATTTTTTCTCCTCCAGCTGAATGTACTCCACCTAAATTTTACATTCAAAATTCTACATTCAGCATTTTACATTCTGAATTTTACATTTTACACTCCTCACTCCTCCCTCAGTTTCCTCCGCAAAATTTTACCCACATTGGTCTTCGGCAATTCATCCCGGAATTCTACTTCTCTGGGGACTTTGTAGCCGGTAAGGTTTTCGCGGGCGTAAGCGATTACCGCATCCTTTTTGAGGGATTTGTTTTTCTTCACGACAAAGACCTTTACCACTTCGCCAGACTTATCATCGGGGATCCCGACGGCTGCCACTTCCAGAATATCCGGATGCATGGCAAGCACATCTTCAATTTCATTTGGATATACATTGAATCCGGAAACCAGGATCATGTCCTTTTTGCGATCCACGATTTGGAAGTAGCCGTCTTCGTGCATCATTCCGATATCACCGGTACACAACCAACCTTCGCGAATTGTCTTTTTGGTTTCCTCCGGCTTGTTGTAGTAGCCCTTCATAACCTGCGGCCCTTTGATCTGAATCTCTCCTACTTCCCCGGGACTACACACGCTGCCGTTATCATCCACAATGCGCATATCCGTGCTTGGTACAGGAAGTCCGATCGTACCTATCTTGCCCGATCCGTCAATCGGATTACAGGCCGCTACCGGCGATGATTCTGTCATACCGAATCCTTCCGACAGCGGACAGCCGGTTACTGCCTGCCATTTTTCGGCGACAGCCCGCTGAACAGCCATGGCTCCACCAACCGTTACTTTAAGGCTCTCAAACTCCTGCTTTTGAAACTCCTCATTATTAAGCAAGGCATTAAACAAGGTATTAACCCCGGTAATCAAGCTAATTGGATATTTCTTGAACGGAGCAACCACTGATTTAAGATCCCGTGGATTGGTAATCAAAATCGTATGAGCTCCAATACTAAAGAGGGTGAGGCAATTGACCGTAAAAGCAAAAACGTGGTACAAGGGCAATGGCGATAGCGCCACCTCTTCCCGCTCCTTCAGGAAAGGCATCATGATGGCCCGAATCTGCGCCATATTGGAAACGAGGTTTTTATTGGTCAGCATGGCTCCTTTTGCAACACCGGTCGTACCCCCGGTATATTGCAGAGAGACAACATCCTCTGAACTTTGATTCAGCTCAGGCAGAGAGAATTTCTTGCCTTGCTTCATCGCATCCTTGAAATTTACGGTATTGGGCAAGTCAAAAGCAGGAACCAGGCGTTTTACCTTTCGAACTACAAAATTGGTGATCATACCTTTTAGTCCGCCAAGCAACTCCCCGATACTCGTAATGATGATCGTTTTAATTTGGGTATCCCCCAGGATCTTTTGCAAATTGGCTGCAAAGTTTTCAGCAATGATGATTGCCTTTACTCCGGAGTCTGAAAACTGGTGATGCATCTCACGCGGAGTATACAAGGGGTTGGTATTAACAACAACCAGTCCCGCTCTCAATGCACCAAAAAGCGCGATTGGGTATTGCAACATATTGGGCATCATCAAGGCAATCTTATCGCCGGGTTCCAATCCGCGGGAAAGCAGATAGGCGCCAAATTGTTTGGATTTTTTATCCAACTCATCATAAGTGATGCTTTTACCCATACAGGTGAAAGCCGGTAATTTTCGATATTTATCAAAAGATTCTTCGAGGAGCTGGACAACTGTAGAATAGGCGTCCGGATCAATATTGGCAGGGATCCCTTTCGGGTAATTCTTTAACCAGGGTCTTTCGTCACTCATATGAATGGTTCTATGTTAATCAGGAGATAAGGGGGTGGAGCACTATATTCCACCACGCCGACTGGTAATTTACGAAAAAACATTATTTGAAAAAGAATGTGGTAGGTTTCCTTGGGGAAAGTGGAGCTAATCGAGGGGGAGTCGCTCCGGCCCTCCTGCGTCGGCCCTTAGCTGGGGAGTTCTCTGCCCCTGGCAGAAAAGGGGAGTTGTTCCTCCGCTAATCGCGGAGATCACGGGGAGTGTTTTTGGGGATCCGAAACAACTGTCTACCCTTTGCTTGCCAGCGGCAAGCAGATAAAACAGGGGGTATTTGAGAAACAATTCCTTCTCCCCGCGAGGCTCATTCGCTGAAAGCGATGAGACAAGTAACTCCCCATAATTGCCGAAGGCGATTATCTCCCCAGCTAAGGACCGACGCAGGAGGCACGAAGTGACTCCCCAATCTCACAATTCCATTTAATTACTTGCCAGTGCTTTGGAGTTTCCCAAATTGTCCTTACCTTTGTCGAACTTTTCGAGAAAGGAAAGTTAAGCTTAAAGATATAACTCGAGTAAGATGAAACGTACCTATCAACCATCCAAGAGAAAACGTGCCAACAAGCATGGATTTCGCTCACGGATGAGCAGCAAGAACGGAAGAAAAGTATTGGCCCGCCGTCGGGCGAAAGGACGTCATAAATTGACTGTTTCCGACGAGCGTACTCCTAAATAATAGCGCCTTCGTGATCATCTGATGCATCGCATCAGATGATCGCACTTTTCTCTTAGATATTATCTCCTCTCAGTCTCCGGAACCGCTTCCGGGCTTCTACCGCAAAGGTACTTCCCGAATAATCTATGAATATCAACTCATAAAGGCTTTTCGCCTTTTCCGGGTCTCCTAACTGATTTTCATACAATTCAGCCAGGGCAAAGAGTGCATTGTCTGCCCGTATTTCTTCATTGTAATTATCGACAATTCGCTGATAGTAAGTAGCCGCCGTTTCATACTCCCGCTTTTTCATGTGAATTTGCGCTTTCGCATAAAGCACATCATCCTGAAGGGAGTGATCGGGAAACTTAGTCATTAAGGTATCCAGCTTTTTGAAGGCATCCTCAAAACGATTCTGAAAGGTAAGCAAGTCGGCTTGTGCATACAGCGTCAGCGACTCTGCCGTAGTATCCAGCCCCAGATTATCCATAATGAAGATCGACAGATCGAGGGCATCATTCGCGATAAGCTTGGAAGTAGAGGCTTTCAATACTTCAAACTGTGCCTGTGCCCATTCAAAATCACCATTGTAATAGGAGAGTTTTGCATTGCGGAAACGGGCTTCATGCCCCAAGATGTCTTCCTCGAATGCTTTATCTACTTGAGAATACAGGAGGGTGGATTCCCAAATTTCATCGGTCATCAGGTAAAAATCCGCAAGGCGTAATTTGGCTTGTGCCTGTAGTGTTGGCTGAATTCCCCGCAATTCAACCACCTGATTCAGAAGGTCAATCGCTTTGCCCAGGTCATTTAGGTGGAAAGCCTGCAATTCGGCGTGCTCCAGCATGAGTCGAGCCGTTGCCCGGCTGCGGCCAAATTCATTGAGGAAGGAGACGTATTCAGAGTCCAGCTCCATCAAATCTTCCTGCTGATAATCAAAGCCGTCAGTGATCTTGTCCCTTTTGCAGGCCAACATGCGGCGCTTGGCATCTACATAAAAACTGGAAGTAGGTCCTTTTTCATCCACGATGTACTCATACCCCACAATGGCTGCATCAAAATCCTGATCGCTTTCTGCGACGGTAGCCAGCTGAAATACCCGGCTTCCGTTTTCGTTCAATCGTTTATCCAGTGCTTTTACCTGACGGAAAGCATTGCGGTAATCTTTTCGCTGGATGAACACCCAGGCCAGCATTTCCGGATAATCGAGATTTTCCTGATCTTCTTGTATGCGTTCGTAAAGTTGGCTTTGCAACTCCATGTATCCGTCTTCATCCAGATATCTTTGGAAAAGCGTTTGGAGAGAATTCAGCCGTGCTGAATTTCCGGATAAACTGCTCAGGTAGTTCTTGATCATTAAATCGATATCCCCTTTCCGGCGATACAATTCTCCCAAATTGTAAGAAAAACTCTGGCTGTCATCCAGTAATTCGGCACCGCGTTCATAAGCCTGAATGGCATAATCATATTTGGTCAGGCCGGTAAAGGCCTGTGCAATCTTAATAACTGTATAGCGGTCTGCCGGCAGTTTCTTTATCGCTTTATCATACTGCTCCTCTGCCTCGTCATCCTTGTATTGTTGCTCAAAGATGTTGCCATAAGTTACATACAAATGTACCTTCTGCGGATTGCGTTTCAGCTCCTTTTTCAGGATTTCCTCACATTCGCTGTAGCGCTCCAATTGCAGCAAACTCTGCACATGGCGGTTGAAGTAAAAATCATTTCCGGGGTTATCGTCGTATAACTTTTCGTAAAGCCGGGCAGCTTTTTCGTATTCACCGTCTTTAAAATATTGCTGAGCCAATTGCGCTTCCTGGGCAAACACACTGGTAGCCAACAGGATTCCAAACATCGTCAATAGTAATCGCATAGTAATTTCTTTCTCTCCTCAAAAATAGCACAAATCAAGAGCACGTGCCCTCAAAAAGAACGACAACCTACACAATTTAGTGCAACTCCCCCGGGGTGACTGGCAACTCTATAACCTTATTTTGACGAAGGAGTTTTAAAATGCCGGTTTCTCCAATGGTATCCTCACTCAGCAGACTGTGCAAGGTGTCAATACTAGGCACATTCTCCCCGTCATAACCGATAATCAAATCCCCTTCCTTGAGTTTTGCTTTGGCTGCCGGGCCTTTGGCTTCGATGGTTTGCACCAGAATACCGGTACGAACCGATAATTTATGCCCCCGAACCAGCTGCGGATTTAGCCTTACCCCCTGTCCGGAAATCCCAATATATCCACGTCTTACCTTCCCATTTAGGATCAACTTACCAACCACATATTTGGCCAGGTTTGAGCCTACGGCAAAACACAAACCCTGTGCTTTTAAAATCACGGCCGTATTCACGCCGATTACTTCCCCCTGGCTATTTACCAGCGGACCACCCGAATTGCCGGGATTCAAGGCTGCATCTGTTTGAATGACATTATCAATCAGCCTTCCACTCGTAGAGCGCAGGGTTCGGCCCAGGGCACTAACCACCCCGGCTGTAACCGTATATTGAAACCCAAAGGGATTGCCAATGGCTACCGCCAGTTGCCCAACCTGCAGCGCATCTGAATCTCCAAAGCGCGCAATACTCAGATTGTCTCCGTTTATCTGAACAACGGCAATATCTGTAGCCGGATCTTCTCCGATCAACTTGGCTGTAAATTCCCGGCCGTCTTGCAATACGATCTGGATGCGATCAGCACCATGTACCACATGGCTGTTTGTAACGATATATCCGTCGGAAGAAATAATAAAGCCGGAACCACTGCCTCCGTTGGGGCGTCCGCCTCTGGTTCGGGGCTTGGGATTGGCACCTGCCGGCTTTCGCACCCGTATCTGCACAACAGCCTGACTAACCCGGTTGGAAGCACCTATCACGGCATTCGAATAGGCATCCAGAATTTGGCTTTCATTCGGCGAAAGCCCAAAAGACTGCTCCTCCGAATTGTCATTTGATGTAAATTGTACCATGGGATTAACTTTTCCTATAAACAGTACGAGCCAATTAAATAGTTCTAGAGGGTTCACCACAAAAAAAGCCGGTCGCAATGCGAACCGGCCCTTTTTGACTTATTTTAATCTTGTCTAGTTACCGCCGAGAATGAGAGGTAATCCCTCGTCTCCGCCGCCAACAATGATCACTTTCGAGTTTGGCGAATTGGCCAATTCAAGCGTTGCCTCAATCCCTTTATCCCGGAGGATATTAGGTGTCAAACTTGCATTCAGAATGCGGTTTGCATCAGCTTTTGCCTGAGCCTCAATCGTTTTTCGCTCCGCTTCCTGGCGCTCCTGTTGAAGGATATACTCATACTTCAATGCGGATTGCTCTGCTTCGATTTTCTCCTCGATCGCTGTTTTCACTTTGTCCGGAAGCTTAATATCACGGATCAGGGAAGCTTTCAACACAATGTGGTTGTCGCCCAGAGTACCCATTAAGTCTTCCTGAATAAGCGTCTGCACCTCATCCCGTCGGGTAGAGTAGAGCTCTTCGGGAGTAAACTTACCGATGATCTGGCGTACCGAGGACCGTGCCTCCGGACGCACCAGAGATACCAGGTAATCCCGGCCAAACTCCTCGTGCAGGAAGCCAATTTCGTCAAATCCGGGATGCACACGCACGGTGACATCCACCTTGATATTCAGACCGTTGCTGGAAAGCACTTCCATGCTTTCTTCAATCTGCTTCTCCCGCACATCATACACATACATATTGTTCCAGGGAGCAACAACGTGGAAGCCCGGTGTATAAATATTATCTGTATCCAGACCGCCGGAAAAACGACGGAAAATCACGCCGCGTTCACCTGCGTCGATGGTTAAAAAAGTGGCGTTTGATAAAAGCAGGATCACCATCAACACCACAAAAGCGATGATACCTGTTGAAACTAATCTCTTTTGGTTCATACCATTCTATTATTTATTGAAGTTGTTTAAAAATAGCTCACTGACTCCTGAAAAAGCCTTTTCATCCCACTTTTCACTTTTTTCTCGCCCCGTAGCGCTGCTATGCGGCTCTAAAAAAGCCTCAACTGGGATGAAAATTCAATTCTCAGAATCTCAGCAGCCATTCTTAAACAACTTCATTGGAATTCTTGAAGTTACTCAATCCTGAGCGAACTTCAATCTTATAACTGACTAAAAGCAGAATAGAAAAAACTCAAACCACTTCTGACAGTATTTATCGCCCAAAAACTGCCTGACAGGCAAACAATTTTTGATTCGGTATAAAAGAAACATAAAGCCTTTAATCAAGTTTAGGCTTTTCTACAAACTTGCCGCTTTGTCCGACCAGAAGCCCTTGTTTTATCTGCCTTTCGGCGAATGCTAGTCTGCTCTCCATCAATTTTACCTTTTTTTAACCAGCGATTCTGGCACTGGAACCTGAATTAATGTACTTTTCGGACCTCAATGATCCGATTATTGTATATATGGTTTTGCCTGATGCTGGCTGCCGGCAGTTTAAAGGCACAGAAACTGGAAGGGGCTCCTTTTTTGGCCGCTCCCGACAGTCTGCATAAAGGAAGGCTCTGGCTGGCTGCCGGCGGAGGTGCTTCTATCTACACAGGCGCTTCCATTGTCCTTTGGCACACCTGGTACAAACAGTACGAAACCACTTCTTTTCATTTTTTCAATGACTGGCACGAATGGGAAGGCCTCGATAAAGGTGGCCACTACATTACAGCCTACCACGAGGCCAAATGGTCATTTGATGGGGCAATCTGGACCGGTATGGATCGCCGAAAAGCCATGTGGCTGGGAGTTGCGGTAGGTACCGGCTTACAGGCAACCATCGAATTCATGGATGCCTTTGCGGCAAAATGGGGCTTCTCGGTGGGCGACATCGGATTCAACACCCTCGGCGTAAGTACTTTTGCCGTCCAGGAATTACTCTGGCAGGAGCAACGGATCACGCCCAAAGTGTCCTTCAGCAAGGTAAACTACCCCACTGATGTTGTCTATTCGCTGGATGGCAGCATGAGCACCACCATTGATACACGGGCAGCCGATCTTTATGGCTCCGATTTTATCACCCGCTTTTTCAAAGACTACAACGGACACAGCTTCTGGCTAAGCATCAATCCAAGATCCTTCTCCGAAGATCCCGAAGGCTGGTTTCCGCCCTGGCTCAATATCGCGGTGGGCTACGGAGCCCAAAATATGTACGGCGGCTTCGAAAACGAATGGCCTTCCGAAGATCCAATCTATCGCCTGGACGATACGGTCTATCCAAGATATAGCCAGTTTTACTTGTCCTTTGATGTAGATCTCACAAAAATCCCTACCCGAAAAAGATTTCTCCGAGCCCTCTTCGGAGTTGTAAATTTTATCAAAATTCCCGCTCCTACGCTGGAGGTCAATACCCTGGGGGAGGTGAAGTTTCATCCGATTTATTGGTAGGGTTCCGTTGTTCCTTAAGGAAGTGTATTGGTGGAATAGTGTACTGGTGTAGTTTTAACCGCCTGCGCTCTTTCGAGCTTTGGCAGGCAGGCATTTTACATTTCCCGTTTTATATTTTTCCGTCCCATTTATGGTTGAACCCCTCCCTCAACCCAACCGCTGAGCAAAGCAAAGCGACTCAACCGGAGGTTTCGAGCAAGGCGAGAAAGCGACCTCCACCAGACTCAACCCGCTCATTCCCTGTCTTTATATTAATATCACCCTTGACTAACTAAAAATTATCCATTCAAAATCCCCCCGCCCCATTGACATTTCGAAATAAAGATCATAACTTTGAATTTCAAAGTGCTTTAAATAAACCCTCATGTCTGGAACCAATGAACCATTAGAGACGCTGAGTGAGATCCGATCGATGATGGAGCGGTCTTCCCGCTTTATTTCGCTAAGTGGCTTATCGGGCGTATTTGCCGGATGCGCAGCCCTGGTGGGATCAGCCCTCACTTATTTTTATCTCGACACCATGCCATTCGGCGAAAGCCGCCACTACTACGCCGTTGACCCATACAGTGAAAAATGGGGACTTGGCTTTTGGGAGTTTGCCATGATCACGGGGATATCCGTTTTGATTATCGCAGTGGCAGGAGCTATTTATTTCACCTCCCGAAAAGCACGCAGGAAAGGACAGCCCGCCTGGAATACGATGAGTCGGAGGTTGTTGCTAAATCTGGCTATTCCGCTGATCGCAGGCGGGGTATTCATCCTGGCACTGCTTCGGGCTGGCGTTGGCGGACTCGTGGCCCCGGCTACCCTCATCTTCTACGGATTGGGATTGCTCAACGCCAGCAAGTACACCTTAAATGATATACGCTATCTTGGGGTCGCGGAAGTAGCCCTTGGCTTAATCGCTTCCTTTTTCCCGGGCCACGGACTGGAGTTCTGGACCATTGGTTTTGGTATCCTCCACATCCTTTACGGCATCATTCTTTATCGCAAATACGAGCGGGCGTGAGCGGCATGAAAAACATTATTGACCACCTGAACAAGGCATTTGACAATCGCACACGATTGGGCATCATGTCTGTGCTGCTGGTCAATGATTGGGCCGATTTCAAGCAATTGAAAGAATCGCTCGGCGTATCTGACGGCAACCTCGCCTCCCACCTGAAAACCCTGGAGAAAAAAGAATATATCGAAGTGCGAAAATCATTTATTGGCCGAAAGCCCAACACCGCTTATCGGGTTACCGACTCTGGCAGGAAAGCTTTCAACGACCATCTCAACGCACTCGAAGCACTCCTCAAAAAACGAGAAGAATAATCCTGAAAATTTAAAAACCTAAACATGAAATCAGTAATTCTCCGCTTCCGGGGACAGCTGTTATTTGGCGTGGTGGAGTTTGTAAAACCCATTTATGCCCGGCTGTTTCAGCGAAGCAAACGCCCCTGGAAAACCCAACTGCCTCAATTGAGATCTTTCCCCACAGGAAGCCTCGGACGTGAGTTGGCCACCTTCTGCGACGAGCATCAATTTGAGCTCCTCCCGCTTTACGAAAGTCATGATGTATACCACTTACTTCTGGGCTATCCGCCGACCGTACCCGGTGAAGGAGCCATGCAATATTGCCTACTGGGAAACGGCAAAAAGTCGACAGCTGTCTATATAACCGTACTCTTTTCCTTCCTGCTATTACCGGAGTATATCCCCCAATTTATCCGGGCCTACAAACACGGAAAAGCGGCCCGATCCATTGGCGACTGGCAATTTGAGCATCTGCTTTATGAACCAGTCACCGAGCTACAGGAGCTCATTTTCAATCAGCAAGTGTCCGGATCATCCGGATATATTTTTTAACTATTTACTTTGAATTTCAAAGTTCTTTTCAATGAACACAATCATTCAATTTTGGGTACAGACTTTCCAGCAAAGCGGAAAGTTAATCCTCGATATGCTTCGCGCTCCTTTTCTCATCCGGGAAAACCATATTGAGCGCACCCCCATGTACCTCAGCTATCTGGCCGGCATAATCTGGCTGATTCGTTTCTATTGGGTATTAAGCCATTCGCCGGAAGGCCTGGGAAATCTCGAATTTGGTGGATACCCATTTGGGTACTCCCATGCCATTTACCTTTTTCTGCCCTGGAATTTATTTTTGGCCTGGCTTCCCTTTCTGATCAGTCGTTATATGCGCCCGGATCAGAGTGGTCTGTTTTTCTGGCCGCTGTTTTTCCTGTGGCTATTGTTCTTCCCAAACGCCCCTTACCTCATCACCGACTTTATTCATTTTGGAGAAAGCCTTGGCACTACCTTCTTTTTGGAGCTGGCCACCTTTAGCCTTTTTGCTGCAGCCGGGGTTTCGCTGGGGTGTTACTCTTTGTTGCAGGTGCATCGCTGTTTAAACGAGCGATTCAACCGGCATTTCACCAAATTTGCGATCCTGTCCATCTGGCTGTTGAGCTCGGTAGGTATTTATATCGGAAGACGCATTCGCTTCAATAGTTGGGATGCGTTTACGCGTCCGGATGCGGTTTTGGCGACTTTCGTCGAATACATCTCCCAACCGGAGGAAGCTCAATTCTTCGGAATCTTTGTCGGTGTCTGCACCCTGTTTCTGCTGCTTTGTTACCTGCTGGCATACCTCCCCCGCAGAAAAAAGCTGAAAGCCGGAAGTTTGTAACTTGCTGCAAAAATATTCTATGCGTCTGCTCATTTTCATCTTCACGCTTGCCTTTTTTATTAGTTGCACCACAGAAGAAAGCCCGGAAACGGCCGACATGATCCTGCACAATGCCCGGGTATACACTGTGGATCAGCCGGGGGAATTCTCCGCAGCCGTTGCCATATCCGGAGATCGCATTTTGGCGGTTGGTACCGATGAAGAAATTTTGGCACTCGCGGGTGACTCCACGGAAATTCGCGACCTGGACCAAAACTTCGTGATGCCGGGATTCATCGAAGGACACGGCCACTTTGCCATGATGGGTTCTTTATTAATGAATCTCAATTTGATGAAAACGGCCTCCTGGGAGGAGATCGTTGCTATGGTTGAAGCGGCAGCCAAAGAGACCGAACCCGGCGAATGGATTATCGGCAGAGGTTGGCATCAGGAGAAATGGTTTGAAAGTCCCAGTCCGCAAACTTTTGGTTATCCGCATCACGATGCGCTCAGTGCTGTCTCTCCGGAAAACCCGGTTATGCTCATACACGCCAGCGGCCACGGACTTTTTGCCAATGAAAAGGCCATGCAGCTGGCAGGTGTAAGCGCGGAAACCGCTGATCCGGATGGCGGCGCTATCATCCGCGACGCACAGGGGAATCCGATTGGTGTATTTGAAGAACGCGCCATGAAATCCATTCGCAAACTGTATCAGGATTATCTGGCCACCCTTTCCGAAGAAGAAAAGCTCGCGCGCTGGCTCCAGCAGGTCGAACTCGCTGAAGAAGAATGTCTCCGCAAAGGTGTTACCTCCTTTCAGGATGCCGGCAGCAAATTCTGGGAATTGGAAGAATATCAAAAGCTGGCCGAAGCCGGCGAACTCGACTTGCGCCTCTGGGCAATGATCCGACATTCATCCGAAGAAATGGAAGGCAAGCTGGACAAATATCCGGTGATTGATGCGGGCAATTACTTCTTCACTTCCAGAGCTATTAAGTCGGAAGTAGATGGTGCGCTGGGGTCTTTTGGTGCCTGGCTGCTTCGCCCCTATGATGACAAGCCCGGATTCGAAGGACAAAACACCACCTCCATTTCCGAAGTGCGGAAAATTGCGCAACAAGCCACTGACAACGACTTGCAGTTTTGCGTACATGCTATCGGTGACCGAGCCAACAGGGTTGTTTTAGACATCTATGAAGAGATGCTGGAAAGCCCGGAAACCGGTCAGGAGAAACGCTGGCGCATTGAGCACGCTCAACATCTGGACACAGCCGACATTCCGCGTTTCCGCGAATATGGAATTATCGCTTCCATGCAGGGAATCCACTGTACCTCTGATGCGCCGTTTGTGGTCGATCGGCTCGGACAAAGCAGAGCTCGCCTGGGTGCATATCCCTGGAGAAGCCTGCTCGATGCCGGGGTGATCATTGCCAATGGCACTGATGCGCCGGTGGAAGATGTAGATCCACTGGAGTGCTTTTACGCTTCCGTTACCCGTAAAAGAGCAGACACCGGTATGGAATTTTTCCCGGAGCAACGCATGACACGCGAGGAAGCGATTTATTCCTATACGCTGGGCAATGCTTATGCGGCATTTGAAGAAGACCAAAAAGGATCCATCACGCCCGGAAAGCTGGCTGACCTGGTAGTTTTATCCAACAACCTTTTGGAATGTTCCGATGCCAAAATCCTGGAGACGGAGGTAATGATGACTGTATTGGGCGGGGAGGTGAAATACGAGAAATAGGTATATGCGAGCCGACCACCAGGTCAAACTTGATGTGCTTTATTCCAAACATGGCATATGGTGTTTTCGCTTGTTTTACCTACGGAAATCATCATCCGGTTTGCTCTAAAATACCAATATTCTTGATTTATCCCTTCCGGCGAATGCGCTTCTTTTTTCAACCTGTCAGGTCGTCGACCTGACAGGTTGCCGACCTGACAGGTCCAAAACGCACGATGCCCAAAAACAAAAAATCCCCGCCACAAAATTGCAGCGGGGATTAGTTCGTCAGACTTTATTTTTGAATCCGGCCTATTGCTTATTCAAGCTAAAACTGGCGGTCTTGCCATCTGCTGTCAGGCGAAGGAAATAGCTTCCAGCCGGAATGCCATTCAGCGAAAGCTGCTCCCGAATTTCCGTCCGGGCACTCAATTCCCGTACCAGAACTTCCTGTCCCAACAGGTTAACCAGACTGAGTCGCACTTCGCCGAAAGGCGCATCAAGATCGGCATCAACCTGAACCATACCACTCGTCGGATTCGGATAGATATTTACCGATGACAAGGCCAGGGCCTCGCTTACCGCCGAAACTTCCGCAACATTGATGGTCAGGGTATATTCTCCAACATTGTAAACGCCATTATCATCTGCAACTTTGAATGTAAAACTATCGTAAGCAGCTCCAAACTCATCGGCTACAGGCTCATATATCAGGGCACCCAACTCATCCGGACTGATTTGCTGATACAATTCTACCGGTGCTCCGTTGAAGGTAAAAGTGCCCGTTTGAGGAAGCGACTGAATCTGCACATATTGAAGAAAGGTCCCGCCTCCATCATTAAAATTGAAGTCGGATCCATCAAAAAAGTAGGAACCGTTTTCATCAACGGTCACTTCCCCGTCATCGGCTTGTGCCCACTCCTGAATATTTTCAAAGTAGCCAATTACACCGTAATAGTTGGAGGTGCCAATAAGATCCAGATCCCCATCGCCATCCAGATCAACAGCGGCGGGGAATGCAATGTAGCCGTATGTACTTAGTCCGAAAGGATTCTGCATGATGCCCTCAAACTGCGGATTGGCCGGATCGCCGGTATTCTCCTGAAAACCCATAAAGCCACCCCCGTAATTGTAATCGGCATATAACAAATCCAGATCGCCGTCATTGTCTATGTCGGTAAATTCGGGGTACATCAGTCCCTCTCCCGATTGCAGCCCAAAAGGATTGAACTGAGCCGGGCCAAAAGCGGGCGATGTAGCCGTTCCTGTGTTTTCAAAGAAGCGGATTCCGGCACCATATTCGCCGGCAAAGACATCGAGATCCCCATCGGCATCAATATCTGCCATGGCTACAAAACCATAATAGGTAAGCCCTCCGATTCCAAAGGGACCGGTCTCAAAAGAATCAAATGCCGGCTCTTCAGCTGTCCCGATGTTTTCAAAAAAGTGAAAACTGGAGGTGTATCCTTCTGCTGTTATCAAATCAAAATCGCCATCGCCGTCCAGATCGCCCAGATCTCCTGAAATTTCAGCAAAACCGGGAACGAGGCCAGCGGGATTCTCAACCGGCGGAGCGAAATCCGGGCTGGCATCTGTACCAATGTTTTCGTAGTAATAAAAAGTACCCGGGTAGATCGACTCCGGAATACCAACCATAAACAGGTCCTGGTCGCCGTCGTTGTCCAGGTCTGCTGTAGATGGAAAGTTGAAATAGGAATCGTTGGATTGCAGATTGAAGGGATTGATTTCAAAGTCTGCAAATTGTTGGGCTTTCGCCGAATGGCTGAAGCCTAACATCAACGCTGCTCCAGCCAGTATCGGCCGGAGCCGCTTCGTGCCAAACCAGGGCTTTAGTTTCTGATACAAGCGTCGAAGCCGGGCCACCAACTCCTTCCTTTTTTCCTGTCCAAGCTGCTGAAACCGCCCGGACTTCAATAGTTTATTTAGTTCCTTGGAGCGGTAACGGAATTGCCGCAACTGCCGGGAATACATTTTTTGATTCATGATAGTGGGTGTTAGATACAGGAATGCGCGAGCCTGCCAACCGGCATGACTCGCGTCCTATTCCTGATTATAGATTATTAACGTTTAGATTTTCTGAAAACGCAGACTTTTTAAACCTGAATCTGTGCGGATACTCAACAGGTAAGTACCTGCAGGCAAACTGCTCACATCTACGCTTTCGCGAATGCCGGATTGCGCACCCAGGCTTTGTGTCTGAATAAGCTGTCCAAGCATATTGCGAACCTCAAGCTCTACAAAACCGGGCTGAGTCCCCAAATCTGCACTCAAGAAAAGCTGGTCTGTAGTTGGATTCGGCGAAAGCCGGAAACTGCCTTCCAGTTCCACTGAAGCAGTAGAAGTAACATCGGTAACAACAATGGTCATCAGATAATCATCGCTGCTGAAAATGCCATCTTCATTAGACACTTTAAATTGAAAACTCGCATAAGGATTTCCAAATTCATCCGGCAGAGGCGTAAATACGAGTGTAGGAATGTCTGCTGCCGGGATTTCCTGGTTTTCAACCACCGGAACGGTGTTTAGCGTAAGCTCTCCCGCAAGAGGCAGAGACAACAGTTTCACCACGCCAAGCACATCGCCGGAAGAATCGTCAAAATTGAAATCGCTTTCCACAAAAGCGTACTCCGTATCTTCCTGCATGGTCACCTGAGCATCGGCTGCCGCCGGGACTGCTGAAAGGTTTTCGTAATACTGAAAAGCACCGTATACAGCGCCGGCAAGCATGTCTAAATCGCCGTCGGCATCAAAATCTCCACTTGACAAAACCGGCAAATTAGGCGGTGCCGCCATGTCGAATGGATTCATTTCTACCTCAATAAAGGCAGGAGAAGTAGGTGTGCCGGCATTTTCCTGAAAGGCAATACTATAAGTGTAGTTGAGGATATCAATATCACCAAAGAACACATCCAAATCGCCATCATTATCCACATCAGCCAGATGCGGAATCAGTACAAAGGGCGAGCCCTGCAAACCGAAGGCACCCATTTCCGGGTCTTCAAAGACAGGTGATTCGGGAGTGCCTGAGTTTTCCAGAAAATGCAGGACACCGGAATAATCGCCAACCACCAAATCCAAATCGCCATCGCCGTCGAGATCCCCAAAAACAGGAGTGCTTATCCCATAAAAAGGTTGAATATCAAATGGCCCGTCAACCGGAGCTGCAAAAGCAGGAGCCTCCGCTGTTCCTGTGTTTTCATAATAGGACATACCCCCGTCGTAATAATTTCCGACCAGCAAATCCAAATCGCCGTCATTATCCAGGTCGCCCGCAGTAAGTACGGTCATTTCGTTGCCTGGTGACAGTCCAAAAGGATTTTCTACCGGATTTCCAAAAGCAGGAGCATCAGGAGTTCCGGAGTTTTCGTAATAGTAAAAAACGCCTCCTCCGTAATCGAGATAAGAAGCGCCCAGCAAATCCAAATCACCGTCATTATCCAGGTCAAAAGCCTGAACAAGATTTACATCCGATGGAGTAGCCAACCCAAAAGGATTGGTTTGCAACGGACCAAAAGTCTGAGCCTGGACCTGCGGTGCGTATCCCAATCCCAGGACCAATGCTGCACCGGCAATAGCCTTGCGCAGTTTGTTTCCGGCAATTACGCCGCGCAGGCGCTTATACAGGTACCGTAGTCGGTAAAGGAGATCTTCCTGTTTCTTTTCAGATAATTCCCGAAAACGTCCCGACTGAATCAGCCGGTTGATTCTTTTAGAGTGATACTTTAATTGTCTGAAGTGTCTGGCATAATGTACGCGTCTCTTCATGGTTTGGAGTTTTAATGGTAATTAATGTCCTCCTGTTTTTTTGTATCGCGCAGGAGGTCCACGTAAGTAAATTCTTGATTCGTCCCGGAGCGCACTATTCGCGAGATGCTAACGGTGCGCACTTTATTCTGACGATTCATGACGAGGTCATTATAAGAATCGCCATCGCCTGTATAACGGTGAAAGGTAAGAATCTGCTCCGAGTCCGGGTCGGGATTTTGCGTTAAAAAAGACTTAAACCACTTCCGGCGCTTCTTCTGAGCCTCCTCATCATACAAAGGAGCAGATGCCCAGATATAAGGACGGGAAAAATCCAGCTTTAGTTGGTATAATTTCGACTCATCCCATCGAATTTCCCACAAAATGTCGTTTTCTATCACCAAAAAAGTAAAAGGTTCCATGCCTTCGAAGCGATAATGTCGGCAAAACTGATTTACATCCCTAAACGAAAAATAATCGAGTACCATGAGTCCCCGGCTGCGTCGATAGGGCGGACGGTGCTTGTGCTTCACAAAAGCGCCATTGAGCAGGCACACCAGTTGCCCGCGATCAGAAACGGCCACCCAGGTGCCTCCTGCAGTCGTATCTCTGGGAAAAAGAAGCTCCCGGTCAAACATTTCTGTTTTGTCCAGGTTTTCGGGAGAGCGGTGAGGAGCCTCGTCGCGATTGGTGGTGAAGGTATAATCTCCTTTACCATCGGGAATGAATGTAACTGTACACATGCCTGTTATTTTCCGTCGTATAATTCCATAATTTCTTCCAGCGGCTTTCGCCGAAGGTCGGGAACTTCGGTCCCGTCTTTAGGGTATCCTACGGGTAACAACAAGAAAGCTCGTTCGTTTTCCGGGCGATTGAGGATATTTTGCAGGAAATTCATCGGACTGGGAGTGTGGGTCAGGGTTACCAGTCCGGCATTATGGATAGCTGAGATTAAAAACCCGGCAGCCAGCCCAACCGATTCATTGACGTAATAATTTTTTTGCCGTTCCCCATCCACCAGGTCGTAGGCTTTTTTAAATACGATAATCAACCAGGGGGCGATTTCCAGAAATGGCTTGTGCCAATCCGTTTCAAAGGGCTCCAGATCTTTTAGCCAGCTGTCGCTCATTCGTCCGTGGTAATTTTCATACTCCTCTTTTTCAGCCGCTTTGCGTATCTCTTTCTTGATGGCAGGATCCGAAACCGCACAGAAGGTCCAGGGTTGCTTATGTGCCCCGGAAGGAGCCGTGCCGGCTGTACGTATTAGATTTTCAATCACTTTCTGCGGCACCGCTTTGTCGGAAAACTCCCGGATACTGCGGCGGCGATCCATGTACTGATAATAGTTGTCAACCCGCTCCATCATCTCAGAATCTTCATAGCGCGGGCCTTTATAGGGAATGAATGTGGCTTTGTTCATGCCGATAAATATAGGGTACCTCTTTGAATTGATTCAAAAACTCCAGGCGCATTTCAGCTGTTGGTCCTGCGGAAGTCGATTATGACTAAATTAGCCCTTCCAAAATTGCCTGTCCATGAGAGATCAAATACTTAAACTACAAGAAGCCTCTGCTGCCCTCGAGCCCAATGCTCAAACCCGTGCTGCCTGGACCGGGGCTGTCCATAAATACGCCGAAGAATTTATCGATCAGATCGATCAACTCAACGCCTATGACCCCGGTGATGGGAAAGAAGTGCTGGATCTGCCTTTCGGCGAAAAAGGCCATGCGATGGAAGACATCCTCCAAACACTAAAAAAGGGCATGGACCGGGCCGGCATCAATCCGGCCAGCGGTGGGCACCTGGGCTACATTCCGGGGGGTGGCATTTATCCCAGTGCACTCGGCGATTACCTGGCAGCCGTTACCAATAGATATGCAGGTATCTTTTTCGCCAATCCCGGAGCGGTGCGCATCGAAAATGCCCTGATCCGGTGGATGTGCGACATGATCGGATATCCGGAAGGATCGCTTGGCAACCTCTCTTCCGGTGGTTCTATTGCTAATCTGATTGCCATAACCGCCGCTCGCGATTGGAAAGAAATCAAATCCAGGGATGTCGAAAATGCCGTAATCTATCTGACCGAACAAGTACATCACTGCGTACACAAAGCCATCCGTATCGCCGGACTGGCAGAAGCGCAGGTACGATACATACCCATGGATAACGCCTTTCGCATGGATGCCGATTTACTTAAAAAGCAGGTAGCAGAAGATTTAACAGCCGGACACAGACCCTTTATGATAGTCGCCTCTGCCGGAACCACCGACACGGGTGCCATCGACCCGCTCGACAAAATAGCCGACATCGCTGAGGCAAACGATTTATGGTTACACATTGATGCAGCTTATGGCGGATTCTTTATGCTGCTGGATGATCTCAAAGACTGCTTTCGCGGAATAGAACGGTCAGACAGCCTGGCCATTGATCCACACAAAGGTTTATTCTTAGCCTATGGACTGGGGGCTGTACTCGTAAAGAATGTAGAAGCATTACAACGCACCCATTTTTACCGGGCCAGCTACATGCAGGATGCGGCAGCTAACGGATACGAGGGCAATCCCGCCGACCTCTCCCCCGAACTCACCAAACACTTCCGGGGCCTGCGTATGTGGATGGCACTGCAGTTATTTGGTACCGAGCCATTCGTTGCCTGTCTGAAAGAAAAACATTTGCTTGCCCGTTACTTCCATCAGGAGATCCAAAAGCTCGGTTTTGAAGTCGGGCCATCGCCAGACCTCTCGGTCCTCATTTATCGATATGTACCAAAGGATGGAGATGCCGATGCTTTCAATCAAAACCTGGTCGAGAAAATCCGGGAAGACGGGCGTCTTTTTGTTTCCTCAACTACTATACATGGTCAATTTTGGATACGACTGGCTGTGCTGTCATTCCGAACGAAACTATGGCATATTGATCTGTTGTTGGAAATGCTTGGGGAGGAGGTTGATTAAATGGTGTATTGGTGTATTGGTGAAAAGTAAAATGGTGGATTTCGTTTAGCGTTGAGCGGAATATTACGGCCCTTTGTATTACGGCATTTCCGATAAACGCTTTACGAACTTTTCCGTTCGTTCCGTTTGTTCCGTTTGTTCCGTTTGTTCCGTTTGTTCCGTTTGTTCCGTTTTATTAATTGAAAATTAAACCCTAAAAATTAAGAATTCTCACTTAACCCCCTCACCGCATTCTCCAGTTCTGCTTCCGTATTATAATAGTGGGGAGAAAAACGCAATGCCCATTCTGTATGCTTCCGTTGCAGATCAAAACGGGCGTAGGGCAGGTAATTGATCGACGCATTTATCCTTTTTGCCCGGAGATCAGCGATTAGCTTTTCCGGACTTATTTCTTTTTCAATAGCCATGGTAACGATCCCTGCTTTTTGGCCGCCTTCGTCGAGCAAACGAACCTGGGGGACCTCAGCCAACAGCCCGCGTAATTTCTCGGCCAGATAGTTGACCCTACTTCGAATCTTGTCCAATCCGATCTTATTGGCATAGGCAGTGGCTTCTCTTGCTCCGGCAACCAGAGCCCAGGATCGTTCCCACAATTCAAAGCGAGTAGCATCCGGCTTCAGGGTATAGCCTTCATCACTGGTCCAGGTTGCTCCGTGGAGATCGGGGAATATAGGTTCCAGGTTTTCATCCAAAACACGATCTGAGGCGTAAAGGAACCCGACACCTCGCGGTCCGCGCATAAATTTGCGGAAAGTGGCCGTCAGGAAATCGCAACCGATCTTAGTTACATCAAGCGGCATCTGCCCGGCAGATTGGCAGGCATCCACCAGGTACCAGGTATCCATATCTTTTACCAGCCGGCCCGCACCTTCCACATCCTGGATGAGACCGGAGCTGGTAGGTACATGGGTGACAGCCAGCAATTTTGGCTGGCATTTTTTCAACTTTGATTCCAGGTCTTCCAGACTCATACCGCCATTCGCCGAAAGGCTGCAATACACGATCTTTGCCTGAAACCTCTTTTGCAAATAAAGGAAGGCAATTTGATTGGAAGCATAATCATCAAAAGTGGTCAGGATCACATCCCCTTTCTCAAAAGGAATGCTGCTCAGGGCTCGATTGTAGGCATCGGTTGAGCTGGTCGCATGGGCTATATTCTTTGCCGGACAATGAAGCAATTTGCCCAACTCGGTGTAAAAGGCATCCAGTTGTTGCTTTTGCATGGCCGCCGCTTCATAGCCACCGATCTGATTCTCGAGTGATAGGTGGGCACGAACGGCCTCCAAAACAGGTTTGGGCATCAGAGAAGCGCCGGCATTGTTTAGGTGGATGCGTTGAATGCTGCCGGGGGTGTCTTTTCGGTATTTGAGAAGTTCTTCTGTTGTCATTGAATTATCCATGTATGCAACTTAAAAATTTTCTGGCAGGTTCTCCCTTAACACAGCTAATATGCTAAAGGCCATAAAGGATTCGTTTTATCCGCCCTTACAAAGCCGGAAAAGTTTTGAGAAACAATTATAGCATTGGAATTTTTCTATTTTTGTGAGCTGGGCAAGTTTGGTTTTTTAATGAAAAATGCCGTGCTTGTTGCCCCAAAAGAGCTTGATCTGACTGACATTTCAGGCAGAAAGCTGTCCACTAAATCGGACTCAATACATGGCCAAGAAAAAAAAGAAGGGACAACTGTCGTTGCGATTAGGATTGAATGATGAGCGGATTCCGAAGTTGCTCGGACTGATCTTGTTGTTTATCGCACTTGTTCTTTTCGTATCTTTTACATCCTACCTTTTTACCTGGGAAGCTGACCAGGCAGGTGTGCTGCATTTTTCCTGGCGCACCCTATTGCAGTCTGATCTGCAAATGTCGAATGCCATGGGCCGTATGGGAGCGATTATCTCCAATATGTTTTTCTACTATGGTTTTGGACTCCCCTCCTATGTATTCGTGTTCCTTTTGGGGGTTTATGGCAATGACCTCCTTCGGCGAGAGCCGCTCAGCAAAAATCGAAAACTGCTGATTTACTGCCTGGTATTCATGGTGGTATTTTCTGTATTCCTGGAGTTTGTTTTCCAGGCTGCCGAATTCCCCTGGGGAGGTGCTTTTGGAGAACGCCTCAGCAACTGGATCACCGGATTCATTGGAACCTTTGGGACTGCTGTATTATTCTTGTTCCTTCTTGTCGGACTTATTGTTTGGGTATTGAATCCAAACTTCAACGACCTCACATTCGATAAAGCCGTTAAAGAAACCCGTTACAAAGTAGAAGAGATCATCAGCGGTCGCGGACGGCGTAAAAAACCGGTCACCGCAACCGCCGAGAATGCCTCCAAATCAGAGACAAAAAAACCGGAGGAGGAAAAAGAAGAAACCGTTGCCACCCTTCGACCAGGACAACGGGGAAACGATTCAGACCAAAACGACAAAGAAAGTCAGTTACAGTTTGAACTGGAAGAAGAGGTAAATGCCAAAAAGGCCAAAATGAAACAGTCGGTCGATCCCGACACCGAACTGGAAATTCAGGATTCAGCACCGGATCATCTAATCACTATTCCTTCCGAATCGGGACCTACTCCACTCAATGCTCCCAAGCAACCGGAAGACGGGAAGATTGGAGAACCCTACGATCCAAAACGCGATCTGTCTTCCTACGAATATCCAACCATCTCTCTCCTGGATGACTATGCCGATCAAAAAGTTGAGATTGACCGGGCAGAGCTGGAAGCCAACAAGGATCAGATCATTGCAACCCTGCTCAACTACAAAATTGAGATTACCAAGATTCGGGCAACGATTGGCCCGACCGTGACGCTTTACGAAATTATTCCGGCTCCCGGTGTACGGATTTCCAAGATCAAGAACCTGGAAGACGACATCGCACTGAGTCTGGCTGCATTGGGTATCCGGATCATTGCCCCCATTCCCGGAAGGGGAACCATTGGTATTGAAGTGCCAAACAAGAAAAAGCAGATTGTATCGCTGAAGGAAGTCTTGATGTCAGACAAGTTCAAGAATTCCAAAATGGACTTGCCCATTGCGCTGGGTAAAACGATCTCCAATGAGGTGTTTGTGGCCGACCTGGCTAAGATGCCTCACTTGCTGATTGCAGGTGCTACGGGTCAGGGTAAGTCAGTAGGTATCAACACCATTTTGATGTCCATCCTCTACAAAAAGCACCCGGCAGAAGTGAAACTGGTGCTGATTGACCCCAAGAAGGTGGAGCTTTTCCCTTTTGCGAAGTTGTTTAAGCATTTCCTGGGCACCCTGCCAGATGAGGAAGAGCCGATTACAACAGAAACCAATCGGGTTATCCATACCCTTAACTCCCTTTGCATTGAGATGGACACCCGCTATAACATGCTCAAAAAAGCACATGCGCGGAACCTTCGGGAGTACAACGAAAAATTCATTGCCCGCAAACTCAATCCGAATAACGGACATAAATACCTGCCATTAATCGTACTGGTAATCGACGAGTTTGCTGACCTGATCATGACCGCAGGTAAGGAAGTAGAACTTCCGATTGGGCGTCTGGCCCAGCTGGCCCGGGCGGTTGGTATTCACCTGATCATTGCAACGCAACGGCCATCGGTAAACATCATCACCGGTGTAATTAAAGCCAATTTCCCGGCACGTATTGCTTATAAAGTAACGGCCAAAGTCGATTCCCGTACCATCCTGGATGCCGGTGGTGCTGATCAGCTGATTGGCAGAGGAGATATGTTGTTGTCTGTTGGCGGCGATATGATCCGACTCCAATGTGCCTTTGTTGACACCCCGGAAGTGGAACGTGTTATTAGCTTTATCGGAGACCAACCTGGTTATCCGGAGCCATTCTGGTTGCCGGAATTCCACGGCGACGATGCCACCATTGGTGACACGGGAATCAAATACTCCGAAGTGGATGAGATGTTTGAAGATGCGGCCCGACTGATCGTGCAAAACCAGCATGGATCAACCTCTATGATACAGCGTCGTCTCAAGCTCGGTTACAACCGGGCAGGCCGGATCATGGATCAACTTGAAGCCATGGGCATTGTTGGTCCGAATGAAGGCAGCAAAGCACGTGAAGTATTAATCTACGATGAAATGGAGCTTGAGCGTTACCTCGACGACTTGAAGCAGAATAAGAATTAGAAATACGATCTATGAAGATCATCCAGCTTACCGATCTCCACATACCGGGACCGGATGACGATGCCCATGGTGTCGATGTTCGGCAGAATTTTCTGCACTTGCTGGATGCGATCAAAGAAGTTAAGCCGGATCAACTAATTATAACCGGAGATCTCTGCCACACAGCCCCCGTTCGCAGTACCTATACATGGATTGGGGAGCAACTCGACAAACTTGAAATCCCGGTCAGCTTTCTATCTGGCAACCACGACGATCCGACTATGCTTGCCGAAGAGCTGGGGGTAGAATCCTATTTAAACGACGGTGAATTATACGGAACCTTAGACTGGAACGGCGCGGATGTACTCTTTTTGGATACCAGTCCGGGAAAAATGAGCACGGAGCAGAAAGCCTGGTTGCGCCGCACCTTAAGTGAGAGCAATCGCCCCAACCTGATCTTCATGCATCATCCGCCGGTATTGGCCGGAGTACCATTTATGGATCAGAAGCATCCCTTCAAAGAGCGGGAAGAATTGGCGGAAATTTTTGAACAAACTGCTCGACACAGCTTTGTTTTTTGCGGCCACTATCATGTCGAATGCCACATTCAGTTGCCCAATCTTAGTGTATATATCACGCCTTCTGCTTATTTTCAGATCGATCGCAATTATCGCGATTTTCATGTTGACCACCGTCGTATTGCTTACCGTTGGATTGAATGGGAGCCCGATTCGGTATTGCGCACCGGGGTAAAATACTTCGACGGCCACGATCTGTAAACCATCATTTAAACCAGGATAGATGAAAAAGTTTTTACTGCTGCTAACCTTCCAGTTGGCCTTTGTTAGTATTTCCACCATGCTGCTTGCCCAAACCAAAGAGTCTGTCCCCGATCCGGCTCAAATGGCAGCTTACCCCGGCTATTTTGATGTATTTTACGAGCTGAGCAGCGGCAAGGTTTGGTTAGAAATCAAAACTTTTGAGGAGGAATTTCTGCTGGTACACGGTCTTCAGGCTGGCCTGGGATCCAATGATATCGGGCTGGATCGCGGACAAATAGATAACGGTAAGGTCGTGTCTTTTCGGAGAGCCGGACCAAAGGTGTTATTGGTTCAACACAATTACGAGTACCGGGCCAATAGCGATAATCCGGCAGAGCGCCGGGCAGTTAAAGAGGCTTTCGCCGAAAGCACTCTCTGGGGCTTCGAACTTACCGTGCTGCCCGGAAACCGATTCCTCATCGACTTCACTCCCTTCCTGCTATCCGATCAACACGGCATTGCCAATAGCCTCAAACGCAGTAAGGAAGGCAAATACAGTATAGATGCGGCCCGGTCAGCGGTATTCAGTGACCGTTTAAAGTCTTTCCCCGAAAACACAGAACTGGAAGCTACCCTGACTTTTAAAGGTTCGCCGGAAGGCAAACACGTACGCACCGTTAGCCCGGATGCCGAATGGATTACCCTGCGCCAACATATCTCGCTGGTTAAATTGCCCGATTCCGAATACAAGCCCCGGATTCACCTCCCGGAATCCGGATTTATTTACCTCGACTTTTACGATTATGCCCAGGCGGTAGATCAACCACTCGAGCAGCGGTACATCATGCGTCATCGCCTTGAAAAAAAGGATCCGAATGCCCGGCGAAGTGAAGCAGTAGAGCCTATAATATACTACTTGGATCCCGGCACACCGGAGCCCATTCGATCCGCATTACTCGAAGGAGCCGGCTGGTGGAATGAAGCCTTTGAGGAAGCCGGATTTATCGATGCGTTTCAGGTAAAAATGTTGCCAGAAGATGCCGACCCAATGGATGTGCGATACAATGTCATCCAATGGGTACACCGCTCGACACGGGGATGGTCTTACGGAAATGCCGTCATAGATCCACGAACCGGCGAAATCATAAAAGGCCATGTGAGTCTGGGCTCTTTGCGTGTCCGTCAGGACTTTCTGATTGCCCAGGGGCTCAGTCCGATATATGAAAATGGCCCCGAGCCGGATCCAAGAGCATTGGAGATGGCTCTGGCAAGACTGCGTCAATTATCTGCGCATGAGGTAGGGCACACCATTGGCCTCACCCACAACTTTGCTGCCAGCATGAACGAACGTGCTTCGGTCATGGATTACCCGCATCCATACATTGAGCAGGATCCGACAGGACTTGATTTTGATGCTGCCTACGACACTGGTATTGGCGAATGGGACAAGCAGGCCATCATTTACGGTTACAGTCAGTTTGATCCCGATGAAAACGAAGAAGAACGGTTGGAAGAAATTTTGGATCGCTCCCGTTTTGAGGGGCTTCTGTTTATTACAGACACGGATGCGCGTCCAATGGGCGGTGCCAATCCAAACGGGCATTTGTGGGACAACACCGACGATCCGATCCGCGAACTGGAGCGCTTGTTAGAGTTGCGTCGCATTCGGCTCAACAGCTTAAGTCGGGACAATATCATGGAAGATGCGCCAAATTTTGAACTAGAGAGGTTGCTAACCCCATTGTACATGGCACATCGCTACCAGATTGAGGCTTGTGCCAAGCTCATTGGCGGGGTTGCGTATTCTTATGAGGATGAAAGCACCGCAATAGCTGTTGATCGAAAACTTCAGGCACAAGCTCTGGATGCCATCCTCGAAGGATTGAGTCCGCGGCAACTGGCCGTTCCGGAAGACTTACTGGAATTGCTTTCGCCCCCGCCACCGGGTTATAATCGGGATCGGGAATTTTTTAATTCCTATACCGCGCCGGTATTCGATCCGATAGCAGCTGCTGAAGCCCTCGGGAATCACAGCCTGGAATTGCTTTTGCATCCGAACCGGCTGGCCAGAATAAGCCGGCAACACGCTTTAGGTAAGCGCACAGAGAGCCTCCAGAAATATTTGGAGAACATCACGTTGCGACTATTTACCGTCTCCAAAAGAAACAATTACGAGCAGCAATTGGGGCATGCGATGGAGGTACTTTTTGTAGAGCGGTTATTTAAGCTTGCCCACCTTGAAAAAGCGGATGCCAGTGTACGCGCAGCAGCCAGTTGGCAAATACAACGCATTGAGACGCAACTAAAAAAGGAAAATGCGGAAGAGTCGGCCATTCACGATGCATATTTATTGGAGCGTATTCGGGTTTTCCGGCTTTCGCCGAAAGATTTTAAGCCCTTGCCAGAGCCGAAGGTACCTCCGGGATCACCAATTGGTTGTGGAGGAGGACATTAATTTTGGACATGACATGTCGGCCGACATGTCATGTCGGGTTGAAAGCAAGGTTTTCGCAAACCTTGAAACTTCTCAAACCCTAAGTGCGCCACTGCCTAGCCAATAATATGATAATCAGCAGATTATACTATCAAAGGCCAGGAATTCCTTGCTTTTGGACACTAATATCGCCTCAGAAACATGAGTCATCCCGAATTTTGGTAAAGTAAAGCACCAAGACACCATTGGATGGCAATTCTCAACCGGTAAACCGGTATCGAAGCATTTCGGTACCGG
>JAAEZH010000077.1 GCA_018222965.1 Bacteroidota bacterium
CGCATTAAACGCATTAAACGCATTAAACGCATTAAACGCATTAAACGCATTAAACCAAAATACGACCGCATAGGGCAAGGGTATAATCAAACCCGGCAGGCAGATCCTTATTTGCTTTCGCGCATGCTGTATTGGCTTTCGTCCGGGTCGGCCATTTCAAAAGACACCCAAAAATTTCTCGATATCGGCTGTGGAACCGGAAATTATACCATTGCACTGATGGAAAAGGGATTGGCAGTTACGGGAATGGATCCCTCAGACAGAATGCTTGAAACCGCCCAAAAAAGGAACCCCAATGGTCGTTGGTTGAAAGGAACCGCCGAGCAAATTCCAATGCCTGATTCCTCGGTTGATGGTGCGTTGGCCAGTTTGACAATCCACCATTGGAGCGATTTGAGAGCCGCTTTTCAGGAGATAAAACGGGTGCTGAAACCGGGTAGTCCGCTAGTGATTTTCACATCTTCCCCCAGACAGATGAATGGGTATTGGCTCAACCATTATTTCCCCAGTATGTTGGAGGATTCCATTCAGCAAATGCCCGCAGTAGATATTGTGTTAGACGCTTTGGCTTTCGCCGAATTTTCCCAGATCGAAACCGAAAAGTATTTCGTTGAACCGGATCTGAAGGATCAGTTTTTATATTGCGGAAAGCAGGATCCGAAGAAGTATTTCTACCCGGATATTCGGCAGGGAATATCTTCCTTTTCCGACCTGGCCAGGCAGGCAGAAGTAGAAGCCGGATTGGAACAACTCCGGCAGGATGTTGAATCCGGATCAATCAATACTGTCATGGCTGAATATGAGAATGAGATGGGCGATTATCTGTTTTTACGGGCCATTTCTCCGGATAAATGAAATTCTCCTTAGAGACTTTCGTTAATCTCATGGATATTGTTGTTGTATTGGACCTGACAGGTCGCCGACCCGTCAGGTTGCCGACCTGTCAGGTCGAAATTAAACCCTACTGAAAAATGGAAAATTTCATCGTGCTGCTACGTGGCATCAATGTAAGCGGCCAGAAAAAAATAAAAATGGCAGACCTGCGGAAACTGCTGGGCGAAAATGGTTTTCCAGGCGTTCAGACCTACATTCAAAGCGGCAATATTATCCTGGAGTCGACCGCCGACCCGAAGAAGGTGGGGGAAAAGGTAAGTGCTCTGATCCGGAAACAATATGATTTTGAGGTTCCTGCACTGGTACGCCGCCCCTCCGATTTTGAAAAGCTCATACAGGAAAACCCCTTTGCCAAAGATCCCGAAAACGATCCGAAATGTTTTTACGTCACTTTTCTGGATGATAAACCGACTCAGGAACTGGTAGACCGGCTCAAAGAGGAATCCCATCCCCCTGAGGAGTGGGAGATTGACGGAAAAGACATCTATTTCCATTCGCCGAAAGGCTATGGCCGCGCCAAAATGAATAACAACTATTTTGAACGAAAGCTAAAAACCGGAGCAACTACCCGGAATTGGCGAAGCATTCACGTCTTGTTGGATATGTGCAAAGCAGCTGACTGAAGTATCGGCTGTCATTTTTTTCAGCGCAGCGAATGTCATATCTTGACAGATTAAAACCAAGTTGCGATGATGAAAATTAGTTATCTCCTTATGTTTAGTCTCTGTTTTTGCAGTTTGATTTATGGTCAGGAAAATCTGGATTACCAGGTTCCCCCGGCCGAGATCATGGAGCTGGTTGATGCTCCGCTGGCACCCATTGTTAGTGTAGACAGCAAGGGAGAAAATGCTGTGTTGCTTTACCGGGATGCTTATAAGTCCATTGCCGAACTTTCAGAAGCCGAAATGAGGCTTGGCGGTTTGCGGATCAATCCCCGGACAAATATTGGAAGCCGAACCTATTATTTCAACGGGATAAAACTGAAAAAGGCTCGTTCTGCCGAAATTCGAGAAGTTTCCGGCCTTCCGGCGAATGCACGTATTGCAAATATCAAATGGTCGCCCGATCAGTCAATGATCGCATTTACAAATACTACCCTTGACGGGGTAGAGGTTTGGGTGTTGGATGCAAACACAGGTAAAGCAAAGAAATTGACCGATGATACAGTCAATGCCAATATGGGCTCACCCTATGAATGGTTTAAAGACAATAATGCCCTGTTGGTAAAAATGCTGCCCGATGACCGAAAGCCACTTATCGATACCGATGAAGCTATCCCGGCAGGACCGACAATCTCGGTAAGCTCCGGGGAGAAAGCACAGAATCGTACCTATCAGGATCTGCTTAAGAATCCAAATGACGAGCAGAATTTTGAGCAGCTGGCCCGCTCTGTATTATTCAAAGTTGGAATGGACGGAAAGGCCAAAAAGTGGTTGCCTGCCGGAATGTATCGCAGTATATCTGTATCACCCGATGGCAATTATTTGATGGTAAGCCGGGTAAAACGCCCTTTCTCTTACCTGGTTCCCTATTACCGTTTCCCTTTCGAAGAACACATTTACGATCCGGAAGGAAATTTGGTAAAGGAAATGCTGGATGTTCCGCTCACTGAAGTACTACCCAAAGGGTTTATGTCTCGTCGCAAAGGGCCTCGTTACTTGAGTTGGCGTAAAGATCAGCCCGCTACACTGGTTTGGGTTGAAGCACTTGATGAAGGAGATCCGGCAAATGAAGTGGAATACAGAGATGAAGTGTTCCAACTTTCCGCTCCATTTGAAGGGGAAGGAAAATCAATCCTCAAATTGAAGGATCGCTACTCTACGATTCAATGGGGAGAAGACGGGTATGCTTTTGCCAGAGATTACTGGTGGAATACCCGAAATACACGAACTTATCTGTTTAAGCCGGATGATCCATCTATGGAGCCGGTGGTGCTAAGTGATCGCAACTATCAGGATCAGTATAGTGACCCGGGAAGTTTTGTGACCCGCAAAAATAAATACGATGAATCGGTAGTAGCCATCGAAGACGGAAAAGTGTTTTTGATGGGCGATGGTTATACGGAAGAAGGGCAGTTTCCTTTTATCGATGAGATGAATCTGAAAACACAGGAAACCAGTCGCGTGTACCAATCGCCTTATACCGATCGGCTGGAGACAATCTATTCAGCCATTAACCTGAATCGGGGAGAGTTTTTGATTCGAATTGAAGCCCAGAAGGAATACCCGAATTACTATATCCGAAACATTCGCAAAAAGGAATCCCTGACTCCGGTAACAGACTTTGAAAATCCGTTCAAGAGTATCGAGGATGTACACAAGGAAGTGATTACCTACGAGCGGGAAGACGGCCTGGAACTCGATGCGACATTGTATCTGCCGGTGGGTTACGACATGGCGAAAAAAGAACGCATGCCCATGATCCTTTGGGCTTATCCACGGGAGTTTAAGGACAAGGCGAGTGCTTCACAGAATACGTCTAATCCGAATGAATTTATTTACCCGTATTATGGATCGCCCATTTATTGGGTTACTCGCGGTTATGTAGTCCTCGACGATGCTGCTTTCCCTATTGTTGGAGAAGGGGAAGAGGAGCCAAACGATAGTTTCCGTTCGCAATTAGTGGCCAATGGCAAGGCAGCCATTGATGCAGTTGATGAGATGGGGTACATTGACCCCAAGCGTGTAGCCGTTGGCGGACACTCTTATGGCGCTTTTATGGTTGCCAATCTGCTTTCGCATTCAGATCTTTTTGCAGCCGGGATTGCCCGGAGCGGTGCTTACAACAGAACCCTTACGCCATTTGGATTTCAGGCAGAGGAGCGTTCCTACTGGGAAGCGCCGGAGGTTTATTATACCATGTCTCCTTTTATGCATGCCGATAAAATGAAAACGCCATTGTTGTTGATTCATGGAGAGGCAGATAATAATTCAGGTACTTATCCGCTGCAATCAGAGCGGTATTTTAATGCCTTGAAGGGATTGGGTGCAACGGCCAGACTGGTGATGTTGCCTAAAGAAAGTCATGGATACCGAGCCAAGGAATCGATACTCCACATGTTGTGGGAACAGGATCGATGGCTGGAGATCTACGTAAAAAATAAAGGCCAGGAATCAGAAGCTTCCATGAAAGCGGAAAGTGAAATGGATAAAAAATAATATTGGGAGCCCGCCTCTGGCGGGCTTTCTTATTTTAGGAAAAAGATAATTTTAGTTAATGTCTCCGGAACAGGAATTACAAGCTTTACTGGAATCTCAACTACTGTCCTTCTTTGGATGGTGGCAGTTGGCTGTTTGCTTGTTTGCCTTTTGCGGATTAATGGGCATTTGGTGGCACATCGGACGGAAACAGGAGGATTTTGGTCAGGTTTGGCTGGCGCTCTCCGTATTGTGTTGGAGCGTTTCCGGTGGTGTAGAGGTCTGGTTTTCCCAACAGCCTGGAGCAGCTACTTATGTGTTGGATGGATGGCGCAGTATTCTCTCCCTGTTTAACAGCCTTTTTATCTTGTTTGCTTTGCCCTGGTTTCGGTATTTGCCCAAGCGTATTGAGCCGGTAGTAAAGTCGGGCTATTGGCGAATCATTGTTGGCTTGCCCTTTTTATTTTCTCTTTTGCCAACCATTCGAAAAATGTGGAGTGGTCAAAGCATGGGCGTGATTAGTGAACTGGATGTTTACTATGCCATTTTGACCCTGGGTTTTTTAGGTTATGTATTGTGGGAGAGTTTTGCCAAACGTCGCTTGCGGATTCTGGCCTGGCTGTCGCTGGTTTGTGTATTGGTTACACTGATTGCCCAGCTGTACAAGCTTACCGGATCATACATTGATATGAATCTTTTTTCGGCCATTTTCAAGACCAGCCTGATCATGATCTTTTTTGCTTTAGCTCTAAGCTGGGTGAAAGAACTGGCTGAAAACGTAATCCCGGAATCCGCTCAAATTTATCTCGCCTTTGAACGAAAGAAAAATGAAGCCGGCAAGGTGGAAAACTTGGTTTACCTCAATGGAATTCGAGGCAAGAACCAGCAGTCCATTCGGTTGAGTCCGGCAGCCTTTGATCTTTTTTTGGCTTTCGCCAAAAGGCAAAAAACAGGGGAGGGCTGGATGGAAATTCGTCCGAAAGGAGAAACCCGCAGCAGCAAGCAATATGATATCCGGGATTACAATGAGATCCGCCGGTTGACACAAGCACTGCTTGACGGCATTTTCGGGAAGGGGCGTTGGGCCCGAGAACTGCATGAAATTCCTTTACGTGGCACCCTATTTGAAGTGGCTCCCAGTCGGGACCGTCGCATCCGTCTTCGTATCCCATCGGAGAATATCGAATTGCCATTGTGAAAAAAAGTCGACCTGTCAGGTCGCCGACCTGACAGGTCGATTACCCCTTTTTACATTTTTCAACACCGTTTTTCAGCCTTGTCAGTAAGTGTTTTACTGACATTTTTCATTTTTTTCCGACGGTTTTCAGTGAACCTCAGGGCGATTTATTCATTTTACCCCAAAAGAGAAACTGAAATATGAGGAACAAAGACCTAAAACGCACACTAATTAAACGCTTGAAAATCACCCTTTTGTTGCTTACACAGTTCGCTGTGTTTTCTTCCGCCCAGGGGTTAGACGAACGTATCAATGACGGTATTATGCCTGCCGCTTTGTGGTGGGAGAGTTTCGTCTTCACTGAAATCTCTCTGGGTGGTTTTTCCATCCCAATTGTACTTATCGTGCTGGTGGGAGGCGCCCTTTTCTTTACCCTTTATTTTGGGTTTGTAAATGTGCGCCGATTCTGGACAGCTATAAATGTGGTCAGGGGAAAGTATGATGATTTAGAAAAAGTGCCAACTCGGGTTGAAACGGATACTGTGCCAACCGTTGATGGAGACATCCCCGATACCATTAAAGATGAAGGGCATCAGGGAGAGGTGAATCACTTCCAGGCATTGGCAACCGCGGTTTCGGGAACAGTCGGACTGGGAAATATTGCCATGGTTGCCGTGGCAATTTCTATTGGTGGTCCGGGAGCTACTTTCTGGATGATCGTTGCCGGATTGCTCGGTATGTCCTCCAAATTTGTAGAGTGTACCCTTGGTGTAAAATACCGGGACATTGATAAAAATGGCCGGGTATATGGTGGTCCGATGTATTATTTATCACGTGGATTGAAGGAGCGAGGTATGGCCGGACTTGGAAGAGTGCTGGCCGTTGCTTTTGCCCTGATGTGTGTCGGGGCTTCGTTTGGTGGAGGAAATGCATTTCAATCCAACCAGGCAGCTGCGCAAATTATCGAACGCTTCGGATTGGAGGGATCATCCTCCGGAACACTGCTGGGTATTCTGTTTGCCATTCTGGTAGGTATCGTGATCATTGGCGGAATCAAACGAATTGCCAAGGTAACCGAGAAAGTCGTACCGATTATGGCAGTAACTTATGTTGTGTCTGCGCTGATTATCATCTTCTCTAAATTTTCGTTTGTGGATGATGCTTTTCAGCTCATATTCAGCGAAGCCTTCACGCCACGGGCCACAATCACCGGCGGATTTATCGGGGTGATGATCCAGGGATTCCGTCGGGCTGCGTTTTCGAATGAGGCAGGTGCCGGTTCGGCAGCAATTGCACACTCGGCAGTTAATACCCGCTATCCGGCATCGGAAGGATTGGTTGGTCTGCTCGAGCCATTTATTGATACCGTTTTGATTTGTACGATGACCGCTCTGGTGATTATTATTTTCAACATGGATGGTATCTTCACTTATGGCGATGTAATGGACAATCAGGCGATGCTGGTGGCTACCGGAGAACGTGTGGGAGGCGTAAACTTAACTTCTATGGCCTTTGATTCCGTCTTGCCCGGGTTTAGTTATCTATTGGCAATCGCGGTTGTCTTGTTTGCCTTTTCGACCATGTTGTCCTGGTCTTACTACGGACTGCAAGCCTGGTCTTACCTCTTTGGACGCGGCAAATGGACAGACCTGACATACAAACTGATCTTTTTAGTCTTTACCGTATTGGGTGCAGCTGTTACTTTGGATGCCGTGATTAAGTTCTCGGATGCCATGATTCTGGCACTGGTATTTCCAAACATGATCGGATTGTTCTTCCTGTTCCCTAAAGTGCGGGACGAACTAAAACGATACCTCCATGCGATCAAGAGCCAGCTGAGCTCGTCCTAACATTCGCGGAAGCGTAAAAAAACATTAAAAATTAAAAGGGCTTGCCCGTAGTTGCCGTAACTTGGCAGCGGGTAAGCCCTTAAAGCATTTACTGCATGGATAAAATAGAGAACGTAGAACTGAAATACCTTACGGTAGAAGATTATCAGGAATTGAAAAGTACAATGATTGAGGCCTATCCTCATCTGCCTGATCCTTATTGGAGCCTGGATGAAATCCGGAGCCTTACCAAGGTATTTCCGGAAGGGCAGGTGGTGATAAAGGTCAATGGCGAAATAGCCGGTGTTGCCTTGTCGATCATTGTCCAAATGGAGGATTTTGAAGGCAATCACAGCTACAATGAGGTGACCGCCAATTATACCTTCAAGACGCATACCGATAAGGGAGATATGCTCTACGGGATCGATGTTTTTATTCGTTCGGATTACCGGGGCCTTCGCCTGGGAAGGCGTTTGTATGATTACCGGAAAGAACTCTGTGAGCAGCTAAACCTCCGGGGCATCATGTTTGGAGGCAGGATACCCAACTACCACAAGTTTGCAGATGAGTTGAGTCCGCGTCAATACATTGACAAGGTTCGGCGCAAAGAAATTGATGATCCGGTTCTAAATTTCCAGCTTTCCAACGATTTTTATCCCTCACGAATCCTGAAGGGGTATTTGGAAGGGGATCATGTTTCTAAAGAATATGCAGTTCTCCTGAAATGGGATAATGTCTATTTCGAGAAGCCAAATAAGAAGGCCTCTACCATTAAAACAGTGGTACGCCTCGGACTGGTCCAATGGCAGATGCGGAATTACAAAAATCTGGAAGGCCTGATGCAGCAAGCAGAATATTTTGTAGATGCTGTTTCCGATTACCGCAGCGATTTTGCGCTCTTTCCGGAATTTTTCAATGCCCCTTTGATGGCTGATTTCAATGCATTGTCAGAGCCGGATGCAATCCGGGAATTGGCGAAGTTTACCACAGCTATCAAAGAAAGGTTTTCGGAATTGTCGATTTCCTACAACATCAATATCATCACCGGTTCTATGCCCGAAGTGATCAATGGGAAGTTATACAACGTCGGGTACCTGTGTCGCCGGGATGGCAGCACCGAGCGCTACGAAAAACTGCATGTAACTCCCGACGAAGCCAAGCTATGGGGGATGCAGGGTGGCACAGAAATTCGTACTTTCGATACAGACTGCGGTAAGATTGGAATCCTTATTTGTTATGATGTGGAGTTTCCGGAGTTGGGGCGCCTGTTGGCGAATGAAGGCATGGATATTCTCTTTGTTCCTTTTTTGACTGACACGCAAAACGGTTACTCCCGGGTGCGTAATTGTGCCCAGGCACGAGCCATTGAGAATGAGTGTTATGTAGCCATTGCAGGTAGTGTGGGCAACCTGCCCAAGGTGCACAACATGGATATCCAGTTTGCGCAATCTACTGTGTTTACGCCTTGTGATTTTGCCTTTCCGGCGAATGGGGTTAAAGCCGAGGCCACTCCAAATGCAGAGATGATACTGGTGGTGGATGTAGATCTCGATTTATTGCGGGAGCTCAACACCTTTGGGAGTGTGCGCAATTTGCGTGATCGCCGCATCGATATTTTCGAGTTGCGAAAGCGGTAGGACCAACAATGTCGTCTTTTAAACCACAATAGACACATAAGAAGCACAAAGCCTTTGGAGACTCTTTTGTGCTTGAAAAATGTTTTTTCCGATCGCTATCGGGATAGCGATCAAGGCAAAGAGTTGAGCAATAAGGTGCAGTCATTTCTTATTGATCTTGCTGTCCTGGTATTTGTAATGAGGTTGCAACTTATTAAGCTTTGGAAGCCATTCTCGCCTATATTAAAATACACGAATGATCAATTGATGGATCGCAAATGGTCCAGGATTTCTTCATTAGATCCGCCAACCAGGTTTCCGGGCAGAGTTGCCAATTCGCCTTTTTGCATATCTACTACCAGAGCATTTCCATTTTCTTCTCGCACAATTATATAGCGGTTGTTGCTGGCGCTTTGCGTGATCTTAGCCTGCAAGGGTCGGGGAGATTTTAAAAGCGGGTTCACCACTAGTCCGTTGCCTTCCGGAAGTATCGGGAAAAGAAGTTGGTAGTAGCCTGCTGGCACTGCAGGTACCAGGAATAGTTGTGCATAATCGGATTCCGATTTTTTGTATTCAGCCAGTGGTAGTACAGCTTCGGGCTGACCTTCGTTGTTGAGATCAAATGTGAATGCCCCCTGATCTTCCGCATACCCAATCAGATAATGTTCCCAAATTTCCAGATGCTGGATCATACCGGATTGGGCATCAACGCGGAAGCGCTCATTTTTGAAGGTAGGGCTGAGAGGCGGCAGTAATTCTTCATTCTTCAGGTCGTAGCAAAATATCTGATCAAATCCCCTGATGCCAACAAGGTGGCTCGACTGATTGTAATTGATATCGGCCAGAAAGTACGGGAAATCCGGGCTATTGTTTGGTGGTAGGGGAACTCTGTTGACGAGTTGACAATCTTCGCTTTCATAAATTTCCAGCATGCGTTGCACCACATCTCCGGATTCATTTGTGGATTTTCGGATAAAAGCCACCTGATCGAGTGTAGGGGAGCGATAGAGTTTGCCATCTTCTGCCAAAGAGTCGAGTTGGCAGGGAATGGTGGTTGGTGGTGCCAGGAGGGAATCGAGTTCGGGGATTGTTTCGGAAGTAGCGTTTGGATCGGTGATATCCTGGCAACTTACCATAAACAGGCTTGTCCCTATAATTAAAGCAATGATTGCAAGTTGGTTAGACATAAAGTGAGGTTTGAATAGTAAGGTACAAAGCTTCTGGGAGACTATCCATTGATTTTTGTCTTCTCTAAAAGGGCTTTCGCCGAAAAAATATTTGTAAAAAATAGTGTAATTATTTGGTTTTCAGGGGATTAGGCCCGAAATTTTTCAATTAATTGCTCAGGTTGCCGACCCGTCAGGTTGCCGACCCGTCAGGTTGCCGACCCGTCAGGTT
>JAAEZH010000078.1 GCA_018222965.1 Bacteroidota bacterium
TTTCCACCTTGGCCGTGTCCAGATCTGCCCAGTTGTATCGGTATTTGTATTCAGTCGATTCCCCGTCATCGGTTACCAAATAGGTCAATTCAGCGAGGCAGTCTCCATTAAGTTCCGGACTGTAGGACTCCTCTCCGTGTTTAAATTTCACCAGTGCCTTTTTCAAGCCACTGAGCGCCGCCTCCGGAGAAGAAACGGATGCATAATACTCCTTTTGCGCTTCCACTGCCATAGCCATGAGCTTTTCAAATGCCCGTCCGGCAATAATCGCTTCATCGACTTCTTCAAATACCACGGTTAGTGAGTTGTCGTAATTTCCCGGCTCACCGCCTTCCGTTATTTGTATAAATCGATTGTTATCGAGGCATGCTAATTCCAAAAGAACCATATCTCCCCGAATATTCACGTCAATCTTTTTGGGGTCCAGGTCGGCTACGTTTAAAACACATTCTACCTCTTCGTCTTGTTCGTCTTCCTCCGCTTGTTTAAAAGTGGCCCGATTGGGATGGTCGGCAAAAAAGGTCCAGCTTTGCAGGTAGGTATCGTCAGAAGTTGTTGCCTTTTTGATTCGGGCAGCCAACCACTTTTTCAAGCCTGGATAGTCCTGCGGGAAAGCCGTATCAGCTTCCCATTCGGCGACAGCCAAAGGAATAGCTGCTTTAATGAGCTCAACTATTTCCCGGGCATTATCGATATCGCTGGCCAGTAACTGCACCTCGTCGTCATAATCTTCGAGTTCTCCCTCGTCAAACTTTTTTACATAGTCTTTTCTGCCCAGATCAATCACAACCAGAATCTGATCTCTGCCATCATCCCATTTGATCAAATTTGGTTCGGCATGCGCCAGGTTCCACTCATAGGTATCCGAATCGGTACGTCCTTTCGAGTCGGTTTCTGTAATCTTAAAAATCAGGAGATAGGGTTTTGCCTTATCGAAGGTGATCGATTGGGCATATCGGTCCTTACCGACCTGCACCTCTCCAACCAAAGCAGAAAAGTCTGCCATGCTTTTTTCAAGAGATTCCTGAGAAATGAGTAAAAACGGCAAGAGGAAAAACAAAAAAGAAAATCCGAATTGCCTGGAGAATAAAACACTAAGGCCTGTTTGGCTTATTTGTGACAACATAAATATTTAAAATTTTTTGGCTGAAATATTTCAAAAATTTGGGGTTAAACAACAGTTCCCAAAATACAAATTTTTAAGGCTCCCGGCTTTCGCCGAATGAAGATCTAAGCCAGACCCACCCATTTACCCGCGAAAGTCTTAGGGTCAATTTTGTCGGAAGCCTACCCATTCCACATCCGCTGACCACAAAACCCTTCTCTTTTCCTACATTTACAACCGATTGATGCCACTATTATGCGCATATCCTGTCTGATAACAACAACTAAAGAAATACAACAGCATGAAATTTTTACCCGCATTTTGTTTAATGCTTCTTACTGCTTCCATGGCATTCGGCCAGGCAGAAGAGGCCACGCTTTTATTCAACTGGCAAAACGATGATATTACGCCCACCGGCTGGCTGGGTGGTCGCTACAACGACACCTGGGGTGTAGAAATAAACGATCGGGAAATTGCGATTATTGGCTCCACGGCCGGTGTGCACTTCTTTGATGTAACCGAAGGAACCGACGCGGTTGAACTCCCGGATGCTTTTGTAGCGGGTGCTGCCGATGGCTCTAATTTGCTGCATCGCGATTATCATTCTTACGGCGATTATCTGTATACCGTAGCCGACGAAGGCGTAAGTACTCTCCAGGTAATTGATATGTCTGAACTCCCGACCAGTGTCAATGTGGTATATGATGCCAATGACCTGATGGTAAGAGCTCATAATATTTTCATTGATACGACGAGTGCCCGGTTGTATGCCTGTGGGGTTTCGCAGGGACCGGCTAATTATGCCCTGCGCATCCTGTCGCTCGATGATCCGGAAAACCCAACGCTGGTAGCTTCTTTCCCCAATGCCAGTTTGAGCCTGCCTTATGTCCACGACACCTATGTACAGGGAGATACAGCTTATCTGAATTGCGGTCCGTCCGGATTTTACGTCGTTGACTTTAGCGATCCGGAAAATCCGGAGCTGCTGGGCACCATGACCGACTACGAACAACAAGGATACAATCATTCCGGATGGCTGCACCCGAACGGGCAATACTACTACCTCGCTGATGAAACCCACGGAACCGACCTTAAGGTGGTTGACGTTTCAAATTTCTCAGACATTCATGTCGTCAAAACCTTCGGCGCTGAATCGGGGCATCCTTCAGAAATTGCGCACAACCTCATCGTACACGAGGGCAAATTATACGTTTCTTATTATTACGACGGACTACAGGTTTTTGACCTGACTGATCCGGCCGATCCGCAGCGCATGGCCTATTACGATACATACGAGCCGGCCAATGATGCTTCTTACAAAGGGGCCTGGGGTGTTTATCCTTTCCTGAGCAGTGGAAATGTGTTGTTGTCTGATATGCACAACGGATTATTCCTCTTTGAAAAAGTTGAAGATTTCACACCTGTTGCCACCGAAGAGGTATCGGGCAATATTTCCCAAATGACCGTATTTCCCAATCCGACAGGCACAAGCGCCAGTCTGCAGCTTTCGCTGAATGAAGCTTCCGAAGATGTTCAAATCCGGATACTTGATACACAGGGTCGCGTTGTAAAAAACCTGGGAGAACAAAACTTGATTTCCGGGAAACAATTATTGGATCTTGATGTATCCGACCTTCCAACCGGCATGTTTCAGGTAATGATCATCAGCCGGAATAGCATAAACAGTACAGCGCTTGTAATCCAGCGCTAGATCTATTTTAAAGAGCATTTCAAAACCCCGGTCTGAATATTTCAGGCCGGGGTTTTCTGTTGAAAGGCATATCCGCTTATCTTTACTTCCCTAAACCATTGCTCACTACAGGACAAAACTCATATACCATAGGGTGCGACCCGCCTTCGCGGGTCGTTTGGGGTGGGGGTGCCATTGTGCTAAGGATAGGAGACCCGCCTTCGCGGGTCTAACTTTGCCAAAGATTATAAGCTGGGTAAAGAATATAATTGCCATCGAC
This sequence comes from Bacteroidota bacterium, assembly GCA_018222965.1. Taxonomy (GTDB): domain Bacteria; phylum Bacteroidota; class Bacteroidia; order Chitinophagales; family Saprospiraceae; genus JAAEZH01. The sequence goes on from JAAEZH010000078.1 coordinate 3,076, forward strand.
CTGCGGAGCGGGTCGCACCTTTTGGATTTTCATTTTTATCCTGTACACAAAAACCATTGCCATGAAGAAATATCTACTCCTGCTCTCCATTGCTCTTTCTCCTTTCCTGCTGAAAGCTCAAAATGCAACTTTCAGCTTCGAAATCATAGGAGCAACCAACGAGCAATATGATGCCATCGAATACTGTGGTGATATTTGGGAACAGTATTTACAATCTGATGTTCCTATTAAAGTCCGGGTGGTATTAGGGGAATTGGGGGCCGGGCAATTCCTGGGATTGACCCTTCCCAATGGCGATATGAATTTTGCCAATGCACCGGTAGCAGATGTGTGGTATCCCGCCTGTCTGGCCAATGCCCTCGCCGGCGAAGACCTGCAGCCCGATCACAACGATATGGATATTTACATCAACATTTCGGGCAACTGGTATTTTGGAACTGATGGCAATCCCTCCGAATTTCAATTTGATTTTGTTTCTGTTTTCCTGCACGAACTGGGACACGGCCTGGGTATAGCTTCGCTGGCTAAAGTAGAAGACATGATGGGCTCATTCGGAGAGATTACAGCTGCCGACTTTTTTCCATTGGGTCCCAGTTTCCCTTTTCCGGAACTCGATGGCAAGCCCGGTATATTCGATACATACACCGTAAATTCTAACGGAGATTTTCTGGCAGACCCAAATATGTTTAACAATCCATCGGCCGAACTGGAGCAGGCATTTACCAGCAACAATGTTTACAGCACAGCACCGCTGGCCGTAGCAGCCAACAATGATACACAGGTGAAGCTCTTTGCTCCCGGTAATTACCAGTTTGGATCCAGCATGACTCATTTGGATGAAAACACCTACAACAACAGCGATAACTCACTGATGACACCCTACATTTCTCCCGGAGAAGTTGAAAATGAACCGGGCCCCATCGTACTGGCTATGCTCGAAGATATTGGATGGAATATTTCTGAAGTGTCAGGCACGGAGTTTTTGGCGACAGAATCCTGGGAGCTATTCCCAAATCCGGCATTTGACTTTATTGAATTGCAATCAAATCATCCGGCTGGACAGGATTTAAAACAAGTACGCCTTTACGATTTACAGGGCCGATTAATTAAAGAAGCTACTTTTCGGGGCCGTTCTTTTTCGCTTTCGCTGAATGACATTCCGGAAGGGATGTATGTCCTGGATGTTCAGGGAAAATCAGGTCGGAGCATACAAAAGTTTATTCGGGCCCGAGGTTAGTGGAAGAGCGCGATCAATTAAAGTTTGTTCCTGCCAGCTTAAGTCTTTCGTTAGCTGGTCAAAATTAATTTCGTTGTCCGTTTCCTTTTCTAAGGCCTCAATGAATGCATTTCGAAAAATATTCCAGAGTGCGGGCAATACTTCAACACTGGATTCGCCTATGTTTCCTTTTAAGGGCACTTTACTCGCAAATAGATCACACTTTTGGTTTACAAAAAGCTCTGAAAGCAGACCCACAACCCCTTCCCATAATAAGCGAAAGGGCTGGTCTTTATCGCTTTGTAAGCTAAAGATTTTTATGTCTGTCATTATAGGTTTTAAATAGCCTTCCAGTTGAGCGTCGGAAGCGGCCATCTCCGAATATAAATTAAAGACACCAGCCTCTGCGTCAACGCCGGCATAGACTTTCAGAAAGTCATTTAAAGCGGGCAAATCAACCTCTTCAAAAGTAAGACTGATATCAAAATCCGGAATCTGCTTAAGGATGTTTAAATCGCCTTTCGCCGAAAGGCGCCCGGACCCAATGGAAACAGCTTGAAGGTCTAATTGAGAGGGCAATGCTTTTTCTTGCTTTCTGGCATTATTCAAATTCAAAAGAACCATTTTCAGGCTGTCAAGACTAACATCAACAGTCGGTTTAACATGTTCATCTACATAGCGTACCGTTCCTTCCTCAATGTCCAGGCGGTTTATTTGCAATGGTATGAGGTCCTTTATCGGTTGAGTCCAATCCACATCCTGTCCGTACTGTCCCTCCTCCGTAGATTCCGGAGCTGCAAAATTGAGGTTTGGTTGTATAAATTTTATTTCTCCGACTATAGCTCCGTCAAATAAGGCAGACCACTGAACAGAAAGATCGGTTTTCTCTACAAAAACAAATGGAAAATCTGAATTGGACCCAAGTTTGAGGATTTGCAGGCTGTCGATAGTATACGCACCGTGTTTGTATAAGATTAGTTGCGTGATTTAAGCACTAAAGTTAGCAAATAAATCACAGATAGAAAGTCCGCGAGGACTTTCGTAAGTAGGCTTTAACCAAGCAATTAATTTTATACGGTGTTGGCAACTGGCTTTTTTCAGTCGTAAATTCTAATTATTTCTCCATTTCCTTTTCCGTTTACACTTCTTACATATCCGTTAATTACTTTTTTCATTGGTATTGGATTGTGCCCTGGGAAATAGTCTTTGTATTTTTCATAAGCATCTTCCACCATTCCAGAAGAAACGACATTTACTCTAATTCCGTTTTCAATTTCGAGTGCAACAGCTTGAACAAAACTATGAATTCCGCCATTTACCATAGCAGCACTCGTTGTTTTTACAACTGGGTCATCTGCTAAAATTCCTGTGGATAGAGTTATGGAACCATTTGAATTTAAATAATTCTGTCCAATACGTACAAGATTAACTTGTCCCATTAGTTTACTTTTTAGTCCGATATAATAATCGTCTTCAGAAAGTTTATTGAAATCGTCCCATTTTGCTTCTCCAGCGATACAAATTATAGCGTCCAGTTTTCCAATTTTTTCAAACATTGACTTTATCGAGCTACTATCAGCAATGTCAACAGTCACATCTCCATTGGTTCGTCCACCGATTAAAATTTCATTTTTTTGTTTAAAATGCGAAACAACTTTTTTTCCTATTGTTCCATTTCCTCCAATTATTAAAATTTTCATTGTTTTATTTTTAAGTTAAACATTTAGTCTTGTTACATTTCTCTTTTTTATTTCTTGACTTATATATCGTTAAAGTTGCAATGACACTCCAAAGTAGATTAGTTGCAAATGGTGGAATTGCACTATAGTAATAACAGTTTATGGCTATTAAAAGTCCTCCAAGCAAATTTAAATACTTGCCATAGTGCAAATATTTTTTGTTTTCGATTAGAGTTAGGGCATAGGCAAGGATTATCAATCCTGAACCTGACCAACCTAATATGTCAATTAATAATGTCATAGTTTGTCATATTGCGAAATATCGATATGTAATATCAAATTTTTTTATGTTAGAAAATCCGTAAACTGTTTAATAGTCTCTTCGTTCCTTTTTAAATACGACCATTTTCCGTGTCTTGTTGAAATTAAAAGTCCACATTTTTCCATATTGGTCAAATATGTTGAAATAGTCGATTGAGATAACTCCGTTTTTTCTTGAATATAGGTAACGCAAACACCATCATTGAAGTGTTTTAATGTTTCGTGTGGTGGAAAGTGTTTTTCTGGTTCTTTCAGCCATTCCAATATCTGAAACCTGATTTGGTTCGATAAACATTTACCAATTTCTGTTGCCGTTTTCAAATTCATACTACAAACATATTGATAAATCTCGATATATGAAAATGATTACGTGTTTTTGTTTGAAGTTCGATGTTTTTTTAGCTTGTTGCCAACTCTGTATAAATGCAAGTCAACATCCGAAACGGAACCCCGGTGTCCCGGAATTTCATTCAAAACGCGGTTTACATAATTGGTTACTATGTGGGGTAGGGCAATCCGAATCACAAGTAGCAAAACCAGTATCAGAGCCGGAATTAAATATCTCTTTTTTAATTTCATTCTTCCATTTTTTCCGGTTTCTGAACTACCTGTTTTTTTATGCGTACAGCGTGCTCTGCCGGACGAATTCCCTCACCAAATTTTCGGGACCAGATTTTGGTAAACTCTGCCCCCAGAATGACAATTTGAGCACTGTAATACACCCAAATCAGGAGGGCAACTAAAGCACCTGCCGCTCCATAACTGCTTGCAATCGTACTATTACCCAGATAGAATCCGATCAGGTATTTACCCAGAGCAAACAGGATCGCTGTAAAAACAGCTCCGGCCCAGACATGCTTCCATTTTACTTTTGCATCAGGCAGGTATTTAAAAAGCAGGGCGAAGATGATCATCGTCACCAGGAAAGAAAGGACATTGGAAAAATTGATAATCGAAGTGCCTTCCAGACTGGGGAAAGTAGATGCTATCCGAGCGGAAAAGGCGACTAAGGCTGCATTAAGAACCAGAGACACAAGCATGATAAATCCCAGACTTACCACAAAGGAAAGGGACAAAAAACGATTCCGGAGTAAGGATAAAATAGAATTTTCAGGTTGCTCCTGGATGCCCCAAACGTAATTCAGGTTGTTTTTTAATTCGCCGACAACGGTAGTCGCTCCAATTAACAACATTAATACACTTAGGATAGTAGCCCAGATGGAGTCGCCACTGAGGTAGGCATTTTCCACAATTTGATTGGTCATATCTGCAACCGAGGGTCCAATAAGGCTACTCAGCTGACTTTCCAATTCACCTCTGACAGCATCTGTGCCCGCAAAAAAACCGGCAATAGCAATAACAATTACAAAAATAGGAGCCAGAGAAAATATGGTGTAAAAAGCAATGGATGCTCCCATGGTGGTCGAGCGATCGTAGATGTAGGCGTTTATTAATTCAAATCCAAAGTTATATACGGACTTAAAAGGCTTAAACAATCGACTCCAAAAAGATGGATTTTCTTTTGATTTCATTGCCGCTAAAACGAATGAAGCGCCGATAGGTTTGAATTAAGAAGTTGTTTGCTTTTGAATTTCACCAGAATATCCCGACGACGAAGTGGTTTGGGCCACTTTGGTTTTGTAAAGTTTTGATTTTTGGGGAGAGGAAATAGCTTTACGGAGTAATCGGGAAGAACGGGAGAAACGGATCAACCGGGAATATCCGGAAAGGCAATACTAATAAGACCACTTCTGACACTCATCCACCAATGCCTGAATACGGATCGATTTTGCTCCAATACAACATCCACTGAACCGCTTTGATAGCTTTTATTCTGGGGCAGGTTCTCTTTTCTAACCATTAGAAGATTGACAAAAAAATTGGTCAGCTTTTTATCTTGATGTTCGGCATCCAACAAAGCGAGTTTAAGGTTTTCATATTCAAATACCAATTCACCGTTGGCTCGATAGCGATTGGCAAATACATCGGCCCGGAATGCCACCGCATTGCCTTCTTCAAAACGCAAGTTAGCCAGCGGTTCGAGGATTGTATTAATGGCTGGCATGGGCATAGATCCCATCCGGGCACTGAAAGAATACGCCCCTGTTGTATCTCTTTGATCAAACTTAAACCAGGCATTTAATGCTGCCTGATCCATAAACCGGGCTTCCGCTTCTATTTGCCAAAAGGGATTCTTTTCTAATCTTTTGGCTTCATTACTTACCTCTTTTACGGTTGCATTTATTGCCGTAAAATTGATGTAACCAGACTGTTCTTTTTCCGGCATATATTTTTCAAAATGGATGTATCCGGAATCAATTCGTATGCTGTCCACGCGGAAAGCAAAGGGCAAATCGCGAATCAGATCCTGTGGCAAGGGTTTCCGGGCTGGAGGATGGTGCCGGTTTGTTTCCTGGATATTAAGGGACGGTGATTCAATCACAAATTCCTGAATGTGCATTTCGTGCTCATTCCAGGCCTTTAACAGTGTCGGTCCCTTCATGCTTAAATGTGGCACTCGAAGTTCTAAAAAGGGAATGCCTTTTTTACCACAATCGGTTTTGGACAGTCGATTAAACCAATGAAAACCGCTGGCGGTATATCGATCTTTTTTTAAGTCTGCCTTGATATCCTGAATTCGAATGCAACGTACGTTTTCGGGGAGGTGCTTTTCAAATCCGGTGATATGGATATCTCCCGCCGCATAACTCAAGGTTTTATTTTCGGGTTCAAATCGCAGCTCTCGAACATCCAGTCGATTTATTGCTATTTGTAAAGCCGGATAAGATTCTCCTTGCGGACCGGTCTGGAAATAGCAACCCTTATTGAAAAGCAAGTGGCCGACCTGAAACACAGTACCTCCTTCCCCAATGGACAATGTTCTGGAGATCGAGTCACTCATGCAATTCTCCAGATAGTAATCCTCAAGTTGCAGTGAATTAAGCTTAAGGGTTTTATTTCTAATTAAATCGATCCAGGATATGCCGTTTCCGGTCAGTTTCCCGGCTGTAAAAGTCCCGGCTTTTTCCCCGGGCGCAACGCCTGAAAGACTATCCGGGAAAAAATCCAGGGTCACGCCCTCTAATAAAATCTCCCCGGAGAAAATGCCAGTTTCCAATTTCTGATATTGAACCATAATACCTTTCTCCGATAAGTTATCCAGTTTATGAACCAACTTATGGCGAATAAAAAAATTCCCGCCAAGGAGTAGCAAAAGGAAGCAGAAGAGTAAAAAGGCTAATAAACGGCTGAGTAGTTTGCCTGTCATTCAGGTTTGATTTCCTTTAGAACGGATTAGGTCTTGTTTTGCTCAATGTGCCTAAATCTTATTGCTAGATGTACTGGCCTAATTACTTAGGGTCAATCTTTGGGTATTTTATCCGGCCTTATTTTATCCCGCCTACTTTGCCAGTATGGCCGGCAGGCAGGTTGCTTCATTTGCATCAAGGCAAAAAAGCCGCCGGAGGCAAATACAATTAAGTCAGAACGGGGGTTCTCCCCCTCAGCCCGCTAAAAGGGGAGTCGGTTTATCGCCTGCACCTGCGGCTTCGGCGATTGA
>JAAEZH010000103.1 GCA_018222965.1 Bacteroidota bacterium
ATTTGAAGTGCTTTCAAAAACGCGATCTGTGGAAACGCCGGCCTATTCGGCGAAAGCCACTTACCCGCAAATCAGGGGTCCCTTTCCGGATTCCATTTTGAGTAAAACCAATGAATTTTTGGCCGAAAGGGGAGAAGTCTCCTTTGAAACCCCCTCTTCCATGAAGGAGGAATTATTGGGACTGGATCTCGATGTTTCTGTAGTTTCTGATTACCGCGTGCTATTCGAAAATGACAGTCTGCTCAGTTTTGAGATTTGGACTATTAAAACGCATTTAAATTCGATAGCTGATACCAGTTATTATCCCCTGGTGCTAAATAAGTCGGACCTCAGATGGTATGTCGTACCGGAAGCTTTGTTCCCTCAATTTGACCGCGAGCTGCTTCGGCCTTTTTTGCCTTTCGGCGAAAAGCATTTTCACAAGGAGTCTTATGAAACGGGGGCCAATAGTGGTATCAGCTGGTGTCTTGCTGAAGATGCTTTCATTTTATATCCCGGAGGAGAAGGCGAATTTTTTGGTAAATTTAGAGTGGAGATTCCGATAGAGGAATTAATGTTAAATGAGGAATGAGCAATTTTCAATATGGGTTTCACGCAGAGAAAGGGAGAAGGGGGAAAGCAGAATGGTAAATTCAGAATTCAAAATTTTTATAGTTTGATCAACCACTCACCGAAGGTGGGTTCTCAGATTAATGTAAAATGTAAAACGGGAAATGTAAAATGCCTGCCTGACAGGTGAGCTAGACGAGCAGGAATGTAAATCGTTTAATATGTTTTATAAGTTTTATGGGTTTTATACGTTAATTGCCCTTCTTATTTTGAATGCATGCGGTTACCATGCTAAGCAAAATCCAAAGGAACAGATAGCTGATGATATTCAAGCCTACTTTGATGAATATTATGGAAGGACGGATGGTTACATTGATTATGATTTATATTATGATAGCCTTAATATCAATAGTCTTGAATTAAGTCTTTATTTCGTGGAGTTTTTGGCATCTCACGGTACAGATTATGTGTTGATTAGAGATAACATTAATGACCGTATTTTTTCCATGGATGTAGAGCGGAATTATTTTGGAGGTGAATATTATGAAGATGAAATTGATTTTTTATTGAGTTCGGAAAATGTAGAATGGTATTATCAGGATGCCAATGTTTTGGAAGCGCTCCTTAACCAGGAACATCGGCAAAGGATGAGTCCAGTAACTATTGACCAACTGGATTCCATATTGTCTTTTAATCCCAGAAGAGAGTTTCCTCGTTTTAGGTATTCAGATGCGGATGAATTGTCAGATTGTCTGACTGATTTTTTTCTTCCGGAAATGGGTGAATTTAGTTTTGATTTTATTTATCGAATTGATAGCCTTTTAAAAAATAAATTGAACAAGAATAGAATCTTGATTTACTTTTCAGAAAATTGTAGGAACCTCGTTATGTATGAGGTTATCCGAAATCCTTGTACTACTGAAAGGGAAGAGTATGAGGTTGATAAATTAAGGCACTTCGATCTTTGTGAGGTGAATATAAAACACACAGAAATTGTTCGTCCAATGACTATGAAGCAGAAGGCTGAGCATGGCAAAATTAAAGGGCGCCCGTTTAATTAGAAATGTAAAAAGTTGAATTATTAATTTATAGGTTTTAATTTTTAATTGCCAAACGGAACAAACGGAACAAACGGAACAAACGGAACAAACGGAACAAACGGAAC
>JAAEZH010000016.1:0-32825 GCA_018222965.1 Bacteroidota bacterium
CGCCGGAACAGACTACCTGATGCCTAAAGTCTCTTTGTGTTGCACACCATTTTTTATGCTCTTTGATTTCTGGCTCAGACACTACCCAGTTTTTAACGCATTTTGACTCACTGCTCACTAAATAAAATAAGGCCAGATAAAATGCCCAATGATTGACCCTAAGTAATTAGGCCAATACACCTAAGAATTGATAATTCAGCATTCAGCATTAACAATTCCCAATCACCCCACCCCTTCTCCCTTTCTCTGCGTGAGATATTATTGGTTCCGAAGGAAGTGAAACGGTGTATTGGTGTTTAATTAAAAATTAATAAATAAAAACTAAGAATTCCTCTCTCCTCTCTCCTCTTTTCAAAAAAACTTGCATTGTAAATCTTTTTGTCCTACTTTTATACTGTACTAGTCAAGTAGTACACTAAAACAGAAGACAAAATGATACATCTTGACCAATTGCATTATCACTACAAAAAGAGTAAAGCACTTTTTAGTGATTTAAATCTTTACATCGAACCCGGCCACATATACGGCTTGCTGGGAAGAAACGGGGCCGGCAAGACTACCCTGCTCCGATTGATTGGGGGCTTATTGTTTCCGAAATCCGGTACTTGTGAAGTTGGATCGTGGATTCCCTCCGACAGACATCCCGACTTTTTGTCGGACATTTTTTTCATGCCGGAGGAAATTTATGTCCCCAATCTCCGAGTGGAGCAATTTGTGCAGAATTACGCTCCTTTTTATCCTCGTTTTGACCGATCTCAGTTTGATCGTTTCATTGGCACTTTTGGGATACAGACCGATCAAAACATGCGTAAGCTAAGTTACGGGCAAAAGAAAAAAGTCATGCTTGGATTTGGTCTGGCAACCAGGGCTTCCGTATTGATTCTGGATGAACCGACAAACGGCCTGGACATTCCTTCAAAGGCACAGTTTCGGCAGTTACTAGCTGAAAGCATCAACGAGGATCGGATCATCATCCTTTCCACCCACCAGGTGCGCGATGTCTCTACCCTTATTGAAGAAGTAATCCTGTTGGACGAAGGACGCATACTGTTTCATCAGTCACTAGCCGGCGTAAGCGAGAAACTCAGTTTCCGAATTCATCAACGCGAACCGGAGACCGCTCAGGTACTATATGCAGAACGGATTCCAGGAGGATATATGGCCGTTGAGCCCCGACAAGCCGGAGCCTATGACGACACAGACATCGATCTGGAAATCCTGTTTAATGCGCTTATCACTGACAACGGCACCATCACCCAACTATTCAAATCCTAAAAAATGAACCAGCTCATTTTAAATCCGACACGCCTGTTTAGGCTGATCTCAAACAACCTGAACTTTTCTTCGCGAACCAGTTTATTGCTGCTGGGGTTTGCCCTCGGTTTCAATCTATTAATAGCCTGGGCAACCTCTCTGGACAATGATCCGGACCCTGAATATCATATGATTTGGTTTGGCCTGAATCTGTTGATTGGCGGATTTCTTTTCTCAAGCTATGCTTTTAATAATATGTCTACCGATGCTGGAAAGCAATTTTATCTGAGTCTGCCTGCTTCCAATTTGGAGAAGTTCCTCAGTAAATACCTCATTACAGCTATACTCTTCCCATTAGTTTTATGGCTCAGTTACTGGCTGTTTTCCAGGGTAGCAGACACCCTCTTTTTCGAACGTAAAGGATTGGAAATGCTGTCCTTTGAACTCTTCGGATATACCACCTGGCTGGTGATCAAAATTTACTTTGTACTACAGGGAATTTTCCTGCTTGGCTCTATCGTATTTATAAAGCTGGCAATCGTTAAAATATCGCTCGCCACTTCCCTCTATTTAGGCTCTATTGCAGGAATAGCATGCCTCTTTGCTTTGATGCTTTTTGGTCAAAACGTATTTACGGAAGGACCACCTTTTGAGCCGGGAGAAGGCTTTAAAACCTTTCTGGAAACTGATTTTGTCACCATTGTTAAGGTGCTTTTCTGGGGAATACTCCCCGCATTGACAGTCGTATTGGCCTTTCTCAAGTTGAAAGAAAAAGAAGTGTAAGATGGATTTCAAACAACCCAAAGCAATATATATCCAGATCGCTGATTATTTGCTGGACAATATTCTGTCTGGCCAAATCAAGCCTGGAGATAAGATATCCTCTGTTCGGGAACTGGCAAGCGAGGTACAGGTCAACCCAAATACGGTAGTCCGAACTTTCAGCTTTCTGCAGGACAAAGAAATTATTTACAACCAGCGGGGAATTGGGTATTTCGTCACAGACGATGGCCTGTCAAAAACCCGTGCATTGCGCAAGGAACGATTTTTCGAGCAATTTCTGCCGGATGTTTTCAAGAGCATGGATCTTCTTGAAATAAGTATGGATGAAGTTGTAGTACGCTACAAAAATAGCATCGCATGATAATGATTCAATCAATTCTCACTGTACTAATCAAATTCGTTTTACTGGGCTGGTGGCTCAATTAAAGAAGCGCTACTTTCCTTAAAAAAACATTTAGCATGAAACTCAGCAATAAAATTCTTCTCATTACCTGGATCGTATTAGTTGTAGCCGTTTGCAGTATCATAATTGCAGCCAGAGTTACAGTAACTTCAGTACCCGGCTAATTTTATACTTGTTTACACTTTTTGGATTTCTCATAAAGGTTTTCGGAGGCTATAGCAGATACATTTGTGCTATCAATAATCCTAAACTAAAATCATGAAAATCCAGAAAGCATTTTTGCTCTTGTTCGTCACCCCACTATTTTTCAGCACTTCCTGTGATAAACCCGTAATAAAAAACAAAGAAATTCATTTTGATGAATTCGCCGCTCAACTGGAGGAAAGCTTCGGACCTGCCTGCGTGGGATTCCAATATGCCATTGCACATAAAGGCCAACTAAAGGAAGAAAATGCCATTGGTAAAGCCATATTGGCTATTGACGGCGATGAAACGGATTACAACCTGGTTCATCGCAAATCAGTACACAGTATGACAAAAACCATTACAGCTGCCGGTATGATGAAGGCGCTCAATTCCAATAACATCAGCCTGGATGCATCCATCGCTCCTTACCTGCCAGACCGCTGGGAATTGGTTCCTGAAGTTGACAATATTACTTTTCGGGAAATCCTTCAACACAAAAGTGGCTTGCGCGGAACCAAGGATACCTACGAAAGCATGCGCACCTATATGGAAACCGGTGGCTTCGAAGCCAAAAATGTCTCTGTAAGTGCCGGGTACGCCAACGTAAACTACACCCTCATGCGCCTGTTGATCCCCATGGTAAACCCGATAGTAAATGACGCCCTCAATACCACTTTGAATGAAGATGGTGCCGAAGCATTCGATTATCAGGCTGCCCAGGGATACATCGCCTATATTCGTAATACCGTTCTTATTCCTGCCGGCATAGATGAAGAAGTTGGTCCTTATATCTGGGACGGCAACGAAGAAGATGCTACCCGAAATTACAATTTTGCCAACCAGAGCCTGACTGGTTATACCCACCCGGACGGAACACTGATCACCGGTGCTGGTGCCTGGTATATGAATGCCAATGATTATTCTGCCTTCCTCGCTTTTTTACTGCATGGCGAGTTGGATGGCATCGATCATCAAACTATGATCGACAATGACCTGGGAATGTTTACAACGACCTATGGATCCCTGGAAACGATTGATCACAACGGGGCTTTTACCGATGCAAGCGGACGCGGCGGACGTGCACAATGGATTCATATTCCCACGTCGGATGTTACAGTTGTTGTCCAAATAAATTCGGCCAATAACGGCTTTACCGTTGGAGAGATGAAGACCATGATTCTCGACGCTTACCTCGATTCTTATTACTAATGAGCGCTCAGTATTTGGCGAGCGCGTTGCAGATCTTCCGGTGTGTCAATCCCAAAACCGGGTTCATCAACTACGATTGTCTGAATACTATACCCATTTGATAACCAGCGAAGCTGCTCCAGAGATTCGGCTATTTCCAGTCGGCTTTGGGGCAGCTTTACTATTTCTTGTAGTGCCTTTCGGCGAAAGCCATAAACACCGATATGCTGAAAAAAGGTGTGTTGCTCCAACCACTGTTCTTTCCCAACTCCCCTGATAAATGGAATAGCCTGCCGACTGAAATAAAGCGCCTTTCCTGTTTGATCCGGAAGGGCTTTCACAGTATTGGGATCAAATAGCCTTTCCCGATCTGTAATGGTACAAACAAGCGTGCCAATAGGAATATCCTTATTTGCCGCCAGAGCCAACACCAGTTTATCCAGATTTTCCGGATCAATAAAGGGCTCGTCTCCCTGGATATTAACCACAATATCTGCATCCGAATGACTTAATTCCAGGGCCTCTGCAATCCGGTCCGTTCCTGAAGGATGATCGACAGAAGTCATGACGGCATTTCCGCCAAATGCCAATACGGCATCTTTAATTCGTTGGTCGTCTGTGGCAACTAAGACCTCATTAATTTCGTTTGCTTTTTGAACCTGATTGTATACCCGCTGAATGAGCGTTTGCTCTCCCAACATAGCCAAAGGTTTTCCGGGCAGGCGATTAGATGCATAACGGGCAGGGATGATCCCAATACTTTTCATAATTTTGCGGCAAATGGACGTGATTGTATGCGCAGATTGCTAGTACTATCTTATTTACTTTTTCTGATACCCCAAGCCAAAGCCACTGGCGACAGCCTGAACTATCTTACCCTCAAAGATACCATATTTATCAGCCTTGGAGCACAGGGAGAAAAGATGTTTGAACATCGACTGGCTCCTAAACAGACCCTTTTTTCCCTGGCATCCTTTTATGGTATGAGCCTGAACGACTTGTATTTATACAATCCGGGATTGAGAGAATCGGGCGTAAAAGTCGATCAGCCCGTACGGGTACCCATCCCCAACAGGGCTATTATTCGTTATAAAACAGAGACCGTTTCAAGTAAAACACACATTCCTGTGTGCTATGTAGTTCGGAAAGGAGATACAATGTATCGAATCTCCAAGCAATATTTTCGGATGCCTATGGATACCATTCGGCAACGAAATGGATTGCCGGATAATAATTTAAAAATTGGGCAGGAGTTACAGATTGGCTGGATGAGCGTTTTGGGTATTCCAGATACCCTGCGTATGATTCAGGGCGGACCACTGTGGGAACGAAGCTATGAGCTCGGAAAAACTTTCCACGGCCATTCAGACGGTAAAATGGAAGTGACCCAGCGGGGCGTTGCCACCTGGCAAAAAGATCGGGAATTTCAAGGACAGGAATTATACATATTGCATCGGAATGCACCCATAAATTCTATTCTTGAATTGACAAATCCAATGAGTCGGCGCACGGTTTATGTCCAGGTTATCGGTCGGATACCTCCACTTTTTGATGCCAGCATACTGGCTGTCGTAACACCAACTGTAGCGGATATGGTCGGGGTAATAGATCCGCGTTTCTTTGTGCATATGCGCTACTTCAAATAACAATTGATCAAACAAAACCATAAACAATAGATTGCAAAACGCAATCCATAAAAATCATCGAATGGATTATTGTGAAAATATATTAAAGACCATCGGCAACACACCAATGGTTAAATTGCATAAAGTGGTTGCAGGTGTACCTGCAACGGTTTTAATGAAAGTCGAGACCTTTAATCCGGGGCATTCGATCAAAGACCGCATGGCACTTAAAATGCTGGAAGATGCCGAAGCAAGAGGCGATATAAAGCCCGGAGGCACCATTATCGAATGTACTTCCGGAAATACAGGCATGGGACTGGCTATTGCTGCATGTGTAAAAGGATACCGTTGCATTTTCACCACCAACGACAAACAATCAAAGGAGAAGATGGATCTCCTGCGAGCGCTGGGTGGTGAAGTAATTGTTTGTCCGACTAATGTAGAGCCTGATGATCCTAAATCCTATTACTCGGTAGCCGAAAGACTAAGCAAAAGCATCCCAAATTCTTACTGGTGCAATCAATACGATAACCTGTCCAATCGCCAGGCACATTACGAATCTACCGGTCCTGAGATATGGAAACAGACCGACGGAAAGATCACCCACATGATTGTAGGTGTAGGTACCGGAGGAACGATCTCCGGAACCGGAAAATACCTCAAAGAACAAAACCCTGATGTAAAGATTTGGGGAATTGACACTTATGGATCGGTTTTCAAGAAATACCACGAAACCGGCGAATTTGACGAAAAAGAAATTTACCCCTACATCACCGAAGGCATTGGCGAAGATATTCTTCCAAAGAATGTAGACTTTGACGTAATTGACCACTTCGAAAAAGTAACTGATAAAGACGGAGCTGTAATGGCACGCCGCCTCGCCCGTGAGGAAGGCATTTTGCTGGGATACTCTGCCGGTTCGGCTGTCGCCGGATTGTTACAAATGAAAGACCAACTCACCAAAGATGATGTGGTGGTCGTTGTCATCCATGATCACGGAAGCCGGTATGTAGGCAAAATCTACAACGACGACTGGATGCGTGAGCGCGGCTTCCTGGAATCTGAAATGCTGGTAAAGGAAATCATTGCCCACAAGCAGGACAAGAAATTCATTTCTGTTGGACCTGATCAAACCGTACGGGAAGCTTTCCAATTAATGAAAGATAATGACATCAGTCAGCTCCCCGTATTCAAGGAAGACGAACCGGTAGGTGCTATCACCGAAAGTGCCGTCCTCTCCTACCTGCTGGAAAACCCAATGAGTAATTCGGAGAAATCCGTATCTGAGGTCATGAGTGAATCCTTTCCGGTAGTGGAGTCGAACCTGCCTTACACTGAGCTTAGTAAATTCCTAAGCCGGAAAGTGAATGCGGTATTGGTAAAGGATCAAACGGGTCAATATCATATTTTGACGCATTATGATATAGTGCAGGTATTGTAAATATTGGGGGTGAGTTTGGTTGAGGTCGGCTTCTCGCTTTGCTCGAAAGCCTCCGGTTGAGTTATCCGCCTTCAGCGGATGTTGGGTTGAGTTTGGGGAAAAATATCTCCATGTAAGTTCTTTAAAAAGAACCTGTTAAACCGCTGGCCGAAGGAAAGCGGCTCAACCAAGCTCAACCTACCGTCGAGCTGAGCGAGACGACTCAACCAAACTCAACCTAATTAAGCTTTTGCTCCAAACAACTCCGGATGCCCCTGTATACTCTCCTCCGGCATATTCCCATTTGAAGGAATATCAGAAATGGAAGAAGTTTCCAAAGGCAAGCGGCGAATCACCCGAAGCTTATGGATGTAAGATTTTTTGCCGCGCTCATAAGCGCCGTAGTGGTCGAGTTGGTCAATCTTAGTGTGACCGGAAACATGCAACACCTCCCCTTCCGGAAGAATTAAGCCCACATGATCAACCTGTCCTTTTCGGTTTTCGAAAAAGGCAAGATCACCTGCGGTAGCCTGCTCTGCAAAATCTACAGAGTCTCCTGCAAAAACCTGCTCATCAGCAGATCGGGGAAGCGAAATTCCCATCATGCCAAATACATTCTGAATGAGACCGGCTGCATCAATGCCTAATGGCGATCGCCCGCCTTTCATTTGAGGTGCTCCCAGGTATTTTCGGGCAATTCGCAACAACATTTCCGGACGATGAGAAAGCGCAACGGGCTCAACTGCTTGTCCGCTAAACGTGTAATTGTGTGTTCCCAACTCAAATTGAATGCCGTCGAACTGAGGCAGTCGGGCACCCAGCGGAACCGGAATGAAATTATCTCCGGAGGCAACGGGATGGATTAGATCCAAACTGTAGGAAAAGTCGTTCTTAACCTCTGCAAAAGTATTCTCCGAGATCGGCATTAACTGCCGGCTGTCTACCCAACCAATTGTATCGTCCCAAAGACAATGTACTTTAGACCAGGACTTACCGCGGCGGTCGATGACCTCCACGCATTCTCCAAATAGGATTTGGGTAATCTGTTCGCTCTTTTCCTGGGCACCACTTCTCACGGGCACCACGCTGAGCGGGCATATAGCGTATCTCATGAATGCAGGGCTTGTGCATCAAAAATAGAAAATTTTGCGATATGAGGTTATTTTCCCAACCAAAGTTTCATGCAACCTGAATTGTCCTTATCTATTTACATTGCAAGTCTTAAACACCGTTTTATGATTGTAACAAAGGGAATCAGCCTTGGAAAACTAATCAGTTGGTCTGGGCATCATATCGCATGGCTTTTGGCCTTTATGGGATTGGTAGGCAGTTTGTACGGCTACCCAAATTATTAACGAACAATCCCGGGATCTTCGACAATTGCGGGAAGAAGAACTCATTGATGATTGTCCATCGAATCCTGGGGGCTTTGGCTTGCCATTCCCGTAGCAGCACTGGTAGGCTGGGTGTATGTCATGATGGAGATTGTGGGCGATTATTCTGAAAACCCCTTTCAGGGAATGGCGAATGACATTCCCATGTTATCTCTCTGCCGGGTGATTGAAATTGATCTTCGGGAAATGCTTGGTGAAAAAGAATTACCCCAGGCTGTGCAGTCAAAAAATGGTGTATTGATGTAAGTATTTTTTGTTTTTGGGTGCCGGCACCTAATATTTGCAGACTTCCGGCCGTTAATAAGGGGTCCATTATTACACATCTGGTAAACATTAAAGATGACCTTTAAAATTGCAAGCCTTTCCGCCATCCTGCTGTTTTCCATCGCGCAGGCATTTGCTGCCAAACAGTATTCCCTGGATCAATTAATCGAACATCCCGATTTCGAAGTTGAAATCCTTGCCAATGGAGACTACTCTGAAGGATCTGTTGAATTAAAAATCAAATCCAGCCACAATAGAGATGTGGAATTGATCATTCCGGCAGGAACGGAATTCTACACCTCCGATGAACACGACCAGATCCTGATCATTGTGGAAGATCAGGTAATTGCTCTGTATAGAAAACGCTTTCGAAAAAAGGTTCTGGACGGCTATTGCACGGAAGCCTCGGATGGAGTTCCTGGTACAGGTATGGCTTTTCAATTTATGCCTACCAAAAGGGAAAAGCTTCAAAAACTCGCGGACTTTATTAACGAAAACGGAGGATTCGACTCCCATGCCATTCAGGAAGCCGTATGGTGTGTTTCTGATAATCATTCCCTGTCCTATATTTCTTCAGACAATCCGGCAAAAACCAAAAAATTAACCCAATTCGTAGCCGATCTCACCGAACAGGAAATTCCCTGGCACCATGTTAGACGAAACCTGGGGCAATCCGACGGGTATGTTTTAGCAAGCCCTGTTTTTGTGAGTGGAGAAATTGAATTCGCTACCGACAAACCCACCACTGTAAAATGCAAAATCCTGACAGCTGAGGGGGAATTAATTTACGATAACCCGGATACTTTGAGTGTGCCAAAGACCCATCGGGCAAAACTTAACTTCAAAGTTTCCGTATCAGGTTGGGATACCGGCACCTATTTTGTCGTCTATTACAATCAGGATGATGAGGTCCTTCTCAAAAAGGAGTTTATCATATAATTATGCGATATTTGCCGGCAAAGTCTGCAAGTTGAAATCAACCATTACACTTCTCAGTCTCCTGCTATTTCTGGCATTTCAATTGCCTTTTTCTCCTTCCGATCCCGGGCTTAAAGAGTTGGCATTTAAAGTACTGGAGGAAAAATGCAATGCCTGTCACCAGACGGACCTGCCCAATAAGGTGTTTACGCTGGAAAACATGGATGGATTTGCCAAAAAGATCTACAAGCAGGTTTTTAAACGAAAGCGTATGCCCAAGGGGAATGAAGTGGTATTAACAGAAAAAGAAAAGAACCACTTATTGAATTGGCTGAAACAGGCGGGAGTTGAAATGGAGAATTAGCTTGAGGATTATCTCCTTTTCTAAAAGGTCATAAAGATCTAACACTCATTTATAAGTGGTTTCACCCGTTAATTTGCAGAGAACTCCTGACAGGTGAAATTGGTATAATTACCCGTTTTTTAAAATGCCTGAAACAAGGCTTCCGATTGTACCGTCATTCCTCTAATTTACACTAATCTATTTGTCGTCTTATTCATTTGGTCTGCTCCTTTCAGACCTGTTATACCTAAATTAAATTGAATAAGATGATTGCTCCGAATCACACAACAAGCATTATTATTTCGATGGCTATCCTGTTGACAGCTTCCTTCTCAGGTAAGGCTCAATCCGTTTTCTGGTCGGAAGACTTTGAAACTGATGGAACGGGTACCCGCTATGCCGCTGATAATCAGTTTATTGATGCCGATGGTTCCTCCGAGGATTACTTTGGCCGCGTTGAGAATCAGGGAGCTACCCTGATGTATACCGGATGTGTAAATGATCCCATTGATGTTACCAATCCATACAGCGGACAAAATGGAAACTTCTTTTTTGCAGGAGAGGACCTGGATGATACTGGGGGATGTGGAGCTCCACTTGATGATGACAGTAAGAGTCTCAGCTTTCTTTCTGCAAATGGTCACTCCATTAATATTAACGGCGCTACGGGGATCACATTTAAATTATTGGTTGCAAATGGAGCTAATAATACTTGTGGCAGTAGTATCTGGGACATAGGAGACGGACTAAAAGTCTTTTACGCCATTGATGGAGCTCCAGAGATATTAGGTTTATGCTTCTCCCCTAATATTTTCTGCAACGACCCAATGGATGATACCAATGAACCACTTAATTATGATGCAAATTGCGATGGGGATGGAGAAGATGGAATAATAAATAATATTTTTTCGGAATACTCCTTTAGCATACCCTCCGGCGGCAGTTCACTGGAACTTCGAATAGAAGCAACTGCAGGAGGTGGCGACGAAGAAATCGCTTTCGACTACCTTCGCCTTGAAGCTATTACCCCACCCTTTCCCATCGAATTACTTTCCTTCACCGCTTTTGAAAATGGCTCAGGCGCAACGCTTGAATGGGCAACAGCAACGGAGACAAATAACGATTATTTTGAAATTGAAAGAAGCCGAAACGGTCAGCAATTTGAGAAGATTGGTGAAGTGGAAGGTGCGGGCAACTCCATCCAGCGGCTGGATTATTTCTTTTCCGACAACAAACCACATGAGGGGATAAATTACTACCGCATTCGTCAGGTAGATTTTGATGGAACATTTAGCTTTTCCCATTTGGCGAGTGTACGCTTTGACCAATCTTCAAACCAAATCAGCATTTCTCCCAATCCTACTTCCGGCGACCTTTACATTTCGGGCTTGCCCTCAGATGAAATCACAGAAATAAGCATTTTCAATATTAACGGGCAACGCCTTAAACGACTGGCAACTACTGATGCCATCGTAGACCTCGCTGATTTACCGCAAGGAATATATCTCCTGACCATCAAGACAGCTACTGAAGTTATAACACATAAAGTGATCCGGGAGTAAGCATTGCTCGTGGTAAAAAAAACTTACACATTTCGCTTATCAAGGACCCTCCCCAGTTTGCCTCCCTCGCTTCGCGGGATGCTGCCCGGTGCTTTGATATCAATTTGCATACTCAATCCGATAGTTGCTTTGATCTTACTTTTTAGCCCTGCTGCCAGATTCTCGTTTTCAACTGTTGTGCGCTGATCCGATTCAACTTCAACGGTTACCTGATCCATGTTTTGGACTTTCTCCACGATTAGGCGGTAATTGGCACTAAGGCCACCGGTATTGTGGATGACCTCCTCTACCTGGGTATGAAACAAATTGACGCCCCGGATGATCAGCATATCATCGGCTCTGCCTTTTATGGCCGACATTTTAATATGCGTACGCTTGTGGCTGTGGTCGTAATAAATGGAACATATGTCATTGGTCCAGTACCGCAACAGGGGAAATGCCTGCTTGCTCAAAGTTGTAAAAACCAGCACACCCTCTTCGCCGTAAGGCAAAGGATCACCTGTATCTTTATCCACTACCTCCGGAAAGAAGTGGTCTTCCCAAATATAACTGCCCGTTCCTTTCTCGTCTACATCCTCCTGAGAAACCCCCGGACCAATGATTTCGCTTAAGCCATAAATATTGGTAGCCTGCACATGCAGACCGGCCTCCACCTGATCCCGAATCGCATCCGTCCAGGGTTCTGCGCCCAATACCGCAAATTGAACAGCCAGATCTTTGGTAGATATACCTCGCCTGGCAAATTCATCGGAAAGCGTTTGTGCATAGGAAGGTGTGCAGCAAATTACCTCCGGTTTAAAGTCCTGAAGAATGGTCAATTGGCGTTCCGTCATGCCTCCGGAAACAGGTATGACTGCCATACCCAAACGGGTAGCCCCACCGTGCATTCCCAGTCCGCCGGTAAACAAACCATAGCCATAGGCATTGTGCAATTTCATGCCAGGTCGTGCGCCGGCAGCCAACAGAGAACGGGCAACCACCTCATCGAATATTTCCAGATCATTTTGGGTGTAGCCGACCACCGTAGGTTTTCCTGTCGTGCCACTGGATGCATGTATACGCCTTATTTGATCCATGGGTTTTGCAAACAGTCCGTAGGGATAATGGTCTCGCAGATCGGTCTTTCTGGTAAAAGGAATCTTCGAAAGATCATCGATGTTTTTGATATCCCCGGGCTCCAACCTAATAGCATCAAACTGCGCTTTGTAAAACGGAACTGTTTTATACAACCTCTCAACCAGGTCGGTAAGACGTTGGCTTTGCAAAGCGCGTAGCTTTTCGAGGGGCATGGTTTCGATGGAAGGTTTGTAGAGCATAAGCGATTTTTCAGGGAAGCAATATAAGGAAGGGAATTAATTATCACTTTGATGCGGAGGCTTTTATGCCTTTCGGCGAATTTTCCTTACTGCGTGCTACGTTCCACGTTTTACGGAACAAACCATCCAACAAAACAATCTGCCGCCACAACTTTCGTTTACCTTCAGACGAAATGCTCTATCGTTTTTATTTACCTTTGGGCCGATAAATCTGAAACGTATATGATCCGCCGATCAATTGTATTGATACTCACACTTTCTTTCCTGGCCACACAGGCTTTTAGTCAGGACCCCTTTTTCTCGCAGTCTTATGCTGCCCCTATGACCATTAACCCGGCTTTGGCAGGTGTTTTTAATGGCAAATTGAGGGTCTCCAGCATCTACCGGGATCAGGGAAGGCAAGCGCTTGAAAGTCCGTTTGTAACCTTTGCTACCAACCTGGACCTGCGATTTAAGGCCAGCAAATTTGGCAAAGGATATACAGATTATATGGGTGTCGGTCTTATGTTTATGTCTGATCGGGTATCACAATACGATTATACCAATAACGGCATCTTGGTTTCCGGTGCTTTCCATAAATCGCTGGATGTTCAGAACACACAGTATCTGTCTCTTGGATTTCAGGGAGGTGTGCGCCAGCGAAATATCAGCTATAACGACCTTTACTTTAGCGATCAATTTGACGGCACCACTTCCTATGGCGATATCAGCGCCGAGGTACTTCCGCCAAACAACTATGCTTACGGAGATTTTACCTGGGGCCTGAATTACTCCATGGACAGCCGGGGAGGTACCGCTTTCCTGATCGGATTTGCCATGCACCACTTCCTCAAAGCAAATAACAGTTACTATACGCCCATTGATGAGCAGGGTATCTGGCCAAACAATGAGCTCATTACCCGGTATACGGCACATATGAGTTTGGCAATTCCATTTGGGAATAAAGTACAATTCCTGCCTCGTGCGGTAGTAAGCCTCCAGGGGCCCCACTTACGCGCGGATGCAGGTGCAACATTTCGATTTATTCTTAGCGAGTACGCTGGTACAGCCCTCCATTTAGGCAGTTGGGCCCGTCCGGTTTGGAATGAGGACAACAACATCAACGTACACGCTATTGTAGGACTGGTAGGTTTGGAATACAAGAATGTCCTGTTCGGTATGAGCTACGACATCAGTTTAAACCCGCTTACAGCAGGCCGCCAGGGACGTTCAGCTCTTGAGATTTCAGTAGCTTATCTGGGAGATTACACAACTGAATCCGTGGTTTGTCCTAAGTTCTAAGCAAATAGCTTAAACCATTCACATATTTGGAATTTTTACTTTGTCGGAATGGCAGATACCGCATGATATCCTGCGCTTCGGCATCAAATTCCTGATCGTACTTCAATTCCAGGATCAACGCATTATCGGTATAGGGAAAGCGGCTTGTTTTTAGCCAGTTATCTGAGGGAATTTGTCGGTCGGCTAATGGCATGAACTTTTGCTGGCGGTCGATGGTGATTCTGAATCGCCCCTGCCGACAGCCAAAATAAGATCGTTGATAGGCATTCAACAATGCCGGTCGCAGCGGAGCAGATGCCGGATAATGGCGATCAAAAACATCGGCCAGACTACTCCAATCTTCCTTATCAATGCGCTTCACGATTTTATTACCCAGTTCGTTTTCGCGTTGCTTGATTTCCAGTTGAGGATTTGCCATTTGGCTGTAATCCTCACCATACCACCGCAGACGGTATTTTCGGCGCAAGCCAACCCCCATCAGGTTTAACTTATAGCCGCTAAAGTCCGGATAATCAAAATATACATTATTGATCTGTCGGTCCGGGAAAAGTACTTTGAAAGATGCCGGATGGTTGCGGATAATTTGGTTTACGTATCCGGTGCTCGACAACTCAAGTCGGTACTTTCGCTCGTATCGAAACTCCCGCAAAATGTCAGTCTGTTCCCTAGCCTTTTTCATTAAAAGCAATGGTTTCCACGATTTCCAGTCCGTAGCCAAGCAGGCCGATTCGGCGCTTGGGGTTGCTGGTAATCAGTCGCATTTTACGGACGGACTGGTCGCGAAGGATTTGAGCGCCTACGCCAAAATCGCGTTGTTCCCGGTCTGATTGGAATTCTTCCGGCTCTTCTGTTTTTTCCTTCCGCATCTCGCGGATTTTATTGAGAATCGGGTTTACCTTTTCTCCATGGCGCATATACAGTAAGAGGCCTTTTCCTTCTTTGGCAATCAATTCCAGCGACTCTTTGATCGTGTCCTTCGGACTGTCAAAAAGAACGCCAAGAATATCATCCGTCTCCGAAGCTGAATGTACGCGCACCATGACCGGTTCGTCTGCACTCCAGGTTCCTTTGCGTATGGCCAGGTGTGTATCACCCGTTGTGAGTTGTTTGTAGGCAATGAATTCAAATTCGCCGAAAGGCGTATCAGATTTGGCCGATAATTCGCGCTTCACAATGCGCTCATTCATCATGCGGTAAGCCACGAGGTCTTTGATGGTAATCACCTTTAAATCGTGCTTTTGGGCGATCTCTACCAGTTGAGGGAGTCGTGCCATGGAGCCATCCTCATTGAGAATTTCGACCAGTACCCCAGCCGGATAATAACCGGCCATTCTCGCCAGGTCGATAGCTGCTTCGGTATGACCGGTGCGACGCAAAACGCCCCCGCTTTTAGCACGCAGGGGAAAGATATGTCCCGGACGAGCAAAATCAGTGGATTTTGCATCCGGATTCACCAGGGCTTTGATGCACTGTGCACGATCATAGGCCGAAATGCCGGTAGTACAGCCATGCCCGATCAGATCGATGGATACGGTAAAAGCCGTTTCATGCAGGGCTGTGTTATCAGAAACCATCATCTTGAGATCGAGCTCATCAGCCCGGTTTTCATCGATGGGAGCACAGATAAGTCCGCGGCCATGAGTCGCCATAAAGTTGATAATCTCGGGCGTAATACATTCGGCCGCACAGATAAAATCGCCTTCATTTTCGCGGTCCTCATCATCTACAACGATGATTATTTTTCCCGCTTTGATATCGGTGATCGCTTCTTCGATCGTATTCAGCTTTAAAACCTGATCCGTGGAATTCATTGATTATATCGTTTTGGTTCGCTTGGTGGGTTCCCAGGCTCCCTTTTTTATACCTTTCAAATAACGCCCCAATCCTTTTAACAAGGCGCCATTCATCCGTATGAAATAATGAATATGCCGCAAAGGTAACAGATGCAGACCGAATGCCGCAAAGAGCCGGTCGATAAGTGGTACCAAAATAAATGCAGCAGTTTGGCAAAGAAACAACAACAGATACCAAAAGTTGCCGGTCAGTCCCAGTATACCGCTGCTAATCCAAATGCCCAAAAACAAAAGGGGAGTGATCCACCGCAATACTTTATGGCTCACAAAAGCAAAGCTCAGTCGCGATAAAGGCCTGAATAACAAGTTTTTAAACCGGGCCAGATTCTGAAAGTTCCCGGCTGATATTCGCGCCTTTCGACGAATTTCTTCCCGAATATCGTGTGATACAGCTTCATAGCATAAAGCCTCCGGGTCACTCACCACTCTCCCACCCGCTTCAAAAACCCGCATGGCGATGTAAAAGTCATCGACCAAAAAATGCGGCGGTACCGGTTGAAAATAATCAGATCGCAGGCTGTAACAGCCGCCAAAAGGCCCCATCATCATTTTCCAGGCATTGCTTTCCCACAGCTTCAAACGACCTTCCAGCGAAATATAGGCAGCCTCTGATTTGGAGATGTCTTCCGATTCTGTACCTGTATTTAGCATCCGGGTATCCACCAGGCCAATTTCCGGATCGCTGTATTTCCGGAGGATGGTCTCCGGAAGTTTTTGATCCAAAAAAACATTGGCATCCGTGATAATAAAAATGTGATTGGGAGCAGCCGGCCTTTCGGCGAAAGCCGCCATAGCGAGATCATTCAGGACCGAGGGTTTTCCCCGCCTTTCGGCGAAAGCCAAAATACGCAGACCGGGAAGTTTGTCTTTATAGGATTCCAGAATCGGAATAGTCTGGTCGGAAGAAGCATCCGAGCCCACATAAATGCGCAGATTCTCTGTTGGAAATTGCAATTTGGAAAGATTCTCCAGCTTTTCAGCCAGCACCAGCTCTTCATTGTAAACTGCCATTAGGATAGACAGTTGATACTTTTGTGTATCTGCCGGTTCCAAAGCAGGGTTTTTCCTTCCACCCAAGCCCCACATGATCAGCGGATAGATCAAATAGGTATGCAAAATCCCGAGTAAACAAAGCCAGCATAGAATCTGGAGGAAAGCGATCATAAGCGAATAGTATCCACCTCCATTTTTGAAAAGGCCGCCAGGAGCCGACCTGCTATTGTTTCGTTGGCGTATTTGGTATCTACCAGGTCTCTGGCAGCCTGCCCAATACTCATCAGCTTCTTCGGATTTGCTTTCATACAGAAATCAATCGCCTGTAGAAACTGTTCCGGCGTATCAGCTATCAATACCTCTTTTTTATGCCTGGCATCAATCCCTTCCAACCCGATGGAGGTGGTGATCACAAGCCGGCTTAAAGCCATTCCTTCCAGAATTTTCGCCCGCATACCGCTGCCCGAAAGCAAGGGAACAATCATGACCGAATGCTGATTAATAAAGGTCGAAGCATCCGGAACCTCCCCCGGGATTTGCAAATGCTTGTTGGCTAATTGATGCAGCCACTCCGGGGTATTTCTTCCGGCAACATGCAAACTCAGATCGGGGTGTGAGCGGCGGGCTTTTTTCCAAATATTATCCAGAAACCACTTGAGGCCTTCCAAATTGGGCATCCAGTCTAATGATCCAATGAAAGAAAGCGACAGCGGACGTTTATAACTGGCCAGGTTTTCTTCGTAATCATCCAGGTCGATCCCGATTGGAGTTACCACCGAAGGGCCTTTAAAGCCAAATTCGCGAAAGCGGGCTTCATCTCTTGCGGTAATGGGTGCCAGCAGATCATAATTGGGCAGTTGAGCCGTTTCATAACGCTCCAGGCGATTGGTCAGGTGCCGAATATATAGTCTTCGAATGGAAGCTGGTGTATTGTCGGCGATTCGGGACCAGATCTCGTGCTCTACATTGTGCGCCCGCATAACCACCTTTGCGTTTGAAAATTGGCGAATGAGTGGAATATAGGGAGCGAGGTATAAGGTCTCCAACTGCACAACGTCGTAGTCCGATTTCTTAAGCATCTTTTTGAGGGCTTCGGCATACTCCGGGCAGTCGAAACGAGACACATTATAGGAATCGCTCTTAAACAGATGCCGGAAAGCATCAAAGGCTTTAATGCGGGTGTCCACATCAACCAGTTTGATCCGGTCGAAGATTGGCAGATCTTTGGTTGGAGATTTCCCTTTGTAAGGATGCTTGGGAGTGTTCATTGCCAGCAAATCCATACGTGCTCCCAGGCCGCGCATGGCGCGACTCAGATTGTGGATTGCCAGAGATTCCCCGTCCTTTACCGGGAAGGGGAATTTTTTTGTCAGGAGCAGGATCTTCATAAATGGACTACTTCCTTTTTTTCGAAGAAACTTTCTTGCTGTCGTTATCTGAATCGATATCAGCGAGGCGACCCAATGGATCAATAGTCACTGATTTCACCTTCTTGATCTTGATCGGTAATTCGACTTCATATTCTGTATACACCCAGCCCCAATCAGACAGGGTGGTATAGTTAATATCGCCATCATTGGTTTTGGAACCGCGCATGATCTGCAGCGGAATGGTAAAGTATTCTTTGTCTCCATTGGTCATTTCCACCACAAAATCAACCGGCATCGGCATCAGGCCTTCCCGCGAAAAAGAGATTTTGGTATGCCGCTTATCGCTGCCCGTATCAATATCTTCAATGCCGTAGTCAATGGTGTAGGTCGTTTGAACAAAATACTGCTTATACCAGTCGAGTTCCAATCCGGAAACCTTTTCCATGATTCGGATAAAGTCGTTGGTATTTGGGTGTTTAAACTTCCAGGTATTGTAATAGCGGAGCATACCTTTTTTAAAGTTCTCCTCTCCTACGATATAGCGAATCTGGTTTAGAAAAACAGAACCTTTGGTATAAGATGCCTGTCCGTAGGCATAGTTGGTTTGAAAGTGATCGGCATGGGTCGTCAGGGGTTCTTCAACGCCAGACTTGGTCAGATTCACATAACCGGCATACGTATTTGCATGTGGATTGTCAACCGGTTTTGAGCCGGGAAGCAATCCTTCTTTTTTCAGGTGATTCATCACCTCATTACTGGCCCAGGTCGTAAAGCCTTCATCCATCCAGGCATAAAGTGCTTCGTTTGTACCCAATACCATTTGAAACCAGGAGTGCATCAGTTCATGCACAGATACGCCGGTAAGGCTGCCCAGGTTTCGCTCACCGGTAATCAGTGTTGCCATCGGGTATTCCATGCCCCCGTCGCCGCCCTGGATAAAGCTGTATTGCTCGTATGGATATTTTCCAAAATGCTGCTGGATGTAATCGAATGCTTCATCCATAATAGTCGGCAAGCGATTCCAGACTTCTTTGGTGTCTTCATTTTCCTGATAGAGGAAGTGCATGGTAATCCCGTCTTCGCGGGTATAGGTGATATGCTTGTAATCCGGATCAGCGGCCCACACAAAATCGTGCACATTGGGCGCAAAGAAATGCCAGGTCAGTTTTTCTTTACCGGCATTGGAAGCTGCGCTTCCGGCTTCTTCATAGCCATATCCAATTTCATTGGCATTTTGCAGGTAGCCCGTACCTCCGAGAATATAGTCGCTGTCGATCGTAATCTTCACATCAAAGTCGCCCCAGATGCCGTAGAACTCGCGTCCGATATAAGGATTGGCGTGCCAGCCCTGGTAATCATACTCACACATTTTGGGATACCACTGAGACATGGAGTAGGAAACCCCTTCTGCATTGTCTCTGCCTGAGCGGCGAATCTGAACGGGTACCTGTGCATTAAATTCCATATCAAAGCTTACCGTTTGGCCCGGCAATACAGGATCAGCCAGGGTAACTTCGAGGATGGTCCCCACGGTTTCAAAGGCAACATCTTTTCCGTCTTTTTTGAGGCTGCTCACATGTTGGAAACCAATTTCATCCGGCTTCAAATTGGTGATTCGGTTTCCGATACGGCGATCGGAATCGGCCAGCCACTGGTTGCGAACGTCCATCATACTTCCCGGCTGAAAGGCATTGAAATACAGGTGGTAAAAAACCTGGTCCAGGGTATCGGGCGAATTGTTGGTGTATTCTAACTTTTGCTTGCCGCGAAACTGGTGAGCCTCTACATCAAAATCGATCTCCATATCATATTTAGCAGCTTGTTGCCAGCGGTCAGGCTGTGCCTGTACCATAGTCAGGGAGATAACAGAAAATAACAGGGAAGCAATGATTTCCTTCATGTACATATTTTGCCATTGTTTTTAATGAAACGGATGGAGCCCGTGAAGGGCTGTCTTTGCCACTAACGA
Organism: Bacteroidota bacterium; assembly: GCA_018222965.1. Taxonomy (GTDB): domain Bacteria; phylum Bacteroidota; class Bacteroidia; order Chitinophagales; family Saprospiraceae; genus JAAEZH01. The sequence goes on from JAAEZH010000016.1 coordinate 20,123, forward strand.
AGTTGACAGATCATTTCGTTTACGGCATTTTTTACCGGCCCCAAAGGTAAGGAAAGTTTCTATCCTGATTAGAGCGCTCCTTCGTCTGGTCAAATACAAACTTCCTTCTATCTTCGCCTAGAAAAATTTACAGATTTGGAGACATCCGGGAAACGACTGATTCTCTGGCCTTTATTACTACTGGCGGTGCTGTTTGCCTTTTTCTGGCGACTGGACAGTCTCCCTTTACAGGTATACGACGAATCCCGCTTGGCCAATAATGCGCTGGAGGCCGTACAGGATGGCCACTGGTTTGTACCCCACTATCGCGGGAAGCCCGACATGTGGAATACCAAGCCTCCCACCATGATTTGGCTGCAGGGGCTGAGTATGAAAATATTTGGCACCAATGAACTGGGAGTGCGGTTTCCGGCAGCCTTCTCGGCGGCTCTTTGTTGCTTACTCCTCCCCTTTTTTGGTCGACGCACAAAAGCTGGTTTTTATGCCGGATTTTTAGCGGCTTTTATCCTGCTCAGCATACCCGGTTTTTTCGGGTTGCACGTTGCCCGTACAGGCGATTACGACGCTTTGCTCTGTTTATTTTCGGCTTTGCTAATCGGCTTTTTCTACTTGTTTTCCCAATCCGAAAATCAACGGTATCTGTATTATGCGGCTTTGGCTGCAGCCGGAGCGGTATTGACAAAAAGTACCGCCGGACTCCTGTTTGTTCCGGGCTTATTCTTCTTTTTGCTTTATCAGCGAAAGGCGTTATCCTTTCTTCGATCCGCTTCCACCTGGAAAGCCATTGGAATATTTTTGACGCTGGTCATCAGTTATTATGCCATCCGGGAAACAGTAAACCCAGGTTATCTAAAGGCCGTTTGGGAAAATGAATGGGCAGGTCGTTATCTGGATACGCTGGAAGGGCATTCCGGCGGCCCCTTATTCTATCTGGAAGGATGGTGGAACGGCAGACTGGGAATGTGGTTGTCGCTCAGTCCGCTGGCACTATTGCCGCTATTCCAAAAAGAAAACAAGCTATCGGTATTCCTCTGGATTCAGTTGATCTTTTTTATGTTGATCATTTCCAGTTCGGGCACCAAGCTTCGCTGGTACGATGCACCGGGATTGATCCTTTTGGCTTTCCTTTTGGGTATGGGTTTGATGATCGTATTAGAAGCACTTGTTTCCGGCCTTTCGGCGAATGGCAAGCTGCCTCGACAAGCAGCTGTTGTTGTTCCGTTTGTACTCTTGATCTTGTTCTTTATCCCCGTTTTTCAGGATCAGTATCAATACATTCTGGACCCTCCTCTCCATGCAAAATCGGAAAAGCGGGCCCAATACGGATCTTTCTTAAAGCATCATCCTGATCTGGGCTCCATCAAAATTGCTTATCCCGATCAGAACAATGCGCATGTCTGGTTTTACGCTCGTGCCGGAAAGGTGCAACACCAGGCCATGACCACCGGTGAAATCAGGCCGGGAGATTCGGTATTAATTTGTGAGGAAAAGGCCATGGAGAAGATCCACATGCGGCAAATCCAATACAGGAAATTGTTGGGCGAAGGTCCTTGTTATTTGTTGGAGGTGGAGGGTTTGTGATGCGATCTTTCCTTTTTGCCGCCGTAGGCGTCAGCCCCCAATAAATTGGAGGGGGTACAGAACCTGGGAATCTGGATTTTTATACCCTGCCATTTAAATACTCATAAATAAAATTGGTTTTATTTTTCAGGTCGATAAATTCCCAATAAAAATCTTCCAAATTTGTTTTCGCTGGCCCGATTCCATTTAGTTGATGATCAGAATTAATTGTATTAAAAAACTCCTTCCCACTTTTTTTGTTCTTAATCTGATAGGTTCTATTTGAAAATTCCTGTCTATTATTGTAAACAAATGTCAAATCATTCCGAACAACAACACTTCCATCTACATCTAACCTCGACTCAGGATTAGGGTTGTTTACCCCCACATTCCCTTTTGAATCAATAACCATTTGATCATGTAAGGTATAATCATTGTCTCTTGTCCGAAAAATCATTTTTGAAGCGGTCTTTGAGTCCTCTCCGTCAGAAGCAGCATGGATTTCTACTGTGCGCCAATTTCCATCTTTATCATTTGATCCCGAGAGTTTGAGGATACCAGGTTTTGACTTTTTGGCATGCCCTAAATTGGAGGCTCCTACCCACATTTCACCCCGGACATCTAATGCGGTATGACCCTTTTTTGTTTCTGGATATATTTCACCCTTGAAGGTCAAATCTCCATCCATACTAAAGTCACCCTTCAACTCCATCTCCAGTGGTATATCGCTTTCTTCCTCCCCTACGGTCACGAACGTTTTTAATTCTTTATCGCCCATTTCCCCACCTTCTTTATCAACTTCCTCCACCCGCCAGTAAAAGGGCGAGGCAATGCCGTTGCCACCATTTTGCAATTGAGGCACCAGATACTGCTTATCACCGGGACGACGTTTTTCCAGAAAGAGCACCAGTTGTCCGTCGTCGTGTTGCGGCATATTGTAAAAGCGGAAATAAACCAGCGCGACGCCGGGTTCTAGTTTACTGACCAGATTGGAGATGCGGAAAGTGACCGTTGCGTCCATGTCAGTACCCAGTATCTTTTTGGAATCCGGGCGGAATCCCTCTGGCGTTTTTTGCAGGTCCGGCCGAATCTCCCACTTGACCAGGGGCCCCTGTATCTTCTTCTGAATATTCCAGGCGGGTTTCCAATTAGGGTGCTTTGAGTTGTTCGTTATTTCCACGTTGACCAGGTCGGATGCCTCGGCAACCGCGCTGGAAGCATATCCGTCTTCGCCGTCCTGCTCCCCGGTCATGACCAGTTCAAAATAAGGTACACCCCGACTGTGCTTACTGCAATCGAGGATAAAGTCTTTCAGTCCCACATTGCTGAGCGCAAAAAACAATTCGTTCTTGAGCGAGCTCTCGTAGGTTTCCTTACCTTCTTTTTGAGAGGTATAGATACAATTCTGATTATTCAGCCAGGTGGCCTGAATGGGTAGCGGTGGTTCCACAAAGCCGATGGGACGGGTCAGTTCTATTGGGAGCTGGTGAAAGCCCTGCTGGGTTGCGGGAGGATTTTCGATTGCACTTTCTAAAAAGTCTTCTTTCAGCTCCCAGGAAACATCCAGGTATCTCAGGGCCGGATAGAATTCGGAAACCACGTTTTCAAACTGGATAGTCAGGGTAGACATGATGCCCAGGTACTTTTCTTTTTCCGGCCAGATGTAGAGTACATACTCCTCCTTTCCCAAATGCTGTGGGTTAGCTAAAGGAGGTATTGATGGATCACGCTCTTTGGCTGATGATACATAATGGTTGGGCGGAGCCAAAGCTACCGCAGGCATCAAATCAGATCCATCATCCGGCAAATCGCTTTCGGAAGGCAGTTTGCGAAGTTGAGTATGTACCGGGGTTCCGTCGATAGACACTGAAATCCGATCGAGATGAAAAACATTCACCATGTCGCTGAAGTTGACATAGAGGCCCGATGGCTGAATCAAAAACTGTTGGTCTCCACCTGCATGATTAAGTTTTTTACCGGTTGCAACCGGCCGAAAGCCACCCAATACCAGGGGTTTATTACTCATATTAGTAAGGCGTAATACGAATTTATTTTCGATCAAATCATTGGCCTGAGGCTTGCTTACCACCAGCGGAGCGGGATTGGCATCGGGGTCGGAGGTATTGAAAATATCCACCCGAATCTGATCATTACGGTGTAACTCCTTAAAGGCTTCGGAAGAAAGCTTATTCATCACGTGCTGTTTTATCGTAAGTAGAAGAAGTTTCGGTTGCAGTTGGCTGTAGCTTCATCCAGCCATCAAAAATAATTTGCGGCCCGGCCGGCTGAAAGTAGCCGGTACGGGGTTCCTGTATTTGGTCGGCCGGAAAGTGTTTATTATCGTTTTCCGTCGCTCCAGGCTGTAGCCAGGACCATTCGTAGCCCGGTTGGAAAGGGGCAGTAAGCAGAAAGGGTTGTTGCACCAATTCGCCGCTATCCGCTTCGGGGGCCTGCCAGACAGGTTCCGGACTAATCACGGGAGTAGTCAGAAAGGCCATTTGGATATTGTTGAGGGCATCGGCAAACAGATCCGACGGAATATCTACCCGTTTTTCGGGGAAAATGCCGGTGGTCAGATGGACGGGTGAGCGGGGATCCATTAGGATGCCCAACTGTAGTTCGTCTTCTTCCGCCGACAAGGTCAGCAGATCATTATGGGGCTTATAAAGGCCCAGCCCGTCCAGCTTAAGGCCATAATCGAGCTCCAGTGCTTTGATATCCTTCTGAAACGCCAGAATACGAGCTGCAATTATCTCCAGCTCCTCCTCCAGGCCACCCTGGCGTTCGGTCATTTCTTCCCAATTAGCCAGTAGCAGTTCCAGTTCTTCCTCCTCATCCGTAGTAAGCTCCGGTTTCACCCTTCCATTGGGGATATCCGGATTGAAAGATGGGTCTAATGTCTTTATCCGTTCTAGAATTGCCGAGATCCGAGCTGTTAAATCCTTTTTTTCAGTCTTCCGGTATGCTTCGCGTTCTTCCTCTCCTTCCAGCCACTTTTTCAAATTAGACTGTTTCCGCCAATATGCTTCGGCGGTCATATCCGCACTAGCCAGATCAGAGGTATTCGGCCGGGCATAGGGGGAGTAAACTTCCTGTACCAGATTTTTTCCTTTGTGAATGAAGTACGCAAAAAATCCATCGTTTGCCCGGTGTTTCTCGCCAAGGCGAACGGCAAAACGCAGTTTGTCGAAATCCAGGGTAGGATGTACGTGTTTTTCTTTGCCGAAATATTCCGTTTCACGGGCATTCCAGGATTGGTTGACAGCCGCTTCACCCCGCAACTCGAGATTGAGTTTGGCACGCACCAGCGCCAACGGGCGCCCCATGAGCAAGGCCAGGCCGTCAAACTGAGCGTAATTTTCCGGCAGATTAGCCCCTGTCGATTCTCGGGCCGCTGCCAACATAGCCTCCAGCATACCTAGCTTCTTGAGCCGCCGGGTTTCACCCGTAAGGGAGCGAACCAGATTAGCCAGTATTTCGTCCGCTGGTGAAGCAACTTCCTGTTTGCCCGGGAATGGCCTTTGTACCACATATTGACACGATCGGGCAATGACCAACAGCCCTTCCCCCGCCGCATTAAACACATGGATGGAGCTATCCAGGAAATTGGGTACCAGATATCCACAGATCGGACTATTATTCGCGTGCGTACCGGCATCGGCGGATGCGTGATCAGTAGCCAACCAACGGAAATTAATCCGGGCAGGCTGTACCAGGCGCGGCGGCAGATAGGCCATGTTGCTTGTGCGGGGTGACACGCGCTCCGGAACCCGCAGCGCTTCCGAAATAATGACCCGGTTGGCGGAGGCATTTTGGCCAAATTGGTATACCCGGCCTTCGCCCCAGCGGTCAACTAAGCGAACTTTCCGGATTTGGAAAGGCCCTTCCCGCAGGGGTAAAAACAAATTGGAAGGCAAGGGACTGGTTCCGTTGCGTTCGCCCACTACGGCACGTACCCGTTTGGTAAAATCTGACAGAATTTCCGTACGGGCCAGCGGGTCGGTAACGGGCAACTGCAGAATGGGCTTGCGCATCAGCATCACCTCATTGAAGCCGGCCATTCGTTGCGATAGTAAATTCCGCTCTTTGAGTTCTTTGATCAGGCTGGTACAAACATCCCTGTTCAGATCCTGCTCATCCAGATGCTCAAGTTGTCGCTCCAATTGCTCAATGAGCGGTACGGCGGCACCACCCGTCAGGAAGGTTCGGCCCTGGATGTTTTGGATGCGTTTACCCCCGATTTCGGCACTGTAGGGGTCTGAACCGGCCCATTCCTCAAACGAATCTTTCCGTTGGGCAGCTGCGTACGCCTCGGCTTCCGGCTTTTCTCTTTTGGTCTTTTCGTTCTCCGCCGGCGCGGGTTGCAGCTGTAGATCCGGACCGTTGTCGGGCAGGTTGTAATGAGCGACGATGGCATCACCCGGCCAGTCCTTTTGATTGGCTTCCACATCGGTTGGTTTTGTGTAGGGGAATACTTCCACTTCCCAATCCATGTATACGGGTTGCCAGGCAGATTTTTCCGCGTTCACAGGAGCCAGAAAGTTGCTGTTCCGGAACCCCGGGAAACGCCTTGTATCCGATTCGTCCTGTACAACTTCCCTCTCTATTTTCTCAGCTTCTTTCAGTTCCCGAAGGATTGTTTCTTCCTTTTTTTCCGCCGCAACGGTTGCAGCCTCAGCTTTTTGTTTTTCTGCTTTTGCCGATTTTAATTCCCAACGGGCTCTATCCACTTCTTGTGCAGAGATCAGTTGTCGCTTCAACAGGGTTTCTGCCCGACTGAAATTCTTACTTGCCAAATCAACCTGCACGGTTGTCGTATTAAGTCGTTCCATGGCTTTTTGAAGAGCAGACTTCGCCTTTTCCAGTTCTGCTTCCTTCGACTTAATAACTTTTTCCTTCTTCATTTCGGATTCTTCGGATTCGGTCTTCTCTTCGGAAACGGGAACCATATCTTCCAGGGCAAAGACGTTTTCATCCAGCCAACTCGAAACGAGATCTCCGATAAACCCGCCTTCAGACAGATCATCCAATAGATTTCCTACGAATAAAACCGGTGTTAAGTGCTCAGAAGGCCGCACCGCCTGCGCCGGCAACCCGTCAAATAAAAGCACGGGCTCGGTGGGTTGCCAGTAGCGCGTGCCGGGCTGCAATTCCAGTGAGAAGTGCACCTTGCGATAGTTAAAGCGCAAATTCCATTCGTTGAGTTTGGTTTCCAGGCCCGTGGCTGCATTCTTGATGTCTTTTTCACGCCCGGCCTGTTCAGCTAATCGTTTTTCCAGCTCCTGTACCTGCCGGGCTATGTAGTCCCGGATTTGATTTACGTGGCTCTCGGTGGTAATTTCATCGAGGCTGAAATCATATTCAGCAATCATGTATTTATACCAGTCGGCATACAACTGGTTTTGCCGGTCGCGGATCTTAAATGCTTCTTTATCCAGAGCGGTTTGCAAGGCATTGAGCCGATGCAGATGATCCGACCAGTCTTTTTCCACTTCCGGCAGTTTTTCGTCCGGTGGTCCTTCTTCCCGCTCCCGGCGGATGTGCCAGCGTCGCTCACCGGGCACCGCTTCGAAACCTGACTGGTGCAGGCCGCGTTCCAAACGCGCCGGGAAGTCCAGTTTATCCGTTTCGTTGAATAGCCCCAATTGCAGGGCATCCAACATAGTTTCCATGTTTTTTTTGTTCTGAGATTGATCAGCTAATAGTGCCGCCAGGGCCTGACCTGGGGTGTTGGCCAGTACTAACCCGACCGAATCTGCCGCTTCTATTTCATTATCGCCTTTGAACGATTTCCATTTGACATTTGTGATGTGGCCAATAAGCAGTGACTTGCCTACAAGCTTATTATTGATCGGCATCAATTGAACATCCATTTGTCCATTTTCAAACGGAATCTGGTGTTTTTGGGATAAATAACCTTCACTTCTGAAGTGAATAAGTCCAGGATTTCCTGCGAGGTCAATCTGATATTCGCCACCAGAGACTCTTGCCCTTGCCGTATTCCCACGTTTATCCTCTAAAATAATTTCAAAATAGTTTAATTGGTTTCCAGTCAATGCATCTGTTACCCTTACGTTCACTTTCGTCGCTGCATCATCCTTTGTGCTTATCTTTACAGTCTCCTCCAGCCGAAAAACCATCCAGTTCAGTAATTTCTCACGTTGTTCACCGGGATGGATAGAGAGGTGGGGAAAAAAAAGTTCATCAGGTGGATCCAGCCTAATTTCCCGACAGCTACTTTCTATGCCGGAAAAGCGCAAATCGCTTTCCATTGTATCATTCCACTTCTTTCTCCAAACTTTGAATCGGCTCCGTTCCATCGGATCCTGGTACGGCTTACTGTACCAGCCAATGACCCGGTAGCGAAATTCGTAGGAATCGTTAGTGGCAAACTCCCGGAATTTGACCTCTGTACCGCTCTTGTTCCTGTATTCCAGGTTATCATGGATACCAAACACATTGCGGCATTCGGGATAATAGCCGGAAAAGAGAATCTCGCCGTAACCCATGGCGTTTAATTCATCTAGATATACGATGTCCGAATCACCTTCACCCTCTTTCCATTCTTCATAATCATAAAGACGCCCCAGGTAGCGGTAATCGGGTTTGCCGGCCGAGGCGTGCCCCTTAGCCGGGTAAGGAAATGCACAGCTCCCACGAACTTTTCGGGTGGACAGTGCATCGGATTCTAATAGCCAACGACGGGTTTGTATGACTTCATTCTTATATTTTGCTGGTTCACCTGATTTAAAAACGCGTCCCTCGATCAACCAACGATTGGGGACAGCCTGATAATGGGGTTCCCCGGAACCTGCTTCCGTATCGCGAATGTAGGCACGGCGAAACTCTTTGGGCAAGGTCCAGTGCAGGTGAATACCTGATTCGAGGGGGTCATTTGTTGGCTGAAACGGTTTGCTCACCAGATCGTCGGAAATATTGGGTCGCAAGCGCGGCAGCGCGCAGTTTTCGCCTTTTGCATAGTGCGGCAGCAAGGAAAAATCAGCCAGCTGACCGGCCCAGTCCTGCCAGGCGGACTGCGTATCGACCACTTTGGCCTCCAGCTGTAGCGGAATAAAAAAGGCATTTTTTGACTCAGGCATCTATTTGTTTTTTTTCAATTTAAGCCTTACGGCTGCCGGGTTTTCAACCATCTGGTAGGCGAAGCTTGCGGAGTCGGATCCGAGAGACTCAGATAACTCCCCGATACTCACCCTCCGGTCTTCAGATACCGCAAAAGGGGCTGCTGTTTCCCATTGAGCCGAATCAATTCCTTTTTTTCGGATCTTTTTCTGGTACGTATAGACGGTTGTTTGCTCCTCTTCCCCCGCTTCATTCTGTTCCTTTTTCTTTTCTTCCGATACTTCAATTCCAAAATGTAAGCCCTCCGGCGGGAGGCGGAATTCTACTTTATCTATGGGTACGGCCAGTATACTGATGATCAGATCCTCAGCAAGCCGCTCGTGGCGAACGGGCGTGTAGGTATGTTTAGATTTTTCGGATTCACCCTGGGGTGGACCATCGTTGAAGAATATCTCCACGCCCGGCCAGATGGTGATCATCCTGGAGCGCAGCAAAAAGCCGTAATAGCGGGTTTTGCCTCCCGATTCATTTTCTTCGGGGAGTCGTACGGTTCGTTCCGGCACCAAATCGCCGATGGAGCAGGCGCCATCCACCAGCGCATTCACCCAATTAGGGTCGACCTCAAAGAAGCGAATGGATTCCGGAGGCAGGTATTTTTCGTTTGGAACGAGATAATTGTATGGCACTGGGCGAAGCACCCGCAGACTTTGTACCAGGTCGCGAACAGTAGCGTACCAACCGGAGGATTCGGACTGCTTGCTCAGCTGGGTGCTATCGCTCGTACCCGCTTTTTCAACCAGCCGGTCCTGCAGGCCCGTATCAGCTTTGGCCGGGGGAAGGGCCTCTTTCTCTGTATCCGGGTTCTTTGTCTCTTTCGCAGCAGCGAGCATCGTGTTGAAGTCGGGAGCCAGGCTGGTGGCTTCTTGCAGCGGCAATTGTTCTTTCAGGAGTGTGCGTTCGAGATTTTTGCGATCATTGATCGCATTTTGCTGTTTCCAGAAGTATAGTGCTTTGGCGAAAGACTTATTCTTGAGTCCCAATAACTGCCCCAGTTGCCAGGCGGCGGCGTAGCTCACATCAAACTGACCGGCCAGGGGATCGTAAATGAGCAGGGCATCGGCCGACGAAAACGGAGGCTGAAGCTGAGGTAACTGGTTGACCGCAGCGGGAGTCAAGGGGCCCCGGTACCAGGAGACTCCGTTGGCCCCGTGCCGAAATCGGTGTTCCATCGGAAAGAAACCCTGCGCTAATAGCGTCCGCGGATCCGAGTAATCATCTTTCTTTGGCTTGGGTGTAGAAGAAAATGGATAGTGCAGTTGCAGGGGCGATTCGCTCGATATTCCTCCGCCAAGTTGACCATTATTCAGAGCGGAAAAGTATCCCTTAAAGGAACCTTCGAATTCATCCGTGGTAAAACGCCAGGAACGCAAGCTCAACAGCCGGATGCTGTGGCAATCTGCGGCTAACTCCTTTGCCCACTTCTTGTCAAATACTTTTTGATAGTTTTCGTACGAAACCAAATGCACCACACTTTCGGAGCCCGGGCGCGGTAGCCGATTGCCGATGACGAGCGAATAGGTATGTGTTTCATCTTGCTCCAGCGAACCGTTGGCCTTGGGAAACATATTCACTTCCCGACTATGAGCCAGAAGCTTTAATTCTTCTAAAGTGGGTTTAAGTGCTTCAAACTTTTCCCAGGGCAAATCGAAATAGTGGCAGATCGTGTCGGGATCCTCCCCCGGTTCCAACCTAAAGCCCGGAAAGTAAACGTCCGATTCGGAAGCCTCTTCCGGCAGATCACCAAGGCGCATTTCCCGCACCTTCGGAGCCGGATCATCCTGGTCGAGTAAGAGCAGGGCAAGCCAGGGTATATCTTCGTCTGCTCCCGATCCCATCCGACGTTGCCAGGGCAAGCCTTTATCGTGGAATACGATATGCGGTAATACGCTTTCGTATTTACCCTGCCCATTGGCCGGTGGATAAACGGAGTCGACATCTGCGGTGGAAAAATTAAATCGCTTGCCGCCGACCTGAATAAACAACTCCGGTGCTTTGCCAAAGCTTTTGGGCAAACCCGACCCCTCCGGGAATTCGGTCTCAACGGAAATACGATAGGTCCCAACCGCCAGGGCCGGGGCAAGGCGTTCGTGAAAGGTGATTGCGGTATGGTCGTCTTTCTGAGGCATAGTTTTTATTATTAGGAATCATCTTCCTCTTTCGTAACCGTTTCCGAAGGAACCACCACCGACTCGCGGTTACCCAGCGTACCCACACAGGGTGCATCTTCGTATTGGTTGAGAATGGTTTCTACCTCTCCTTCGAAGGGACTAGACGACCTGGTAAAAGGAAGCAGATACGCGAAATCTTTCATTCGACTGAAATCCGGTGCTGTTGCCCCGGCTTTCCCATGAATATAGTGGTCAAAAGCAGCCTCGGGAACCTCCCTAACCAGCTGTTCTAATTCGGAAGCAGTTAAAAGCTCCAGGTCAAGTTCGGTGAAATTGTGCTGTTTGAGTACGGCCAGTGATTCGGTGATTTCTTTCCCTCCCATCGGATCCTGGGGGCGAATTATCCCACCGGTATAAGGAGCCGTATCCGCTGAGGTACCCAACAGGGCTTTTCCGTTCAGTTTTGAATCATTGTATTTCCCCCATAATCCGGCCGGAACGGCCCGGCGGAGGGGCTCAAATTGGATGTCGTTTTCCTTGCTCAGTATCCATTCAACAGAATCCGCATCCCAATCCAATCGTTCCAGGCTGTAACTCAAAATTGGTTTGAAGCGATCTTTGGTCAGATTCATAGGGGCAATCCCCATCTGCCAGTCCGCATCAGAAATGGATTCAACTTTCGCGTCCCCGTTCTGCTTCACGGATTGGGCCGGAATAACCGATTCGAGTCGAATTTCCAGATCGATGGGATTGACCAGGTAACGGACATGCTCTTCGGACCAGGGGCCGTTTTTGTTTTCCAGGATAATGCCCTCAGAGATGAAGATCTTATTTATTTCCTTTTCGGGCGGCAACAGCGTATCCCGGAATTTGGACCATGGAATAGGCAGGGCCGGTTTCCGCGGTTTTCCGAACTCAATTTCGAAGTCGAAAAAGCCCAGATCAATGACTGCTTTACCTCCGAAATCCGGTCCCCAGACTTCCACACTTGCTCCGATGGTAAAGCTGTGCCACCACAACGCCCAAACCGAACCCCGCAGGCGAATGCCCGCTTTGAGGTAATAAGAAAAGGGCTCGAAGTTGACCAGAAAATGAGCTTCGATAGTCAGGTTGGCCCGTACCAGAGAGGTACGGAATACGCCCTCTAGCTTACCACCCAGCATAAAGTGACGTGGCGTAAGTGCAAAGTAAGCCGAGGCTTTAACGAATAAGTCTTCGGAGATTTTGTAGGTAAGCGACAGGCGATCCACTGACGGGTAGTGAGCCGGTTTTTTATAATAGGGACTATAACCACCCAGGGTCATAACGAAATCGCCGGCGTATACCTTTACTTTCGTTCCCGTTTCATCATACTGATCGGTCAACCAGGAATAAAAGGCAAAACCACCCGAAAGCTTAGCCATGGGATTAAAGAGGTAGGAACCATCCGAAATTTTACCATCCACTTTTAATACGCCTTCTTCGGGAATCAGCTGGGCGTGTAACTGAATTTCGGCCTTGGCCATCTTTTGGGCGGCCTTGGGTAATTTCACGCGGGCAATGCCCAGTACGTGAATCTCCAGGCGATCGCCAAAGGTGATGATGCCCAGCAGGAAGGATTCTACGAATTTGTAGGTCGTGGCTTTCACGCCAATGGCGATCCAGTAGGATCCGGGCATGGGAGGGAAATCGGTAAAAGCCCGCGAGAGGTTGGAAGATGCTTCATCGCCCTCGAAATAGGGCTCCCCCATGGCCGATTTAACCATGGTGAAATCGCGCACCTGTTCGACCGGTGGAAATTTAACACTGCTGTTGATCCCGAATCCGCCGGCCAGTCCTTCGATGAAATATTCTGGTGGTCCGCCCAGCGGGAGTTCAGCTACCACGTACAGGAAGAAAGAAGGTGTGCCTTCCAG
>JAAEZH010000016.1:32835-109187 GCA_018222965.1 Bacteroidota bacterium
ACGTAGCCGCCCAGGGCCGAAAGGGATTTGGGGCCAAATTTCACCCGAATCTCCCCGGTATAGCCGGTAAACTCGCCCTTGATTTTCGGCGTATCAAGCTGTAGCTGTTGCTTGTAGAACCCACCGGCAATAGTCAATTCGCCTTTAGTGTAGTTAAGCTCCAGGCCGTTGAGTCCGAACTCCAGATCCAGCAGTGAATCAATCTTCGGCTTCATCGGCACCGAAATGGAAAAATCGAGCATCTTAAAGTTGAAGCCGCCCACGTCCATACCAGCATCCAGCAGGAGTTTGATGCGACCGTCTTCCAGGCTGACGCCTACTTTATCTACGAAGACCGGACCAAGTTTCTTGCGTACCGGTTTCCAGTCGGTTTTGGGGGTATCTTCTCCTCCGTTATCCTTTTCACCGGTAGGCAATGAATCCTTTTCAGAGTCAAGTCCAAATATCGGAGCCGTGACCTTCGGATCCAGGGAAAGTCCGGCGACCCGTTTTGCATCTTTCAGTCTGAATTGGCTTCCGAAACCCTGTAACTTTTCATTTAAACCGCCGACATCCTTTTTGAGGATATCCGCCGAAGCGTAGGAGAAATTTAATTCAATCTCTAACTTGCCTTTTCCCGGGGGTATGTATTTCCCAATGAAATCTACCTGCGACAGGTCAATTCCACCGTCGCCTTTACCGGTCAGGTTAATATCCACCACGGAAAGCAGTTTCCACTTTTCTTTTTCTTCATCGGTGTTTTTGTACAACAGGAAAAAGACCTCATCCAGGGCCGGACTGAGCCAGGCCGGAATATCTTTAGCGGCACCTTCATCGAAAAGGGCAACCACCATTTGCAGAGTCAGATGCCCCTGATATTGGGCAAAGAAATATTTCGATTTAGGATCTGAAGTGAAATGCAGGGCAAACCGGTGTTCCTGCTCGTTTTTGGTCAGGGTAAGAATGCCGTGGGTGCGGATTTCTTTACCGGTCTTCTTTCCTTCTTCGTCCGTAGCATTTTGCAGACGGAAGCTCAGATCGATCACCCCTTCAAGGTCCTTATCAATCTTAAAGCCACATTTTCCCCCGATTTCGAAGGAGCCGTCGGAGGTATCGGCTTTCAGGAAGACGTCCAGTAATTTAGTTTTAGTCAGGCCGGCAGGTTCCTGAACAGTCAGCCCGGATTCCGTAGCCAGCCAATCAATTACTTTGCCAAGCTCTACCTCGTTGGGGTCATCCGGGTTATCCCCCAGCAGTTTGCCTTCCAGTACCCATTTGCTTTTAGCAGTATTCTCTTGTTTCTTCGGATTTCCGGTTCCTGCCGGCAATGCTTTCGGAGCGGACTCGTAGGCGATACGGAGCGAAAACCCTAATTCCTCCGCCTTAGCCTTTCCCTCAAGACTAATAGCCGTCTTCGCAAATATTTCCCCTTTCGTTTGCTCTTTTTTCTCGAGGGAAAAACGTAGTTCATCCAGACTCAGACTAATCCCCGTATCACCAATTTTCCAATCTATCACCTTTTTGAATCCTGCGGAAGCCTCCAGGTAGCCGGTACCGGTTTCGTACTGAAAGCTGAGATAGGAAATGGCCAGTTTTTGCAGAGAGGAAGGAAGTACGATGCTTCCCCGGGACAAATCACGAAGCCAGTCGCTCAGCACAATCTCTCCACTGGTGAAGGTACTAAGGTTCCAGCCGGAGCCTTTGCGGTAATCGCCACTAAGATAGAGGTTGGTTTCTTGTAATTTGGCTTTCGCCGAAAGGCCATAAGCAGTATATTCCTCTTTTTTCTCCACATACAGTTCCAGATCGGAAAGCGCAATTTCGAAATCGCCAATCTTGTATTTCCAGTGCTCACTGCCCACTTTGGTACGAAGGGAAAAGTCCTTGCTTTCGATACCATAGGACATACTCAACTTTTCCAGCTCAAACCGCAGGGGCCCCGGCAGGGTCACATCTTCGAAGAATAATTCCGCCAGTGCGGTGGAGGTAACCGGTTCTGCCAGTTCGAGATAAATTTCGGGAAAAGGATAGGTGACCCGGCAGAGCAGTTTGAGGTCGGAACCAATTTCGGCCATGCCTTCGAGCGTCGCTTCGATTTCACGCTCTGCGGGATTAAACGGATTTCGTACCCCCAATTCCAGCGAGGGGGTAATGCGGATTCGGTCATTTAACAAGTGGAAGGTTTCGCCCTGAATCTTCCAGTCCAAGGCGTAGATCGTCTTATCCGTGAGGGAACCGTAGATACCCATCTCCACGGAACGCAGGGGAATGAGATCGAGCAGTACGTGCCAGGCCGATTCGTCCCGAAACGGCAATTTATCTGTTTGCAGCTCGGTTTTAGCCAGCTTTAATTGCAGTCCAAAACTGCGCCAGTAGGGATCCAGGCTACCGCGAAAGGAGAAACTGCCGTTGGGTACAAACGGATATTCGGTGCTAGATTGCAGAGAGACGGTGCCCCTTGCCAGTACTTCCGGATAAAGCGCATCGGCTACCAGCGGGAAACTGGGCCCCAGACCCATGTTTTGCAGACTGACCGGACCAGCCGACCAGGTACCGGAAATACCAGGTTCCAGGGCAAAACGGATGAGGTCGTCTTCCGGATAAAAAACACCGCGAAAGTGGGTGAACGTTTCCGTGGCCAGATCCGTCGTTTTTTCTCCCAGCAAATCCTTCAGGAAGGGATGCAGGGTTTCGGTAATCGGGGGTGGTTCCGGCAGGTTTTCTTCTTCGCTGAGTTCCGCCAGGTCTTCTTCCGAAAAAGTGAAGGGCGCAATTTCCAGGATACAGTTTAATCCTCTGCAGACGGTTCCACCCAGCAGGGAAGACTGCGGCAGGTGGGGTTTGAGAAAGGCCCGCAGATCGTCGGTCAGTTCGAGGGAGGAATAGAGGAATTCAGTTGTTTTATTATCGTTGCCCGTGGCTGCAAATTGCAGGCTGTGGCAGTACAGGTCGATCAGATCGGTGGCTTTTTCGGCATTCTCTGCATCGGGCAGGTAGCTGGCTACGAGTTCGGCAAAATCAGTTCCGTGACTATTCCAGGTGAGCAGGCAGTGGCGGGTATCGCCGGTATCGAATACCACACCGCGTACTGTTTGCCCAGCAAAAACCCCACCAGCGAAGGTGCCGTCGAAGACCAGCAGGTTTGGATCGGAGCGTTGGATGGTGTAGTCGGAAAATGTCAAGGATTCCGCCTCCCCCGTGCCTACCAACCCTACAATCACCCGGAAAAGCTCAGGGCCAATGTAATCGGGACCGAGAGCCAATAGTTCTCCATCAACTGTAAAATTAGATATAGAGTTGAAGACGTGCATTATTCAATTAATAATAGATTTACAAAATCTAGAAAGGTTAAAACAGGTTATACCAGTCTTCTAAATTTTTCAACACATCCATTGTGTCATTGCTTCGAATCCATGCAGGAACACCATTGAAATTTATAATCCAATTATTTCCGGCTTGTGGAATGGCAATTGCATTAATGTCGACTGTTCGCTGGTTTAGATTTTGGGTTTTTTTTGAGATAAAATATGCTCTATTATCCCCCATCGTCCTCGCAAAATGATTTTTATAATTTACAAGATTAACAACAGGATAATGCCTATACATATTGATTTGAGCCGGGGTAAATGTTTGAATTAATTGCCTTACATCATCATATTTACTCCTCTCATGCCAGAATGAATGATATCCCTGTTGCGGATTCCCGTTTATTACACCAGGTATTTGATTTTGTAAATTATTTAACAAACCCCATTTTTTTAGCCCTTTAAGCAAGGACCAACGTATTGAACTTAATTTATGATTAAAAAAACCGTGCTGATCAAGGTCATGGAGTAGCTTTATATCAACACCAGCATGTTCCAGTGAATTAGATGGCTTAATCTTATGGGTAAAGGTTATCGGATCTTTATCAAGGTATATTCTTCGGGAAAAGATGGATGAATTAATCGCGTGTGCGAAACTTACGTTTCCCGCAGGAGGGGCACCATAAGTAATCAACTTGGCATCTTCCCATCCCCATGACTGTAAGTTTTGATGATTCTGCAATAATGTTCCCAATCTAATCCCGCTAATAAAATGCGTTGCCAAAGCCCCTGCTAAGCTATGACCTGTAATGTATATTTTTTGTTTGGCGCCGGTGTTGGCATGTATTAAATTCAAAATACTTGCAAGGTACGGCCACGTATTTCTAATAGAATAAGCAAAACCAATAGAAACTCTAGCCCCATCACAAGAACATATATCCGCCTCAGGCCTTAGTTCATCAAATTGAAGATCAGTTACCCAATCAGGATTCCCTCCTCTACCCATTCTTTCATATATACTTCTCTCTGATTTACCACTTCGACTTCCACGAAAAACAATATGGATGGTATCGGGCGCATTCTGCAATTTTCTGTGCAAAACAATACCCATCATACTTAAATTGCCAGTAGCATTAGATTCGGTATTCCCTGTTTCGCCTAAAAACACATATAAATCAATACTTTGATTCCCTTGGTTAGGCGTTAAGGTTCTGACAATATTTTGGTTCGCACCCTGGATGTAGACATTATCTAGATCGTTGATTATTTCAGGCTGAGGTTCAAAAATATGCCAGGTATTTTTGCTTACTCGATTAACAGCAATTTGATGGGGATCAATTAATGTATAATCAAAATTGATTGGATCAAGATGAGGTTGAAATGTTGGCAATGTTGGCCGAACAAAATTCATGAAAGTTATCCGCCGACTACTCCCTTTGTGTGCCACCATTTCATAATACGGATCAAACGGCCACACCAACGTCTGGGCATACAAATGATAGGACAGCGTACAAAGATCCAGGTGGTAAACGAGCGGATGGTACATTTGGAGGGCTGAGGTTTAGGTGGATGTATTTGCCTCATTCCAATCTCAGTATGAGGTTTTGTCGATCACTTTAAATGTAGAGATAAATTCTGAAAAACTCCACAAAGCACCAGTTATTTCAGGTATTTCTACCTAATGCTAAAATTATCCCCCAATCCACTTCTCATAACAATCACACGGCAGATCCTGATAATCAAACTGGCAATAGCCTTTGGTTTTACGATAACCCATCTTTTGGTAAAAGATATTCGAGCGGTCATTGGCCCGAAAGGCATCCAATCTAATCACTTCAAATCCAGCCTCCTGCCCTACTTGCTCACAAAGCTTGCACAAGCTTTGGGCAATGCCTCTTCCGGAGAAGGCAGGATCTACTGCCAACCGATGAATCACCAGTACTTTCTCCGATTCATACTGCCAGGCAATGTCTTTATACTGGGGATCCTGTTGCGTATCTAAGACTACGGAGCCAACAATTTGGCTGTTTATCTCGTATAGAAAGAGAGAAGATTGGTTTAGATCTTTACGCAGGGCTTTTTCACCGGGATAATCATTATGCCATTGTTTGAGGCCCTGTTTGAACAGGTGATCCGTGACCCGGTTGTACATTGTTATCAGGGCCGAAAGGTCCGTCGAAACACCCAATCGAATCGTTTTATTGAAAGAAGCCGGAGATACATCTTGCCACATGTTGGGAAAGTTAATGGCTTTAGGTATTTTTGCAATCAGAAACTCGAAAAAATTATGCAAGCTCGATCCAATAATAAATCTATCGTCCTCATTTCTGTAATGGTTCTACTGGCTGCACTTAGCCGTTTGCTCCCGCATCCGCCTAATTTTGCGCCCATCGGAGCTATGGCACTCTTCGGAGCTGCTTACCTCAAACAAAAGCACCTGGCATTGATCATTCCATTTGTTGCGCTTTGGATCAGCAATCTCATTCTCGATAATGTCGTTTACGGCATGTACTACGACCACTTCATGTGGTTCAGCAATCCGGGCGTTTTCCTCGGGTTCCTGTTTATCGTATTACTTGGCTTTGGCCTGTTAAAGAAAATTTCTGCCGGACGCGTATTCGGCGCAAGCCTGGCAGCTTCTGTCATTTTCTTCCTTGTAACCAATTTCTTTTCCTGGTTGAGCTACGGTCTCTACCCAATGAACTTCGCCGGATTGATGGCCTGCTACACCGCGGCTATCCCATTCTTCTGGAATACCCTGATCGGTGACCTGTTCTTCGTGGGCGTACTCTTTGGTGGGTATGAAATGGTGAAAGCCCGCTGGCCTCAACTTCTTTCTGTATAAGCCTTTCGGCGAATGGCGGAGAAAGACAAGAAGAAAAAGCCTAAGAACGAACCACTCAAGGAAGGTTTAGACTACTACATCGAAAATGGTTTCATGGTATTTACTGCTCACTTTTTGAAGAAGCGGGGCTATTGCTGTGGGAGTGGGTGCAGGCATTGTCCTTATGGGCGTTGAGTTTGGTTGAGGTCGGCTTTTCGCCTTGCTCAAAGTCTCCGGTTTGGTTATTCGCTTTTAGCGAATGTTGGGTTGAGTATGCATATTATCCACATTGTCAGACTTCTCTGCCTATTACATTCCTTGACCAAACTCAACCCTCCTTCTCATCCGGATACTCCACCCGTACATGATTGATACTCCTAAGCAGCTTCTTAAAGACCGTTTTACTGATTTCCAGTTCCTCGAAAGTCATCTCAGATTCGTGTAACTGGCCCCGTGTAATTTTGCCGGCAATGATCTTCTCTACCAACTCATCAATATCCTGACCCGTCGGGCTACGCAAAGACTTGGAAGAAGCTTCCAGTGAATCTGCAAGCATTAGAATGGTTTCCTCTTTGGTCTTAGGCTTTGGTCCCGGATAACGGAACTTCGGCTCATCCGACTCTTTATCAGGATGCTTTTGGATGTATGTACGATAAAAGTACTCAGTGCGGGTCGTACCGTGGTGGGTACGTATAAAGTCAATCAGAATCTTGGGTAATCTATGTTTTTTGGCCAGTGCTTCCCCATCAATTACGTGGTCGATGATGATGCGAGCCGACTCGAGTTCTTCCAGTTTATTATGGGGATTTTCACCGCTTTGATTCTCGATAAAATATTCCGGATTGTTCATTTTACCGATATCGTGGTACAAGGCAGCTACCCGCACCAGTAATGCATCGGCATCAATTAACCGTGCTGCGGCTTCCGACAGATTGGCCACCTGCAGAGAATGCTGTAAGGTGCCCGGTGCTTTTAATGCCAGATCCCGAAGCAACGGACGGTTCATATCCGACAACTCTACCAGAGAGATGGATGATGTGAAACCAAATAAACGTTCCAATAAGGGAACGAGGGGAAATGCCAGTAAGGTCAAAAACACATTCAGGAATATCCAAATAAAATAAGAACTGTCATCCCATTCCAGTTGCCCTTCCTGCATAAATACTAAACCGACATAAGCCAGGGAGTAGGTCAGGAAGATGTACAACATCGACCGGAAAAACTTTGACCAGTCACGTGCATCGGGATTACTCATTACGGCCACAATTCCGGCAAGAATCTGGACTACCGTAAACTCATATCCAAGGCTGCTCAGGAAACTTGCCACCAGAATGACCACGATATGCGTAAAGAATGCCAGCCTGTCGGAATAAAAGATCTTAACGACAATCGGGACGATACAAAACGGAATGATATAAGATGAAAGCGACTCGGTAGATTCTACGGCAAAGACCAGATAGGAATACACCACCAGCCACATCAATACGAAAACCAGGGGTTTGAATCGGTTGAAGACTTCCGGGGCATAATATTGTAGATAGACCGCAAAGACTCCCAGGATCAATCCGGTAAGCAAAAAGAACCCGAAAAAGACCTGCCAATAGACACCTCTCCCACCGGTTCGTTCGAGATAAGCTTCTTCGTAGGATCGCAGCACCTCATAAACATCCGGTGTTATCCGACTTCCCCTCGAAATGATCAGGTCCCCTTCATTGATCATACCTTTGGATGTAACCAACCCCTGCAGCTGCTCTACCCGGTATAAATTGGTGAGTGAGTCGCTAAACAAAAGATTCGGTTCGACCGATTCGGGCAGTATGGGCAGTAAAAACTCGGCTACATACAACTTTGAATACGGGAGGCTGTCGGTAATAAGTTCCCTGGCCTCCTCCGCTCCCATTAGGGATTGCAGGGTTTTGCGTTGAACGGTATTCCCCCGCACCACATTGATGACAAAATCGGGGCCTTTTTCTTTATGACTTTCGTCTAATCCCAGTATGCCTCGCTCAAACAGTCGGTCGAGCATAGACCGGCCGTATTTGAGGTATTTTTCGGTATTCCGTTCTACATCTTTAAACTGGTCATTGCCACTTGCGAGCTGCAATTGGTCCTGAAAAGCCTTTTCGAAGGCCATTTTCTGGCGCCGTGCCACCTGACTGTCAAACGTATAAAATGGAGCCAGATCAGAAAGCAAGCTCGCCTCTTCTTCCTGAATTTCAGCTTCCGATTTTTTAATCGCAAAATCAAAAGGAGCATAAAGATCTTCATAAGGCCACATTCCGTCGACCTTGTATTGATATCGAAAACGCACCTGTTCGGGAAACAGGAGGCTGATAAACACCACGGTGACAAGCACCAATCCGTATTTACCTACATTCGATAAAGAACCGACTGAAGATTGAAGTCTGGATAGCATAGAGCGAATATAGGGAATTAGGTTTTCTGCGGGGCTTTCTCCTCTCCCTTTTCTGGAATGGATTATTTATTCGAATTCCAAAGGACTTCTTCAACGCCCAGTGCTTTGGCCATATGCCGGGAAAGCATAAACAGATAATCAGACAAGCGATTCAGGTATTTGACCAGCCGTTCTTCAACGGGTTCCTGTTGACCTAAAGCAACGGTAGCCCGCTCAGCGCGGCGACAAACCGTACGGGCCAGATGGACGTATGAAACAACAGGATGGCCACCAGGAAGCACGAAGTTTTTAAGTGGAGGCAGGTCGGCATCCATTCTATCAATGGCTTTTTCCAGTTTTTCGATATCAGCTTCCTCTAAAGATGGGACAGGGGCTTTCTTGTCAGGATCTGTAGCCAGATTGGAACCAATGGTAAAAAGCAGATTCTGGATAATCAACAGCTCTTCCCGGATTTCATCCAATTCTATGTGATCGCGAACTATTCCAATACAGGCATTCAATTCATCTACCGTACCATAAGAATCAATGCGAAGGTGTGCTTTTGAGAGTCTTTTCCCTCCAAACAATCCGGTTTCTCCTAAATCGCCTGTTTTGGTATAAATTTTAAATGCCATCTAACTGGTTTTGTAGCGGTGGTTAGGATCGTTTACTTCCACCACTTTCTCATTAATCTCATCGGTCTCCACCAATCCATCTCGTAAACGAATGATGCGGTGTGCATGTTCAGAAATATCCGGTTCGTGCGTAACCAGTATGATCGTATTTCCTGATTTATGGATCTTCTCAAAGATCTCCATGATCTCAATAGAAGTTTTAGTGTCCAGATTACCCGTTGGCTCATCAGCCAGAATGATAGAGGGATTATTTACCAGTGCTCTGGCAATCGCAACCCTTTGACGTTGACCTCCCGAAAGCTCGTTGGGCTTGTGGTCCATTCGGTCACCCAAACCAACCTTGTTTAATACTTCTGCAGCCCGTTCCAGTCTTTGCTGTTTGCTTACGCCGGCATAGACCAGTGGCAATGCTACATTTTCCATAGCAGACAAACGGGGAAGCAAATTAAATGTTTGGAAAATAAAACCGATCTCTTTGTTTCGCACCTCGGCCAATTCGCTATCCTCCATGGTACTTACATTGGTGCCATTTAGGATATACTGTCCGGAAGTTGGTGTATCCAGACAACCAATCAGATTCATGAGGGTGGATTTTCCGGAACCGGAAGGCCCCATAAGAGCAACATATTCATTATTAAATATATCGAGGGTGATGGATTGAAGTGCGTGTACCAGAGTGGTACCCATGATATAGGTTTTCTTCAGTTCGTTGACCGATATTACCGGGTCCTTCATATCAGGATTATTTTTTGATCACTTTAGGAACCTGAAAGAAAGGGAAGTCTGCTTCTGGTGCATTTTTCAGCGCTTCCCCGGTTGGAATCATTCCTTTTGCTTCATCCTTTCGGGGAATGGCCTGATGCTTTCCGGGGTATTCCAATGGGACAACACCTTCCAACTCGGCACTACCGAGCTTTTCAATCATTTCAAGCATTGAATTCAAATCATTGCGTAAGTCGGCACGTTCAGAAGCATCGAGCTTCAGCCGGGCCAGCTTTTCAAGTCTTGAAATTAATGCATCATCTATTTCCATGCTAAGTTTTTAGATAACCTCCCCATTTTAGGGGTCGAGTGGAAGCTTTTATTCAACGAAAGTTGGATAAACATACCGTATGCAAGGATAAGAAGAAAATGAGTCTTATGGAATTACGCCTGTGAGAATAAAAAGTTTTTTGGGAATACGTGCCTTCAAGGAAGGGATTCTGAACAATTTCTGTATTTTCGTTCCGCATTCAAAGCACCACAGAATTCATGGAAAATCAGTCTACGGAAGACATCAAATACGTTGCTATTGCCGGCAACATTGGAGCAGGGAAAACAACCTTGTCAGAACTATTGGCCAAACAATTCAACTGGTCCGTACATTACGAATCTACAGATGATAATCCCTATCTCAGCGATTTTTACAACGATATGCATCGCTGGTCTTTCAATTTGCAGATCTACTTTTTAAATTCCAGATACCGCCAGATCCTGAAAATTCTGGCGGGAGAGAAAACGGTGGTGCAAGACAGGACTATATACGAAGATGCCTACATCTTTGCGCCCAATTTGCACGACATGGGGCTGATGTCGTCCAGAGATTTTGAGAATTATCTTTCTCTGTTTGAAACAATGTCCTCTCAAATTCAGCCGCCGGATCTGTTGATCTACCTAAAAGCAGATATCTCTACCCTGGTTTCTCACATCGAGAATCGAGGACGGGATTATGAGGGCAGCATGAGTCTGGACTATCTGAAGCGCCTTAACCAACGCTACGATCACTGGATTGAAAACTACACCCTGGGCAAATTATTGATCATCAATGCCAACGAAGTTGACTTTGCCAAAAACCCGGAAGATCTGGGGAAAGTGGTGAATTTGGTTCAATCTGAATTACACGGCCTTTTTTAGGCCCTGTCTCCGGCAGCTACTGCCTCTTCATCCTGGAATAATTCCATAATAAAGTCCGGAACGAGATCACTCAAATTGCTGTTGCTGCTGTAAGCGATTCCGCCGATTAGGATCACGTGAAATACGATTGTCAGAAAAACGGCTTTTCGGCGATTTGCCCGTGCCCTCCTATTTGATTTGTAAGTCTGCATAGCCTGCGGTTTTTGATGGTTACTTAACGAATTTTGATTTCAACGTATTCTGTAAAAATTTGTTAACTCGCTAAAACAAGCCCGGTAGATTTGTTAAATCGAGGCATTTTAATCCAATTTTTATCAGAAAACTGCTTTAAACAGAATGGATTCAACCTATAAAACACTTTTAGATACCTGTAATAGTCATAATGTTACCCTCGTTGCTGTTTCAAAAACAAAACCCGTTTCCCTTATTCAGGAATTTTACGAAATGGGGCATCGCGATTTTGGGGAGAATAAAGTTCAGGAGCTTACCACAAAAGCAGAAAAACTACCAACTGATATTCGCTGGCACCAGATTGGGCATTTACAGCGCAACAAAGTCAAGTACATTGCCCCATTCGTTCACCTAATCCATGCCGTCGACAGTCTGAAACTGCTCAAGGAAGTTAACAAGCAGGCAAAAAAGAATGACCGTGTGATTGATTGTCTCCTTCAAATGCACATAGCTGAAGAAGATTCCAAATTTGGATTCTCCAGCGAGGAACTAGATGAAATGTTTGATTCAGATGTTTATCCTCAACTGGAAAATGTGCGTATCAAAGGCTTAATGGGGATGGCTACTTTTACAGATAATAAAGACCAGGTACGACGAGAGTTTAAGCAACTGAAAAGTTTGTTTGAACAGTTAAAATCAGGGCGCTACTCCGGAAAGGACCATTTCGACACTTTGTCTATGGGCATGTCGGGCGATTACCAAATCGCTTTGGAGGAAGGCTCCACCATGATCCGGGTAGGAAGTTTGCTGTTTGGGGAGAGAAATTACTAGTACTAAAACCTACTTTTCCCGGGTTTCCAAGACCCTTTTTTCAAGGGTGTCATTAACAGTCTGCTAGAGCTGCTGGAGCAGGTCGGGATCCTTCTCCAGCTCTTTTATTTTTTGCTCCCAAACAGCCTCCTCCATATGGTGAATTTCAAACACCTGCTGGTAATAGGCCGGCAAAAGCGTATCCCGCATCCGGCTCGTGAGGTTGGAAGCTGCCCCTTCTGCAACATGCAAATCTACCATGACCCGGACCAGTTGTTCATCCACCGGAGGCAGTTCTTTTTTGTCCACGCAGCTTGTCAGGCAGATAAGTACAAGGAATAAGAATGGCTTCATTTAAAGTACTGCTTTGGATAGTGAAACTCGATCAGCTGGCTATTTATTGGGTCCACTTCCTCCCAGGTTTCCGCTTCGGATTCAATTTTACAGATCCCACAAGTGGGCACATTGGGAATGTACTGATCGGTAAAGCGATTGGCAATATCCGTGAAGGTCGGATTATGTCCGTATAGAAACACCACCTCCCATTTGTTCTCCAAACGACTTATTACCCGCATCAATTCCGTGGGAGATGCTTCGTAAATTTCCGGCAGCTGAAGAATCTGGTCCATCAAAATGCCATACTCTGAAGCAAAGTAGGAGGCTGTTGTAAATGCCCTGTTGGCCGGACTGCTCACCAACTTATCAGGCACGATTCCTTTCCCTTTCAGCATTTTGGCCATAAAGGGAGCATCACGCAGACCGCGTTTGTTTAAAGGTCGATCAATATCCCGCAAGGAATCATCCGCCCAACTGGATTTGGCATGTCGTATCAGAAAAAGGGTCTTCATATCCCAAAGGTAGCCAGAAAGCCACAACTTTTGGAACACTCTAATTCCGGAATTCGTCTATTTTTGTGCCAGATGAAAATTGAACTTTGGCAAATAGGCAAAACTGCATTCCGTTTTCTGGAGGAAGGAATGGCTGAATACGAGAAGCGGCTCAAACGATACATCCCCTTTGAACTAACTACCATCCCGGATGTAAAAAAAGGGGGAAAACTTCCCATGGAGCAACTAATCGAAAAAGAGGGTGAAGCTATCCTTAGTCGATTAGACACTACCGATCACCTCCTTTTACTCGATGAACGCGGTCGCCAGTACAGATCTGTAGAATTTGCTCATTTTATAGAAAAGCTACAACATCAATCCCATCGGAAAGTTATTTTCCTGATCGGAGGTGCTTACGGATTTTCAGAAGCAGTAAAAACCAGAGCCAACGGAAAGATTTCGCTTTCAAAAATGACATTTTCGCACCAGATGGTACGTTTGTTTATCTTGGAACAATTGTATCGAGCTCAGACTATTTTGAGAAACGAACCCTATCATCACGAATAAAACTCCTTCGAGCCCAATAGGGCCAGGCAGCTAAAAGACTTATATGAGCCTTACCTTAATTATCATAATCCTGACAGCACTTGTCTCCTACCGTTGTTTTGAAGATCGAGCCCTGTTTGAGAAGCTCAAACACTCTCCCTACCTCGAACACAACAATAAAGAATACTACCGGCTTTGGACGGCCGGATTTGTGCATGGCAGCTGGATGCACCTGATTATCAACATGTTTGTGTTTTATCAGTTTGGAGAAGCTGTCGAACAAAATTTCATCTACTATTTTGGGGAGGCAAAAGGACGAATATTCTTTTTGATCCTGTATCTGGCTACGATTCCGTTTGCCAATCTATCGACCCTTTTTAAGCACAAAGAGAACGGCTACTTTGCCAGTGTGGGAGCTTCCGGAGCTGTATCGGGCATCCTGTTTGCCTACATTATTTTTAATCCCTGGAACATCCTGTTGTTGTTTTTTATCATACCAATTCCCGCTTTTATTGCCGCCGTATTGTACCTCGTATATTCCTCCTGGGCCGGCAGACGCGGACAGGATATGATCGATCACGAAGCCCACTTTTACGGGGCTGTTTTTGGATTTGCACTTACGTTGATCTTCAAGCCGGAATTTTTCAGCATGTTTCTGGATCGACTTATTCACCAGGCGCCTTTTTAAGAGTATGTTCTACATTATTTCCAAACTACTGGCCTTCCTGATTCAACCCGTTAATTGGATTGTTATCCTTTTTATTATCAGCCTTTCGGCGAAAGCCAAAAAATGGAAAAAACGCAGTTTATGGGGAGCATTTATAGGCCTGTTATTCTTTACCAATCCCCTGATTGTCAATCTAAGTCTGGACTTTTGGGAAATTGATCCTGTCTCCTTAAACTCCATCCCTCAGGAAGCTGGAACCGGCGTTGTTTTGGGCGGCTATTTCCGGCAAACCAATGACATCCCCAGGGATCGATTCAATCTGAATGAACGACCTAACAGACTGGTAAACAGCCTGGAATTACTGGATCACGGAATTATAGACAGGTTGATCCTTAGCGGGGGCAATGGCAGTTTACGCAAAGATCTCATTCCGGAAGCCCTTCTGGTTGACTCCCTGCTCGATGCCTGGTGTTGGGCCGACAGCCTGACCCTGACAGAAGCAAAATCCCGAAACACCTATGAAAACATACTCTATACCAGGGAGTTGATGGAAGCAGAAGCCATAGAAGGTCCCATCGTACTGATCACTTCAGCCTTTCATATGCGGCGGGCTTTAGCTATCTGTAAAAAGCAGGGACTGGAAGCCTATCCCTTCCCTACCGATCCCATTCGCCGGGAAATTACATGGACGCCCAAAGATTGGCTCTTGCCTGATGCCGGAGCATTAAGTGTCTGGAACATCCTGATCAAAGAATGGGTAGGAATGATCGTCTATAAGGTGAGCGGCTATATCTAATCGTTTTTAATATTTGATTCCCACCTTTTTGTAGATAAAGTGCAACAGCCAGGCCGGGCCCACCATTAAGTACTGTAAATCCTCCAGAAAAGAAGGCTTTTTACCCTCAATTTTATGACCCACAAACTGTCCGATCCAGGCAACTACAAAAATGCCCAGAGAAACGTAGATATGCGATACCGTAACCTTGCCAACGGCCAGGTACACCTGATGGTTGCCCCATACAACCAGGAAACCAATCAACAGGAAACCCAGAAACATTGGGAAAGAAAGGCGTAGATAATACAACAAAGCAATTCCCCAAACGATAGCGGCCCAATTTGCCAAAACTGTTTTTTCGGTAAAGAAAGGAATGGAATAGATCAGGCCAAATAAACTAAAAACAATAAGCGGGACACAGATCCAGTGAATGAGTTTATTGGTTGAGTTGCGGTGGCTTTCTCCGTAGGTGTCCAGAAGTTGTTGCATTGACTTTGCCATAGGTACAGAATGTTGGTTACACTTTGTTCCAATTTACAAAATCCTGTCAAAATGCGGGCTAAAGGTTTTTTTCCATTCGATAATGTGGAATTCCTACCTCTTTGAATTTACGGCCGGTTTTTTTGTACTGAAGTCTTTTGTAGAATGGAATGGCTGGTTCGCGGGCATGCAATTCCATCACCTTAAATCCTCTGTTTCGTGCTACCTCCTCAGAGGCATAAACCAAAGCGGTTCCGACACCTTTGTTTTGTCGCATATCATCAACCGCTACCTGTCTCATTTTGACATTCGTTTCACTAAGCGGTTTTAAAACCAGACATCCCAATAATTGCCAGTCGTTGTCATAACAGGCCAGGTGAATGGAATTCCATTCTTCGGCCAGATCTTTGGCATGAAATTCCAGGCCCAGTGGATCGCGAAGAATTCGGGTACGAAGTTGAATTACTTCATCAAACTGCGGACTGGCAAAAGGAATTTCCTGAATTATCATTTCTTTAAGTTAATGTGGAAAAACATCGACAGCCATTGCCATGGATTTGGTAAATGCTTCCTCATTCAGACCTGTTTCAATTTCCCGGTTTTTGAAATAATGCCACATGTTCTCTGTTGGCATATTACCCGTGAGGTCGTCCTTGGCCATTGGGCAGCCACCATATCCTTTGATAGCACCGTCGAAGCGGCGACAACCATTTTCGTAAGCTGCCCGGACTTTTTCCTTCCAGTTTGTAGGTTCTGTATGCAGGTGCGCACCAATTTCAATATCGGGATAAGCCGGGATAAGTTTGCTGAAAAGGTAAGAAATACTATCCGGATTGGAAACCCCGATAGTATCCGATAACTGAAGAATTCCAATACCCAGATCGATCAATTGATCTGCCCATTTCTGAACGATCTCAGCATTCCAGGGATCGCCGTACGGATTTCCAAAACCCATGGAGATGTAAACAACCATTTGTTTGTTGGAAGCCACGCAGATTTCCTGTATCGTTTTTACCCGATCCAAAGACTCTGCAATTGAGGCATTGGTGTTTCGCAATTGAAAAGTCTCGGAAATGGAGAAAGGGTATCCGAGATAGGTAATTTCCTCAAACTGAGCCGCATCATTTGCCCCGCGGGTATTGGCCACGATAGCCAGCAATTTGGTATTGGTTTTATCCAACTCCAGGCCCCCTAAGACTTCAGCTGTATCCCGCATTTGAGGGATCGCCTTTGGAGAGACAAAGCTGCCAAAGTCAATGGTATCAAAACCCACACTCAATAATTGATTGAGGTATGCGGTTTTGGTTTCGGTCGGGATAAATTCTTTCAGGCCCTGCATGGCATCACGCGGGCACTCTATTAGTTTTACCATGATAGGTTAGGCTGTGGTGCAAAGTAAGTATATGACTAGGACTCGCTACTTTCCCGAAACTCTCTGTCCCAATCGGTATAGGCAAGTGCCATCGTTACGATTCCGGCCAGCATCATAATCAGACGAATGACGAATCCAAGTAGTTTACTCCCCGAATCCATCCAGGTCATGAAAGAAAACTGCAGACCCAGCAGGCTCAATACGATGGACAACAAGCCAAAGGCAAATAAGGCGAAGCCCAAAACAACAAATAGACTCTTCTTCATATCATTCAGAAACCACTGTGATTCAACTTTGGTTCAAAGGTACTTTATCAGGCGCGTTCTTCCCAGATCTTTACAAGATTGATTAGAGTGTCAACCGCCTTGTGCATATCCTGTACAGAAACCCATTCAACTTTACTGTGGAATGCATGTTCGCCAGCAAAAATATTGGGACAGGGCAATCCCATAAATGAAAGCCGCGAACCATCTGTACCTCCGCGTATGCTTCGATTAATGGGTTCGATACCTGCTCTCCGAAGAGCCTCCTCGGCATTTTCAATCACCTGGGGGTGTTGATCCAGAATAACCTTCATATTGCGGTACTGCTCATTAAAGACCACTTCTGCGGAAGAATTTGGATAACGGGCAAGCACTTTGTCCACAATCGCCTCCAGTTCTGCCTCGTGTTTTTTCAATCCTTCTTCCGAAAAGTCCCTAACGATAAACTTAATAACCGCTTTTTCAGCAATCCCACTGAAAGAAGTAGGATGAATAAATCCTTCTTTACCGGAAGTAGTTTCCGGCGAAAGCCGACCCTTAGGCAATTCAGCGAGAATCTCCCCTCCTATTTTTAGGGCATTTTCGAGCTTGTCCTTGGCAAAGCCCGGATGAATGATCACTCCGTTGATTGTAATCGTCGCTGCGTCTGCAGAAAAGGTTTCATCTTCGAGGCTGCCCCGCTTTTCTCCATCGACCGTGTAGCCATAGTCAGCACCGAGCTTTTCCATGTCAACATGGTCAACACCGCGCCCAATTTCTTCATCAGGCGTAAAGAGAATTCGGATATCGCCGTGTTTTTCGTCCGGGTTGTCGACAAAATATTTCACCACATCCATGATCTCTGCCAGACCGGCTTTATTATCAGCACCCAATAAGGTAGTACCACTAGCCGTTACAATATCGTTTCCGATCTGATCAGCCAGATCGGGATGTTCGGATTTGCGTATGACCTGGTTGGGATCATCAGGAAGCACGAGATCCTGTCCCTGATAGTTTTTATGAACGATCGGTTTTACGTTTTTCCCACTGGCATCCGGAGAGGTATCCATGTGAGAACAGAGACAAATTACCGGAACTTTTTTATTTGTGTTGCCAAAAAGTGTGGCGTAGACGTACCCTTTTGCGTCTAAATGAGCGTCGGTGATTCCGAGGGCTTTTAATTCCTTAACCAATACCCGGCCGAGATCCTTTTGTTTCTCCGTGGATGGCACGCTTGAAGAATTCGGATCTGACTGAGTATCAATGGTTACGTAGTGTAGAAAACGATCTAGTACGGTGTAATTATAGTCTTTCATAAAAAACTTGGTCAGGTTGATTTTAAGTTTTCGCAAAATGCAAAAAATTAAGAAATTTGCGGCCAGACTGAATGAACAATTGACCTATTTAGCACTTTTTAAAAAAAAAACAAAGGGTAGAGTCAGCATTTAATGACTTACCATCGTTAAGACTCCGAGTACCCGACTTATATTAATTAGTAAATTAAATTATGATTAACATGCAAAAATTTCTGTCGCTGTTTGCAGTAGTTGCAATCACTCTTGTTTTTGTTACTACAGCTTGTAACCCTGACGAAAATCCGCCAATTGATCTTCCACCAGACGTTGTATTTCTGACTGAGGATCCGACTGATATGTCTGGTTACTTCTTCGAGAATTTCGAGACAGAAGATACAGCAGCATTTGTATCTCTTGGAATTCAAGCAGAAACAGGAACTTCTTCCCTGAAAAGCCTCACTATTACTCAAGATGGAACTCCAGTTTCAACAGACCGCATCGTGATTCGCGACTTGCGTACAGACACTGATGTAACTGCAAACAACCCACTCTTGATCACTGGTGACAACACAGAAGGATTTGAATACGAAATCCTCCTCAACCCACAAGATGACTTTGACGTAGCTGCAGTTTACTCTTTCGACGTAACTGACGAAAACGGTCTGACCGGTTCTGCTACTATCACAATTACTACCATTAAGCCAGCTACTCCTCTGGATATGACGCTGGTAGGTGTTCTTTTCAATGCTGCTGGTCCTACAGGAACTGGTGGACTTGATCTGGATGATGGATCTTCTACAGGTAGTGCAAGTGGTGACGCTGAAATCCGTGACCTTGGTATTGACTGTGCAGAACCAGATGCTGACAACTGGTTGGCTCAATTCGGTACTGTAAACGGTGCTGACATGAAGCGCGTTGACCCAGGTTCACTGGAAGATTTCACTTTCGACGGAACAGACAGCAAAGAGGTTATCCTCCAGGCCTACAACACAGGTGCTGAACTTTCTGACGGAAGTACTGTAAACACAAGTGGTTGTGATGCAGTTCCTCTTTCTGTAACGGACGTTGCTGCTCCAGTAGCTGGTGATGTTTTTGTTGTAGAATCTGGTGGAGTATACTACCTCATTGAAGTTGAGGAGGTTAACGTCACTACTTCTGACAACGACGACAACTACGTACTGAATATCAAGTACTAAGAAATTGCCGATAAGGCATAAAGAAAAAAGACCGCTTCGGATTTTCCGGAGCGGTTTTTTTTATTCCCCCAGATTCCCAAAATTGCCGGAGCTCATCATGGCAAAAACCCCTCCTTTCTGCTTTTCATTTTCCAGCCAGTTTTTCAGATCTGTAGTACTGGTAATGACCTTTATATCCTGTCTGCCAAAAGCACTCTTTATAAATCCATGATCCAGGGGAGGCATCTGTTTCATTTCCAGGGTATGCGGCAGAAAAAAGACCACCGCCTCATCTGCAGGATCCAAAGCCCCTTTATATAGCGGGATAAAATCTTTATTCAGGCTACTGAAGGTATGCAGTTCAAAAACCACCTTCAGTTTTCTTTCCGGAAATTGTTCCCGAAGTCCTTTTAAACCGGCCATTAATTTAGAGGGTGCATGCGCGAAGTCCCGGAAGACCATTAAATCTTCGGAAGCATATTTCTGTTGCATCCGAAGCGCCGGTCCGTTAAAGCTTTTTAGCGCTTCCGCGAATGTAGCTCTGCTTACTCCCAGGCTTTTGCAGATCTGCCAGGCGGCCTGCAGGTTCTGGCGGTTGTAGTTTCCAAATAAATTCCATTCAGCCGGAGCACCCTCCAAAAGTACTTGCCCTTCTTTTTCGCCGGAAGGCACCGCCCGATACGGGATACATTGAATACCGGAAGGTGCCTCTTCAATCAATTTCTGAAGGACTGCATCTCCCTCGAAATAAAAAACCGTACCTCCCGGTTCTATTGATTGCAGAAATTTGCGGAAGCTGTCCAGGTAATCCTCAAAAGTGGGAAATACATTGATGTGATCCCAGGCAATACCTGTAATTACAGCCAGGTGAGGCCGATAATGCAGAATTTTGGGACGCGCATCCAGTGGGGATGACAGGTATTCATCTCCCTCCAGAATTACCAGAGGCGAATCGGAGAGCCGCACCATCCGATCAAAATCAGGTAATTGGGCACCGACCAAATAATCGTAAGAGGTGTTACTTTTCCGCAAAACATGCATTATAAGAGAGGTAGTCGTTGTTTTACCATGACTGCCGGCAATTACAACGCGCTTTTTTTCTTTGGCTTGTTGATACAAAAAAGAAGGATAGGAATGAATTTCCAATCCCAGGTTTTGAGCTTTTATCAGCTCCGGGTTGTTTTTTCGAGCATGCATACCGAGAATGATCACATCAATTTCGGGCGTGATTCGATCGGCATCCCAACCAATAGAAGCGGGCAGCAGCCCTGCATTGGCAAGCCTGCTACGAGCCGGATCATAGATTTCATCATCTGATCCACTTACCTGATGGCCATTTGCCTGAAGGGCGAGAGCAAGGTTGTGCATCGCACTTCCACCAATTGCAATGAGGTGTATACGCATTTGTCGGCTGATTTCATTAATTTTGCACCGCCTTACCAAACATCTGCCCGCGATGCCGTGTTAAAAATCACAGCTTGTATGGCAGAATCTAAACTCAGGTAGTTATGAGTTTGTCAGGCAGCAAATTGTACCCTGTACAGCATCCTGAAGGTAAAAACGCTAAAAAACACATAATCCCGTACATATCCTAAAATTCAATTTGTGATGAAAATCAAAAAACTTCTCCTCGCAGCAGCGATTATTCTCGGTGGCCTCAGCCTCTCCTCCTGCAACCGCGGCTATGGTTGTCCGACGTTTTCTTTGAACGATTCTGTGGTAAAAATGGTTACTCAGGTAGCGGCTGGTGCCATGCAACTGCCCAATAAGTAACATTCACAGAAAATAATTCTATGCCAAATTGGACTTCCCTGACTGAGCTCGATGACATACGAGCTCTGGATGAGCTGTCGGCCCAAAAGCCGTGTTTAATTTATAAGCACTCTACCCGATGTGCCATAAGTTCGCTGGCAAAAACAAGACTTGAAGGTGGTTGGAAACTCGATGAGTCAGAAGTAGAATCCTACTATCTGGATTTAATTACCTATCGTCCGGTTTCCAATTATATTGCCGATCATTATGGTATACAGCACGAATCTCCCCAGGTGTTGATCATCTCGGAGGGTCGTTGTATCTATAACAGTTCGCATCTTGGAATAAGCGCCCGAGAAATTGCCCAAATTATCCGAGAATCGAAGGTTGGTGAATCATGAACAAACTCTTAATTACCACTGACGGATCTCATACCCTTGAATCCGAAAGATATGGTGTTTCCTACCATTCCAAATATGGATCCATCCAGGAAAGTCGGCATGTTTTTTTAAAGGCAGCCTTGCATTTTGCGGGGATGGGAAAAGATCACGTGCATGTGCTGGAAGCCGGTTTTGGAACTGGTTTAAACGCCTTCCTTACCTATCTGGATTCCAAAGAGTTTCAGCGACCAATCAGTTATACCGCTCTGGAAGCCTTCCCGGTTGATATGGACACCGCCGCTAAATTAAATTTCACGGAAGTGCTGGGATTGCCTGAAGAGTCTTCCGCTTTTCAGCGAATGCACACCTGCTCCTGGGAGCAACCCGTTTCCTTTGGAAATACTTTCCAGCTTACCAAGCGGCAGATGCAGTTTCAGGAAGCTGATTTTAAGGAAGTTTTCGATGTCGTTTATTTTGATGCCTTTGCACCCGGTGCTCAACCGGAGCTCTGGGGTCCTGAGGTACTTGGCAATATGTATCGTGCACTCAAGCCAGGAGGCGTTTTGACAACCTACTGCGCCAAAGGTGTTGTAAAACGGCAACTCAAAGCGCTGGGCTTTACGATAGAAGCTTTGCCCGGACCTCCGGGAAAACGCGAAATGACCCGGGCAGTGAAAGCATAAATTATGTAGCTTTAGAGCTTATTGCTCTCATTTTTTAAAGCTGCATCATTCATGGCAAATCAGTATGTCAATCTCCGCAATATTCGATTCCTGTTGCATGAAGTTTTTCAGGCAAGTGATCTTCAGGAAATAGACCGTTTTTCCGATTATGATCAGGAAGCCATCAATTTTGCGCTGGATGCTGCCAAACAAATTGGCGATCAGTACCTCTACCCCATCCATCGGGAAATGGACAAAGAAAAGGCCTATTTTCAGGACGGCAAGGTACACACTCATCCCGGTCTGAATAAAGCTATCAAGGCTATTGCCGATGGCGGCTGGATCAATGCGCATACCGATTTAGAAGAAGGCGGTCAGAACATGCCCTTGATGGTCATGAATGCCGGCTTATTCATTTTTTACGCCGCTAATTCCAATGCGGCGCCCTATGCTTTCCTCACTCAGGGGGCAGCCAATCTAATTCGCAATTTCGGAGATGACAACTTAAAGGAGACTTTCCTGGATCCTATGTTTAGTGGCGAATGGCAGGGAACCATGGCCCTGACGGAGCCTCAGGCGGGCAGCTCACTTTCTGACCTTGCTGCTTCTGCAAAGCTTATGGAAGATGGGAGTTATGCCATTAGCGGGCAGAAAATCTATATTTCAGGCGGTGACTATGCGCAGGTCGACAATGTGATCCACCTTACGCTGGCCCGGATTGAAGGGGCACCTCCCGGTACACATGGTATTTCCCTCTTTGCCGTTCCCAAGTTTCGAAAAGAAAATGGAGCGCTGGTTTCTAATAATGTTACCACTGCCGGAATTTATGGAAAAATGGGCCAAAAGGGTTATGTAGCTGCCCATTTGATGATGGGAGAACAAGGCACCTGTAAAGGATATCTCGTCGGAGAAGAACACAAAGGTTTGAGCTACATGTTTCAATTGATGAATGAAGCACGGATTGGTACAGGTAATTTGTCTGCCGGAACAGCCACAGCAGCCTTTTACGCCAGTTTGCAATACGCGCGCGAACGTCCGCAGGGTCGGCACCCGGATCAAAAAGACCCTGCCTCTCCACCCGAACTCATCATCGAGCATGCCGATGTGCGAAGAATGCTGCTGTTTCAAAAAGCAGTTACAGAGGCCAGTCTTGCTTTGGTTATACAAGCCAGCAAATGGGCCGATATGGCCGAAAATCAAAGCGGAGAAGCTGCTGAAAACGCCCATCTCCTGCTCGAACTGATCACGCCTGTCGTAAAAAGCTATCCGGCAGAGATGGGTATTGAATCCGTCAGTATGGGTATGCAGGTTTTAGGTGGTGCCGGATATACCGATGATTTTCCGTTGGAACAATACTATCGGGACATACGCGTAAATTCCATTTATGAAGGCACCTCTACCATCCACGGCATGGACCTGTTGGGTCGAAAAGTCATGCAGCAAAAGGGGAAGGCCCTTCGCCTGTTAATGGAGCTCATTCAATCAGACCTTAAAGCCGGTTCCCGGAAGGGTTTAGCCAGTCAGGCAAAAAAACTGCAGGGAGCGGCCATGGGGTTACACGAGATCACCATGCACCTCTTTAAGGTAGCGTCCCAAAAAGGAGCCCGATATTTTTTGGCAGACGCAACTATTTATCTGGAAGCATTTTCACTGGCTGTAGTTGGCTGGTTGTGGCTCAAACAAATGCTGGTCGCTGAAGAAAAACTGGAAAATCCGAACTTATCGAAAGAGGACAAAGACTTTTACCTGGGCAAACGCCTGTGTGGCAACTACTTCTTCAGCTATGAATTGAACAAAATCAACCCGCTGTTGAGCAGGTTGGCGGAATCAGATGGTTTGACAGTGGAGCTTGATACGGACTGGATCAATTAGGGGGATTGGGCGGAACATCCAGGCTGTCTTTTAAGGCAAAGGTAAATCTGGCTGACTGCTGTGCCAGTCGGATGTTTTTCACATAATCCGGAGCAGCCGTAATTTCCAGGGGAGCTAAATCTTTTTCGGATCGTATCTCAATACCTTCCATATTGGCTTCCAGCATAAAATCATCAGCTTCCAACTCATTAAATCGACTCATGCCAACAACAGCCGTTAGCTTGACGATCCTTGGATAGGGAATGATTATAAAGCTATCCTGTACCTGATTCACCTGAACGGGAACAAAGAAATCCTTTTCCACAAATAACTCAACAGGGAGTAGCACCTCCACTTTTGTAGGATTCAGTTTCAAGCTTTTGTTGTCTGGTGGCAATAGTGGTTGGCTGAGCGTTTCATCAGATTTCAGGCCTTCCCGAATCAGGGAATCGGTTGGCCAGAAAACCAGACTATCCACCACACTGGATGGTCCTGTAATGGTAACAGAATCCGGGGAAATGGAAGGCGCTTTTCGAAGCTGGTGTTCTGCTTCAAATTTCAAAGATGCGTGCAGCCTGACAGGTACTCTTTTGCTTGTAGCATTCTCGAAGCGCAAATCAATATTCTGATAATCAAGAGACGTTATACTGATCTTTTCTCCCCGAAGTTTTTCCTCAATTTTCAGACGCAGTGCCTGTTCTGACAATCGGTTTCCAAACTGGTTGGTAGCGTCAATACTTACCTCCAGGGGGCTGCCAAAATGCAAACTCAGCAAATCCCATCCTATACCTTCCAGATTCATTTTAATCTTAGAAGGGGGCATTTGGATGAAAGCCTTATCCGGTGGCAGATAATAATTGAGACGCACCTCTCCGGAGGAAGAATACTCCTGAGAGAGTTTGACAAAAAACCAAAACAGCAACGAAGTAGCCAGGCAGATCAGGATTATTGCCCGATCCCTCCTAAGCTGAATTCGAACTCTTTTTTTAAAAAAAGATACCTGCAAGGTTACTCTGACTTATTCAGACCGTCAGTCATGTCTTTAGACACCACAGAGCGGGAAACGCGAATGAAGGTCTTGTTTCCAACATCCAGTGTGATTACATCGTCTTCGATCTTATTGATCTTACCAATGATGCCACCGGCTGTTACAATTTCGTCTCCTTTCTCCAATTCGGTAATAAAATTGCGTTGCTCTTTCTGACGCTTGCTTTGCGGGCGGATCATAAAGAAGTAGAAAACCCCGAAAATCAGTGCAATGAAAATAATATTCATGAATGCGGGATTCGGTCCTTCCGCTTGTAGAAAAAGAAATGATTCGATCATTATAATGTATTGTTTTGTTTATTCGGAGGCCGGACTACCCGGCTTTGGCCGAACGAAACCATTTATATGGACCACCGTCTCCGAAGGATAGGTATTTGCCGTAATGGTAACTGGTTTCTTTTGTTGGTTTTGTTTGCCTTGTGTATTAAATTTTACTTCAATGGTACCTCCTTCGCCTGGCGGAATTGCTCCCTGGGGCCAGGTTGGTACGGTGCAGCCACAAGTAGACCTTGCATCGCTAATGATTAACGGAATCTTTCCGGTATTGACAAATGAAAATGATTTAGTCACCACTTCTCCTTCATCAACCTGACCAAAATCGTAGGCCGTTTCTTCAAATGAAATTTTGGCCACATTAACCGTGTCCTTAATTCCATCTGCGGAAACCGGATTCCTGATGATAGAAGAAATTTTTCCATCTGTCTGAACCTCCTCCACTTGTTTGCCGGAATCTCCGCCACAAGCCTGCAAAAGGCTTGCTGCTGCTAAGAATAATAGAAAATACTGCTTCATGTCTTTTGGATTTCTTTTTTTGGTGAAACTCATGTTGTGTAAGCGCATTTCACAAATTGGTTGAAATCCTGGCGGTAAAATTAAAAATTTAACTGAGGTTAAGGCGCTTCGGCGGCACTTATTATACAGCAGGGGAATAACTGATTTTCAAATCCTTTTCGTAAACCTAAGATGCCGGAAGTAGTTTTCAACCTTTAATAAAACAAGTAAATGCTTCCTGAGGTTAAAGATGAAGCCGGAATTTTTTGCATTTATTTTTGTCACGCCACTATATTTGAAGCATGAGTCAGCAAATGTTGTACCTGATAGGTCCCATGGGGAGCGGAAAGACATTCGCCGGAAGGCAAATAGCCCGGCATTTCCAGGCTCCGTTTTTTGATCTGGACGAAGAAATTCAGCGCCAAAGCGGCAAGAGCATCTCTCAACTTTTTGAACAAATCGGCGAAAAAGAATTTCGGGAACTGGAAGCCGGCGTTTTAAGAAGTATCGACAGTCCGGGAATAATGGCTACCGGCGGCGGAACCCCTTGTTTTAAAGACAACCTTTCTTATATCAACAAAAAGGGGATTAGCCTCTATTTGCGCACCGATGCAGCTGTCCTGGCAAGTCGATTGAAGGCTGAAAAAGACCATCGCCCGCTTATCAGCAAACAGCCGGATTCGGAGCTGCTTTCCTACCTGGAAAAGATGATTCAGGATCGGGAAAAATACTACAACCAGGCTCAAATAATTTATCATCAACACCAGCTAAAACAAGATGTGGCCGGAGACTTAATCCGCTACTTTAAGCCTTTTTCTGCCTTGTTTAAACCGTCACACTGATTGAAAGATGCATTTGCTGGTACTGGGTTTTATCCTTAATTTAAAGGGGTAATCACCATAGGAAACCCTAGTTAAATTTCCCAAAAACTATGAATCAGGGTTCATGAGACTTTTTATTCCCGCTAAATGTATGAATAAGGAAGACCTCGGGGTTGCCTTATCTGCCTTAAAAATTCTTGCCAGTTTACTAACTCCCAAGCACCATCGAAAAACCGCGATAAAAATCCCGTTGAAGGAGGATCAGTTTGAATCGGTACTGGCAAAACTTCCTAAAGAGTTTTCGCAGGTTGAATATGACTATATGCTTTCCCCACAAGATGGAGACTTTATTTTCATGCCTGCTTCTGAAGAAGGTTTGGATCGAATCAGGCATTTTCAGCATCCGGTTATTGGTTATAAAGTGCCTTTGTTAACGGAGCATTACGATCCGGGTTCGGTCATGTTAATAGATCCAAAATCAGAAGCTCCGGAAAAGCAATTTGCGGCCACGCTGCAAATGTTGCATTTTGATCCGGGTGCTCAACGCATGATGTGGAAGAACATTTGGAAAAAAATGAGACGTGAAAAAGGCAAGAGCAGTATGATACTGCCACAACTTGGGAGATCCCTCAAACCGGGATAATGCTCCATTTATCAAGCTTCTACCTCTTCTTCTCTAATAAACTTGGGATGATTTCCGGCGATTACTATAGTAACTTCGCCTTTGATGTTTTTGCCTTCAAAGTAATCGATCAATTCGGTTAGGTATCCACGTCTTACGCGTTCAAATTTTTTGGTTAGTTCGATGCAAACGGCAGCTTTTCGATCTCCCAACACGTCTAGCGCACTTTTGAGGAACGAGGCAGTGCGAAACTTAGATTCAAAGAAGATCAGGCTGTGAGGAAGCTCTGCTTCAGGCTCTAAAAAACGCTTTCGCTGCCCTCCTTTTTTGGGTGGAAACCCTTTGAAGGTAAAACTGGATGTTGGTAGCCCGGAGAGCAATAAGGCCGTGTTTACCGCACTGGGTCCCGGAATAACTTCAATGGTATAACCGGCATCGCTAACTGACTGAGCTGCCCGGAATCCGGGATCGCTTATAGACGGATTTCCGGCATCTGATACGAGTCCAACCTGCTTTCCCTGTTCCAGCATATCGAGTATTCTGGAAACGGCTCTTTCTTCATTGTGTTCGTGGTAGCTGAAAATCTCAGAAGGCTGCTCAATTTCGTAGTGTTGTAGCAATCGTCGGGTTATGCGGGTATCCTCGCAACCCAGCGCATCCAATGATTTTAGAATCCGGATCGCGCGGAAGCTCATATCTTCCAGATTTCCAATCGGGGTACTTATCAGATACAGGGTTCCACTCATCTCTTTATCCATAAGTTTACATTCAACTTGACAATTGCATTATTTCGCCCTAATTTAATGGAAAAACCCCGCCTAATGAAAAAGCTTCTGTTTTGCCTGTTGGCAAGCCCTTTTATATTGGCCAATTCTTGTACTGAAATGCCCGTGTCTCAAAGTTTGGCAGATACCTCCTGGCAACTGGAATACCTGTTTGGAGATGCGGTTGTACCTGAATTGGAAAACAGCCTTCCTCAACTGCGATTTTCAGCAGATAATAAGATTAGTGGCCGAGGAACATGCAACTCATTTTCCGGCACTTATAAATTGCTGGAAGGAGATTCGCTGGATATTGGCCCGCTGGCAAGGACCAAAAAGTACTGCCCACACATGGATAAGGAGGACCAGTTTATTTTTGCCCTTGAATCGACCGATATGTATCGTGTTGAATCCGGAAAATTGGAACTTTTGGGGGAAGGGGAAATTATATTGGTTCTTCGTCCGCAGAGCGGATCATAAACCAGCCTCATCCACTTCAGCCTGGGCTTTCTCCCACTCAGCCATTGCGGATTCCATTTCTTTTTTTAGCTGTTGGTACCGCTCAATGGTTTTTTCAGAATTTGGCGAACCGTAAAAGTCCGGGTCAGCCATTTCGAGCTCAATTTTTTCCTGTGCTGACTCCAGTTTCTCGATGGGTGTTTCGGCATTGCGCAAATTCCGTTGTAATCGTTTCCTTTCTTCATAGGAAACTTCCGGTTGGGCTTCTGATGCCGCCGCCTCTGCTTGGGCAGCCGCTTTTGCTGTGGCCTGCTCCACTGCGCGCATGTCATTCAAGGCCCGTTTATCGAGGAAGTAATTCACATCACCCAGGTATTCATGCAATTGATGATCCCTGAATTCTATCGTACGGGAGCTCAGTCCGGCCAGAAAGTCCCGATCGTGACTTACCACGAGCAGGGTGCCGTCAAATTCCATGATGGCTTCTTTAAGAACCTCTTTGGAGAGCATGTCCAGGTGGTTGGTGGGTTCGTCAAGTACCAACAAATTAAAAGGTTTCAGCAGCAGACAGGCCATAGCCAATCGAGCTCTTTCACCCCCTGAAAGTACCTTCACTTTCTTTTCTACATCCTCTCCGCTAAACATAAAAGCGCCGAGAATGGACCGGAGTTTTGTGCGCATTTCGGGCGGACTTGCCTGTTCCATTGTTTCGAGGATAGTCAGATCTGGATACAGGGTATCTGATTGATCCTGCGCATAGTAACCTATTTCTACATTGTGGCCCAGTTCCAGGTTTCCTTTGGTAAGGGATTCCACCCCGGTAATGATCTTGGCCAGAGTTGTTTTCCCCTGTCCGTTTTGGCCTACAAAAGCCACGCGGTCTCCTCGTTCTACACGCAAATCCACACCTTGCAAAACAGAGATGTCGCCATAACTCTTTACAATATCTTTCCCTTCTACCACAATTTGTCCGGAACGGGGAGCCGGAGGGAAGCGCAATTTAAAGGTCTCTGTGTCAGATTGGTCCAGCTCGATGCGGTCCATCTTATCCAACTGCTTTTTCATCGACTGTGCCATCTTGGTTTTGGTGGCTTTGGCCATAAAGCGGTTGATGGTTTTCTCTCTTTGGGCGATTACCTTCTGTTGGTTATCGTAAGCAGCTTGCAGTTTTTCGCGTCGTTCGGCACGTTGAATCAGGTATTTGGAGTAGGGTACCTGGTAATCGTAGATATTTCCGAGTTCGATTTCGAGCGTACGCTTGGTTACATTATCCAGGAATAACTTATCGTGAGAAATGAGGACCACAGCTCCCGGATAATCCTTCATAAATTTTTCCAGCCACAGGATGGATTCAATATCGAGGTGGTTGGTCGGTTCGTCAAGAAGCAGGTAATCTGGTCGACGCAACAGGATTTTGGCCAGCTCAATTCGCATTTGCCAACCACCGCTAAACTCACTGGTTTTTCGATCCAGATCGGCACTTTTGAACCCAAGTCCTTTTAGTACTTTTTCTGTATTCGCTTCCGCGGATGCCCCATCGAGATGGAGGAAACGGTCGTTGAGTTCGGACCACTCATCCAGCAATTTGTGGTAAGAATCGCTTTCGTAATCCGTGCGCACCTGCATATCCTTGTTGATCTCTGCCTGACGGGCTTCAATCTTTCGCACTTCTTCAAATGCGGTCATGGCTTCTTCCCGGACTGTTCTTTGCCCCTTGAAGAGTACTTCCTGATGCAGGAACCCCAGAGTTGTGCCATTGGGTCTGGCAATAGTGCCGGTATCAGGCACGACTTCACCAGCCAAAATTTTTAGAAAAGTAGACTTACCGGCTCCATTCCGTCCTGTGAGACCAATTCGATCCTGATCTTTAATGACCACATCGAGATGATCCAGCAAAACGCGGTCACCATATTTAACAGATATGTCGGTTGCAGTTATCACATTTACCCTTTAGAGCGGGCAAAGATAGAAAAGGGATTAAGCTTTCTCAAGTGTAAATCCAAAGGTTGATCCCAAATCCTGACTGGACCGCACATTAATGGTCTGTTTATGACCTTCAATGATGTGTTTCACGATAGATAAACCCAGGCCGGATCCGCCGCGATCCCGGCTTCGGCTTTTGTCGACCCGATAAAAGCGGTCAAACACGCGATCGAGGTGTTCCGGGGGGATACCGATACCATTATCAGCAACCTCAACCAGAATATATTTATCCATGTCGTAAAAGCCGATTTTGGTATGCCCTCCGGTATTTCCGTATTTAATGGA
Organism: Bacteroidota bacterium; assembly: GCA_018222965.1. Classification (GTDB taxonomy): domain Bacteria; phylum Bacteroidota; class Bacteroidia; order Chitinophagales; family Saprospiraceae; genus JAAEZH01. The sequence continues at coordinate 63,621 of JAAEZH010000016.1, forward strand.
GTTGTGAATCAGATTGGTTAGTACCTGGCGGATGGACTCCCGATCTGCTTTCACTCGATAGTGTTGGTCTGCACCGGGTTTGAACAACAGCTCAACGTTGTTTTTTCGAGCTTTGATTTCCAGATCCTCAAAAACCTCTTGAGCCAGGGTATGAATATCGAAGCTCTGGATCTCCAGCATGAGTTCGCCCGATTCCATCCGGGAAATGGATTCCAGATCCTCAACGATGGTATTTAGGCGTTCCACATTTTTTGCCGCACGCTCCAGGTACAGGTGGTTGATCTTTTCATCATCGATGCCGCCATCCAGCAAGGTTTCCAAATAGCCCTGTATATTAAAAATAGGTGTCTTTAATTCGTGGGAAATATCTCCGAGAAACCGACGACGATAAGATTGCCAGGATTTCAATTCGGCAATTTCCTGGGCCTGATTGTCTGCCCATTCTGCGACTTCCTTTTCCACATCATCGATAATATCGGAGCGGATATCAAGTGCTGTTGATTTTTCGGCCGGACGCAGTTTATGTTTGTGGATGGATTTATAGATCAGTTTGATCTTCCGATAAATGTATTTCTTCAGGTAATAAATAATCGCCAGATTACTGGCCCCGAAAGCCAGTCCGGTAAATACCAGAATAGCCCAAAACGGCATTCCAAGAGACCCGATCCCCCATACAATGACCAGAATCACGAGAAGTGCCGTAGCAATCCACAAGGAGGCAAAAAAGGCAATTTGTTGTGGCGTGGGATTTTTTAGCATTAAAATTCAAATTTATAACCAATCCCTTTGATGGTCCTTATGTAATGGTCGCCGATTTTTTCCCGCAGTTTACGGATATGCACATCGATGGTTCTATTCCCAACGATCACATCAGTCCCCCAAACTTTTCGGAAAATTTCTTCCCGGGTGAATACTTTTCCGGGTTTACTGGCCAGCAGACTTAACAGTTCAAACTCTTTCTTGGCCAGTTCGATTTGTTGATCGCCTATGTAAACGAGTACCTTTTCGGAGTCGATCACAAGATCACCCAGACGGGTAATTGCTTCTGCTTCTTCTTCTCCTGAACGTCGGGATCGGCGCAACAGTGCTTTTACCCGACTGGTAAATACCCGTGGACGAATGGGTTTGGTTATATAATCATCTCCTCCAACATCCAGCGCTGCAATTTGGGAGAAGTCTTCTTCCCGGGCAGTTAGAAAGGCAATAAGGGTTTGATCAAACTCTTTATTGTTGCGCAGCGCGCGGCATACCTCTACCCCATCCATGCGGGGCATCATGATATCCAAAATGATCAATTGTGGCTTTTCTTTTTCCGCTAACGCAAGGCCTTCCTCGCCATTGGAGGCTGTAACAACAGCAAAACCTTCTTTTTCGAGGTTGTACTTCAGGAATTCAAGGATATCCGGTTCGTCGTCAACGACCAGGATTTTAACGTCATCCATTAGATAAGGTTGAACTTTGACCGGATTTTCCGGCTTGGCGCAAAATTAAGACTATTGATCCGTTATCTACGATCATTGAGTTTAAATTAATGTAAAATCGAGGTTTCTGCAATATTAACGTTTGTTCCGTTTGTTCCGTTTGTTCCGTTTGTTCCGTTTGTTCCGTTTGTTCCGTTTAATAAAAAATTAATAAATAAAAATTAAAAATTCAACTCTATCTAACCATTTGTAATACTGTATTTTACATTGAATGAAAACTTTAGATGAGTAAAATATTTTTATAGATAAAACCAAGATGTTTCCATTCAAAAACAGTATATTTACTGGAAATTGTCTTCTATGAAAAAGCAACATATCAATCGCAAGCACAACTTCCCGGATGCAGATTTGCACCTGCTTTGCCTGGAAAAGATTGGCCATGCCCGAAAAGACATCAAAGAGTTTGAGAAGTATGGCTATTCAATGGAAAGGTTGAAGGGATTTAAGAGCAAGTGCGATCGCTTTCGAGACCTGCCAGACGATCACGAACTCGTAGGCGAACAAATGATCACCACGGAGAAGAAATACCAGGCTTCTGAAAATTTGAAATCAGCCATCCGGTCTTTGATGACAAGGGTAGCGATGAAATACAGCAACCGCACCGGTCGCTACCGGAAATTTGGCACCTCCAAAATGGGTGACATGACCGATGCCCAGCTCATCTTCTGTGGAAGAAGGGTAATTCGCGTTGCCCGGCAACAAATTGATTTTCTGGCTGATGTAGGTGTAAACGAGAACATCCTCTCCCGCATCCAAAATGCTGTAGTTGCCTTTGAAAAAGCGGTCAATGTCCAGCAGGATCGGGTGGCAGAAAGAGATATTTCCGTCGAAAGACGGGTAGAAATTGGCAATGACCTGTACGAGCAACTAGTCGTGCTTTGCAACATCGGCAAAGACGTATGGGCCGAAAGAGACCCGGTCGAATACGAAAAGTATACGCTCTACGAAAGCAATAATGATCAAAAGAAAGCCCGTAAGGCTAAAGAAAATGCCTAATATTATTGATCTGACTCGGTCTCGAAATCGAGAGAAGCTGCATTGATGCAGTAGCGCAATCCGGTTGGTTTCGGTCCATCCTTAAAGACGTGCCCAAGGTGGCCTCCACAGCGATTGCAAACCACTTCTGTGCGCACCATACCGTATGAGGTGTCCTCAATCTCTCCAACGTGCGTGGGATCTGCCGGGGTGTAGAAACTCGGCCATCCGGTGCCGGATTTAAATTTGGTTTCTGATTCAAACAACACCAGGCCACAGGCAGCACAGGAGAAACTCCCCTTTCGCTTCTCTTCCAGTAAATCTCCTGAAAAGGCCGGCTCCGTACCCGCTTCCCGCAAAATGTGGAATTCATTAGAGTTCAGGGCATCGCGCCACTCGGCCGTTGTTTTGTTTACGTAGTATATCGTATCTCCGGAATTGTTGATAAAATATTCTTTGCCATCCTGAACCGGTTGCTCAGAAGAGACTCCGGCATCATTTGAAGACAAAGAGTCCGGCTTCTCCCCGCAGGAAGCTGCCAGTGACAGTAAAAAACTAAATAGAAGGACGGTTTTCATATTACTTTTTCTTGCGTTTGCGGATTCTTGGATGGTTCCATTCTTCTTTTTGAGCAAATTCTACGATCCTTTTCATCATTCCCATAAGGGAGAGAAAAACCAGATACCCAAATGTAATTACGGTGTAAATCCAACGATAGGATCCGGCTTCATTGATTTCAATGCCCGAAAACAACCAGGCCATAAGCCCGCTGGCAATGGCTAATCCACCAAAACTAAAGATAGAACGTCCCCAGTATTGATTTAGATCTTTGGAGGACAAAGAAATTATGGCGTTAAACAGCGCAAAAAACAGCATGAAAGCCGCCGCTGTCATCCACGGAAAACGCTCCCCAACTTCCATAATCCCCAGTCCGTTGATAATCTTACCAAACACCATAAAGATAATCGCAGTCGCAAAGACAAGAACAGCCTGAAGAATCGGATTGTATGCTTTCGCGTAGAAGGAGTTTTCCGGATTTGCCATAGTATACATTTTTGCCGGCTTGTCCCGGCTGACAACATAACCAAATGAAAAGGCGCTTGTTCAATCAGGATCCGGATAAAATCTCCCCGAAGAGATCATATTCATTGGCATCGTTGATCTTTACCATCGCAAAGTCGCCAATTCGTGCATAATTCCCTTCGGTAGGCACCAACACCTCATTGTCGACTTCGGGAGAATCAGACTCGGTCCGTCCAACAAAGTAGCCTCCTTCTACCCGATCAAATAAAACCTTAAGCGTCTGCCCTACCAGCGCCTGATTCTTGGCTTCTGAAATTTCCTGCTGGATTTCCATGATGCGTCCGGCACGCTCGGCTTTTATGTCAGCAGGTACATCATCCTCCAATTCATAAGCAGTAGTACTCTCCTCATGAGAATATTGAAAGACTCCTACCCTGTCAAACTCCATTTCCTGGACAAAAGCGCCCAATTCGGCAAATTCTTCTTCCGTTTCTCCGGGAAATCCAACGAGAAAGGTCGTTCGAATGGCAATTTCAGGCACTTGCTCTTTGGCATAACGAATCAGATCTACTGTTTCTTCCCGCGTAATCTGCCTGCGCATTCTAGCCAGCACGGAATCACTGGCATGCTGTAAGGGGATATCCAGGTAATTACAAAGCTTTGGCTGACGAGCCATTACATCAAAAATTTCCCGTGGGAACTTACTGGGATAGGCATAATGCAATCGAATCCATTCAATCCCTTCCACTTCACAAAGGGCATCCAGCAGTTCCGGTAAAGCTCTTTTTTTGTAAATATCCAGTCCGTAATAGGTCAATTCCTGGGCAATAAGCATCAGTTCCTTCACGCCTCTGGCGGCCAGATTTTTGGCTTGTTCTACGAGCGCTTCGATTGGCTGCGAAATATGCTTGCCCCGCATCAACGGAATCGCACAAAATGAACAAGTACGGTTGCAGCCTTCCGAAATCTTCAAATAGGCATAATGCGGAGGTGTTGTGATCAGCCGTTCTCCAACCAACTCGTGCTTGTAGTCGGCTTCCAGGCGAGCGAGCAGGCCCGGTAGCTCCAGCGTACCAAAATAGGCATCCACTTCCGGAATCTCCTTCTCCAGATCATCCTTGTACCGCTGTGAGAGGCATCCGGTCACGTATAACTTCTCGATCCCCCCATCCTGCTTAATGGAAGCAAATTTCAAAATGGTATTGACACTTTCTTCTTTGGCCAGATCAATGAATCCGCAGGTATTGACAATGACAATATCGGCTTCTTCATCCGCTCCTTCGTGCATCACGTCGTAATCATTTCCCCGCAACTGGGTAATAATCTGCTCGGAATCTACCAGATTCTTCGAACAGCCCAGAGTCACCACATTTACCTTTTCAGGTCTTAAACGCTTTGTCTTCATGCCGCAAAGATAAGAATACTCCCTTCCTAATGGACTCCTGGAAGAAAGAGATTGTTAGGATATTTGCTTTATACACTTTCGTGGAAATCTGTGCGTTTTAGCAGGTATTACTTCCGAATCACTCAAAGCCTTGTGCAGATGGATTTCACACATTTAAGCCCTTTCTTCCAATCGGCCCTTCGTGTCAAACGGGCTGGCAGAAAGCCAGATAAATCGGGTGGACCTTTTGCAGGCATTTTGATCCTCTTTCTTTTTCTCCCAATCATCTCGCAGGCTCAGCTCCATATTTTTGCTTCTTATGAATCTGTCACCGCTCCATTCTGGGATCCCATCAACCAGGATGAAAGTCGTTTGTTAAATAATGGATACGGATTGGGTGCCGGCTACCTTTGGAAACTTGGTGATGCAGAAGCTGTGGCTATCGGACCCGTGATACGCTATGGAAAATTTACAGTCAGCAATCTCCAAAATGCAGTGGCCACAGTTTCTCTTAGCGGTTTGCAATTGAACACACGGCTCTATCCCGGAAAGCTTTTATTGACTTGCGATTGTGAGGAACTAAAGAACCGGGTGTATACAGAAGGACTCATTGGCTGGCACTACATTGGCATGGAAACCCAGGCGCCTGAAGAAATTGAACTCGTACAGGACAAAAGCCTGAGCCTTGGACTGGGCATTGGATTTCACTTTCCGGTCGGGAAACAACTTGTGTTAAATCCTATTATGCGATTCAATTCTATGCCGGAAGTTAATTGGGAAGGATTGGATCGGTTTTCAGCACCAGGACCAAATCCCTATTTTCGCACCAATACGGATTTACAGATTTTTCAGATTGAACTGCAAATTACATTTATTTCGCTCGACAAATGACACAATACATGACTCGCCTTTTTATCCTAACGCTATTTATCCTTCCCCTTTCGGGAAATGCTCAAATCGGTGTGTTTGGCAGCTACAACAGCATGAACACACCAGCTGAGAATGATTATATGGCTCAGGCTCAGCTTTTTCAACCAACGCTCTACCAGCAAAGCTATTCATTGGGAATAGATTATTGGTGGCGACCCGAAAAATTTCGCTGGGAATTTTATCCCTCTCTGGTTTTTCAGCAGGCCACCAATGACAGCTTTACCTCCGGCAGCTTTTCTGTGCGGGATTTGGGTTTTCACCTCAATATGAACATCTATCCATTCGACTTCCTGAGCGATTGTGACTGTCCGACTTTCTCTAAACAGGATCCGATCTTCAAACGCGGGTTCTTTTTACAACTGAGTCCCGGATTAAACTGGTCGACGCATGAACACGATTTTTCAGGGCAACCTGCTCCTACCCTTATCCAGGAAGGATTAACCTATCGACTGGGTATTGGGGCCGGCCTCGATCTTGGATTATCCGACTTTTTCACCATCAGCCCGTATGTGCGACATGTATGGCGCATAGAAGGTGCCGACAAAAACTACAGCAACTTCCCGCCCTTTATTGAGAACGGCGTTGTCCATTCGGCGGAAGCCCCGGACTGGACCCAATGGGAATTCGGCTTGCACTTCGGATTTCGCTTTAATGAATAGTCGCCTACTTTACTTCTTAGCAATCTGAATGTCAAAAATTGAGCGAAGCCTTCCTTTTCGGCGAAAGCCAATAGGCAGTACGCATTAAGCTGATTATATTTGGTATCGGGAATACTGGATTATGAAAAAAGCCTTTTGGCAATGCTGCTGCTTGTTGGCACTAATGTGCTTGCAACAAACCAAACTGGATGCCCAGCGAATGGATTACGTTCCCGGGCAATTCCTTATATGGTTGGAAGATAAGGGAACACTCGATTCCTTTGTGGAGGATCACAGCAGTTTGGACAATCTACCTACCGGCTTTGTCCCAAAGAAAATCCTGATTCCAAACCACGCCATTTTCCTTTTTCAGTTTGATCCGGCTATCAATGAAACGGCCTTCCTCAACGATCTGAAGGAAGACAAGCGGGTAAAGATCATTCAATACAATCACTGGTTGGAAAACCGCTCCCTGATACCTGACGATTCCCTTTTCAATCAGCAATGGAATTTCCTGAATACCAATGGCGGTGCAGATATAGACGCCGACCTGGCCTGGGAAATCACCACCGGCGGCACCACTCCTTCCGGAAATGATATTGTCATAGCGCTCATCGACGATGGCATTGATCCCGATCATCCCGACCTGCAACCAAATCTCTGGCAAAACAATGCGGAAATCCCCTACAACGGCATAGACGACGACGGCAATGGCTATATAGATGACTATGCCGGATGGAATGTCCAGGCCAACTTTGATCTGGTACAGTACGGCATCCACGGAGTACAGGTTTCCGGTTTGCTTGGCGCGAAAGGCGATAATGGCGAAGGGATCGCGGGTATCAACTGGGATGTAAAAATCATGCCTATTGTGGGCATTTCCGGCATTGAATCCGAAATCATTGAAGCCTATGGCTACGCCCTCAATCAGCGACAGCTCTGGAATGATACCAATGGAGCTCAAGGCGCTTTTGTAAGCGTTACAAATACCTCCTGGGGTGCCGATTTTGGATCCCCGGATGATTACCCGCTTTGGTGCGAGATGTTTGACCTGCTTGGAGAAGCTGGAATTATTAGTGTAGCAGCTACCACCAATTCAAATGTCGATGTGGATGTGGAGGGAGACATGCCCACCTCCTGTAGCAGTCCCTATCTGATCACGGTAACAGCTACCGACGAAAACGATCAGCGCAATTTTGCCGGCTATGGCCTGGAAAGTATTGATCTGGCCGCCCCGGGTGAAGACATTCTCACGACAGATATATTTGGCCAATACAGCATTTTAACCGGCACTTCTTTTGCTTGTCCGCAGGTGGCCGGACTGGCTGCTTTACTCTACTCTGCGCCCTGCGAACAACTGGATGTGCTCTCGCTCTCCGCTCCGGCGGATGCGGCCAATTTGGTGCGCGATGCCATTCTGGCTGGCGTGGATCCAGTGCCTCAACTCGAAGAAGAAGTCAATACCGGCGGACGGCTCAACGCTTTCCATGCGGTTGAAACTCTTTTGGATGGTTGTACAGCCTGCCTGTCACCTGTTGGCCTGGAAGTACAAACCGACAATGACTCCACGGCACTGGTTCAATGGGTTTCCATACCAGGCACCATCGAAACCGTGTTACAATGGCGAGAAGCAGGTAATGCTGACTGGAACATCGTGCCCAATGCAGAAACTCCCTATTTTTTGGAAGGTTTGGCGGCTTGCGCCGAATATGAAGTGCGATTAAAAGCACTCTGTGACGGACAGGAAAGCCAGTCCATTACTCAGGGCATTTTCACCACGCTTGGATGTTGTGAAGCACCCGACGGACTCCAACTGATTGAGATAAACGAAGAAGACGGCATTCTTTGCTGGGATGCGGTTTATGGCGCCAGCAGTTATACCTATCAATATAAGTTGGAGAGTGATCCGACCTGGTCTGATCCGGTAACGACCGGAGGAACCACCGTCATGCTTTCAGGCCTTATGCCCTGCGAAAGTTATCAATTTCTATTGCAGGCTGCATGTGGTATTGATCAGCAATCGCCCTACAGCATAATCGCCTTTGAGGTGCCCGGCTGTGAAGATTGCTCCGAGCAGAATTACTGCTTCCCGGAATTTAGTCCCTGGTTTGAATGGATTGAGTCTTTCAGCATCAACGGACAGGAAATTCTGACCGGCAACAATGACGGGTATTATCAACATACCGATGTAGCTTTTAATCTGACACCCGGCGGCACCTACAGTTTTAGTATTGTACCTGGTTTTAGCGATTGGACGTACCCGGAATACTACATGATCTGGATTGATTACGATCAGGATGAGATCTTTGATCAACCCACCGAGCTGGTCTGGTCTAATGAAGATCCTACCGATCAGGTAATTACAGATACGATAACGCTTGACACCACTGCTCTTCCGGGAATTACCCGGTTGCGTTTGATTCAGGTATTTGGCAATTCGGGCACCTTTTCCTGTACGGTATTTGAAGAATACGGAGAAACCGAAGACTATTGCATTTACATTGATGATAGCCAAAGTCCCGGATTACCCTGTATGACAAATGTGGAATTCGAGGCATCCAACATTTTGGAAGAATCAGCCTTAATCAGTTGGAACTCAGACAGTTTGGCAAGTCAATACGCTTTCCGTTGGCGAAAGGAAGTCGATCAGGATTGGAATGAATCCATCATTGAGGATTCTCAGTTGCAATTGACAGGTCTGGACGAATGCACCATTTACGAGGTACAGGTTCAAACGCTATGTGGGGCAAATGCCGGTGCATTTTCCGAATCTTATCTCTTTCAAACGGCTTGTATACAAAATGCCATAAGCCTTTCGGCGAAAGCCGGAAAAATACTAGTTTATCCCAACCCCTTTGAGGATGAACTATTTTTCAAGGGTGCCAGCGAAACCGACTACCAACTGGCCTTATTTTCGGTAGATGGGCGACTTTTGCAACAATGGGAAATCTCAACAGGCCTCGAGCCAGAATCCCGCCTGCTCGGGTTAAACCTAAAATTAGCAGCCGGTATGTATTATTTGAGGTGGCAATCTGAAGGTGCTGCAGGGGTATTTCCACTTGTGCACCATTAGGCGGATTAATCAGAGGGTATTATCTTGCTGGCAAAAATCAAATGAAAAATCTAAAATCTATTGGAGCGGCGTGCTTCATTCTATCCTTTCTTCCATTTACTGGCTTTTCTCAAACTCCGGAATCCGGAGAAGATCATGAGATATTTAAAGCTGTTGACGAAATGCCTCGTTTCCCTGGTTGTGAAGATCTGCCCACTCAGGAAGAAAAAGAGCAATGTGCACAAGCGAACATGCTTCAATTTGTGTACCAGAACGTCAAGTACCCTGCCATAGCAGTAGAAAATGGCGTTGAGGGTACCGTTGTGATCCGTTTTATTGTCGAAGCAGATGGCAGGGTTAGCAATATCGAATTAGCGAGAGACATAGGAGGTGGTTGTGGCCAGGAAGGGATGCGGGTTGTCAATATGATGCCCAACTGGATTCCCGGAAAACAGGAGGGAGAAACTGTAAGAGTACAATACAACCTCCCTATTAAGTTTAAACTAACCCAACCCAAGAAATCCAAGTTGGGCAAATTGTTTGGATCTTAATCGATCCCTTCACCTCACAAAACCAATCAAATGAATTCAATCAAATCCTATAGCCTGTTGGCCCTGGCTTTGTTTTTCAGCCTTGCAATTTTTGCTCAGGAAAGCGAGCGCGTTTACTCCATGGCCGACAAGGCCCCGCTTTTCCCGGGTTGTGAAACTGCTGCCAAACAAGCCCAAAGAGAAGCCTGCTCCAAAGATTCCTTTATGGCCTTTTTGGCCGAAAGCCTTCAAATTGAATCGGGCAAAAAGGGAATTTTGGCCTTCATCGTCAATAAAGACGGCAGCATTCGGGACATCAAGATGGAAAAAAGCATCGATGAAGACACCGACTGGTTGATCATTGAGCGCGTTTTTGAAATGGCCAACTGGACGCCCGGCGAAAATGACGGAGAAGCCGTTGCCGTGCAGATGTACTTTCCTTTGGAATTTCCGATAAACGCTCTTCCCCAAAAAACGGAAGAGGAAGAAGAAATATTTGTTGTGGTTGAGCAAATGCCCACCTTTCCCGGCTGTGAAGACCTCGAATCAAAACAAGACATAGAGCAATGTGCCCAGTCGGAGATGCTCCAATTCATATATAAGGAGTTGCAGTATCCATCAGAAGCAAAAGATACCGGCATTGAAGGCACTGTTGTAGTGCGATTCACTGTTGAAAAAGATGGCAACCTATCAAATATTAAGCTGCTCCGGGATATTGGCGGCGGATGTGGCGAGGAGGCCTTACGCCTTGTTGAGTCTATGCCCAATTGGAATCCGGGATACCAAAGAGGCAGGCCGGTGCGTGTAAATTTCAATTTACCAGTAAAATTCCAATTATAATACACGCAAACATTCATTTTGACCTTTGCATATGATTTGACTTCTTGATCTGTCAGGATTTCTTACTTTTAGATTCTGACTGATAATAGAATATCAATGAAAAAAGCATTCCCTTTATTTCTGTCCATTGTTTCCCTGTTGTTTGTGGTCCTTATAACCCAGAATGCCTGTGTGCCAAAGCCTTCCGGTGAGGTGCCCTGCATTGATGCAGAGAAGGCCGATCCTGACAAAATGTGCATCCAGATTTACGAGCCTGTTTGCGGGTGCGACGGAGAAACATACAGCAATATTTGCGAAGCGGAAAAAGCAGGCGTCATGCGCTGGGAAGAAGGCCCCTGCCCTACTACCTGCATTGACAGCATGATGATTACCCCGGACAAAGAATGTCCACGCCTGGCCAAACCGGTTTGTGGCTGTAACGGCAAAACCTACGCCAACCCTTGCGAAGCGGAAAAAGCGGGAATCACCAATTATGCGCTGGGGCGCTGCCATCCCTGCATGGATTTCAGCAAGATCACCATGAATCCTGTACCCGCCGTTTACCAACCGGTTTGCGGTTGCAATGGCCGCCAGTATGGCAACAAATACGAAGCTCAAAATGCCGGACTGAGCAGTTGGAAAGAAGGCGAATGTGATGATTGTATTGACCCCGACAAGGCCGATTCCAATATCGCCTGTGCCAAGATCTATCGCCCGGTATGCGGTTGCGATGGCAAAACCTATGGCAATGCCTGTGAGGCACAAAGAGCCGGAGTAACCAAATATACGGACGGGGCCTGCAACGATTGCATTGATCCGACCAAAATAAACATGACTCCCTGTCCGGATATTTACGAGCCCGTCTGCGGATGCAACGGCAAAACCTATCCCAATGATTGTTATGCCCGAAATGCCGGATTAACCAAGTGGAATCCCGGCAAATGCGAAGATTGTGTGGATCCAAACAAGGCAGATCCCAACCGGGGTTGTCCGGAGAATTACGATCCGGTTTGTGGTTGTAATGGCATCACTTACGGCAATGAATGCGAAGCAGAATCTGCCGGAGTATTGAAGTGGAAGAAAGGAGAATGTAATTAATCTATGCCCGACGAAAAGCAAGCCTTAATACTTAGCGAAGATTTTAAACAGGCACTGGATGTGCTGGAAAACAGCCGGGAGTCCATATTTATTACCGGGCGGGCTGGAACGGGGAAATCTACCTTGTTGCAGCTCTTTCGGAATACAACTCGTAAAAAGGTAGTGGTTCTGGCCCCGACAGGCGTCGCTGCACTTAATGTAAAGGGGCAAACCATCCATTCCTTCTTTGGGTTTCCGCCACGTCCTTTGCAAAGAGACGAGATTAAACAAAGGCGCTTTAGACGTATATATCAGAATATCGACATCCTGGTTATCGACGAGATATCCATGGTTCGGGCCGATCTGCTCGACAACATGGACTGGTTCTTACGCATTAATCGGGAAGATGATCGGCCTTTCGGCGGATTGCAACTCGCCTTCTTCGGGGATTTGTTTCAGTTGCCCCCGGTTGTTGCCTCCCAGGCAGAAAGACAGCTTTTTACGACCTATTACGACAGTCCGTATTTCTTCTCCTCCGATGTCATAAAACACGACATTGAACTGCAGATGTTGGAGTTGGAAAAGGTATACCGTCAGGAAGAACGCCGTTTTCTTCGATTGCTCGAAGCCGTGCGCCTAAATCGGGCAGACATGGACGAGTTGGAGGAGCTTAACGAAAGATATTTGCCCGACTTTGAGCCGGAGGAATCTTACATTACCCTTTCTGCCAGAAACAGCACCGTAGATTCCATCAACAAGCATGAAATGGATCAAATTGCTGATCCCGGACGCTGGTATCAGGCTAAAGTTTCCGGCAATTTTAAACCGACCCTCTATCCTACTGATGCGCAGCTTTTGCTTAAAGAAGGAGCACAGGTTATGTTCCTGAAAAATGATCCGGACAAGCAATACGTAAATGGTACCATCGGCAAAGTGCTCCGGCTGGAGCCGAATGAGATTGAAGTCCAGATACGGGAAGCGGGCCAGGAAAAAGTCATCAAAGTCGTACCCGTTGAATGGGAAGTAGTAAAATACAAATCGGGGACAGACGATCCCAAGAAGATTGAAACCGAAGTAATGGGAACTTTCGAGCAATTTCCGCTCAAACCTGCCTGGGCCATTACCATTCACAAAGCGCAGGGAAAAACTTTTGACCGGGTAATTATTGACCTGGGACGAGGTGCATTCGAACACGGTCAGACCTATGTAGCACTCAGTCGATGCAGACGATTGGGCGGCATTATTTTAAAGCAAGCCTTGCGGCGAAGAGACATCCTCACCGACGAACGTATTGTGGAGTATTATGAACACCACAGACGGTTTGGATAATTCTCTACCTTTTGCTTAATTTATAGCTGCTAACCGAAGATGTGTAAAATTATCTTTGCTTTAAACTTCGATTAGCTGCGGCCTGATACGAAAGTCAACAGCCTGCATGTGTTGTAAGCCTGCTGAAGCAGGGATTCGTTAAACCTTATTAGCACGAAGATATGTCCAGATCAAAAAGGAAACGCCGGATAGAAAACAGGCACAAGAAGGAAGAACAAAAGATTGTAAGGGTTGTCATTGGGGTCACCCTGGTCATCCTCATATTATTGTTTATTGCCTTCATGACCTAATTAAAAACCCCGGATTCGGAGAGATTGCTTCCCAAATCCGGGGTTCCATTTTACATTCCGCATCAGTCTCTCCCCCTCAGTCAGCTATGCAGACAGCTCCCCCTCCTGCGGTGGAGCAAATTTCTCAAAACTTTTACATTCCTAATTCTACATTTCTAATTCCTCATTCTTCTCTCAACTATTCTTCCGGCATCAACAAATAATACCAGGAATCCAGCGCCGGGAAAGTATCAATCTGCCATCTCTCCGTATTCATACTTTTAATCGCCAGGGAATCAACCAACACTGGTTCGTTGTAATTGATGCGTGGTAAATCGGATACGGCTATTCGCCGAAAGGCTAATTTATTTTCATTTAAATAAAATTGCAGTGTTTCTCCAGGTTCCAGATTGCTTCGAATGGCCTCAAAACCGGCATCGGATACTTTTTCAGGAATATCGCGTTCCCAACCGCTCAGTTTTTCAAACAAGGGAACTCCCTGTACCAGGATAAAGAAAAAGGACAATCCGCCGGCAATCACGGCCATGTTTCTAAACTGACCTTCACGCAAGCTCCACAAGCCAACTATAGAAAAGAAGTAAGGAATCCAAAAACTGATGCAGACCGCCATCGCTGCCCGAAACCCCTGCCCCTGCAGATAATAAAAGCCATTGAGCATCGCTACGGCCCCTATGCAAAAAACCAACACCAATCCAATCAAAGCAAACGCCCTTACAATCGGACGAAACGGGTAATTGGGATGTGCAAAATCATTTAAACTGCGTGCAATAACCAGGGCAAAAGCCAATTGCAAAAGGGGCGCAAAACACAATCCTGCAAGGATCAGGGACAGCATTAAGCCGCTCCACTCCTCTCCTTTCCGACTGTTTTTAAACACCTGCCAAAGGCCTGCAAAAAGAAATCCCCAGAAAGGTAATACACCAATAAACTGCCAGCCAATGATCCACCAGATCTTTCCATCCAGTACATCTGCAAAGAACCATTGATGGGGAAAATCAAGCCCGACCGACATCCAGGTAGTCAGGAGCACCAGGGGAATGATGATAAAATGCCACAAATCCAGCACTTTCTTTCCGTCCTTATGTCCGAAGTACAAACTCAGGTCAAATAAGACCAGACTAATGGCGGTTACCCATGGGTTCACCCAAAAGGCCAGAATCAAAAATCCGAAGTGAATTTGCCGCCAGGTTTTACTTCCTTCCTTGAGATACCGCAAAGCAGAAAGGAGACTCAGAGACAACCCGGCAAACAACAGTATATCGGCTGAAGCCAGCTTAGCCAGCGGCAATACCAGCCAGGAAACCGACAGCACCAACAGTGCATTCATTATTCGGATGGTGCCAAACAAGGGGCGACCAATTTTGTATATCCCAAAAAGCGAGAGAATAAACAACAAGACCGATGGAAGCCGTACCAGGAACGGGTTTATGCCGGCATCATACAAGCCATTTTGTATAAGCCAGGGCAACCAGGCGGCTCCTTTTTGTTGAGAATCACCCAGGAGCGTCAATTCTCCCGGTGAAAGCCAGTGTATCCAGTCGTTATAAGATAACAGATTAAAGACTGTAAGAATGGCGATTAAGACGAAAAAGGGATTCTTTAAAGGGTTTTTCTCCATGGGGCACAAAATAAGCAATGCCTGGAAGATGCGGGCGAAATTCCCGCCGCAGGAAAATGTCAGTGCCTAATGATGATAAATACCTTTGATTATCGCTGTCTTCAATGTATTTTTGTGGCGATTTTGAAAAAACTATTTAAAAGTATACTTGTTTAAAAGTATCAATTAAGTCCCGGGCTTGAAGCCTGTGACCATGCTAACTGTTCAAACGCAAGAAAGAAATGGCGATAATTATCACAGACGAATGTATCAACTGCGGGGCTTGCGAACCGGAATGCCCCAATAATGCCATTTATGAAGGTGGAGTTGAGTGGAAAATTGCAGACGGAACCAATGTAAAAGGAAATTACACACTCGAAGACGGGAAAAATGTGTCGGTAAGTGATGATCAGGAGCCTGTTGAGGAAGATTATTATTATATTGTACCTGATAAATGCACCGAGTGTGTAGGATTTCACGAAGAACCACAATGTGCAGCTGTTTGTCCGGTTGATTGTTGTGTTCCGGATCCCGATCGGGAAGAGACTGAAGATCAACTGTTGGCCCGTAAAAGCCGCTTGCACGTTTAAGATTTTAAAGATGTTTTCATAGCTTCTTTGAGGCTCTGCAGGACTCCTGGGGAGCCTTTTTTTGTCCGGATGGGAAGAATTATGACGACATGCCTGCCAATTTCGGACAAACTTTTGCCAGTGCAGGCATAATGCGTATCTTTTCGGGACCAAATCAAAAGTTCCGACATGAAAGTAAACTATTACCCAATTTGGGCATTTGCCCTGGCACTCTTTTTGCCAGCCGGACTCTCCGCCCAATTTTCATTTACTAATTCCAACAATCAACTCAATAATGCCGATTTTCACAGTGGTGTAGCCATCGGTGTTACTGATATGAACGAAGACGGTTATGACGATATCGTTCATATGGATGACGGGAATGAGTTATACATCGAATTTCAACAAGCTAACGGAAGCTTCCAAACCCTGTATGTAGGTAGTGTATCCAATCAATCTGAGTGGAGCATGTGTGTCGCTGATGTAGATAACAACGGCTATTGCGATGTTATCACAGGCGGTTCTTACGACAATGTAAAAGTGGCTATGGCCAATGATGACGGCACAGCCTGGGAAATTTCTCAACTTCCTGGCGCAAACCTTTTCTTACAGGGCTCAAATCTGGCCGACATCAATAATGATGGCTGGCTCGATGTTTTTGCCTGCCACGATGATGCGGAAAGTGTTATCTGGGGGAATGACGGTGCCGGAAACATGATCCTGGCTAATGACTGGATAGACATGGCTACCAACCCGGCCTCAGACAATTCCGGAAACTACGGAAGCATCTGGACCGACTTTGACAATGATGGAGATTTGGATCTCTACATTGCAAAATGCCGTCAGGGCGTAAGTGACCCGACTGATCCACGCCGGATCAACGCCCTTTATGTAAACGATGGAGAAGGCAACTATTCGGAACTTTCCGAACAGTATGGTCTTAAGATCGGCGCTCAGTCCTGGACTGCCGATTTTAACGACATTGATAATGATGGTGACCTGGATTGTTTCATCACCAATCACGATCAACCCAGCATGCTGTTGGAGAATGACGGAAACGGCTACTTTACCGATATTACTGCCGGTGCCGGAATTAATATTTCCGGAACCCCGATACAGGGAGTTTTAAGGGACTTCGACAACGATGGTTTCGTAGATATCCTTGTAGCGGGTGGCGATGAAAACATTTTCCACAACAACGGAGATAAAACCTTCACTAAAGTCAATGATGTTTTCGATAACGAAGACATGGAGTCTTATGCGATCGGTGACTTAAACCGCGACGGTTTCCTGGATATTTATGGCGGCTATGCCAACATCTATACCAACCCAACCAATGTGGATGACGTATTGTGGCTCAACGAAGGCAATGACAATCATTTCCTTTCAGTTCAACTCCGTGGTACGGAAAGTAACCGTTCTGCTGTGGGCGCCAGAATCACCATCGAAGGAGACTTTGGTATTATGGTTCGCGAAGTACGTGCCGGAGAAAGCTATGGTATTATGAATTCCATGATCCTTCACTTCGGACTGGGAACGCATACCTCTATTGATAAAATGACTATTAAGTGGCCATCTGGTACCGTAAACATATTGGAAGACCTGGATGTCGATGAATTTATGATCATTGACGAGGAAGGATGTGATGCACCGGATATTGACATTTCAGCAGTAGGACCTACAGTCATTTGCTCCGGCGAATCTGTAACTATTTCGGCTCCTGCAGGGTATACCTACGAATGGTCAAACGGCGAAACCTCTCAATCTATTACCGTTACTGAAGCTGGCAATTATTATGTATTGGCCTCTGAGGATGGCAGTTGCTTTGGACAGTCAAATTCTATTGAGGTTATCGTAGACCCGGTAGAGATTCCATCTATTACCGTAGATGGAGATTTGAAGTTCTGCCAGGGTGGAAGTGTCATGCTTATCGCCTCTGATGCCCTGTCTTATGAATGGTCAAATGGCGAAGAAACACAAGCTATTGAAGTAACTGAAAGTGGCATCTATTCTGTTACGGCAGAAGGGATCTGCGACGATTTTGAATCAACGACCATTGAAGTTGAAGTTTACAATGCTGTTCCGCCAACCGGTGATGATCAAACGATTACGGAAGAAACTTCGGTAACATTAACTGTAACGGGAGAAAACCCAGGCTGGTATGATGCCGAAATGGGTGGGAACCTGCTTTACACAGGCACAGATTATACGACTCCTGTATTGAATGCAACGACTACCTACTGGGTAGAAGACGCTGCCAACTTTGACGGAGGCTTATTTGAAGTAGGGCAACCTACGCACCCGGGTGGCAATCAGTACAATGGAGATACATTCAATGGTGAACAGTATTTTGATGTATTAGAATCCGGTACACTGGTTGCGGTCAACGTTATTACCGACACACCTGGTCTTCGCGAATTCCAACTCAGGGATAGCGATGGCAATGTACTCGACAGCAAGCAGGAAGATCTGGGCATTGGTCAGACAACTGTAGTACTCGATTTTGTCCTTGCACCTGGTACAGATTATGCCTTGACAACCAATTCGGATATCAATCAAACTACCCTCGGCACCACCAGTCCCCGACTGATGCGGTCCAGCAATATGGTTAATTATCCTTACACTGTAGAAGACTTTATTTCGCTAACCGGCTCTAACGGAGGTCCTGGTTACTTCTATTACTTCTACAACTGGCAGGTAGAAAAAGACGGATTTGAATGTATCAGTGACCGCACACCAATCACCGTTACTTATAGTCCGGTAGACGGAGTGAATGATCTGAACATCAACCTGCAGAGCATGCAGGTTTATCCAAACCCAAGCGATCAGGACCTGATACAGGTTCAAATGGACCAGCAATTGTTGGATGAAGGACTTATTACGCTTATCGCGAATGACGGTCGTGTAATCCTTACTCAAAACATTGCCAAAGGCCAGGATGCTTTTGAATTGCAGATTCCGGAAATTCCGGCAGGATTCTATACCCTGCAATTGATCTCCGGCAATCAAAAATTCCTGACCAAGCTGGTTAGGATGTAAAAAAAAAAAGAGGCTGTCTGTTTTGCCACGGACAGCCTCTTTTTTTTAGTAATAAACACCAAAAATTCTATGAGAACATTATTTGTACTGATCCTCGCAGTGGGATCTTACTGCGGTCTATATTCCCAAATCATTTTTGAGGATGATTTTGAAAGTGGCATATTTCAGCCTTCCTGGACCATCCACACAAATATATCCGGCGATAATGGTTTGGTTGAAATTGCTGATGATGTCGGAGTAAATGATTCCAAAGGCGTAAAAATCGGTAAATCAGATAATTCTCCCCTTTTAACCACAAATGCTTTAGACCTTCATCTCAATTTAGACGGATACACTCAGGTTGCACTGGAATTTGACCTCGCCAAATACTGGGACGATACGCATCCAGAGGATGGTATATTTTTTAGCGATGACAATGGCAATACCTTTGAGAAGGTTGTAAACTTTGCTCCTGATAATTGGTGTAGTAGTACTTATGGGTCCTTCCCGCTCGTGTATGTTTCAAAACTCGCTGAAGAATACGATTTGGATCTAAATAACAATTTCATTATTCGGTTTCAACAAGCAGGGATAAAGGAATTTTCGGGTGTTGGTGATGGTTTCTATTTAGATAACGTAATGGTCTTTGACCCACAATTTGAGTATGCTTCCTTACCATTTACTGAAGATTTTGAATCCGGTTCATTTTCTGCCTCCTGCCATCAAAGTATACCATTTAATACCTCTTTTATCGGTCATGACCCTGCTAGTCCGATGAGCCGACTGGAAATTCTTCCGGGAGAAGGGGTAAACGATTCTTACGGACTATTAATTGGTAAAATATGTGATGGTGGAGATACCGTATCTAATGCTTTGGATTTCTTACTTAATCTCCAAGACAAATCCAGCGTATTCCTAAGCTTTTGGATGGCATCCTATTTTGAGAACTATCAAGAGGATGAAGGCATCTATTTTAGCGACAACGGCGGAGAAACCTTTATTAAAGTTTTAAACTTTTTCCCGGATGAATGGTGCAATAATGAATATGGCGAACACCCTCCGATCAGCATTGATGAAATTGCCGATCAATTTGGATTAACATTATCAGATGAATTTATTATTCGCATTCAACAATCCGGGAAACAGACATTTCAAAATACGGGCGACGGAATATTTCTCGATAGCGTCTCTGTATATGAAAGGCCAATAGTTTATAAATCGCCTCCGTTTTCAGACGATTTAGAATCCGGGTTATTGGAGAACCACTGGCGCTGGAGTTTTGCAGAAAACACCACACAAGATCAAGCTGGCAGTTCACATACCAGCTTCATGAATCATCTTTCTGTAAAAGAAGGCATTGGAGTGGATGAAAGCTTTGGCCTTCGATTAGGACAAGACTGTGATGGCAATCCTACAACTAACGCTGCTGACCTTCATTTGAATTTAGCCGGGCAATCCCAAGTCACCCTTTACGTTCAAATAGCTGATATTTTTGATGAAAACGACCCGGATGATGCCTTGTTTATTAGTGTGAATGGTGGTCAAACATTTGAAAAAGTCTTTGAATTTGATTTCTTCAATACACCAAACTATGAATTTCAAAACTACACTTTTAATTTATCAGATTTAGCGCAGTCAAATGGATTGGTTTTAACTGACCAAACCATTGTTAGATTCCAACAAAGAGGAAATAAAGATTTTGAAGGTACATTCTCTGATGCAGATGGAATTATTATTGATAACCTTGGTCTTGAATCGATATCTTCTACCTCAGAAATAACCAGTATTAATGTATCAATCTTTCCAAACCCAAGCGATCAGGATCTGCTGCAGGTTCAAATGGACCAGCAATTATTGGAGGAAGGTTTTATTACGCTTATCGCGAATGACGGTCGCGTAATCCTTACTCAAAACATTGCCAAAGGCCAGGATACTTTTGAATTACAGATTCCGGAAATTCCGGCAGGATTCTATACCCTGCAACTGATTTCCGGCAATCAGAAATTCCTGACCAAGCTGGTTAGAATGTAAGGATTCCTTTAAGGAAATTGAAGCCGCTTCTGATCTATTTCAGAAGCGGCTTTTTATTTTGATTATTTTCGGGGAAACGAAAAATGCAATAATGAATAGATCAATCCTACTATTTCTCCTCCTGATTGGCTTTTTTTCCTGTACCAAGCCTGTTTAAATTTTACCTTAGTTTCTAAACTTAGAAAATACTGAATTTTGAAAAGCCCATTGCCAATCTTTACGCTGGTATTCCTGCTTATTGTAGCTGAATTGCCAACAACCTTATCGGCTCAAATCAATTGGGGTGATCCGATTAATGTTGCTCCCGGATCATTTGGCAGCAATCGCCCCCGGATTTGCACCAATGCAAATAATATTCCTGTAATAATTTGGGGCGGTTCCGGAAATTTATGGATGAGCAGATATACGGGATCTGAATTCACGGAGCCCGCACAACTTAATCCGGACGGAACCACTATTGCCGAGGCCTATTGGATGGGCCCGGATATCGCTTCGCATGGTGACACCTTGTTTGTAGTGTATAAAGAAACGCCTGAAGGTGATCCGGACAGCCATATATGGTGCCGACGGTCAGTGGATGGAGGGCAAAACTTTGAAGCCCCGGTAAAGGTAGAGAATACAGGTACAGACAAATCACGCTTTCCTGTTGTCACTACAGACCAGGATGGGCACCCGGTTGTTGGCTTTATGCGGTTTAACGATTCGTTTGGAGAAGCGCGATGGGTCGTAAGCCGCTCAAATGACCACGGTCTTAGTTTTGAACCGGACATTCTCGCCAGCGGCTGGAGCGATCCGGATTCGGAAGTTTGTGATTGCTGCCCGGGGGCAATATCAACCGAAGGCAATACGATCGCCATGATGTACCGGGATAACAACAGCAACATCAGAGATAGTTGGGCTGGTTTATCCTACGACAACGGAGATTCATTTTCGGCGGGGATGAATATTGACCAACAAAACTGGATGATCATGTCCTGCCCTTCAACAGGTCCGGATGGATTTTTGCATAATGATACCCTGCATGCAGTTTTCATGAACGCAGCGAGCGGTACTTCACGCGTATTTTATAACGCCAGTAATGCTAATACTGCAGAAGGATCTCCAGGAATTCTTCTTACAGATGACATAGACAACCTGGCCTTACAGAATTTTCCAAGAATTGATCAGGCAGGACAAATGGCAGCTATTGTCTGGACACAGGTGGTTGCAGGTAAAAGTGAGCTGGCTTTCAATTTTACCGAAAATATTTCCGTAGGTCTTGATGCGAATTATGATCTCCTATCTCTAAACAATGTCGACAATGCCGATCTGAGTCTTACCCAGGATCAGGTATACGTAGTTTGGCAAACAAATTCAGGTGGCCTCAAATTTCTGAAAGGTGATATTAGCAGCACTTCTAGCATCGAAGAAGGGGGTGCAGGTTTTGATTTGCTAATAGCACCAAATCCTACATCCAACAGACTGAACATTCAGTCAAACACCCCCATTACCAGCGGTACAATATCCCTGTTTGATGCTCGGGGCAATCTGGTATTCATCCGGGAAATTCAGGATGAGCTTTCGCTGAATGCAGAAATTGACCTGAGCCAGCTTCCACCTGGATTGTTTTATTTGGATTTTAAGACTGATCTTGGCAGACTTGTAAAAAAAGTGGTAAAAGTAAATCACTAAACAGATGCCTAAACCCCTCAATATACGCAAAGAGCCAGCTTACATGATTCGCCCTCCCAAACCCGAGGAAGCACAAAAATTACTCAACCTCAAAAAGGCTTATCTGGTCAATGTAGATACCATACCAATGGACATCAGTGAATACAAAAACGACCTGGATGCTGAAAAAAAGCTGATTCGACAATACAACTCCAGTTCCAACAGTATCCTGCTTATCGCTGAAAAAGCGGGCAAATTTGTAGGCAACATCGACCTCACCGGAAGCCCCAGAAAACGAATGGCTCATACCGGCATGATCGGCATGGGCATCCTGGAAGATTTTCGGGGAGAAGGCATTGGACGCATGCTCATGCAAGCGACGCTGGATTGGGCCAAAAATGATTCTCCTCTGGAATTGATCTGGCTGGAAGTGTATGCCAATAATGAAGCGGGTTTGCGATTGTACAAAAGCTTTGGCTTTCGCGAAAGCGGAACCATAAAGGGTTTCTTCAAACATGGAAATACCTACTATGATAAGATTGAAATGTATTTGCACCTGAGATAGCAGATCTCCTAAATTACAAGCTCCTCTCCTATTATTGCACCCTCCAAGGTTAATTCATGCTACACTATTGATGATTTTTGAATAAGTCCTCCTAATCCCGCAGTTTACTTTTGATTAACATTTGTTTGGATAAGTCCGGTGTACGTAAAACATTATTTGCTACTCCGGCTGAATTCTTGAAATTCCATTCAATTATTAATTCGATTACCATCCGAATCATTGGAACCAAAACTGCAATAATGAGAGGCCTTTACATTTTCATTTTATGTCTGTTTGCCCTCCCGGGCAAAAGCCAGGATACCCTCAACGTCCTGCCCGTTGCAGGCGCCAACGAATTATTTCACACCTTTCTGATAGACCGCGGCGCCGAATTGTGGGATGCCCGCAGAGACTCCGTTGATGTTGCCATTTTGTCAGCACAAGGCGTGCTGGATCGCCAGGTACAACTTAAAGAAGACTATATAGCCCTACTCGGAGAGTTTCCGGAAAAAACACCCCTTAATGCAGAGATTACCGAAACCCTGCAGGGAGATGGCTATTACATTGAAATCCTCACTTACGAGAGTCAGCCAAATCACCATGTAACCGCCAACTTTTACATTCCGGATACTGGTGACGGACCATTTCCAACCGTTATCATTCTGTGTGGACATTATCCGGTAGGAAAAGGCATTGGGCTGTATCAGGAGCTCTCTGCACTCTTTGCCCAAAATGGCATCGCAGCCCTTATTGTTGATCCGTTTAGTCAGGGCGAAAGAGCCCAAATTCAAAATCCGGATAACGGAAACCTGATGTTTGCCGGGCAAAGCGGAACCGGAGCACACTCCCGCCTCGATGTAGGTACTGTTTTAACCGGAACCAGCGTAACTGCACAGGCTTTATGGGACAACCACCGCGGCATGGATTACATTTACTCCCGGACCGATGTGGTTGATACAACGCGGCTAGGCTGCACGGGTAGTTCCGGAGGCGGATCACAAGCGACTTATCTGTCTGCATTCGATGACCGTATCAAGGTTGCTGCTGTAAACAGCTTCCTGATGAATGAGGAGACCCTCTACTCTACCATCGGACCACAAACTGCCAGCCAAAACCTCTCCTACGAGGGTGCACACCTGATCGATCACCCCGACTATATCACCATGTTTGCGCCTAAGCCCTATATGATCCTGGCAGCAACAGATGACTTCTTTGATATTGGGGCCACCATAGAGACCTACAATGAAGCCCTTGAGATTTATACCGCTCTGGGAGAAGCAGACAAAATCGGCTTTTTCGAAGAAATTGATGCCGAACACGGCTACATGCAAGAGCGTCGTGAAGAAGCGGTAAAATGGTTTAAAACCTGGTTCTTCGGCGACGATTCTGAAGTTGTTGAAGCCGACATTACGACCCTGTCCTCCGATGCCCTTTGGGCAACAGAAACGGGGCAGGTAGTGACTGAATTTGCCGACGAGAAAACGCTGACAGACCTCATGATCGAACGCACAGACCAACTGGCTCCTCAACGGGATGCATTTTGGGCAGACAATACACAAGACTCCTGCCTCAACAAAGTTCGTGAGCTGATCCGCTTTGAAGACTATGAGCCAATTACCGCTGAGGAAGGTCTCATTTTTCAACGCGACGGCTATACCGTTACCCAGTTGCAAATCAACAGCGGAGACAATGTCCCCGTGGTTGGCTTGATGTTTATTCCGGACGGATTGACAGAGCCGGCACCAGCTGTTCTGTATGTAGACGGCCGCGGAAAAAACATCGATGCAGCAGACCATGGCGTGATCGATCAGGTTTTTGCCGACTCAGGCAAAATCGTTCTGACCATTGATGTACGCGGTTTTGGAGAAACAGCGGATAACCCGGCCAAAAACGAATCCAAGCACGGCAATAAAGAACACCGGAATCATGTGATCTCCACCTACATCGGAAAAACCCTGATCGGACAACGGGTAGAGGATGTCATGAAAGCCCTTGACCTGCTTCTGGCCACGCCAAATGTCGATGAGAATGATGTGACTATTATCGGAGTAGATCGAGCGGGACCAGTTGCATTACACACAGCTGCACTGGACGATCGCATTACGCATACGCAGATTATGGATTCCTTCGATTCCTGGATTCCCATGGTTGGCAACCCAACAGAGCTTCACAATATGACGCATGTTGTTCCTTTCGCCCTCGAGTATTACGATCTCACGCACCTGGCTGACGCAGCAGGCTCTGTAGAGTTCTTTGAAGACCCTTACGAAGTGGTTAGTTCTACGAAAGAGGCGTCTGCTTACACCCCCGGGCAACTTCATCAGAACTTCCCTAATCCGGCTGTAAATCAGACGAATATACCATTCCAGCTAAAGGAATCAGGCGAGGTTTCCAT
Organism: Bacteroidota bacterium; assembly: GCA_018222965.1. Lineage (GTDB taxonomy): Bacteria > Bacteroidota > Bacteroidia > Chitinophagales > Saprospiraceae > JAAEZH01. The sequence continues at coordinate 88,953 of JAAEZH010000016.1, forward strand.
TCGGATATTGGATATGCAGGGCAAAATGCTTGGAGTACACAACATCGGACAAAAAATGGCAGGTCAGCATAAGGCAACCATTTCATTGAATGGGATTCCTGCCGGAAATTATATCTACCAGCTTTTCCTCAACGGACAGCCGGTAGCCAGCAAGAAAATGATAGTGGTTTATCCATAAATTGGTTTGTTTGAATCATCTTAGTTCTTTGCGTCGCCGATACCCTCGGCGACGCTTTTTTTTATTGGATAACCACCCGTTTCTGGCCCCAGCCTTCAGCAGTCTGTACTCTTATTACAAACACGCCTTTTCCACCGATCCAGATCTCATTGGGTGCCGTTTGGTGAAAGCGTACAAGGCGCCCGGAAACGTCCCAAACCTGAATCTTTTCAATGGATTGTCCGTTTGCCGGCTGGATACTAAACCGCCCAGACCAGCTTGGATTGGGAGATACTTCCAGGGCAATGAGATCAAAGGCTTCCTTCGCGGAAAGCGCCTCGCCTTCAACATATACGTTTTCCAACAGATCTTCCGTGATCAAAACAGGGGTGTGATCGGCCTCATTAAACATCGACCGGAAAGTGTTAATCTCCGGGGTTTCCTCCGCGAGCATGGGTGCCAGCCAGCGCAATGGCAAAGACTGATAATACACCCGGGAGTTGACATGCACATCGCCGTCATACCCATTTAAGGATACGGCGAAGGTAATCCGGTCACTGCCGGAACCCTCCTGGCCTTCATAGTTGAAATTGGGATCCAGATCTGCAGCACCAACTACCTGCACCGTATCATAGGTAAAATGATCTTTTCTAAAGCCTTTCGGCGGAAGCCTGTTATCCTTCAAAGGAGCATAAGCGTGCTCCAGCACCGTGGTGAAATCGCCATTGATATCTCCCTGTACAAACTCATAAATCTGCACCTGGTCCGGGGAGTTGATCACATCAAAATGCGTTTCAAATTCCGGATCGTTGGCATAGAGGTTATAATCCTGATCATAAGCTCCGGAATGGAAAAGCGTATCACCGGCAGCCGTCTCCACCACAAACTCCACAAAGGCTCTGCGGCTAGGATAACCAGACGGGAATTTGTGGCCGGCCTGGTTTTCCAGATACAATTCAAAATAAGCTGTGTCTCCCTGGTTGGCAACCATTTCCAAACTGGAGCTAAGGCTGCGTTCCTGAAGCATGGCATAGGTCTTGTCAATCGTTTGATCCCAATCAGAAACACCGGTCCATAATCCCAACTCAAAGCGGTTTTCCTTCATCAATTGCAACATAAAGGTATTGCCCCCCACCAGTTCATGCGGACCATAAGGGAAGCGTTTCTCCAAAAAGTTGTAATTGGCCGAAATGATGACCGAATCGTCCAAAGGAGCCATATGACATCCCTGACAAGTCACATTATCCGCATCCTCACCATAATCGGAGTTTAACCATTCATGGTAGGTCGCCTGCTCCACAAAGGTTTCTCCGGTTGGATTCCCATCCAGATCAAAACTGGAAGTGATCAGTGTATGGCAGGAAGCACATACACCCGCATCCAGGATGTGCTCGCTGTATACCGGCTCAAAACCTACATAAATCTGCATGGGAGCCGCATAGGGGATTTGGTAGGGACCATAAAGAAAGCGGTCGAGGGTATCAAAGGTGATTTCACCCGAAAATTGTTGCCCCAGATTTTCTTCACTGATCATATGACAGGAACTGCAGGAAACGCCGTCAAGCCCGAGTGTATCGGCCAATAAATCCTCCATGGTGTATGGCAATTCTCCGTGGTAGGCCGCCGTATAATGGCCCATCGGAGCATGGCAACTCGTACACTTATCCTGAATTTCGTCTGCATATGCCGGAATGCTGATAGATTCGTGGCTCACTTTGGCTCTCCAAAACGGGTCTTTGGCCGAGTTGGCCATCATCGTAGTGGCCCAGTCTTCAAACATAGCCACATCATTACCAGCTTCATCAACCAGTCCAAATTCCAGTGGATCCCGGCTGTGGCAACCATAACAATGGCTGGACGTCCCAAAGTACAAATTGGTATCTACCGGCGGATTTACAATCATCTCCTGAAACAGAGACAATTCGGCCCGGCTGTGATAGCGGTCGTATTTGGCTTTTTCGGGCACAAAGGCCACCAAAAGCACAAAAACGGCAAGTAGAGAAAAAATCAGGTATTGCTTTCGCATATATGCAGGTTTTCCAGCCAAAAATAGGAAATTTGGATGCACAACACATTATTTATACCGGCCATGTTCGTTAAATGACATAGATGAAGAATTTACTCCTATCCCTGATTTTTTCGATTTCAATCTTTGCCCCGGCTTCTGCTCAACAAGAGTTGCATATCCCGCTGAAAATCCAGGTAAGCAAAGCGCATTGTCTGTACGATTTTATGGAAACACTGGCTGGTGCCCGACTCACCTCTCCGGCCTTACTCCGGTACTTTGAGCAGAGCTCGCTGGCCAATGATCCCAATGTTTTACGGCTTATTACTTCCTGGAAAGGCCTCGAATACGATTATCAATACGACATTTCCGGATTTCCTCCCAACCGCAAGAGCTTTCGCGGAATAAAGGAGATCTTTCAGACCTTTGCTGCCCGGGCCGGGGATCTGGAAACCTTTCGTCAAATGACCCTGGGATTACTGCCTAACAGTCAGCACGAAAAGTTTTTTGCTCTGTTGGAGGCCATGGAGCCCTATTACGACCAATTAATTTGGGCCCCATACGCAGATAAGATCCAAAGCCAGAAAGAGAAACTGGAAGCCTATGCCAACAAAGAAGAGGTATCGGAACTCCTGCAGGTGATTCGGAATTTTTACGGCAGTCAGTGGCCGAATGAACAGGCATTTATCGTGAGCCTATACCCCATTCCGGGAAACCGGGGGAAAACCATTTCCACTCCCCGGAGCAATATGCTCTTGTGCGGTATGCTCCTTGATACAGAAGCTTTTGCCGGACTCCTCGGCGTTGCCCTCCACGAGATTGCGCATACCCTCTACGACGAACAACCAAAGGCATTTCAATGGGAGATGTATGAGTGGTTTGACAAGTCCGATTCGGCATACAAAACCTATGCCTACACCTACCTGAATGAAGCCCTCGCCACGTCCATTGGCAATGGCTGGGTATACAAAAAGCTAAGCGGCAAACTGGATACCCGTGATTGGTATGACGATGCATACATCAACGGCTATGCAAAGGCCTTGTATCCAATGGTTCAGGAATACCTGGACAGGGAATTGGGTATTGATGCGGCTTTCGCCGAAAGGGCCATCGAATTGTTTGAACAGGAATTTCCGCAGGCCATTTTCGACTATCAGAGCCTCTTCAACGATTTTTCGCTTTTTGCAGATGTTGGCGAGGAGGAAATCAGCAATCTGGTTATGATGGTTCAACGGCGTTTCCGTACATCTTCCTTCATTATAGCAACGCCTATCATGGCAGAAGAATCGATGGACCGTATAGAATCGGCCACGACCACCCGGGTTTTTATCATTACCCAGTTGCCTCAATTAACACTGGACCGAATGAAGGAAGTGATTCCGGAAATCGGGGATTACCCCATCGAAGATTACCAAAAGTATTTTCTGCTTAGATTCCTCGACAATGACGGCAAAGCTGTCATAATCATCCATTCTGACCCCGGCTTTTCCGCCCTGAAAAAAGGGCTGGACATCCTTCAGAATCAGGATAAACCAGAATTGGGAGAACCGTTTATTTTACTGGACGATTAAAAAACCAGCTTCCGCCAATTTGAAGTCCGTAGCTTCCAAATAAAGAATCATCGGCCTTGAATGCGTCTATTACAGGTACGTGAAACTGACCAGATAAAGTAAGTTGTGGTCCAAGCTGCCATTCTATGCCGGCAAGGGCACTCAGTCCAAATTGCTGCCTTTGGTATTCTTTCGACAATTCAGGTGCCGAGACTCCGTTAAATTCAAAACGGCCCAGGCTGTTTCCTCCCTTAAAATCGTAAACGGCCAAATCTCCATTTGTCGGACTTCTGTGATAAGCCTTCCATACCCATTGTCCTCTCAAACCAGCGTGTAGCATCCATTTTCCGCCAATGCGGTACCGCAGGGTGACGGGAAGGTGCAGGCTCAGGTATTGTACAGACTGAGGATAACTGACGCTGTTTACGAATTGTTCATTTACATTGATTCCAGTGGTATCGCCCGCTGTGCCGGGATCCATATTATATCCCTGTTCATCGTTTTGATCCAGAGAAAGTAATACGCCAGATGAAGAGCCATTAGGATTCCAGTGTGCCAGGTTTACTTCCAGGCCGGATTGCAACCCCCATTTGGAAGTCCCAAACTGTTTCCGAACAGCTAATCCGGCAGAAACAGCCGGCATATTACCGACATTCGCGGAAGCGGAAATACCATATTGCCAGCGTTGGACCGGAACATGCTTAACAATATCTTCTGCTTGAGGCGTACTAAAAACAAGCGCGGGATCTATGGTTAGACCGGGAATTTTCTCAACGGCTTCTTCAGGTACAAATGCGGTTGGTTTTTCTTCCAATGCAGCTTCAGGAAACTGAGGTATAGTGAACGACTCCGTTGCAGGGGAGCCTGGAATCGGATCGGAAACAGCCGGTAATTCTTTTGGGATTACCGGAGCAGAATCTGAAGATTCCGACTCGGTAAAAATCGCTTCTTTTACCGTAGTTGAACCCATAGATTGATCTTCTTCAGAAACGGGTGTAACTGTATTAGTCTGTACTTCTTCGATTTTAGATTCATCAACAACAATAGCGGATTCAGCGGGAACTGCTCCCGCAGGAAGCAGTGCCATTTTCTCATCATTAAGTTGCCATTGCACCAACATCATGCCTCCCAGAATAGTACTGAAAAGCAAAAGCGCCAGGATCATAAACCCTTTTCTCCTCCACCAGGGTACCGGGCGAAGAGGCATCTCTTCGTCGAGCAGCTTGCTCATTTCGTTCCAGGCGCGATCCCGGAATTTGTCGTCCCAATTATTAGCCTGCATAATGTAGTTTGTTCTTTTTCAGGAGTTCCTTCAATTTGGCTCTGGCACTGGACAAGTGCCACTTGGAAGTTCCTTCACTAATCGTCAGTTTCTCGGCAATTTCCCGATGAGTGAATCCTTCGATAGCATAGTAAACAAAGACCTCCCGTGTTGCCGGCGGGAGTTGGTCTACCAAATCAAGTATATCCTCAAAGTATAGTTTCGAAAGGGCGTTGGCATAGTCTGGTGCATCCCGGTCGGCGATCTCCAGAAAATGAATTTCCTTCGACTTGCCCCGAAAGTGATCCGACAGGCAATGAAAAACCAGTCGGCGGATCCACCCCTCCAACGATCCTTTAAAAGAATATTTATCAATCTTTCGGAATACCCGGAGAAAGCCATTATTCAAAATAGTCAGGCCCTCCTCCCGATCAGAGGTATAACGCATACACATGCGAAACATGCTGTCGAAGAATCGCCGGTAGAGCAATTCCTGGAAATAGCGGTCATTCCGGACGCATCCGGCCACCAGTTCCTCCTCGCTATGTACTTTTTTCGGGTTCAAATTGTGGGAATTCCGATTTATGATAGGTTAGACCGACAAGTTTATACAAAGGGTTGGGTCAGCCTGGATTAATTTATAACTTTATTGCAATGCCTTAAAAATACGTATTCAGCCTGTACACGAGTGAAACGTATAAAACCTCTAAAACGTACAACGCATATACCAATGAATTACAAAAGAATGAGTCTGATTCTCCTGATTGTAGGAGGCATTTATCTCTTTGGCGGATTGGATAAACGAGCCGGCCAGTCTGGCACAATTACGGAAACGGAAAAGAGCTCTTTTGCAGAAAGCCTGCCGCTATTTATTCCAGGCAGTAATCCGGGGCAACAAAAGATCTGGTACGGCGCTATTCTGCTATGTGCAGGAGCGTTATTCTTTATTGGCAATAAGCGAAAAGAAGTTGCCGGTAAATAAACAACTGCTCTAAAACCAAAAAACCCCGATTCCGAGGAATCGAGGTTTTCTTTTGGGTGAGTAACCGGAGTTGAACCGGCGACCTCTAGAACCACAATCTAGCGCTCTAACCAACTGAGCTATACCCACCAGGTTGCCCCACTTTCGTAAAGCAGGGCAAATTTATAAACTTTCCGGATTTGTGCCAGTCTTTTGGCAATAAAATCCTTTCTAATTGAATTTTTTTCCGTTGCAGAGTTGAAACCTGATTCTACTCGAATTGGTTCCCGCCTGCGAGTAAATTATTGCTCAGCCGGATCTTCTTTCAGTGTAAATGTACGGCTTACCGGATTATGGGGTGCATCCACGGTACCTCCATTGGCATCTACCAACGTCAAAGTAACCGTATTTTCACCCATTGGCAATCCTTCAATAGAATATGGCTGCCAGGTTTCGATAAGCTCTGTTTGCTCGCCGTTGATGTCCACTTTTACTTTGTATCCCTTACCCAGGCCGAGATTCACCAGGTAAAAATCGAGCAAAATCTTCTCGGTATCCGCTTTTCCAACGTAGGTTCCTTTCGGGCGGCTGTAAAACAGCATCGGACCGCTAATCTCCTTGTTTCCGGTAATGCTGCCGTCTTCAACCGTAATGTAGCGGGCTACATGTGCCGGACGGGTCTTGATACTTTCGTGGTATGAACGGGAGAGAAAGGCAAGCATATAATGATCGCCATTGGCCACATCATACTCAAATTCATTGGTGTATTGCGCCGAATAAGGCTCATTATCCAGAATCAGGTGAATGTGCTGTCCCTTTGCAGAGTTGGCACACATGCGCTGAGGCGCATCAGGTGTTTGAACACCGAGTTTGTATTCGGCAGAATCATTCAGCGTAAAGCTAAACATACTGTCTCTGTAGCTGAAGTACTCGATTGAAGCATCCGGATAAAGCTTAGCCTTTTCCATAGGAGTCACGGTATACTTTTTCTCGGCTTCAGAATCGCCTGATTCACTGGTGCAGGCAAGGGCCACTAATGGCAGCAAAAATAGAAGGTAATATCGTTTAAACATATCTTGAAAGTTGGTTTAAAATTGACTGTTTCACCCTTTTGCGGGTAAAAATATTTCGGCCATCATGCAACGCGCAGATCCACCGCCGTACTTTTCAATGGTTGGTATCGGACTGGTCAAAATCTTTGACTTTGCACGGATCGCATCTATTTGGTCAGAACGCAGTGACTTATAGGCTTGTTCACTCATCACCAGGATCGCTTCTCCGGCCTTATTCTCCACTTGCAGCATATTTCCTGTAAAGGCCCCCATTTGGTCAAAGGTAATATCAATCACCTCTTTTCCACTTCGGTCAAAAGAATCGAGCAACCACGATCTTTCATCTTCATTATGTACCGAATCGAGGCAAATTACTACCAGATTTTTGCCCAGAGCCATCAACACATTGGTATGGTAAATAGGCGTTCCTATCGCATCCGTTGCTTCAAACAGGACCATTTGAAATCCGACCTTTTGAGCAAACTCACCCAGCAAAAGTTCGGATGTGCGTTCGCTTCGACAGGCATACACCAATCGATGGTAACGATCGAGGATCATACTGCCGGTTCCTTCCAAAAAGAGATCCTTGTCTTTTCGATCTTCCAGTTTAAGGACTTCGCTTACCGCGAATTTTTCCTTCAGCAAATCCACAATATCCTCCCGTCGCTCGAGTCGGCGCAAAGGGGAATACATCGGGTAGGTTACCACCGTTCCATCTCCGTGTGTCGTGATCCAGTTATTGGGAAAGACAGCATCCGGTTTAGGGGGTTGTTTGGTGTCTTCCACCACGATTACATCCACACCCGCTTCCCGGAGCTTAGCGACAAATGTGTCAAACTCCTGTAGGGCTTTCGCCGAAATATCAGCAGGAGATTCATCACCAGGCCTGGTTTGAAAGGCATTATCGCCGGCTGTTTCTTCGTTAAAACCAAAGTTTGCCGGACGGATCATTAATATCGTGGATGTTATTTGCGATTTCATGGATCAGCGTCTGTGGTTTACTGCAAATGTAATGATTTAACTCCCCGAAGCAGCTGCCTTTTTCAATTTCTCCGCAAGTTCTTCTCCCAAATATCTGTCGATCAGGTTATGGGCCAGATAGATAAGGGGAGTCAGTACAATAGCCATGACGAATTTGTAAATGTAGTTGACGGTACCCACTGCCAGAAACAAGCCGATGGTCCATTTTTGAGGACCCAGGACAAAGGCGATATACAAAACGACAAAGCTGTCGATAAACTGAGAAACCAGGGTTGAGCCCGTAGCACGCAGCCACACCTTTTTTTCGCCCGTCAGTTTCCGGATTCGTTGAAAAACAAAAACATCAACCAACTGACCAATCAAAAAGGCAACCAGTGATCCGACAATAATCCAATTGCTCTGACCAAAAACATTCGCGAAAGCGGACTGCATATCCAGGGTCCCTCTTTCCGCATTTACCCCTACCCACCATTCAGCCGGGGCAAGTCTGATCGCAAAGAAAACCATTATGAAAGCATAAATGATCAAACCAACAGCCAGAAAGGAAAGGGTGCGTACTCCTCGTTTCCCAAAATATTCATTGATCACATCCGTCATGATAAAAACAACCGGCCATAGCAAAACCCCTGCCGTGAAGTTTAAAGATCCTTTCTGCCCAAAGAGGTTCCAGTTTAAAGGATTGATCCCCAGACTATCCTCCATGGCAAAGATCTTAACACCGATAAACTCTGCCACCAGTGCATTACAAATAAAGAACCCACCCAAAATGAGGAATAACCTAACCGATCGGTCTTTTAATAGATGATACCGGGAGTTGGAGGCTGCCGACTGAGCCGGCTCTTGGTTTGAATTCATGCCCTTAACTTGACGTTTGAATTATGGAATTGCGTTAAAATTTACTCTATCTGCATGGGAAATGCACAAACTTTCTCAATTTACTACCCTAATTATGCTGTTTGCCCGCCAATTATGGGCATAAAACCCGATTATATGCAAAAATTCTCTTCCAGCCTGATCAAATTTAGCCTGATTTTCACGCTGACCCTGAGCATGTCGCAAATTTCTTTTGCGCAGTGCCCCGGTTGTATTGTGGCATTGCCAACACTCCCGGCTGATACCATTTACCTTACTGGCGCCCCCGACGGTGAAGTGTTTGTATCCTACAACGCAGATCTTAGCTTTCGGTTGCCAATAACGACTACTCCCGTAGCTGCGGTCGACCCTACGGTCCCTCCCGGCCTGCCGATCGACGAGTTTAACATCACCGGTGTAGCCGGATTGCCTCCCGGACTCGACTGGGAAGCCAATCAACTGGAATTCGTGGTTTCGGAAGAAACAGATGGTTGTGTAAAAATCTGTGGCACACCTATCGTAAGCGATTCCTTTTTTGTGGAAGTTCAGGTCGATGTGGTGGTTTTTGGCATTACCAATGCGGCCAGCTTTCCAGTGTCTATTTACATTGCACCGGGCGTCGCTTCAAACGATGGCTTTTCCATGAGCAACAATTCCGGATGCGGCGAAACCACGGTAGAATTCACCAATAATGTTCCCAGCAATGGCAATCCGGATATAACCTATTCCTGGGATTTTGGCAATGGCGAATTTTCAAACCAGGAAAACCCAACCCCTGTAACATACGACCAACCAGGCACTTACGTAGTCGAGTATGAAGCAACGATTGACACCATAGGATATATTCTTAATGAGGTCACCGTAGAAGCGAGCGGATGTGATGATATTATTGGAGATCCCGATTTTTACATCATAATCAGCGACCCTTTGGGCAACGACATCTACACCTCTCCTGTGATAGACAATACGCCCGCACCCGTAAGTTTCTCCGTCAACATCCCATTAGAGCCGGGCAACTACAGTATTGAAGTTCGGGATGACGAATTGATAGGTGATGTTGGATGTGGTTCGGTCAACTTTAATCAAAACACCACCGGATTGCTCATTGATGGCGATTTGGAAGTATCCATCAATATCCTGAACCCGGTTTCCATGGTCAACACCACCGATACGGTTTATGTCTATGAAATTCCGGAAGCGCCGGTTGTCGGACAGCCTTCTGTTATTCCATGTGAAGGCACCGAAATCATGCTGGAGATCACCGACAATGCTTATCCCGAAAACCTGCAGTGGTATCAGGATTCCATTCCGCTAACCGGTTCCACCAGCGATCAATTGCTCGTAACCGAAGCAGGCATGTATTGGGTGACATATACCAGTCCGGACGGCTGTCTGGCGACCAGTAATATAGTCGATGTACAATATGAAGCAGTACCTGGTGATCCGGTTTTCACCGAATCGGATAACGTACTCAGCCTGGAGGATGCAGGAGCACTGCCCGCCAGTTATACCTTATATCTCTACCTGGATGGCACCCTTATCTACTCCGGAGAAGAAACGGAATGGTGTGCAGAGGCAGACGGCCTGTACACACTGGTCGTTGAGGATCTGATTACCGGATGCGTGGCGGAATGGGAAACGGATATTCTTATAAATCCGGAAATTGACTGTACCGTATCTTCCGAAGAAATACTGGCCGAAGCTTTAAAAATTTGGCCAAATCCATTCCATGATCAAATCATTGTAAGCCTGGAAAATGCGGTGACAGAATCGGTCAGTTTAAGATTAATGTCACTTGACGGAAAGGTTTTGTGGCAGGGATTCGGCAATCCGGGAGAAAAAACAGAAATTGGCACTTCCGACCTGCCGGCCGGTTTTTATCTCATCCAGTGGCAAAACGCTTCTGGACAGGGTGTACAAAAATTGATAAAACAATAGTGCAAAAGATCATTCATAACGGGCGGCTGGTTTCTCAAGACCAGCCGCTTTTTTTTGCTTCCAATCGAAGCTTTCGCTACGGCGACGGCCTCTTTGAAAGCATGCGTTTTGGGCACGGACGGATTTATTGGCTGGAGCGACACCTCTCCCGGCTGAAGATGGGGATGGAAGTTTTACAAATGGAAATCCCCGATTGGTTATCAGAACCTCATTTCCGGCACTTGTGCGCACTATTGGAACTTAATGGTCCAACTAGATTGCGCCTTGCTGTATTCCGGTCAGGAGAAGGCACTTACAAACCTCAAAACAACCAGGCAGATTACGTGCTTGAAGCAACTCCTTTGGACCAGACTTTATATCCAATTAATGAGAAAGGCTTACATTGTGATCTCTTTTTGGAACACCGTTTGAGCGGCTCCAAATTGGAAAACCTGAAGACAGCCAACAAGCTTTTACAGGTTCTGGCTGCTCGATATGCATCCGCCCAAAAGTTGGACGATGTATTGCTGCTCAATCAAAAAGGAATGCTGGCAGAGGCAACTGCATCCAACCTCTTTCTGTTGCGGGACAAGCATATTTTTACACCTCCCTTAAGCAGTGGCTGTCTGGATGGAATCATGCGTTCCCTGCTTATCGAGACAGGCAGGGAACTGGGGTTTGCAGTCAAAGAAAAAGACCTCAGTCCGAAGGATATCCGGGAAGCAGATGCACTTTGGCTTACAAACAGCATACAAGGGATACGTTGGATAGAATTTTTCGGACAGACCGAAAAGGTCAGCCAAAAATTCAACCACGGTCCTATTGAATTGTTTACGAAGAAACTTAACGAAAAAATCCATCAGAATGAATAAGATCCTGATTGCCAATCGCGGAGAAATTGCTTGTCGGGTCATTCGCACGGCCCGTAAAATGGGAATTTCTACCGTAGCTGTGTACTCAGAACCCGACCGCGATGCACCACATGTACGCCTGGCCGACGAGGCTGTTTTTATCGGTCCGGCAGCATCCAGCGAATCCTATCTTCGCACCGACAAAATCATTGAAGCTGCAAAAGAAACCGGTGCAGAAGGCATACATCCCGGATATGGATTTTTAAGTGAAAATGCTTCCTTCGCAAAGGAAGTAACCGATGCAGGAATCACGTTTATTGGTCCGAAACCTTATGCCATTGAAATCATGGGTAGCAAGCTGGCTGCCAAAGACGCGGTTTCCAATTACGACATTCCGATGGTTCCTGGTACTGATGAAGCAGTAACCGATATTGATGAAGCTATTAAAACAGCCGAGCAGATCGGATTTCCCATTCTGGTAAAGGCTTCTGCCGGCGGTGGCGGGAAAGGCATGCGCATTGTCGAGGAAGCTAAAGATTTTAAGAATCAGATGGAACGAGCCATCAGCGAGGCAGAATCTGCTTTCGGCGACGGCTCCGTATTCATAGAGAAATTTGTAACCAATCCAAGGCACATAGAATTTCAGATCCTGGCCGATGAGCACGGCAATATTGTACACCTCTTCGAAAGAGAGTGTAGCGTACAACGCCGTCACCAAAAAGTAGTAGAGGAAGCGCCATCAGTTTTACTTACAGAGGATGTTCGGGAAGCGATGGGACAAGCAGCAGTGCGAGTGGCCAAAGCTTGTGATTATACCGGTGCCGGTACCGTAGAATTTCTGGTCGACTCAGACCTCAACTTCTATTTTCTGGAAATGAATACCCGCCTCCAGGTTGAACATCCGGTTACAGAAATCATCACCGGACTGGATCTGGTAGAACAACAAATCCGCATTGCCCGTGGCGAAAAGCTGGCATACAAACAGGAAGATCTCGGCATAAAAGGGCATGCCCTGGAGCTTCGGGTATATGCCGAAAGCCCGGAAGATAATTTCATGCCAAGCACCGGAACATTAAGCCTATACCGCCGACCGGAAGGAGACGGAATTCGACTCGATGACGGCTATGATCAGGGCATGGATATTCCGATCTATTACGATCCGATGATCGCTAAATTGATTACCTACGGAGACAATCGAATGGAGGCTATCAGCCGTATGATAGAAGCCATAGGGCGCTATGATATTGAAGGTGTAGCTACTACCCTTCCCTTCGGCCGCTTTGTATGCGAACATGAAGCTTTCCGCTCCGGCAATTTTGATACCGGGTTTGTGAAAAACCACTATACACCAGAAGCTTTGAAGGAAATGCGACAGCCTGCATCAGAAGCGGCTGCTTTATTCGTACTCAAGCATTTCCTCCACGAAGAAAAGACAGTAAAACCAGCTAAGCAAAAGGCAGAATCGCCCTGGTTTGAGAATAGACGTTGACGTTTTACTCGTTAACTCGTTTTACACGTTTGATGCGAAAACCACGTTAAACGTGTAAAACTTGTTAAACGACTAACCATCAGCAATATCCTTGCGCAGCCCTTCGACTGCCTCCATTTGCTGGCCAACCAGTTTTTTAAGCTCTTTAAGCTCGTTGTGCATCAGGCTTTGAACATTCTGAGGGGATGGCAGGAAAGGACTAATCTTGGCACGTACATACCAGATTTCCCGAATGTCATTTACCTGGAGGTTGTAGGGTTTGTAAAACTCATTATCCGAACGCAACTCCAGGCTTTGATCCTCTTTCAGGAAATTGAAAACCCGCTTAACAACCACATCTGCGCGGGTAACAATCACGTACACGTAATTATCCTTCAAGGCAGATTCCCATAAATTGGGCTCGATAAAACTGCAAACAACCTTATCCCCTTCAAATAAAGTCGGCTCCATACTGTCTCCCGAAACATCGAAAGCGCGATGGGTACCTACCTTGTATTTGTAATCGGGTAAAGTGAAAGTCGGCAGGTCCTGCACAAAAGTTGGATCTGAAACACCAGAGGCATAGCCCGCCTGGGCCGGTACAGGTACATGAACGATCCGCTCATCATCCTGAGAATTGGTGACAATGGTAAGAAGACGGAAACTCTGTTGATCTTCCTTATCGAGGATCATCGGCCCTTCTCCGGCAAAAAGATAATGGGGATTGACCTGATAGACTTCAACCGCTTTACGGATCAGTTCGATCGTAGCATCACGGCGGCCTTTCAAAATCTCTGACAGACTTTGAGGGAGGTAATCAAGCGAAAGCGCAAATTGCCGGCTGGAACGCACGGTATTGTCATCCTTCAGCTTGTTGTGAACTTTGATAAATCTTTCCGTAACTACGCTAGGCATATCAGGGTTTGGAGTGTCTCAGATCCTACACTAGTCAAAAATAACCAATTTGACGATAAATAAACATTTTGCTACTTTTTTTTCGCAAAAAAGTGATACCTGTAGCCCGCTTTAGAATTTATTTGGATCAGTCTTCCGGAAAACTCTCCACAATAGCGATAAAATCATCCGATTTTAAGGAAGCGCCACCAATCAGTCCGCCATCCACATCTGCTTGTGCGAAAAGTTCTTTAGCGTTTCCGGGCTTGCAACTACCGCCATAAAGGATCACCTGTCGCATGGATGTATCTTCTCCGTATTTTTTTTGCACTTGCGTGCGAATGGCTTTGTGCATCTCCTGTGCCTGTTCCGGCGAAGCTGTCTTACCGGTTCCAATAGCCCAGATGGGCTCGTAAGCGAGGATGATCTTTTTAAAGTCTTCTTCCGACAAATCGAAAAGACTGTTTTTCAGCTGGTCAGCCACATATGCTTCATGATTGCCGGCTTCGCGAACCTCCAGCGGTTCTCCGCAGCAAAAAATGGGAACCATGCCCCCGGCTAATACGGCTTTGACCTTCTTGCCAATAAGCTCGTCTGATTCCCCAAAATACTGGCGACGTTCTGAATGTCCGAGAATTACATACTTAACCCCAACAGATTGCAGCATGGCGATAGAGATTTCTCCGGTATATGCTCCGGCTGTCTGCTCATGGCAATTTTGAGCGGCGATACTTACATTTGAAATACCATTGGTAATATTCCCAACGTTTTTGAGATGTGTAAATGGAGGTGCCATAACTACATGCACATCAGATGGCTGCAGTTTTCGTACCACTTCCTGAGCGAGATCTCTCCCCTGTTCATAATCGGTATTCATTTTCCAGTTACCGGCTACCATTCGGATTCTTTGTCGTTGCATAGGTCTTGATTTTGTCTGCGACCCCAAATGTACAACATGACAGGCAGATGGCATTAAATGAAATCCGATTCCATACATTTGCGCCCAAACTAAACCACTAGTCACCCATTGAGAATCATGAAAAACCCAGCCATTATTTTCCTGATGCTTCCCCTGTTTTGTGGGGCTCAGAATACAGACAGTCTGGAGTATACCCTTCCTGACGTTACGGTATCCGAAAACCGCCTTGAAATCCCATTTTCGGAGCTGTCAAACAATATTGAGATCATTACTGCCGACCAAATAAAAGCCCTTCCGGGAATGACGGTAGCAGATATTCTCCATTATGTTGCCGGAGTGGATGTCAGACAGCGAGGCGTAAACGGCGTTCAGGCAGATATCAGCATTCGGGGCGGCACATTCGATCAAACGCTGGTACTCCTTAATGGGGTAAAATTGAGCGACCCCCAAACAGGCCACCATACTTTCAACCTTCCGGTAGATATGGAAAACATCCAACGCATCGAGGTATTGAAAGGACCCGGTGCACGCGTGTTTGGCCAGAATGCTTTCGCCGGGGCCATCAATATAGTCACCAAAACCCCTGATGAAGCCTATATACGGATTGCTGCAGACGGCGGTCAGTTTGAAAGCGGCGGATTGCATATCAGTGCTTCTCTGCCTCAAAGCAACTTCAAACAGTATTTCTCCTTCGGAAAAGATTTTTCTCAGGGCTATCGATACAATACCGATTACGACATCAACAATGCTTTTTACCAGGCCAGTTTTGAATACATCAACACAGAACTCAGCCTGACTGCCGGATACACCGAACGGGAATTTGGAGCAAATGGATTTTATGCCAGTCCCGATTTTGCCGATCAGTATGAAGAGATTCAAACCAGCCTGGTGAGCCTTCAGGCCAAACACCGTAGCCGCAACTGGCAGTTCACGCCACGTCTTTACTGGCGTAGAAATCAGGATGAATACATTTTCGTTCGATCCAATCCTTCACTTTACAGAAACCTGCACATCGGTAATAATCTCGGTGCAGAATTTCACGCAAGTAACAACAACAAACTCGGACAAAGCGGGCTTGGCGCCGAATGGCGACACGTTCAGTTGCAAAGCAACAATCTTGGATACTGGTCGCGTGAAGAGATAGCCCTTTTTGGAGAACACCGTTTCGAATTTGGTCCGGTAGACGTAACTCCCGGTGTCTTATTTAATTACTTCACCGATTTTGGCACCTACTTCTATCCCGGCATCGACCTCGGTGTGGACCTCTTTGCCGGATTGCGCTTTTTCGCCAATGCCGGACAAACCTATCGCGTCCCTACCTATACGGATCTGTACTATCAGGACCCCGCTAACATTGGAAACCCGGACCTCAAGCCGGAATCTGCATTTACCTACGAAGCCGGTTTCAAGCAACAGCGCGGCGGCATGCGCTGGCAGGCAAGTGTGTTTCAGCGAGACGGCCGCGACCTGATCGACTGGACCAAAGAAGCCGACAGCCTGGCCTGGCAACCACGCAACTTTGCCAACATCCGCAGCCGGGGATTCGACGCAAGTCTGCATATATCCTTCCCCATTTGGTTTGGCATGGATAGTCCGCTGCGACGTTTTGACCTCAGCTATACCTGGCTGGACAATGAGATCCTGGATAATGAATACGAATTCTCGCGTTATGCACTGGAAAATCTAAAACATCAGTTCATCACGGGTTTTGAGTATCAGCTTTTTGGTAAATTGGTGCACCGGATTCAATACCGCTTTACCGACCGGGTTAATCTGGATGATTATTCGCTGATTGACACACGACTTAGTTGGCAATCCGGCGGAAGCCGCTTCTTTGTGGAAGCCAATAATCTGCTTAATACGGAATACACCGAAACCAGCCTCGTACCCATGCCGGGCCGCTGGATTCGTGCCGGACTGAGTTTCCGGATTAATGTGCGATAAATGAAATTTGGCAAACTGGAAAATATCGATCAGGTGGACTTCTCCCTGCCCCCGCAACCGGCTGGGAATAAGGCCATTCTGGACGATCTTCCTCATACAGACTGCCGGGTGTACATTGGCTGCACCGGCTGGAGCATGAAGGAATGGGTGGGTAAAGTGTACCCCCCAGGCACCAAAACTGCCGACTTTATGCAGGCATATACCCGGCAGTTTAATACCATTGAATTTAATACGACCCACTACCGGATACCGGAAACGGCTACGGTCGACAAATGGCGGGAAAAAAGCGCAGATGATTTCCGGTTTTGTCCGAAGATCCCGCAAAGCATTAGCCACAGCGGGCAGCTCGGGGCAGATGACCCAAAACTGAATCTCTTCTGCGAGCGAATCCAGGGACTGGATGAAAAACTCGGATGCTGTTTTATTCAACTCCCACCCTATTTTAATCTGGAGAAGCTGCCCTTTCTGGAGCGCTTCCTTGGGCTCTTTCCTCAGGAAATCCCACTGGCCGTGGAGGTGCGTCATGAAACATTCTTTGAGCCCGATGTCGGAGAGGCTTTGTTTAAATTGTTGGAGAAATACGATCGGACAGCTGTCATTACCGATGTGGCCGGACGGCGGGATGTGCTCCACATGCGTTTAACCAACGAGCGAAGTATGGTCCGCTTTGTAGGAAACGGCTTACACCCTACTGATTATCAGCGCATCGACGAGTGGGTGGAAGTGATCAAAAACTGGGCAACAGACGGCCTGCGGGAAATCTATTTTTTCGGTCATGAGCCGGATAATGTTTTAGCCCCTGATATATGTTTATATTTGTTCGAGAAGCTTCAAAATCAACCCGGGATTAGTGTCCGTGGTCCCCGGTTGAGAGATAAACAGGACGGACAACAAATCTCCCTCTTTTGAACGCCGGATCACACAGTTACAGCCCCAAGGACTTCATGACTGATGACATGGATTATCCCTATGTGCATCGAGATATCAGTTGGCTCTCCTTCAATTATCGCGTCCTGCAGGAAGCCAAAGACCCGACCGTTCCCCTGTTTGAACGGGTCAAATTTCTGGCGATCTATTCCAACAACCTGGATGAGTTTTTCCGGGTACGCGTAGCATCCTTGCGCAACCTCGTACGCCTGGGCAAAAAGACCATGCGAAAGCTGGACTACAGTCCGAAGCAGGTACTGAAAGAGATTCTGAAAATTGTCGATCATCAACAAGAGGAATTTAGCTACATCTTTGAGAATCAGATCATTCCGGAATTAAGAGATCACAAGATTCACCTGCTGCGGCGATTGGATCTGAATGATGAGCAAAAGACTTTCGTCGAAGACTACTTCAATGCAAAGCTCCTGCCCTTTGTACAACCGGTGCTTTTGATCGAAGATAAAGTGCGGCCTTTCCTCAACAACGCCCAGCTGTATCTGACCATCGTGATGACCGATCCGGAGGAATCCAAAAACAAGATGCATTATGCCATTTTGAAGATTCCGTCTGATCACCTGCCTCGATTCATCCAACTTCCCTCCCGCGGGCAACGACACGATTTGATTATGTTGGATGATATTGTGCGCCATTCTGTCGAACAAATGTTTCCCGGTTATGAAATTGAGGACACCTACTCCATCAAGCTCACCCGGGATGCAGAGCTGTACATTGATGATGAGTTTTCGGGAGATTTGATCAGCAAGATCAAAAGCAGTTTGGAAAAACGCCACGTGGGTCCGGCTTCCCGTTTTGTATATGACCGCGAAATCACAGACGATCTGCTCGAGCTCCTGAAGCACACCTTTAATCTGGGCAAATACGACATGCTGAAAGAAGGTCGCTACCACAACAACTTCGACTTCTTCAAATTTCCGCATTTCGGAATGGAGCACTTGAAAAACCCGGATCTCCCGCCATTGTCTTATCGCCCATTGGAAGAAGGTCCGTTTTTTGAAGCAATTGCCCGGGAGGATCACATGATTCATGTGCCTTACCATTCTTATGAATCGGTGGTACGCCTATTTGAAGAGGCATCAAGAGATCCGAAGGTTACCCATATCAAGATCATTCAATACCGGGTAGCCCGAAAATCCCGGATCATGCAGGCACTAAAAGCTGCTGTGGATGCGGGTAAACAGGTATTTGCTTTTATTGAAGTTAAGGCCCGTTTTGATGAGGAAGCCAATCTTGCCTGGGGAGAAGAACTGGAAAAAGCCGGTATCACGGTGCGCTACAGTTTCCCGGGTGTGAAAGTGCATTCAAAACTTGCACTCATACGCCGCATGGAGCACGGCAAAGAATCGCTTTATACTTATCTGAGTACCGGAAACTTCCATGAAGACACGGCCAAAGTGTATAGTGATTTTGGCTTGTTTACGGCCAACAAAAAGATCACCAGTGAAGTCGCTCGGGTATTCTCATTCCTGGAAACCGTCAAGGTACCCACCGTACCTTTTGAGAATTTGCTCGTAGGGCAGTTTAACCTCCGGAGTCGACTCACCGCTATGGTTGATGAGGAAATCCGCGCAGCCAAAGCCGGCGAGAAAGCACAGATCATCCTGAAGATGAACAGTCTGCAGGATCCGGAAATGGTGGCGAAATTATACGAAGCCAGTCAGGCCGGTGTGGAAGTAAAATTGCTGATTCGGGGTATTTGCTCCATCGTTCCCGGACTAAAAGACTTCAGCGAAAACATTGAGGCATTTAGTATTGTGGATCGCTATTTGGAGCACGCCCGTGTTTTTGTATTCCACAATGGCGGCGACGAAAAGATCTACCTGTCCTCAGCCGACTGGATGGTTAGAAACCTGTCTTATCGGGTAGAAACGGCCTTTCCAATACTGGACCCACGGATTCGAAAGCTCATTCAGGATTACCTAAGAATCCAACTGAAAGACAATGTAAAGGCCAGGATCATTGATGGCAAACACACCAATGCTTACCGCAAAGACGGCTCTGACCTGGCTATTCGTTCGCAAACGGAGACCTATTTTTACATTAAGCGTATGGAGGAAAACAGGGGGTGAATTTTTAATTTTTATGGTTTAATTTTTAATTAGGAATGTAGAATTCAGAATGTAAAAGTGTCTTTAGATTTGAGTCGATTTTCATTTCCTTCTCCCTCCCTGTGTCCCTCCCTCAGAGCGGGAGGGAAGCGTATTCTGAATGTTTTGTTTCGGTAAATTTTGCTCCTCCTCTGGAGGGGGAGCTGTCCGATCCCGATAGCTGTCGGGATGGGCTGAGGGGGAGAGCATTTTGGAATGTAGAATGTAGCTATATTAGACAAAACCAGGTGCCGCACCTACGGCGCTTAAAATCAATCAGATTGTTTTTGTTACAAAGATGTCCCCCCTCTGGAGGCTTTCCAGAAATGCGGTTAAAGGCTCCAGCGGAGCCAAACCTTTGTAGCATTTTTTGCGATTTTGATGGTAAGCT
>JAAEZH010000079.1 GCA_018222965.1 Bacteroidota bacterium
GGTTCCGTTGGTTCCGTTGGTTCCGTTTAATTAAAAATTAATAAATAAAAATTAAGAATTCTTCATTCAGCATTCCCCCCCTTTTATATGTAGAAAAAAAGTTGGTCGGTTGGCTGGTTAGTTAGTTGGTTCTGTTTCCAGTGCCGCGAATGGATCCTTGTTTGGAAACACTTCCCTTATATCTTTAGCTCCTTCTATATTCGTCATTTGGAGGGTAGCCAGTTTATTTTTGTGGGTGTGTGCAACGAGTGCCCCGGTAGAAAGCGGTTGCCAGTCTTCCCAGGTCATTTGAAGTCCGCCGATGGGCAGGACATTTACCCACATTTGCCAGGAAGTTGGTTGTCTTTTGGTATTGAGGTGCCAGAGATAGGAGTCTCCGGGCGTTACTCCACCGGATTCATAGGTTATCATCAGTGATTTAGTGCCATCCTCATTGGTAACGATGGAGCGGCGGGTTCCAGGATCAAAGACCTTATATGGAGCGATAAACCAGAAAGAGTCGTTGCAGTAAAAAGCCCAGGCTTTGTCGATCATTTTGCGGGCCTCCTCCCCTTCCAGGCGGGCATCATTCGCGAAAGCGAGACCATCAACTTCATCCAGATCAATGAGCACTTTATTGTCCTTCCAACTCACCTCTGCCCAATTGCGTTTGCGATCCCATTTGTAGTGGTGCATACCGGCAAAAGTCCAGGCTACATAACCCGTACTGTCCCAGTTGGTTTTATTGATGGCAGCCAGCATTTCATTGGCCAGGGCATCGGCTTCGGGGCCTTCGGTACTATCGGGCAGGGGTTGGTTGATAATAATGCCGGCGATGAGGGCAATCAAAAGGAGGCTGCCGAGGATAATCCCGGTCCATTTGAGGAATTTTTTCATAGTTGAAATTCGTGAAGTAGTACTCTTTTAGATTCTTTACTGTTAGAATGACAAAGGGGAGATAAAGTTTGAATTCTGACGCAGACTTTCCCAAAAATCGCCCCTTTGGAGCAGCGAAAGAAAAAGAATAAGGGTCCATTTATTGAACCCAAACTCACAAACCCATGAAACATACCCATTATTCCTACCTGTTCTTACTCCTGTTTATTGCTTCTTTTTCTCAGGCTCAAAACCTCGAATGGGTAGGCCAGTACACGGGGGAAGAAGCAACCATTCAGCCGGGAACAACCACCGATGACTGGACACTGGACGTCCTTATTGATCTGGATGGAAACATCGTCACATCAGGTTATGTTGCCGGGCAGGCAGATGTCGATTTTAGTGAGTCAGAATTTCTCGTCGGCACTCCGAATGCCCTTTCTTTTTACATCAGCAAATACGATCCGGACGGAAACCTTCTCTGGGCCATTCCCACCATTACTCAAGACCATTTTTACTCTCCCCGCTCCAAAATGGCTATCGGCCCCGACAACAGTATCTATTTTCTGGAAAACTTCCAGGAATCCCTCGACATTGATCCGGGCCCGGGAGAAACGATCGTAAGTCCGGTGGGTGGAAGCGATATTTTGCTCGTCAAATACGATGGAAATGGCAACTTCATCTGGGCCATTCCTTTGGGCACTTCAGATACTGATGCGGCCGCTGACCTGACCATTGATTCGGAAGGAAATGTAATTCTACTGGGGCATACCCTGCTTCCGATAGACCTTGATCCAGGACCGGGAGAAGCGATGGAGACGCCACCTGCAGATGTGGGTTTTTCCATGTTTGTGGCCAGGTATACGCCTTCCGGCGAATATATATGGTCGGCCATGTTTGACAACCTGGAAACACCAGGTGCCTTCAATTTCAACAACGGATATACGCTAGATACGGATGCTCAGAACAATATTTACCTGGGTGGCACGCTTTTGGGAATTATGGATGCCGATCCCGGACCGGATGTATACACACTGGAAAGTTCGGCTCCGGGCGGAGATAATTTCATAATGCGTCTGACTGCCGAAGGTGCTTTTGACTGGGGATTTACGACAAACGGCATGACCCTGGACGTAGTTTATGACCTGAAAACAGACGGAGAAAATTTCCTCTATGCAACCGGCTATTTGTCGGAAGGACAGACGGATATGGACCCCGGTCCAGGCGAATACTGGCTGACTGTGGAAGGTTTTGAAGAAGCTTATTTAGCCAAGTACAGTTTGGAGGGCGAATTGATCTGGGCATTTAGCCTGGGGTCAATCAATCACAACAGATCTCACGGCCTGGACTTCACACCTGAAAACAACATCATAATTGGCGGCCAGGTAACCGAACCATTCGACGCTGACCCCGGGCCGGACGTGGTTATGCTAAGTCCCGAAACACGAAGCGGATTCATTTGCACGTATACACCCGACATGGAGTATCTCCATTCGATGGCAATCGACGGCAATAGCGAATCCAGCATTTTTTCGGCAGCAGTCGGTCTGGATGGGGCCTATTATGCAGTCGGCATGTTTCGTAAAACAGCAGATTTTGACCCCGGTTCAGGTACTTGCTTGCTGCACGTCGATAATGAAGTGACAAATCAGAATTTTTCGGCAGATGGTTTTTTGGCCAAATTCACGACCTGGTGTATTCCCGCAGATGAACTGACACTCGAAGCAGACAGCCTGAGTTTGTGTTTCGGCGAGCAACTGATCATTGAGATCCCTGACTCTGTCCGGCTAAACAACTCTTGCTGTTGGGCCTTGTATAAAGATGCCTGTGGCCAGAACCTCCTGGATTCAAATGCTTATGGCCTACTGGAGACCACCGTCACCGAGTCCGGCTATTATTATGTCGGCGCAAAAGGCAGCTGCCCCGGAGATCAGTTATGCGATAGCATTTATGTGGACGTATCTCAAGGAATATATGTATTACCAGATGCAAACATTTGTCTGGGAGACAGTGCCCTAATCTTTGGAGAATACCAGACAGAAGCCGGGCTTTATGAGGCATTTTTTATGGACCAGAACGGCTGTGACAGCCTGGTACAACAAAGCCTAATAACCTGGTACTTCGTACCCGACATGAACGTTTCGGGCGACAGTCTGATTGCCGGTGGCGGGGAATCCTGGCAATGGATCGATTGCAGCACCGGAACACCGATAGCCGGAGCAACCGATCAAATATTCATCCCGACGGAAAGCGGCCTGTACAATGTAGCCATCACCCTGGGAGACTGCACCTTTGAAACAGATTGTGTTCTGGTTGAAATCCCGGTTTCCAGTCATTCGATTTTAGAGAGGGAAGTCAGCATCTACCCCAATCCGACCAACGGATTGTTTCATATAGAATCCACGCAAGCAAATCTGCCGATTCGTTGGGAAGTAATTGGATGGCAGGGCCAACATATTCTTAGTGGAGCTTTTGACAGTTCAGGCAGGCAGCAAATTGACCTGAGTGCATATCCGGCGGGAGTCTATTTTGTTAAGCTATATTCGGAAGACTCCGCTCGTAGTTTCAGGCTGGTCAGGCAATAAGATTGGAACACCATTCGCCGAAAGGCAAATTAAAAATCCAATTGCAAAGCCAACACCGGCACTAAACCGCTTGTGTGGTTTCTAAAAAACAACGCATTCTCATCTACGGAATACCCCACATTTCTGGGGTTTTTCCGGTTGAGTACATTTTGGATATCCAGGGTCAGATTACCCGCTAGTCGCGGGCGATTGAAACGATAGGCAATTCGGGCGTCGACCCGAAAATAGGCAGGAATCCGATCGGCATTAATCATAGACGAATCCAAAATGTAGGTACCAGCCTGCAGGGAAGCGGCTTCATCCAGCGGGGTATAGCGGTTGCCGCCATTGTACAGAATTCGGGTACCCAATTGCAAAACCCGCTCTTTTTTGAATTCGAATTCCCGGCCGATAGTGAGCGCTGAAACGAAATCGTTGGCGAAAGTGGTTGGGTATTGCTGGCCATTTTTCGGTACAAACCAGGATTTAAAATACGAGCCTGTCAACAGAAAAAAGACACGGTTGGAAAAGAATTTCTCGAGCGCCAGGTCCAGTCCGTAATTATTTCCGGTTCCCGAAGACTCGGCTTTATCCAGCGGAAAAGTCGAGCGGGTATTGAGCATCCAGTATAAATCTTCCGGATCCGGGCTGACTGGCACATTAAAGAGCGATTGATAATAGGCTTCCGCCGAAAAACGCAATCCCTTTTCGGTGGCATAATTATAGGATGCGATAAAATGATGAGATTTAATCATCGGAAGATCCATGTTTGGATAGCTTATCACTACCTGCCCGTTGAGGGTGTCTTGCTGCTGGTAAAAGTACGCAGCCATCGGCAGGATCTTGCTGTAGAGTCCATAAGCCAGGCTAATATCCTGTCGGGCATTGATCTGGTATTTCAGCGCCAGCCTGGGCTCCACCGAATAGCGATTGTTTAATGCCAAATACATAAAATGACCGCCTGCATGCAGGGTGGTACGCGCACCCAACTGCTGGGAAAACTGGGCATAATACTGAAGTGTTGCTGTGTTGCCGGACCCATTGATGGCCAGATCGGTGTTTTCTGTGAGTACATCACTGATGTTTTGCCGCTGAATGGTATTCAGGTAAAAATCATACGAAAGGATATAATTGAAAAACATGCCGGTTTTAAAGCGAAGCCGGTCATTGAGTTTGTTTGAATACGTCAGGGAAGCCACCGACCGGGTTTCATTGTGTCGCTCATCGTGGTAATTCTGGCGATTGTTAGCTTCATCGAGCACATCATAATAAAATTCGATTTCACTGCCCATGAGTGCCAGGCCTGCTTTCAGGAAAGATTTTTTGTTGATAAAATAAGAATAGGTACTGCCAATGGTTCCCATATTTCCATCCCGTATCCGATCTTCCCAATGTCCGGAATTGGTAGAATCCCGCTCCAATGGATTGTCTACCGGGTTGTAATGTTCCTGGCTCAACCCGCCAATCCCAAATACCGTAAAGCGGTGTTTTTCACTGCCTTCCAGTACAATATTGAAAGAGAGATCCTGAAATTCATTGGTCACCCGCTCTCCGACAAGGTATACGCCGAGATTGGTCAGAATCCCCAAAGTGGAGTATCGATAATTGACCAGATAAGAAGATTTGCCTTTGTTGATCGGGCCTTCGGTTGCCACATCAATCCCGAGCAATCCGACCTTTACCCGGTGTTGCCGCTGGTAAATGTTTCCTTTTCTGAAATGCACGTCCATGACTCCGGAGATGGCATTTCCGTATTCGGCGGGCATGCCTCCCGTTGAAAAATCGGATCGACTAAGAAGCTGAGCGCTAAACACGGTTACACCGCCCCCTGAGGTACCCGGTCGTGCAAAGTGATTGGGGTTGGGGATGTCGATTCCTTCCAGTCGCCACATCATCCCAAAAGAGGAATTCCCCCGGATTATAATGTCGTTTTCATTGTCGTCGCTTCCCTGCGCTACCCCGGGATAAGCCAGTGCCAAACGTCCCGGGTCATTTACACTGGCAGCAATGCGGTCGGTTTCTTCTGCCGAAAAAGAGCGGGTACTGACTACCGACAATTCATTGATGGGCCGGTTGGTATTGCTGCCTGCACTTACCACAACCTCTCCCAGATCAATGGAACTTTCCAGCAACTCTATTTCCAGATATACGGCTTTCGCCGAATTGATAATGATGCCTTCGCTGCGGTAAGGTTCGTATCCGAGGTATTTTACGAGGACTACCTGCCTGCCAAGCGGAACAGACTCCATGCTGAAATCACCGTTTTCATCGGAAAATGTGCCCAGGTCGGGATGGTTTTCGATGAGGATGGTGGCACCTACAATGGGTTGCAGCGTGACTTTATCCAATACGCGGCCGCTGAGCGTTTGGGTTTGTTGTCCCATTACCCAAAGGGGAAAGAAGAAGCATAAGAGACAGTAGAAGATCCTCATGACATAGGTTTTAGGTTTACTTCATGGCTGCAATCCATTCGCGGATCAGGGTCACTCCTTCTTCATGTACCAGGGTTCGTCCGAGCTCGGGCATCATCACGCCGGGTTCATCGGAGGCCATTCGATGCACCATGATTGATTGATCCGGATCGCCCTTTAGAATGCTGACTGAATGTCCGCCGGTTGCTCGCCCGGCAGCGACTGGTGGTTTGTTGACTCCGAGGTTCAAATCAATGGCGGCTCCATAAACCAGATTTAAACCGGTGGTTCCTCCGGGGCCTTGTGGGTTGTGGCAATGCCCGCAATTGATATCCAGGTATGCCATAGCCCGATCGTGCAAGGGGTGATTTTCCGGATCGTCCCATACGGCTGCTTTTTGGTGTACCCCTTGTGGATCGAATCCGTTGATCATTCCCAATGTATTCATATAGTTTAGCTGATTAGCTGTTGTATCTGAATACACAAATTCCCGATTTAGGTTTCTGCCCTTAGGTCCGATGGGCATCAATTTCTCATCAAGGGCATGGCAGCCTTTGCATTGATTCCGGTTGGGAATGATGTAGTTGGCGTGTTGAGCTTCTCCGGCTGCATTGGTCCAGTCGACCGGTATAATATCTCCGACCAGATCCAGGTGAGCTTCTGTTTGGGCTTCATTCCAAACATAGGAATGGGCTTTCCAGCCGGATTGTCGGTGGATCAGCAATCGGGTTTCTATGATACGCCTTCCGGCGGATGGCTTTCGCTCATCGTGGAAATAGAAGAAGTTTTTGATCAGCACCGTTTCCAACGGAAAATCCAATACCTGATCTTCCTGATATTGAGCGGTTCTCCCTTCCGGCATCCACACAAAACGGGCTTTGTGTGCATAATCGGTAAAAAGGGTACTATTGAGATCATAGGGGAAGACCCCGTCATTCGGCGAAAGCCGCTTAAGTGCTCCCTCAAAAAAATGATACTCAGATAATGTTTCGAAGGGAGCTCCTGTTTCGGGCAACTGCACCGAGGATGGTCCCTGTGCACAGGAAAACAATCCGACGAATGTGAGGAAAAGAAAATACCGCATCATTTATTTTCTGAGAGCCAGGCATTATGTCCTTCCAGGCTCAGGCTTTCCAACTGGCAATCAAAAGGCGCCGGATCCATCGAAATCACCTCTGGCAGTTTCTCCACCATTAATCCTGATTCGCCCATTGCCTGCATGGCATTTAGGTTGAGAAATGGGAGTTCGCCATTGTTGCTGAAACAAATGCGATGCTCCTCCAGAATCTCCCCGGACTCATTGACATAAGCTGGATTGAAGATTCCATCATAGGCGATTCCCATCGGTTGTCCCTGGCTCACCATACTTAGGAGTTGGCCAAATTCGGTTGTTTGATCGGAGGGCCCCGCTCCCATCGCGACATCATTATCGTAAATGTTGAGTCCGTGGCAGAACGGATCGTAATCCTCCGACTGGAACGAACGGCCGGTAAACTGCCAACTATTCACGGCAATACTCACGGTATTATGATCCTTGATTTGATTGTTGTAGACTTCAATATCACGATGAGCCATGATCAGCAGCCCGGTTCCGGGAGGGAGGATATTTACCACGATCCCCGGGGAGGAGAAGTTTTCGCCATTATTGCTAAAAATCTCATTATCGCGGATTTTCACATCATAGCCATTCGCCTGCGGCAGGTCTGGCATATCGAAGATGAGAATACCTCCGGTGTTTTCGGTGGCTTTGTTGTTGTAAACATCGGCATTGATCGTGTTTTCGATCTCGATTCCGGCTACATTGTTGTGGGCATAGTTGTTGCGCACCACTACATTGGTGGACTGCCCGACATAGATACCGGCATCCATGGCATAGGAAGCCTCGCAATTTTCCATCAGGACATTGGTGCAGGTAACCGGGTACAAGCCATATCCGCCATTGCCTGATTTTTTGCCATTGGTCCAGGTGGCTTCCAGATCGCGCATAACCACCTTATCGCAGTCCTGTACTTTGATGGCATCGCCTTTACTATCGGCAACCGTAAAGCCTTCGAGGGTAATCCCTTCGGCTGCTTTTACAATAAGTCCTTCTCCGCCTTCTACCTGTTCTTTAAAGGAGAGGATCGTTTTGCCTTTACCGGCACCTTTGATGGTCACATTGGCTACATCATTGAAAGAGAGTGGTCGGTTAAACTCAAAAGTTCCTTCCGGAATTTCGATAAGAGCCCCTTCCTGGGCTTCAATCAGTTGCCTTTGGAGGTCTTTGGCAAAATCTTCCGGATTGGTGGTGGAAGAATTACAGGCCTGGATAAACAGAGCAAGGCAGAGCAGGCTTAGGGCTTTTATTGTATTCATAATTGGACATTGAAACTAGTAAGTGAGGAACAAATTAATCAATTTGAAAAGAATGACACTGGTTGGCTGCATTTGGCACCAATGATTGTATCGGGAAAAATGGGTTTTGGAGATTTTCGACCTGTCAGGTCGGCAACCCGTCAGGTCGGCAACCTGACGGGTCGGCGACCT
>JAAEZH010000080.1 GCA_018222965.1 Bacteroidota bacterium
GTATTATGTTTAATTGCATAGCGGTGTGGCTATGTGTATAAAAGATGTGGTTTTACACACTGTTTAGAGGATTTTGTGTAGGGTTTTGGGAGGTATACAAATGTTGTGCAACATGCGAAAAAGCCAACGCGCAAATAGGCACATTTGGTTTTTGCCAACCCACAAGCCTAAAGCAAAAAACCAAAAGAGCCTATTTTTTTGCCGACGCTGAAAGAATGACTAAATTTGACAAGACTGTCAAGAAAATAAAGGAAAATGGAATCATTTGGGTATTTCATCAGGACAAAAAGAGAAGATTTAGGAATGCCATTAAGGAAATTGGCTGCCTTTCTCGACATTGATCAATCGACACTAAGCAAGATTGAGAGGAATGAAAGAGAACCCAATAAAGAAATGCTTCCACTATTGGCTAAGGCATTTAAATTGACCGACAAGGAAGTGAGTGTAAAGTTTTGGGGTGAAAAAATTGCCTATGAACTGAAAGATGAACCTTACGGACTGGATGCTTTAAAAGTGGCGGAAAAACAAATGAAGTATTACAAAACAAACAAGAAAACGGCTCAATGAATCTGACCGAGAAGGATAAAGAAATAATCAAAAAGAGTTTGGACGATGGGAAACCCATACCTTCTATCTATAAACAAAAGCTGTTTAACACGGACGACACTGAGTTTGTAGAGGCGACCAAAGATTATAAGTTGGTTTATAAAGGAAAGGCACGAAAAGAAGACATCATTGCCAATACCCCAGCCGCCCCACTTCAAAAAATAAGAAGCTTCAATAAGGACAATCAGTTCGAGGATAACTGGAGCAACATGCTCATTTTTGGTGATAACCTACTGGCTTTAAAAGCCATTTACGAAGACCAATAAGGCCCCAACATATATAAGACCAAGAACAAAATAAAGCTCATCTACATAGATCCTCCATTTGCTACCAAGCAGGATTTTATGAAAGATCGGGAAAAGGCTTATCGGGATAAAATTATTGGAGCACAGTTTATTGAGTTTTTGAGGAAGCGTTTGATTTTGCTAAGGGAAATTTTAGCTGATGATGGTACTATTTATGTTCATTTAGACTCTAAAAAAGGGCACTACATAAAGACTATTTTGGATGAGGTTTTCGGTGAATTTAACTTTTTATCTGAAGTTGCTTGGATAAGATCGTTCAATGCAGGCAGCAGCAAAGCTATAGCTCGAAAGTTCCCATCGAACTATGATAATATTTATATCTATTCAAAAACTAACGACTACATTTTCAATCATCAATTTAAACCATATAGTGAAGGAGCTTTAAAAAGATATGACAAAGTTGATGAGGATGGTAGGCGGTTTAAATGGAATCCGCTAAAAACAGTTTCAAAGGAAAAACTAGACAGATTGATGAGTGAGGGAATGGCAGCAATTTTCCCAAATTCAAAATACCCCGTTTATAAGCACTACCTTGATCCTAATAAAGGAGCACCAATAGACAATGTTTGGAATATTCAGGCTCTAGGTACTTCTTCCCCCGAAAGGTTGGAATACCCTACCCAAAAACCTGAGATGCTGCTGGAACGAATTATTAAGGCTTCGTCTAATCAATCCGACATCGTTTTAGATGCGTTCAGTGGCAGTGGCACTACAATAGCTACAGCTGAAAAGTTGCAAAGAAAATGGATCGCAATAGATTGTGGTAAACTCTCTATTTATACAATCCAACATAGACTATTTGGTTTGTCGACCAAAATAGGATCTCCACAAAACGAAAAGACAAGAGAATATGAAAGAATTGATGACTTCCGAAGTCATTCAACATCAAATTCAAGAGGTCTTTTTCTTGTTTATGAAAAAGCACGAGCTGGTGATTTGAATATTACGGATACATTTCTTGAAAACCTGGCTCAATTTGTTTCCAATAACCTATCAGGCAGCAAAGAAGAAGAATTTTCACTGGCTTGCCCTGAGGACAAGTTTAGGGTCAATAAATTGGAAATCATTGACAATGAAGATAATAGTGAGGCTAAAGCCGGTGAAAAAGTGATCAAAGTAGGTAAGGTTAAGTTTTTGATTTCCTTCATTCAGCCCAAAGAAAAGACTGAAAAACCAAAACCGCTAAAAGCAAAGGAGTTCACCCTTTATCATGCGGGCATTTATGATAACCAGTTGATCCTTCAAATGGATTGGGAGCAGTACCGTCCTTTTGTAGCGCAGTTGTTTGGAGTTAGAATAAGCGAACATAAGGTGCATAGCCTGAAAGTTGATGGTTACATAGGCGTCAATTCAGCTTATATCTGGGATTATCCCAACCAAAAGGATTTATTGCTGGATGAGGAATATGTGAAAACACTTCATGTTGCATTGGGAGGTAGAGCTGGCGACAAGTTCTATGTCATTGCTCCTATTTCGTCTTTAGGCTTTATGCAGGATGAGGTTAGGCATGGCAATACAACCTATGTATTTCTGAAAGTGCCGCTTTCTGTGCTCATGGCTTTGATCAATAAAGGAGAACCCGGTGCACTGAAACAACCGGTCAGCGAGACAGATGTGAATGAAGTGATGGACGCCATTGGTTTTGACTTTATTTCACAACCGCAGGTTAAGGCCAACTACAAACGAGCTACACCTGACAACAAAGACCTGTTCAATGCTTCAGACAAGGATTATATCATTGAGATAACGGAATTCAAATCAAACACCCTTGCCTACGATCCGGAAGACTTTGAAAATTTTGAAACCTTTTCTATGGTGATGGTGGATAACAACTACAACGGTGAGTACTTCCATTTAAATCAAGTCTTTTGGGCTGATAAGGTATTTGATAATGAAGCAGGAAAAGCCATTGTTCGCATTCCAGAAAAGTCATTTTTAGGTGAAAGAATGCTGATCATTTTCATGGATAAATATGGCAATGAATTGAAAGTAATACGCACTAAAAAGGACTTTGCATGAGCCTTCAATATAAACAAGACGATTTTGTTCTAAAGGTCAATGATTATTCTGACCAGACTAATGCCATTATCGGCAAGTATGAAGCATACCTAGATGCCATAACTACAGAAGACTTTGAGCATGTCAGAGAAGCTATTCGCAGGGCATTGCGATTTCTGGTAACCGATCAATATAAAAACACGGGTGAACTGGCCGAAGAAAACTGGAACAACAATTCCAAGTTACAATTAAAATACAACGCACTCGAACAATACCTGCTCAATATTCAAATTAAAGATAAAAAGGCAGCGAGTATTGATCTGGCTACAGGGACAGGAAAAAGCTGGGTTATTTACGGGGTTGCTCAATTGGCAT
Organism: Bacteroidota bacterium; assembly: GCA_018222965.1. Taxonomy (GTDB): domain Bacteria; phylum Bacteroidota; class Bacteroidia; order Chitinophagales; family Saprospiraceae; genus JAAEZH01. Next base: position 3,285 of record JAAEZH010000080.1, read on the forward strand.
TAGCAGAAGGTTTAGTGGACAAAGTTTTAGTTCTCTGCCCTTCGCTAACGATTGAAGAAGAACTCAAAAAAAAGTTTGAGCAGCTGGCCGGAAGCCAAACCAATCAACAAATCCTGAAAGAATTAGGAGCGGTGCATCCTGCTCCGAGTATTAAGAATGCTAACGTTCCCATTTTGAGTGGAGATATTTGCGTGGAGAACATTCATGCGGTTTATCAGCGCACAGGATCATCCATTCAGGACAGTTTTTCAGGCAAAGGTCAAAGAACACTTGTGATTAGTGATGAAGCCCATCATATCTACAGTCCTGACGAAGCCGCGACCAAAAAGTGGTTTGACTTTATCATCAATCCAGATTATGATTTCGCCTATCATATTGGCGTAACAGGAACACCTTACATAGGCAATGATTATTTCCATGATGTGATTTATCGCTATGGGATAAAACAGGCTATGGAAGATGGTGTAGTCAAAAAGATTGACTACAAACTGGAAGAAGCGGATCAGGACAAAGGTTGGGATGAAACCTGGCACAACCACAATGAAATTGCTAAGACGTATAGTGGCAAATTAAAACCGCTTTCCATTGTGGTTGCAGAGAGGATTTACCGCACGGTTGAAATTTGGAATGAGCTTTCAAAATACATTGCAAAAAAGGAGAAAATCGGTTTTGAAGAGGCTTCAAAAAAAGTGATTTGGGTGGCTTCCGGTATTCCTTCCAATAAACAGGAAAAAGGCATCATTGAGTCTATTGTAGAAAGTCCTGAAAAAGTACGGAAGGAAAATTTGTCTATCCTAAAAACCGTGGATGAACCGGATAATCCGGTGGAATGGATCATTTCTGTTGCAATGCTTACGGAGGGTTGGGATGTAAAGAATGTATTTCAGATAGTTCCGCATGAACAACGGGCGTTTAATTCCAAACTACTTATTGCCCAAGTATTAGGAAGAGGACTAAGGGTGCCTAAAGGAATTGAACAACCGGTCTATGTGCGAATCAATAACCATGAAAAATGGTCTCAGGAAATTAAAGACCTGTACGAAGAAGTACTGGAACTTGAAAACCGTATCAGCTATGGATATTCAGAAACTCGAAAGCAATATGACTTTCCACTATATAACCTAGATTACCTTGCCGATCAAAAAACAGTTGGCAGTGCGAAACAACCATCCTCAAAGGAACCAAAAGTTGAAAAGTTAAAACCTCAAAATAAAGTAAAGCAAACCTATAGCGAATATTCTGTATCGGGTTCCGTAAGCTTTGAAATAGAAATCCAGGATAATGAGCCAATTGAAGCGGCTGCAAGACAGATAAAACTCTTTCTTAAGGACAAAGATCTTGAGATTTCCAAGGAATGGCCAATTAAACGTATTCAGGAATTCTTAAGCTCAAAATTGAATGCTCTTGGATATGATTCCACTTATGTAAGCCGTGAAAACCTCTCCACTTTCAAACAGGCCTTTGGCCCAATGTTTAGAGAAGCAGGAAAGCAAGTGGTCAGATTAATTTTAAAAGCACACAACACGAGAGAGATAAAATTACGAAACCTTCCTACACAAACCTTTTCGGAAAGCAGTATTAAACGCAATGGATATCTTTTTTATTCCAAGGAAGGATTAAATGAACTCAAGAAAGAAGAATATGCTATTCTGAAAGACTACCTTGAGGATAAGGACAAAATTCAAACTGGTGGTTTATCAGTGGTTAAGGAGGTAGCGGAGAAATATGGAGGGAATTTACAAGAAGTTGATTTCCTTGATCAAAACCTAATTCAGGTTGATGATGAAAAATTAAAAACCATTCAAAACCTGGTTTATGTCTCATTTGAGCCGGAGCGTCAATTCCTTAAAGCATTACAGTCAAATATTGACCTCATAGATTCTTTCCTAAAGTCGCCAGATAAAGGGTTTTACTCATTTCCTTATTCATACAAACCAGCAGAAACAGGGTCAAGTCACGTAAAGCGTGAAAATTTCAATCCTGACTTCTTTTTGAAGTTAAATGGCAAGAATGAAATGTTAGTTGTAGAAATAAAGGAGGAAGGCAATAACAATCCAAGAAACAAGGCGAAACTTAGAGATGGAAAGACCCATTTTACAGCTCTAAACAGCAAGCTCAAGGAGAAAGGTATTGACTGGAATTATCATTTTTATTTCTTGTCACCTGAAAATTATACTGACTTTTTTCAGGCAATAAGAGAAAGTAAGTTGAACTGGAAATCTGAGCTTATGCAAGTCTTAGATGATTCAAATTCGCCATTTTAATCGATAGCTATGGCAAATCAATTTGGAGGTGAATGGACGGAAATAAAAATTAGAGTATTCAAGAAATACTTGTACGCATACATGCAAATCATGAAAGGTAAGCGCTGGAAGCTTATCTATTTTGATGGTTTTGCTGGTTCAGGAGATATTCAGACCCAAAAGGAAACTAAAGAAGTTATTGAAGGTACAGCAAGGCATGTCCTGAGCTTTGATGAACCAAGAAAATTTGATCTCTACTACTTCGTTGAGAAGGATTTAGACAATGCCCAATTACTTCAAAGAATCATAAACAAGGAATTTCCTGCATTGACAGATAAATCAGTGGTTGCAGGCGGAAATGACTGTAATCAAAAACTAAAGGATATGGCAGGGTTTCTTAAAAGTTCAAAAGGCAAAAACTACAAAGCCATTGCTTTTATTGATCCTTATGGTATGCAAGTTAAATGGCCTGCATTAGAGTCCTTAAAAAGCTTGGGAGTTGATTTGTGGATTCTCGTACCTACTGGAATTGGAGTTAATAGACTTTTGAAAAAGAAGGAAAAATCTGGTCAGATTTGGTTTGAGACGTTAGGAAGTTTCTTTGGCCTTGATCCTAAGGAAATTGAAGATAGATTCTACTATGAAGATCCTCAGATGGACTTATTTGGAGATCGTAAATACAAGAAGATTGAAAATGCCGTTGAGGTGGCTGCAAACCTTTACCAAGAACGTTTAAAGACCATATTTAAACATGTGTCTGATCCCTTACCACTGCGGAATAGCACTAATGCAGTACTTTTTCATTTTATGGCAGCTTCTAATGTTCCCGTAGCAGTAAAAATTGCAAACGACATAATCAAAAAAGAGAAATGACATGGCTAAATCATCAATAGAATGGACTGAATTAACATGGAATCCTGTTACAGGTTGTTCGAAAGTTTCGGCAGGTTGTAAATTCTGCTATGCAGAGGTTATGACAAGACGCCTTAAAGCCATGGGGTTGGAAAAATACAAAGACGGATTTAAAAAGATAAGAGTCCATCCGACCACATTGGCAGATCCTTATGAATGGAAAGGCTCAAAAATGGTGTTTGTAAATTCTATGAGTGACTTGTTTCATCCTGATGTTCCAGTTGACTTTATAAAGGATGTATTTAAAGCCATGAATGACAATTTGAGTCATGTATTTCAGGTACTTACCAAACGTCCAGAAAGAGTACTGGAATTAAATGAGGATTTAACCTGGAGTAAAAATATTTGGCTTGGCACATCTGTAGAAGACAATCGAGTTATCAATAGAATTAACCTTCTCAGATTGAATAATGCTTCGGTTAAATTCCTTTCCTGTGAGCCATTAATTGGATCACTTGCTGGAATCAATCTATCTAATATAGATTGGGTAATTGTTGGTGGAGAAAGCGGAAGAAACCCAAGACCAATGAAAAAGGAATGGGTTTTAGAAATTAAAGAGCAATGTGAGGTCTTCGGAACGGCATTCTTTTTTAAGCAGTGGGGAGGAACAAATAAGAAAAAAGCGGGACGAGAATTAAATGGACAGACTTATGATGAAATGCCAACTGAATATATATAACAATCCAGCCCTTCAAAGCCACACACATTGCCAAGCCGCGCCAAGCCTGCGCCCCAACCAAAGCTTGTCAATAAGTGTGTCTTTCCCCACGCCCCGACGAAAGAAAAGAAAGCACGATTGCACAACAATCGGTATACGTCCATGCTCCTTCGTCGCACGGCGCATACCGGAAACGTCAGGCGAAAAGACAGAAAATGACCGAAGAAGAAATACCAGACTATAATATTTTTATGATGTGCGACCAACTCAATGCGGGCGCACTTACAGGACTTAATGCCAATTTTTATTTTAGAAATTGTCGACCAGATGAATTAGAGCTTTGGAAAGCTTTTCCATTTGATAGCGAAACCGTACCTGCCGAATACGAAGACTTTATGAACCAAATTATTCAGGATTCTTATGGTTCAGATTTGGAGACTTTTTTTAACAATACGGTTTTTGTTTGTGACAAAGAAGACACCCCAGTTGCAACTTGTTCTCATTGGAAAGCATACGGAAAATTTAACTCGATTCATTGGCTAAAAACCAAAAAAGAATACGAGGGGCAGGGTTTAGGACGAGCCGTACTTTCTGAAATAATGAAGAAATTCAGATCAAACGATTATCCAATATACCTGCACACACAGCCAGGAAGTTTCAGAGCCGTTAAGCTCTATGCAGACTTTGGTTTTAAGCTATTAAAGGGGGGACAAATTGGACATAGAGTTAACGAACTGGAAAAATGTTTGCCGATCCTTAGAGAGTTCATTCCCAGGAAAGACTTTGAGACATTAAAGATTATAGAGACACCGAATCAATTTATCAAATTGGTTGAGAATGAAACGACCATTCAATTCTGAAAAAAAATGACAAGCAAAGAAAAGCATTAACCCGGGGTGTTCACAATGCCTATACGCAATGCGGGATTAAGTGCTAGTATGAACGTCATCCCAATATAAACTTATTGGTATACCGACGGCGAAGTGGTTTGGGCCACTTCCTGTACGGCATTCCTCCAAACCAAAGATTTTGAGTAGTAATAATATCCCAAACTACTTTGCTTGGGTATAAACGGACATTGAATTGCTTTGGAGTTCGTCAGAATAGTGGACAGTTGAAACGGGTTGGTTACTATCTTTAAG
>JAAEZH010000081.1 GCA_018222965.1 Bacteroidota bacterium
TCGAACGTACCGGCGAAGTGGTAACGCTTTCGCATACGTACCGATTCGTGCCGAACGTGCCGAAGCGTACCGAAACGACGAATGCGGAATCCGAAGCCGACCTGGTGCCGGACGAAGCCGTGTTCTAATCAATCATTCATTTAACCCGGAAGGGATGCTGTCACCTGGCGGCATCCCTTTTTTTATTCTCAAGGCTATGAACGATAACATCGAAGGATGCTTCTTTGTCGGTTCAGCCGGTCTCTTCTGGATATACTGTCCATTTCATGTAAGATGTCGGCATCAGCTACCTGACATGGATAAAGGAGCCATCGTAGCAGTTTCCGGCGTGAGATCGTCCATAGCCGGTGAGATCGTCTATCGTATCAACAACCGCTATTACTATCATCAACACTTCCGATTGATCTGAACGCGTGACAAGCTGCCTTTGTCCTTCAGGCGTCAAATCTCGCTGTCGGATGATCGAAGCCCTTTTGATCCCTAATATTTTATCACATAACGCAAAACCCGTTCTCATGAATAAGAATACGATTTCCGAAATCAAGGTCACTTATACGCATCCTACGCACCAGGACGAACGTATCACCATTCGGAGCAGCAAAGATGCTAACAACGCTTTCAGCTCTGTCTGGGATCACGACCTCATCGAGTTACAGGAAGAGTTCAAAGTACTGCTACTGAATCGTGCCAATCAGGTGCTCGGTATCTATCACGTATCGAAAGGCAGTATTTCCGGCACAGTCGTCGATACGCGGATGATCTTAGCCGTAGCTCTGAAAGCAAACGCCTGCTCGATCATCCTGGCGCATAATCATCCGTCCGGTAATCTTCGTCCTTCCGAAGCTGATAAGACGCTGACGAAAAAGATCGTGGAAGCAGGTAAGCTTGTTGACATTAATGTGCTCGATCATCTCATCATTACGCGCGAGGCGTATTGCTCGCTTGCAGATGAGGGGATGATTAGTTAATTTAATCATTAAAACTTACTCAAATGACTAACCTCAAGGTAGCTGAACTCACATTAACCTACAGTGACAATTTTTTATCACTTCCTCAAAAAAGAGAATTTGAGGATTTTCTTAAAACAAGAATTGAATCTGAAGTATTAAGTATAAAATGGAAGCAGGATTACCTAATAGTTGTGGATGTAGGCGAAGGCTCGATAAAATCAAAACTCAGGTTTTATGCTATCAATGCTTACGCCATCGTATCGTTTATCGGCGATTTTGGTAGCGGACTAGAATATATTCACAATGTATTTGAGCCAGCCTTTGAAAGAATTCAACGTAATATACATGATTCTTCACCGTTGTCTGATCATTTTCGGTCAAAAGAAGTAAATGGTGGGATTGTGCAAGAAATAATAGAGACTATAAATAGGCTTAAAGAACTAGAGGAAACTTACGACTTTACAAGCCCAAAAACTAGAAAGGAGGAAATCAAAAAACTCAGACAAAAGCTTTCGAATATCCTGTCTGTTCTTGATAAACCAATAAGAGAAAAAATCATTCAAGATTTACCCGATTCCATTCCAAAAGAATTACCCAGGCCACAACCATTTAAGTCCAGAAGGATTCGAAAAAAATACGCATTACCAAGCAGGGATCGTCCGAAAATCATAAAACCAAACAAATAAAAAATTATTAATAAACTCAGCCAGTCGCATGCAAATAACATGCAAATCGAGCTTGAGGTAACGATAAACGGCTGTGCTCCAGTATTCTACTAACATATAGGAGCCGCCTTACAAGCAGGGGCCCTAAACAAGGATCAGCGTAGCTAATCCATTACCCAAACTCATACCCGCTTCTCTTAAAAACAAGTGCTAAAGGCGGATAATAATCCCCCCTCTCCCCAACACCAAATCCGTGCAATCCCCAAAATCCATAAAAATCTGTGATCCTGTCTAAGTTGTCCGCGTGCACCTATTCCTGAATCCCAGATAGGACGGATTAGTGGATTTCTCCGATTTCCTCCGGATAGCCATACGGAATGGTTGGAATAAACGATACCACAGTGAATGCGTAAACCAGGAGTTAACCAATAGATTTATAACTAAATTTCACGGAAATTGCTATTTAATAATCAAAATTCATGTCTGGCAATTGAATTTCACGTACTTTTGTACTCAATATTCATAAAACATGCCAAATAGCAACAGTTTTTCACAAAAAACAATCACTTTTCATGGTCAGCGCCTGCCTGAACCAGCCTATCTGGTCGGTTATGCCTGGATTATTAGCTATTTAGAAAAAGAGGGCGGGGTGCAGGTGCCACTTCCCGATCGATTAGCTGCTGCAACGGAAAAGCACCAACGATATACAAAGGGAAACTGGGAAATTTTCACGGCCCGGCACCGCCCAAATGACAAGCTGGCAGACCAGTTGGTTTTCGCCCTAAAATACGAGGGACTGGATCTTTACATCCTCAAAAAGTTATTTACCCATGAGGGTCCTGAATTTATAGAAGAAATTGTCAGGGAAAGCCCTACCGGACAATATGCCCGCCGAATCTGGTTTCTGTATGAATGGTTGTTTGACCAGAAACTTCAACTGGAGGATTTAAAACAGGGAAGTTACGTCGACCTGATTAACCCCAAACATCAATATCCGGGGCAATCGGTAAACGCCAAAAGACAACGGATCCGTAATAATTTGCCGGGAACACCAGACTTCTGTCCATTGATTCGAAAAACCGAAACCCTGGAAGCATTTATTGCCACTTCCTTAGATCAGCAGATTGAAGCTGGACTTGAGAGTACTTCACAAGATTTATTAAGAAGAACGGCTGCCTTCCTTTTACTCAAAGACTCCAAAGCATCCTTTCAAATAGAAGGTGAGAATCCGGGAAATCAACGAATTAAAAACTGGGGAAAAATAATTGGGCAGGCAGGCAAGGTACAATTAGATATTGAAGAGATTGAACGATTGCAACAATTGCTTTTCGGCAATCAACCCTTGAAAAATATGGGCATCCGTCAGGAAGAAGGATTCATTGGCGAACACGACCGGGAAACCATGATACCCATTCCGGATCATATCTCTGCCAAAGCTAAAGATTTATCAAACCTTTTGGACGGATTATTCTCTGCCAATAAACAACTACAGGAATCAAGCTACCACCCTGTTTTTATCGCAACAACCATCGCCTTTGGCTTTGTTTTTATACATCCCCTGACAGATGGAAATGGCAGACTCCATCGCTACATCATACATCACATTTTGGCCAAAACAGGATTTGCCAGACGCGGACTGATATTCCCGGTTGCCGCTGCCATTCTCAACAGGATAGATGAATATCAGGAGATTTTGGAAGCTTATTCCTCTTCCCGTGTTTCTCTGGTCGAATGGGAACCCACCATTGATAACAATGTAAATATCAAGAATGATACTGCCGACCTATATCGCTATTTCGACCTGACCAGACAAGCAGCATTCTTATTCGATTGTGTAAGAGAAACCATTGAAAAGATAATCCCATCCGAATTGGATTATCTGGAAAAATACAATCAACTTTTCCAACAGCTCAATGCCCTGGTTTCTTTGCCTGACAACAGAGTTGATTTACTAATAAAACTTCTGGACCAAAACAACGGCAAACTCTCCAAAAAGAAACGTGAAAAGGAATTTAGCGAAATAAGCAATGAAGAATTAAAGCAAATCGAATCCTGGTATGCAAGCATATTCAGCACAGATGAGTGATCTAGTCTTTCTAACGCTTCCTAAGTTGCCCACCTGCACCCAGTTCAAAATCACAGATTGGACGGATTAGTGGATTTCTCTGATCCCCTACTCCAACTCCACCAATCCCCCACCCTTCAAAAAGGCAAAGACCTTATCTCCTTTCGTCAGGATGGCTACTACCTCCTCTTCTTCTATATCTGCTTTTTTGAGTGCCGTTGAAAAGCCAGGGATCAATTCTTCCGGATAAACGCCTTTAAATGTGGGTTCCAGAAGTATTTCTCCCGTCGGACTGACAATGCCATTCAACCCTTCCTTATTGACCGATTGAAAATACCCGTAGCGCAGCAGTGCGAATGCCGAATAATCGCCTTTTACCACTTCCTCTCCTTTCACATTTAGCAGGCCGCTTTGACCGTCTTCTGCCAGGAACTCCAGCAATTGGCCATTGCACTCATCAAACCATTTGTATTTATAGGGGACCAGCATTTTGTTTTCGCTGGAAAGCAAACCATAAAAGGCATCAGTCGAGTCCTTTAGGGAGAAAACGATCTTGCCCCCGAGATTGTATTTCCGGAGGAACTTAGGATAAGTAAAGGGAATAATCACCTCTGAATTCGCATTCACCAGCCCCCACTTTCCGTCCTTTTTGGCAACAAAATGGCGATTGTCATCGAATGTGAATGAGGTTCCGAAGCCTTCATATTCAAAGGGAAGTACTTCGCGGCCGGTGCTGTCTATCAGTCCGGCCTTTGTTAGCGGATTGTTGTAGGCGGTTTCTCCTACTACTTTGTGTGCGATAAATAATGTCGGATAAAAGGGCGCTCCGTCTTCTGTCAACAGATGCAACAGCCCAAACTCACCGGCATATTCCGTCGGAAAAACCCAGCCCTTACCAAGATCATATAAACCGTATTTTCCATCTTCTTCCACCTGAATCCAGGCTGGATTATTCGTTTTGTACAAGGGAAAAACATCTTCGTAAACGAATGGCAGAATGGTATCTCCTCTCCCGCTTAACACCCCGGCTCCTTTAAAGCGAAAAATCAAGGCGGAGCCATCCAGGGCTTTCTGGTAATCCTGGGGAGGAGTCGTGATCGTTCCCCGGTCATTGCGGGGAGCCTCGTAAAAATACTGTACCTGCATCATCTTTGACTCCCGGAACGGGCTGATGACCCGACCGTTTCCATCAATGATGCCGTATTGCCCTTTTTCTTTTTGAGCCACAAGCCGGAGTTCATCGCGGGAAACCGATGGATCCGGAATGTGATTGAAATAATTGGTAAAAATGATCTGAAGCGAATAGTACTCAAAAGGAATTATCACCTTATTGGCTTCATTGATTACTCCCGTCAGGCCATCCTTTACAGCGATCATAAATCCGCCATAGGCAAAATAGAGTTGATCATATTGTGCAGGAATCAATATCGTACCGTCCTGCGCACGCATCCCGTACTTCCCATTTTCGTAATAGGATTTGGCATAATTGCTGCCTCTTTTTCGCCAGTAATTCTGGTTGGCAGTAATCAAATCTCCATAGGCATTGTATGCATAACCGGAAGGTGCGGCATTCATATTGCCAGACGTCTCTTCAACCGGCTGATCGGGTATTTCCATCGGCAAAGGATCCTGACAGAAAATGGCACTACTGGCCAGGAAGAGAAATAAAATCGGGAAAATGGCTTTCATATTATTCGAAAATTCATTCGGCGAAAGCCAAAAGTAGAAAGCTACCTGGAAATGCGCCCAAAAAATCAAAACCCTAACGTTAAATTAACCATTGCCCCCTTTACTTATACTATAAAGCAGCGATCAAAATCAAGAGTCGGGTTATAAGTGCCTGTACAAATAACCCGGAAAAACTCTAAGCGACTTTGCTTTGGGTATATGTCAAGCTATTAATGGAAGCAAAAAAAATCCTTACATTAGGAGTAGCTAAGACCCAATAATACATGCAGCATTTTTTCCGTTTCCTTTACCCCCTTTCATTTGTATTGTCGGCATTAAACCTTACCGCACAATGCCCTTCGATGCCCACGCTCACCTTCATTTATCAATCTGAAATTGACGCCTTCCCGGCCAATTATCCGGATTGTACTGTTTTTGAAGGAGACATTATTATCCAGGAACAAGATTTTGGTGGCATTATTAACCTGGACAGCCTTAATCAGCTTACGGAGGTTCATGGTTATTTTCAAATTACAAGCAATTCTAGCCTTAGCGACTTGAGCGGACTCGATAACCTTTCATACGTTGAATCATTGGATGTCATTCAAAACCCCGGTCTGGTCAGTTTAAACGGATTGAACAATCTAAGCTCATTGAATCACCTGGGGATGTATTATAACCATGTTTTGAGTGATTTAAATGCACTTGAAAATGTGGATACCATTGATTTGAAGCTAACATTACATGGCAATGATAAATTGAAAACCCTGGAAGGGCTGGAAAATCTGACTTACGTCGAAGAGTTGGTCATTGTCTGGAATGACTCCTTAACCTCCTTATTCAGTTTAGAAAATCTAAACCCGGGCGACCTTAAATCCTTAGAACTTAATGGTAATCCCCAATTGAATATTTGCCACTCCCAACCCATTTGTGACTACCTCGAAAACAGCGGCCCCGCTACCATCGGAAACAATGCTCCCGGCTGCAACTCCCAGCAGGAAGTAGAAGACGCCTGTCTGTCGGTATCAGTCAATGAGCCACTAACTGCCAAATCAATTCAGGTTTATCCCAATCCAACAACTGATATGGTGCAGATAAATATTCCCGATCCGGAGACATGGCGGGTGCGTATACGAGATATAACAGGAAGAGTGGCAGTACCCATGCAACCGCTGGAACACCAACAGCTTGACCTTTCTATACTTGAAAATGGATTGTATTTTCTGGAATTTTGGAATACCCAAAGCTGGTTAACAAAAACAGTAGTAAAAGAATAATCGGCCAGCTAATAACAAGTCGAAAAAGTTGTCCTTTTTTCGTATTTTAGAAGATATCCTTAAAGGAAGGTTTAGATTACTTTTCAGGGATTCCCCGGAAAGCAACTGCATTATAAAATAAACCAACTCTTATGAAAAAAATACTCCTTCCTGCCCTTGTCACGGGCGTCGTACTTTTTGGGTTTTGTTACTTTATCATTTGGTTTTCCATCCAATTTATGCCCCAGTTGTTGGAAGAATACTACAACCCCATCTTTTACCCAGGCAGCAAACGATCCATTTTCTTTTACATCCACCCTTTTGTCCTGGCAATTGCCTTGTCCTGGTTCTGGGAAAAGATTAAATCCTCCTTTAAAGGTGTAAACCTCATTCGAGGCATAGAATTTGGCCTCGTTTACGGACTGGTGGCTACTTTGCCCATGATGTGGCTCACCTTTAGCTCGCTGGATGTTACGATTATTATGGTCCTGATGTGGTTGGTATACGGACTTGCTCAGGCCACTATTGCCGGGTTGATTTTTGCCCGGATGAATCCGTAGTCCTTTTATGGATTTCCAAAACGAAGCTGCTTGTTTGGTAGTCGTATTTTAGCTTTTGGTTTAGGCTTTCGCCGAAAGGCGGAAGAACCGCAATCTTTTCAAACATAATCCACAACAAAACCCAGATAGCCTCTCTCTCCGTTTCTCTTGTTCCAACGTTTTGCAGACTTATGTACCTTACGAAGGCAGGCAATGATGATCTCTTCTTTCGAAGGTTCTTTTAAAGCATGGCTAAACCTTCTCTTTGGAGTTTCCGCCTCTGAATTATCTGCTGTTCCTATAATTTTTTGCCTTACCTCAAGCGTGGATAGTACTTGCTTATATAGTTCTGTTGCCAATTCATCCGGCAACTCTTCTTCCAATTTACGCCCCATACTTAGCTTGCGAAAATGTCGTTCCAAAAGCTCATAAGCTTTCATGACGTCCCGGTCTCTTAAATCTGGAGACTTTCTGTAAAATTGAGTTACCGCAGACTCAATATTCTGTAAAATATCGGGGTATTTTTCTTCTAGTCCCATTTGTAAACATCGTTTTACTCTTCCTCATCATACTCCTCATCCATCGTATCAATGACCATGGAATCGATGGAGTAATGGAAAAAGGTCTCAAACAAATCCCAGTCAACAATTGCCGGCCAGGCAGAACGGTCTGTACACCAGTTCTCCAGGAGATACTCTAAAATAGGAGAGTAATTTTCCTTTAGCCACTCTTCCGCATCCTCCAGATCGGTAAATTCCGGAATAAGGAATACATCCAAATTATCGTGCCCTTCCAGATCCTGAATATCGACTGGATCAGCCGGATAAATACTGTTTACCCACTGAATCAAAGCAGGCTTCGGCTTCGTAACTAAAGCAAAACGGTTGATGACGGCTAATATGGGCTCCATGCGCGTAAATTTATCTTGCGTGAAGTCATAAAACTACAACTTACTGGCACTTAAACAATAGTTGGGAGGGAGAATAATCCAATTATTTAATTGCCTTAATTGATGGAGTTCGTCAGAATAGTGGACAGTTGAAACGGGTTGGTTACTATCTTTAAGTA
>JAAEZH010000104.1 GCA_018222965.1 Bacteroidota bacterium
AACAGCTGAGTCGGACTAAAGATTTGCCGGAACCCAAATTTTTCATTTTCTTGATGGTCCACTCCAATTCTGAAGACTAGGTTATGGCTGATAAGCACTACATACTGGCTCTGGACCAGGGCACCACCAGCTCCCGGGCAATTCTATTCAATAAAGAAGGAAACATAGGAGGCATTGCCCAACGGGAATTTCCTCAAATTTTCCCCAGGCCCGGATGGGTGGAGCACGATCCCGAACAAATCTGGGAATCGCAATTGGGTGTTATGCGGGAGGTGTTGCAGAATACCGGCATTTCAGCCAATCAAATTGCCTGCATCGGGATAACCAATCAACGCGAGACAACGGTTGTTTGGAATAAACACACGGGCCGGGCCATTCACAATGCTATTGTTTGGCAAGATCGTCGTACGGCTGCTTATTGCGACCGTTTGAAAGAAAAAGGATTGGAAGGATATGTACGCCAAAGTACGGGGCTGGTGCTGGATTCTTATTTCTCCGGCACAAAGGTTCACTGGATGCTGGAAAATGTACCAGAAGCCAGACAGATGGCGGATCGGGGGGAGTTGCTGTTTGGAACCATCGACAGTTGGTTGATCTGGAAGCTCACCGAGGGAGAAAAGCATGTTACGGATTACACCAATGCATCTCGCAGCCTGCTGTATAATATTGAAAAGCTGGAATGGGATCAAAAGCTCCTGGACGAAATGGGGATTCCAAACAATATGCTTCCGGAAGTTCAATCGTCATCGGGACACTTTGGAGATGCAGCAGCAAAATATCTGGGAGTGGAAATTCCGATACTCGGAGTCGCCGGGGATCAGCAGGCGGCGCTATTTGGCCAGGCTTGTTTCGAGAAAGGCATGGCCAAAAACACCTATGGTACCGGTTGTTTTATGTTAATGAATACCGGCAACAAACCCGTACATTCCAAAAACGGTTTGCTTACCACGATTGCCTGGGGTTTGGACGGCAAGGTGGAATATGCATTAGAAGGCAGTGTCTTTATTGCCGGAGCGGCGATTCAATGGTTGCGCGATGGCCTGAAGTTAATCGACTCTGCTACAGACTCCGAATTCTTTGCTTCCAAAGTTGAACATACGGACGGGGTGTATGTTGTACCCGCTTTTGCCGGACTAGGCGCCCCGTACTGGGATATGTATGCCCGCGGAGCCATCTTCGGATTGACCAGAGGAACGACCAAAGCCCATCTGGTACGTGCTACTTTGGAATCCTTGGCCTATCAAAGCCTGGATGTTTTGGAGGCCATGCAGGAAGACTCCGGCATTAAGCTGCAGAAGTTGCGGGTAGATGGAGGCGCTTCCGCGAATGATCTGTTGATGCAGTTTCAATCGGATATGCTACAGACAACTGTTGAGCGTCCGGAGATACTGGAGACTACCGCCCTTGGTGCTGCCTATCTCGCCGGTTTGGCTGCCAATCTGTGGGATCAAAAATGGATCAGTGATCGCTGGAAGATCGATCGGGAATTTGAGCCTGAAATGGCTTTCGCCGAAAGGCAGAAAAAGTATAAAGGCTGGCAAAAAGCGGTGAGGCGGAGTATGGATTGGGA
>JAAEZH010000017.1 GCA_018222965.1 Bacteroidota bacterium
CACCTTTTTATATGCTCTTAGGTTTCTGGCTCAGACACTACCCAGTTTTTAACGCCTTTTGACTCACTGCTCACTAAATAAAATAAGGCCAGATAAAATGCCCAAAGATTGAACTTAGTAATTAGGTCAGTAAAGCTAGCTGTTAGAAGATTTTTTGTCGTCAGACGCTTTTTGGGGTCCGCGCACGAAGGCTTCTCCGTATTGTCGAATGAATAAAATAAGTAACAACAAACTGATGGCAATTGCTGCCAGGGTAAAGGTGTTTAACAGAAATCCAATGTTGACAGAAGTACTCAGGAAGGTGTAGCCGGGCGGTAAGCTCAGGTACAGGGCAAAAACGGGCACGGATATTACAGAGGAAACAGCGAAAGCCGCTCCAAAATAAAACTGTCTTTTAGCGTTGAAGAGTTGCAATCTTTTGGCCAAATAGGAGAGGATCATGATAAGGAAGATAGACTGATTGCAAAGGAGGACAATGCCTTTAAGCCAGCCCAATCCGCCGGGGGGAGGGAGAATGCGCAGGAAGAAAAAATGCACCAGCCCGGCAGGTATTCCCAGGAGTAAACCCCACAGACAAAGACGCAACAGGTCCGGTCGTAATTCGGGTTGTTTGTCAAAATGATCCAGTATGTCGCGCTCTTCCATTGTATAATAAACGTTTAGGATGCCAAAAGGATGGAGGGAGTCTGATTGTACTAAAACATTCAGCCTTCAGGAGTGTTTTTAGTGGAATAATTTCTTAATAGAATTCCCTGAATTGACTGGATGTCATTCCAATCGGTAAGGGTGTATTACCTTTGTTAGATGGATATCAAGTTCGTAAAAGGCAGTGAGATTGATAAGGTTAAATGGAACTCTTGCGTGCATTATGCCAATAATGGAAATGTCTTCGGCTATATGTGGTTTCTCGATCATGTGGCTAAGGATTGGCATGGGTTGGTAGAGGGGGATTACGAATCTGTTTTTCCTTTGCCTTTCCAGGAGCGACGCTGGGGGGCAGACCGCCTGCAACAACCTTCCCTGATGCGGGAAATGGGTTTGTATTCCATTCACATCCTTTCGCAAAAGCGGTTGGCTGCTTTTCTCGAAGCTATTCCGGAAGAATATGGCAAGGTAGATTTGGTTCTTAATGAGCAGAATCCGCCGCTGGGAGATTCGGGTTTTGATTTTTTGGAAGAGACCAATTACCAGCTGGCGATGCCCAAAGAGTATGAAGAAGGGGTCGAGCATTACAGCCGGGAGTTGATGACAACACTTGATAAGGCGGTTCAGGCTGATTTGTTGCCCACCTCCGGGCTTTCGCCGGAAAAGCTGATCGGTTTTTTCCGAAAAGAGGTTCCCAATTACCCGGGTAAGACCGCCGATTCTCATGCCTTGCTGCGCATTATGTACAACTGTCTGCACCGGGGCTGGGGCTTTGCTTCCGGCATACAAAACCGGGAAGGAGAGCTTCTGGCCGCTAATTTCTTTGTGTACAGTCACGGCAAAGTGATGAGTCTGATCCCTGTTGAAAGCAAAAAGGGTAAAGCGCTGGGTGCGTTATCCTTTCTGTTTGATCTTTTCCTGCGCAGCCATGCCGGGCGACCGCTGGTGGTGGATTTTAACTCTTCCGACCCAAATGGTCTCGGGAAGGCATTTGGCGGACTGGCAAATCGTTATTTTCGCATCAGACGAAAATCGAATAGCTGGTTTTGAAAATTCTACATTCCTTATTGATTTTTATTTTTTCGCTTTCGCTGAATGGCTGTAAGAAGGAAAAGGTAGAGGCGATTTTTGAGGTAATGGAGCTTGCATCAGGCAATGCCATCCAGGCCATTGCTTTTCCGCATCCGGATACGGGCTTTGCGGTAGGGGGTGTTACCTATGAGCGGGGAGTTTTATTGCAGACTGTAGATGCCGGTGCCTCCTGGTCGGTAGATAGTGTAAATGACAAAACCTTAAACGGACTTTATTTTCAATCGGGCCTTGGCTGGGCAGCGGGTTTTAACGGGTATATCTATCAGTGGGGCAGCCTTTCGGCGAATCCGGATTTTATCCGCACCCCGGAGTGGAATCAGTTGGTTGATGTTTGTGCCATCGATGCTGGTGTTATCACGATAAGTGCTGTGGGGATTGTGGAAGGGATAGCTTATCGGTGGCAGCCGCTTTATCAACTGGATACCAGTTTTGTGTTTCCCTTTTCCCTGCATGCTATAGATCGGGCACCGGATGGAACTTTGCATCTGGTGGGCTTTGGTGCCGTGCTTCGATCAGAAGATGAGGGCAGAAGCTGGATTCAAAATGCCATTGATGGAGATAACTTTCAGGATGTTCAGTTTCCTTCTGCAGAAACAGGATATATAGTCGGTTATGCCGGCACCATTTTAAAAACAACGGATGGAGGAAATACCTGGGAAAAATTGAGAAACGGCGGGAGTTCGTTGGTGCCTGATCTCCGGTTTAGATCGCTGGATTTTAGCAGCCCGGAGCGGGGTGCCCTTGCCGGTGAAAACGGCCTGCTTTGGTTAACAGATGACGGCGGCGAATCCTGGCGAGTTCTAAAAAATGCACCGGATCTGGATTTCCTGGATGTTGTACTCCTGAATGATGGAGGCTGGTTGACTACCAGCAATGGGAGTTTGGTGCGGTTTTTTGAGTAATCGGGATGGTTATCGAGGGGGAGTCGGCTTTCTGCCTGTCGGCAGAATATACCCGGGGAGCGCCCCGATGCTTCGATCGGGACGGGGGAGATGCTGTTCTCCTTTGCCTTCGGCTACAGAGAAGGCGCGGGGAGAAGTGATGTGCTCTGTATAATGGTAATGGCTCCCTTGCTTGCCCGTGGGCAAGCAGATACAACGCTATGCTTTCTATGGAGAGGAAGGGATCTCCCCGCAAGGATGCGCGGAAGCGCAGCCGAGCAACTCCCCTCCCGATAGTTATCGGGATGCCGAAGGCAGGGCGCTCCTCAGGTGATTCCTGGCGAAGACAGCTGCAAGCTGGATTTGTCAGGAGAACTTACTCCCCCTCTTCCAATGCTGGATATTCCATAATCCACTCCGAATGTTCCAGCCACTTCCATTTCTCTTTGGCGAGATCTACCTCCGGATCGATAAAGTCCTGGTACTTTCTGCCGTTTAATCGCACTCTGACTTTGGCATGTACGGATACCTCGTTGCCCAATCTTTCCTCATACATGTCTCGGAGGTAGTGCGCATACATTAGGACCATATCGGGATGGGAAGCTACATCTCTCGCTTGTGCCTGGGTGAGTGAGTCGAATGGATTTATGACAAAGGTTTCGCCTGTTTTTTTATCGGCCACTGTAAACTTTGCCCGTCCCTGCTTGGTGCGGAGCATCATGCGCCAGGAATAGCGGTGTCCTTCTTCTGTCCAGGATACCGGGCCGGGCAATAAGTGGTGCCTGAGCGGATAGGTAAAGTGGAAAAGTATCAGAGCAAAAAGTACAAACTTAATTTTGGGCCGGTTGGCCGGAATTTCCTGCCACACTGCCTGCTTGTCGGGAGGGGAAGCAGCCACATGGTTTTGCCATTTTGCCATCCATTTTGGAATGAATTTAAACTTCTTACCCATCCAACTCAGCATGTCCCGGGGGTAGCGGGGCGGAAAAAAGAGAGAGGTCAGCATGATGGAGAGCCAGGGGAAAATACCGATGTTGAAGATCACTACATTGATCAGGTGAAAAGCGACTGCAAAAAGAAAAGCAACCAGACGTGTTTTCCGATTTAAGAGGAGAAAGACCACAAAGAGATCGAGTAGCAATCCGGCGTAAGCCATCAGCCAGGCGACCCACTCCTGTGCGATTATTGGTCCGACGAGTGGGATGTCGCTCTTGTATTTAAGCCAGAGTTTGAGTGGCATGGCATTCAGCCAATCTGCATTGATCTTGGCAATTCCTCCAAAGAAATAAACTACTCCCATAAAAAAGCAGAGGATCCAAAGGGTCCATGCCGGTATGGTAGTTCGCCGAATGGAAGGGTCCTTTCGCACATCCAGCGAGAAAGCTCGATTGGCTGGCAGGAATATCATGGTAACAGCCAGCCAGCAGAGGAGGTAGCCATGATTAAGGTAGTGGGTTTTTTCGAGCAGAAAAGAATAGATGAAAAAGACGGCAAACACAATCGTGGCCTGGCGATACCATTTACCGAGTGCGATGAAAATGGCGGCCAGAATCAGGACGATGAAAAACAGGGACATTAAAGGCTCGGGAAAAGGCTGCACCCATTCGAATCCGTAGTATTTGAATTGAAACCCGCCAAATTCATAGGAATGCTCATGCAGGTGGTAATAGAAGAACAGGGCCATGGATTCGGCCATGGCGAGGATACCAAATACAATCCGGAAAAATGCCAGAGAAGCAATGTCGATTTGTTTAAACAGGCGGTTTGCCATTTGTATTTTCGGGTTTTTTGTAAAGGTATGGAATTCGACCTGTCAGATCGAGTTCATTTCGGCCGGATTCTTTTCCCAGGCCCACTGCCTTTCTGCGGTATAACCAAAGAGGGCGTGTGGAAGTACCCGGTTGAGAAAACGGGAAATGAGCTTTATCCGCTCGCCGGGGACGCTGAGGCTGATTTCGCTGCCATCCCGAAGTTTAAAATACAGGATGCCTTGTTTCATAAAGCGAAAGCCGTAGGGAGACATTTGATTGACCAGGCCATATACCCAGACGATCTGTTCGGGTGATTCCCGGAGGATGGTAAATAATTGTTGGTTTCGGAGCGGCCGCCAGGGAGCCAGACGTAAAATCCACCAGGTTGAAAGTATCAGTGGAATAAGCGCCATCAGCCCGGACCAGTGCGGCAATGCCCACCATACCAGCCAGGTAGAGATTAAGAGTAGCAGGGACGCGCTGATGGTTTGCCAAAGGCGTTCACCCCGCAGGCATCTGGCCAGGATTTTGATGGCCGGATGTTTCCAGTGTTTGTCTTGCAGACCGGACATACCAGAAAAATACAAATATGGGGGGAATTGTTCAGGAGGAATCTTTTCGGTGATCGAAGCATCAGGACGCTCCCCGGTCAGGTAAAAACAATTTGTTTGATAATCGAATTTATTTGTTTATTTTTGAGGTCCTCCTTAGCCGGGGGAGTCAAAACTGTTTATATTGACAATGAAATGGCAAATAAGGCGATATTTGCCCGGAGAGATTAGGCGGAAGCAGGTTTTGCTTTCGCGAATGGATAAAGAAAATACAGGAGCTGCTTCATGGCAAAAGTGAATTATACAGAAGACAATATTCGGTCACTTGACTGGAAGGAACATATTCGGATGCGTCCCGGAATGTACATTGGTAAGTTGGGCGATGGCTCTGCTGCTGATGACGGGATTTATATTTTGATCAAAGAGGTGTTGGACAATTCCATCGATGAATATGTGATGGGATATGGGAAAGAGATCGAAATTGAAATCAAAGAAGGGCAGGCGATAATCCGGGATTATGGCCGGGGGATTCCGCTCGGAAAGGTAGTGGATTGTGTTTCCCGAATCAATACCGGGGGGAAATATGACTCCAAAGCTTTTAAAAAGTCTGTAGGATTGAACGGTGTGGGTACCAAGGCGGTGAATGCCTTGTCGGCTTACTTTAAAGTAGAATCTTTCCGGGATGGTAAGGCAAAGGTGGCTGAGTTTGACCAGGGAGAGTTGATCAAAGATCATAAGATAGGAAAGTCGAAAGAAGAGAATGGTACCCGGGTACTTTTTCAACCCGATAAAGAAATTTTCCGCAACTATAAATTCCGGTCGGAATACCTGGAAAACCAGTTGTGGAACTATGCCTATCTGAATGCCGGTCTCAAGCTGAAATTTAATGGCAAGACGCTGGTCTCCCGAAAAGGATTGTTGGATCTGCTTACGCGGAAAACCAATGCGGAACATTTGCGCTATCCGATTATTCATTTGCTCGGAGAGGATATTGAGATTGCCATGTCGCACGGACAGCAATATGGCGAGCAGTATCATTCTTTCGTAAACGGCCAGAACACGACCCAGGGGGGTACGCATTTGAGTGCCTTCCGGGAAGCCGTTGTTGAGACGGTTCGAAATCACTTCAACAAAAAATACGATTCTAAGGATGTTCGTTCGTCAATCATTGCTGCGATCAGTGTTCGGGTAGAGGAACCTGTTTTCGAATCGCAGACCAAGACGAAACTGGGTTCTAATGACATTGGTCCTGATGGTCCGTCGATTCGTTCTTTTATTGGCGACTTTGTAAAACGGGAGTTGGATAATTATCTGCACCAGAATCCCGATACCGCCAAAGCTTTGCAAAAGCGGATCATGCAATCGGAGCGGGAGCGCAAAGAGATTGCAGGAATCAAAAAGCTGGCCAATAAGCGCGCTAAGAAGGCCAATCTGCACAACAAAAAATTGCGGGACTGCCGCCTGCATTTTAGCGATAGTTCTCGTTCGACCAACGAAGAGGACCGCAAGCAGACCACCATCTTTATTACCGAGGGAGATTCGGCCAGTGGATCCATTACGAAAGCGCGGGATGTTCAGACGCAGGCCGTTTTTAGTTTGCGTGGCAAACCACTCAATTGTTACGGATTGACTAAAAAGGTGGTTTATCAAAACGAGGAATTTAACCTGCTGCAGCATGCCCTGAATATTGAAGATGGGCTGGATGACCTACGATACAATCGGGTCGTGATTTCGACGGATGCCGATGTGGATGGTATGCACATTCGGCTGTTACTTTTGACTTTTTTCCTGCAATTTTTTCCGGATTTGGTTCGGGAAGGGCACTTATATATTTTGGATACACCGCTCTTTAGGGTGCGTGATAAGAATAATACATACTACTGCTATAGCGAGAAAGAAAAGCAGGCCGCGATTGAAAAATTAAGAGGTAAGGCTGAGATTACCCGCTTTAAAGGATTGGGAGAGATTTCTCCGGATGAATTCAAAGGATTTATCGGGGAAGACATTCGGCTGGAGCCGGTGTATTTGCCGGAGGATTCAGATCTGGATGAGATTCTGAGGTATTATATGGGTAAAAATACACCTAAGCGCCAGGAGTTTATCATCGATAACCTCCGCATCGAAAAGAATGATTTTGACGGTCCGGAAGATGAAGAGAAAGAGCCTGAGGCTCCTGCTGTTGAAACCGCAGAAGCATCCTAGTCCCGGACCTCTAAATATTTCTTTGGAGACCTTCGAATCGTTTTGCAGTTGCTTGTCTTTTAATCTTAATTCCGCTGCCAGAGGTAGTTTGGTAGGTTAGGTCCGTATATCGAGTTCTAATTTATGGCCCCTAAAAATTCGACCGGTCATGGCAAAGAAATTTCTTCGTGAGGCTCCCCCCAGGTATATTGATGTGTATTCGCAGGCCGTTGTTATTTTCTCCGGATTCTTACAGCAGTTTGGATGGGCCTTTTTCACCTTTGGGATGATCTTCGTCTGGGTGTTTGGCTTCAACTCTTTTGTTCGGCTTATTGGAAAGCCTATGGGAGAGGAAGCAACGGTTAAGGGCGAGGTTCAGGAAGTTGATTATACGGCGGCTTCCGAAAATGGCCAAAATATATACCGGTACACTTATACCTACATACACGATTTTCGAGAGTATGAAGGCGTTTCCTACGGAAAGAATCCTTCCGTAAAAGAGGGAGATGAGATTCAGGTAATATACTCCATCAAACATCCGGAACGCTCCTATATGGAAGGTACCCGCCGTGCTATGTTTAATGGCTGGGTGCTGTTTGTCTTTTTATTTCCGTTGATAGGCCTAATTTTTATCGTGCTGGCCATTCGAAAAAATGTGCATTTTTTGCGCATGCTGCGGTATGGCCGGGCAACAAGTGGCAAACTGGTTAAGAAGGAAGGGACAAATGCTTCGGTGACTATAAATGATACCAAATATCCGGTGTTTGCATATACCTTTGAATTCCAGCATGCCGGAAAGACATATTCGGCGAAAGCCAAAACCCATGTAACCGAGCGACTGGAAGATGAGGAGAGAGAGATCATATTGTATGATGAATTAAACCCAGAAGCCAACATGCTTTTTGATGCGGTTTCAGGAGCGCCCAGGATTGACGCGCAAGGATATTTTCGGCCGGCTCCAGCCTGGAAGCTTGTCTTGTTTATATTGCCCCTTCTGGCTGTTTTGTTGAATTGGGTTGGTTACGTTTTGAGTACAGCTCTTTAAGAGAAGAAAAAAGCCGGAATTATACGGAAGGTAAATGAATTTCGTTTACAAAGCCAGAAGCTGACGTTTTGTCCGTTTTTGCCGAATAGGCGTAAAAAAACGGCGTAAAATGTGGATAACTTAAGCTTGGCATTAAAGTTGACGGAATCCAGAGTGAAGTGTGGAAAAATTGTCGGCTGACAACTTGACAATGCTTTGGGTGAGTGCTAACTTACCATTTTAGACCATATTTGCGGCCTTTTAGGAATGGAAGGAGTGATGCAAGAGTCTGAAGCAAAATCCCCAGGGTTCCTTATTGGACCGCGCTTGCGAAAAACCATTTAGGATAAGTGCCGAATGAAAAGTGTTTGAAAGCACTTTGTGGTCGGTAAAGAAGAAGAAAAGGGTCTATGGCCATATTTGAAGATATATTTGACTTACAGAATTTGGAAGACGACGGAGATTTCATGCCGCTAATTTCGATTGAGGAAGAAGACGAGAAGCAGATGGAAGAATCTTATGCGGATATCCTGCCTGTCCTCGCATTGAAGAATACAGTCCTGTTTCCAGGAATTGTAATACCTATCACTGTTGGAAGAGACAAATCGATAAAGGCGATCAATCGTGCTTACGAAAATGATCGCATTATCGCCGTACTGGCACAACACGATGCCAAAGTTGAAAATCCAGGAGTACAGGATCTCTTTCGCATCGGTACTATTGCGCGGATCATTAAGTTGATCAAAATGCCCGATGGTACGACTACGGCTATACTGCAAGGGCGCAAGCGATTTGAACTGACAGAAATGCTGGGCGATGATCCCTACATGAAAGGGATGATCAGCATTATGACCTATCAGGAAGCGGCTAATAAAATGGAATTTGAAGCTATGATCGCCTCGATCATGGATAAGGCTTCTAATATCATTGAGTTATCTCCCACCATTCCTTCCGAAGCGATCGTGATGCTCAAAAACATCACCAACCACAGCTTCCTCCTCAACTTTATCGCCTCTAATTTAGGTTCTAAGGTAGAGGACAAGCAGGAAATTCTGGAGATGAATGATCTCCATGAAAAAGCCAAGCTGATCCTTTCGCTAATGGATAATGAGTTGCAATTGCTCGAACTCAAAGATCAGATCGAGAGCAAGGTGCGTACCGATATCGAAAAGCAACAACGGGATTATTTCCTGAATCAACAGCTAAAGACCATACAGGAGGAGCTGGGGCAAAATCCACAGGAGGAGGAGATTCGGCGCATGGCCGAGCGGGCCAAAAAGAAAAAGTGGTCGAAAGATGTTGGTACCGCTTTCGCGAAAGAAATAAACAAAATTCGCCGAATGAATCCGCAGGTTGCGGAATATTCGGTGCAGATGAATTACCTCGAGTTGCTGCTCGATCTGCCCTGGGAAGAATATACCAGGGACAATTTCAATTTGACCAGGGTTAAGAAAGTACTGGATAAGGATCACTACGGACTGGATAAGGTCAAGGACCGGATTCTGGAACATTTGGCGGTTCTTAAACTCAAAGGCGATATGAAATCGCCCATCCTGTGTTTAGTAGGACCTCCCGGTGTTGGTAAAACATCCCTGGGTAAGTCGGTCGCCAATGCTCTTAAGCGCAAATTTGTGCGGATGTCATTGGGTGGCCTGCACGATGAATCTGAAATCCGCGGTCACCGGAAAACCTATATTGGAGCCATGCCCGGACGTATTATCCAGGCGATGAAAAAGGCGGGTGCTTCCAATCCGGTATTTATTCTGGATGAGATCGATAAGGTTGGAAAAGATTTTCGGGGAGACCCAAGCAGTGCGTTGCTCGAAGTTCTGGATCCGGAACAGAATTCTACCTTTTCGGATAATTACCTGGAACTCGATTACGACCTGTCTAAGGTGCTGTTTATCGCAACCGCCAATTCTTTAAGTACCATACAGCCGGCCTTGCTGGACCGGATGGAGATCATTGAGATCAGTGGATATTCTACAGAAGAAAAAATTGAAATTGCTAAGCGACACCTGATACCAGAGCAGCGGGAAGCGCATGGCTTGAAAGCTAAGAATATAAAGCTTTCGACGAAAGTCCTCGAACGAATTATCGACGATTACACCCGGGAGTCGGGTGTGCGTGGATTATCTCGTCAGCTGGCGTCTGTAATGCGGCATGTAGCGAAGAGTGTTGCTATGGAAGAGGATTATTCGGTGAGTATTCCTGTCGGACAACTCGGCGATATTCTGGGCCCAACCAGGTTTACCCGGGACATGTATTCCGAGGCGAAAGTTTCCGGAGTCGCTGTGGGATTGGCCTGGACACGAGTAGGAGGCGATATTCTTTTCATTGAAACGAGCCTGAGTCCGGGTAAGGGGAAATTGACCCTTACCGGTAATTTAGGAGATGTAATGAAAGAATCAGCAACCACTGCCTTGAGTTATATCCGGGCAAATACGGAAGCATTAGGCATTGATCCGGAGCGTTTTAACGAGGTAGATATTCACATTCACGTGCCTGAGGGTGCTATCCCGAAAGACGGTCCTTCTGCCGGAATTACCATGCTTTCATCTTTGGTTTCCGCTTTTACAGACAAACCGATCCGGCCATTTTTGGCTATGACAGGGGAGATAACCCTGCGGGGTAAGGTCTTGCCGGTGGGTGGCATCAAGGAAAAGATACTGGCTGCAAAGCGGGCAGGCTTGAAAGAAGTGATTCTTTGCCACGAAAATAAGAAGCACGTGGATGAGATTAATCAGGATTTTCTGGGGGATCTGAGCTTCCATTATGTGAAAAACATGCGGGAAGTACTGGGCGTATCTGTAGGAATTGGATAGAAATTTTGACCTCCATCAAACCCTAAGGACTTTCTGATCGTCTATATTACAGGCAATTTGCTTTACAAAGGCAAAAGCCTGTCACCTGGCACAGAAGAATAATTATGAAGACAGTTAGAATAATAGCACTACTGGGGTTGATCCTCACGGCATTTCTCCCCCATGCGAAAGCACAATTGCAGGAAGATTTAATCCAGTTTTCCGGAATGGTTCTGGATGGATCGGAAGAAATGCTGGCCCCTGTTCCCTACACAAATATTGTAGTCAAAGGCAAGGGGCGGGGTACCTATTCGGATTTCTCCGGATTTTTCTCCATCGTAGTGGAAAAAGGCGATGAGATTCAGTTTTCAGCTATCGGATACAAGACCGAAACCATGGTAATTCCGGATAGTCTGGAAGATTCTCGTTATTCGCTGGTACAGCTATTAACGCGTGATACCATCAATTTGCCGGTTGCAGTGATTTTCCCATGGCCGAGCCGGGAGCATTTCCGACTGGAGTTTCTGGCAATGGATGTAACAACTGAAATGCAGCGCCGGGCTGCGGAAAATGTAGCAGAGGAGAGCTTGCGCCGAATGCGTAATGAAGTAGGGATGGACGGCAATGAAAATGCCGACTACTATTTGCGCCAACAAGCCAGCAACTATTATTATATCGGGCAAACGCCTCCGATGAATATCTTCAATCCAATTGCCTGGAAGCAATTTTTTGACGCCTGGAAGCGCGGAGATTTCAAGAAAAAGGAATGACCGCATGTTGCAAGGCTCCCGCGAATTTCGCATCACCAGTATTCAGGAACTCGATAAACTGGTTCCGGAAATCCTTCAGGAATCTTCGGAGTCGGGTATAGTTCTGTTTCAAGGAGAGATCGGAGCTGGAAAAACCACGTTGATTCAGCGTATTTGTGCCTTGCTCGGCGTGAAAGACCCGGTTACAAGCCCAACCTTTTCGCTGGTCAATGAATATTCCTATCCCAAAGGAAACGGCAAAATCGGCCGAATCTATCACCTGGACCTCTACAGACTGGAAAGCCCGGAAGAAGCTTTAAATATCGGGCTGGAAGACTATTTGTACGATGGCGATTATTGCTTCATCGAATGGCCCGAAATCGCTGAAGAATACCTGCCGGAAAATGTCCTTTTGCTTCGAATGGAGCATCTTGCCGATTCCAACAGAAAAATCCTATTTTTACAGACCTGAACCAGCCCTGCCATTCGCTGAACCGCGTAGCATAAGTATATGAGTGACGCCCAAAAGAAGAAGGTCCCAATTCCAAAATCACTGTCAGAAGGACAGTATTCTACCCAGCCCGAGACGCTAGAAATCCAGCGTAAGTCGGAAAAGCTGGTTATTGGGATCCCCCGTGAAGCTTCTCCTTCCGAGAATCGCATTCCCCTGGTACCCTCATCCGTAAAAGCCCTGGCAGGCCATGGTCACCGAATTATCATCGAGCAGGGAGCCGGTAAACGCTCCCGTTTTCTGGATATGGATTATTCGGAAAAAGGGGCAGAAATTGTCTATTCGAAAGAGGAGGTGTACAAGGCTGATATCATTCTGAAAGTGGCACCCCCGGAAATGGAGGAGATCGATCTCATGCGTCCAAGTCAGGTGTTGATCACGCCCTTGCATTTGCCCAGGATTTCCCCAGAATACCTGTATCGACTGAAAGAAAAAAGAGTCATTGCTCTGGCGATGGAATACATTCAGGATGAGGATGAAACCTTTCCTATTGTCCGGATAATGAGTGAATTGGCCGGACTTAATGCCATTCTTACTGCTTCCGAACTATTGGTTTCAACCAATGGCGGAAAAGGCATACTGCTTGGAGGAATCTCCGGCGTGCCCCCTGCTCGGATTATTATTCTTGGTGCGGGTGTTGTGGCAGAATTTGCTACACGTACTGCACTTGGACTCGGCGCTGAAGTCCGAATTTTTGACAATAACATCTATAAGCTTAACCGACTTCAAAATCTGGTCGGGCAGCGCTTGTTTACCTCCGCGATTTATACCACACATCTCGAAAAGGAACTGATGCGTGCTGATGTCGTTATCGGCGCCGTGCATTCCAAATCCGGCCGAACACCCATATTAGTGTCTGACGAGATGGTGGAAAACATGAAGCCTGGTTCTGTGATCATTGATGTAAGCATCGATCAGGGGGGCTGTTTTGCCACTTCTGAAATGACCACGCTGGATAAGCCAACCTTTGTGAAATATGATGTAATCCATTATTGCGTCCCTAACATGGCTTCCAGGGTGCCTCGTACAGCATCTATCGCGGTGAGTAATATTCTGACGCCTCTTTTGCTCAAGGCCGCTTCTTTGGGAGGCATTCAGCCCCTGCTATACAGTAATGCCGGTTTGCGACATGGAGTTTATGCTTACAAAGGTTCTCTAACCAATGCTTATCTTGGGGAACGTTTCCAGATGAAATCAACCGATCTGGACCTGCTACTTACATCCAGTTTGTAAACACTAATTTCAACTCTTCCGCCTATGGACCTGAAGCGATACAAGCTAAAGCACGTAATCTCTACAGAAGACATCTACCTGGCCGACAGGCGGAAAAAGCTGGCTGAAAAGTTTAACGAAGAAGAAGAGCGACTTGAAGACAGCCGCTTTGGCATTGCTCTTTCAGGAGGTGGCATACGATCTGCCACGATCAATATGGGCTTCTTAAAGCTCATCAATCATTTTGGTTTACTGCGCAAAGCCGATTATTTGTCAACGGTCTCCGGAGGAGGCTATACTGGGGCATATATCCAATCAACGATTTGTAACGAGGGGAACTTTGAGAACTTATTTGATGAAAAACACATCAACCACTTAAGGTCACATGGGGCATACATGATTCCTGGTCAGACTGCCCTTTCAAAATTATGGAATACCCTGCTTCTCCTGATTGGCTACTTGTTTAGCCTCATGATGAGCCTGTTGAGTCTCGTTCTTGTTTTTGGTCTGGTTGCTACTGTCTTATTTCTCCTCAATCGCTGGCAGATTATCGATTATGTCAATCAGTTCCTGACTTCCATTATGGGAGGGATGGGCCTCGTAAAAGGCATATTAATAGGCGTTGGTGCACTGGGGATTATTCATCTTTTTGCCAATTTGATTGCCGGGTTTGGACTTGGAGTTTCAAGGGCTTTCAACAAATTTGAGGCCGGTTTATTGCTGCTTGCCGTTGTGTTTGTTGTGCCGGTTGCTTTCGAGCGCATCCTGCATGTAGATATCGGTTTGTTCGATTTTTTGAAGAGCGATCAGCTACCCGTTCAGTTTTTGGTGATCTTTAGTATGATCCTGTTGGGTTTTGTCCTGAACCCCAATGCCATCAGCTTTCACCGTTTTTACCGAAATCAGTTGTCTGGTGCTTTTTTGGCTTTCGCCGGATCCAGACGCAATATGCGCTTACGCGAATTGATACCCGAAGAGGGAGTTTCTGCGCCTTATCCGTTGATAAATACGTGCCTCAATTTGCAGAACCCGTCTGGAGACGAAAAATTCAAGGGAGCCAAAGCAAGTGATTATTTCCTGCTTTCTCCTATGTTTTGTGGTGCGAAGTTGACCAATTATGTTTCGACCAAAGCATTTCCCGGTTTTCGCGACATGACCCTGCCAGCTGCTACTACCATTTCGGCGGCAGCCGTGAATCCGGGTATGGGAATTTACTCCAATAAGTTGTTGAGTATTCTCATGACCATCTTCAACGCCCGCTTGGGTTTTTGGGTAAATAACCCCTTGAAGGAAAGTAAGAATTATGTGGTCTGGTGGCCCTTGTATTTCTTTTATGAGTTGTTGTCAAAGATCGGGACCAGCAACAGGAAGCTAAATATTTCGGATGGAGGCCACATCGAAAACCTGGCCGTATATGAGCTTTTGCGGCGACGCTGCCGACTCATATTGGCAGTTGATGCGGGGGCCGATCCCTATTTCCAATTTACCGATCTGGAAAACCTGGCTATCCGGGCCCGCAACGAATTGGGTGTCGAAATCCGATTCCGGATGGGACAGGACCCGGCGGATGTCATTCGGCCAAAGCCGTCTAATGGCTATTCGAGCAAACGATTTGCCGTAGCAGATCTGTACCGGCTTTGGGATGAATTTGATCTGCTTGATCCACAGGGAAATCAAATGCTGGACGACAATGGCAAAGCTATAGAGGTACTGGTAAATTATTTGCCAGATGGGAAATGGAATCCGGAAGTTACGCTTAAGGGGAATATTGAATCAAGCTTGCGTTTTGAGGAGTTGAAGGCACGGGCTAAATACATACTCAACCGCCGATTGAGTGACAAGGAGCACCTCCATGGCCGTGAAAAGGTGAAGTTTGGTACTTTGGTGTATGTAAAGTCATCTGTGACAGCTCCGACTCTGAAGCCAAACATCTCAAGAGGTGGTAAAGATAAAGAAGAAACAGGCGGTATTGTTTCCCGACTTGTGGGTGGTTTGCGGAATATGTTTCAGGGCGATGGTAAGCTGGACGGGAACTACAAATACGATACCTACAAGTACAAGATCTATCACCCCGCTTTCCCACACGAACCCACCTCCGATCAGTTTTTTGATCCGGTGCAGTGGGAGTCGTATTTCCAGTTGGGACAATTTATTGCAGCAGATGTACTGGAATTGGATTCCCGTACTGTAAATATGATTGTGGCCGGCACGGCGAAACCGGAGTGTATGCAAATTGCCGATCTGCTCCAACACTTCGATAAGAAGAAAGAAGTGCAGGAAGCGGTACCCGGAAAACCAAAAACAGAAAAAATCGAACCGGAAAAAACGCCGGTACAGATCAAAGAAAAAACCAGTCCCGAAGAGGAGGTCGATACCGGCACCGATTATCGGATGTAGGCTGGCTGCCTGAATGGAAGAAGAGCATCTTCCTGTCTGAAATAAAATGAGCGAATGTTGAAAGGGGAGGTTGAAGAAACGATTCGTTCTTTCTTCAATGATGATCTGATTAAGTTTTTTGAAAAAGAGGAGATCTACCACATCGAGTGTACTGGGGAAGCGCTCCTCCTTTTCAAATTCTTACGTCTGGCACGAACCGAAGAAATTTCCAGAATGCTCGAATATTCAGAGGCCTTACTGGAAAGAATCGAACCTACAGTTGTTTAAGCAGGTTGGCCATGTCAACGCGTTCGCGGATGATACCTTCGAGTTTTTCGATCGGCACACGCTCCTGAGTCAGAGAGTCCCGGTCGCGTAGGGTGACCGTATTGTCATCCAGTGTTTCAAAGTCGATGGTAACACAGAAAGGAGTACCAATGGCATCCTGGCGGCGGTAGAGTTTGCCGATACTTCCCACATCATCATACTGACAATTGAAGGAAGCTTTGAGGCTGTTGAATACTTCTTGCGCTTTTCCGGTCAGCTTGTCATCATTCCGCTTAAGCGGCAGAACCGCACACTTAATCGGAGCCAGAGCCGGATGCAGTTTCAATACTTCACGGGTGTTGCCGGTTCCTTCTACTTCTTCTTCAACGAGAGCATTGGTCATCGCTGCGAGGAACATTCGGTCACAACCGATAGAAGTTTCCACTACGTAGGGCACATAGCTTTCTTTGCTGGCCGGATCGAAGTACTGCAGTTTTTTACCCGATAGCTCCTGGTGGGCTCCGAGGTCAAAATCGGTCCGGGAGTGGATGCCTTCCAGCTCTTTAAAGCCGAATGGGAATTTAAATTCAATATCCACAGCCGCATCGGCATAGTGTGCCAGGTTGTCGTGATCGTGATAGCGCAAGCTGTCGCCTGGAGTACCCAGGGCTTCGTGCCATTTCATCCGGGTTTTTTTCCAGTAGTCGTACCACTCTTTTTGAGAACCGGGTTGGATAAAATATTGCATTTCCATTTGCTCAAACTCGCGCATGCGGAAAATGAACTGACGCGCAACGATTTCATTCCGGAAGGCTTTTCCAATCTGCGCAATACCGAATGGAATTTTCTGGCGGGTAGTCTTTTGGACATTCAGGAAGTTGACAAAAATCCCCTGTGCCGTTTCCGGGCGGAGATAGAGTTTGCCTTCTTCGCCGGCAATGTTTCCGAGTTGTGTGGAAAACATGAGGTTAAACTGACGCACATCTGTCCAGTTGCGGGAACCGGTGTCCGGGTCGGCAATGTCATATTCTTCGATCATGGCTTTCAGGTCGGCCATGTCATTATCAGTCATTGCTTTAGCGAGTCGGTCTTTAGCGGCATTGTATTTTTCCAGATTGGCTACCACCCGTGGATTGGTCTGGCGATACATTTCCTCATCGAAAGATTCTCCAAAGCGCTTTTTGGCTTTGGTGATTTCCTTCTCGATCTTTCCTTCGATCTTGGCCATATAATCCTCAACAAGTACATCAGCGCGGTACCGCTTTTTGCTGTCTTTATTGTCGATCAATGGATCGTTGAAGGCATCAACGTGCCCGGATGCTTTCCAGGTCTTGGGGTGCATGAAAATGGCAGCATCGATGCCCACGATGTTGTCGTGCATCTGAACCATAGATTTCCACCAGTACTCCTTGAGGTTGTTTTTCAGCAGGGAGCCGTATGGGCCATAGTCGTAAACGGCACTTAAGCCGTCATAAATTTCACTGGACTGGTAAATGAACCCGTACTCTTTACAGTGGGAAACTATTTTTTTAAAGGAATCGTCCTGAGCCATATCTGTGTTATGTTATCTTTCTAAACGTTAATCTATCCTCTATCCTCTATCCTCTATCCTCTATCCTCTATCCTCTATCCTAAAACTCACTCTTAAAGTGAAACTGCACCTCCGGGTGATTTTCCTGCGCCATCTTCAGCGTCCAGGCACTTTCGGCCATAAAAACGTAATTGCCTTGTTTGTCTCTGGCAATGTCTCGTTTGCGTCGGTTAAGGAACTCCTTAAAGGCTTCGGGGTCATCGCTTTCTACCCAACAAGCTTTGTAAAGATGCACAGGTTCGTAATCGACCGATGCTCCGTATTCGTGTTTGAGGCGGTATTGAATGACATCAAATTGCAGCGCTCCCACGGTTCCGATAATCTTCCGGCCATTGTTTTCTTTGGTGAAAAGCTGGGCTACGCCTTCGTCCATCAATTGATCCAGCCCTTTTACAAGCTGTTTCTGCTTCATGGGGTCGGCATTATTTACATAGCGAAACTGCTCGGGAGAAAAGCTTGGAATGCCTTTAAAGTGCAGCACCTCCCCGCCGGTAATGGAATCTCCGATCTTAAAGTTGCCGCTGTCGTATAAACCAACTACATCTCCGGGGAATGCCTCATCGACAATCGATTTTTTGGCCGCCATAAAGGAAGTCGGATTGGAAAACTTCATTTTCCGGTTTTGCCGAACATGCAGGTAATTGGTGTTTCGTTCGAATTTGCCGGCGCAAATACGCATAAAGGCAATACGGTCCCGGTGTTTGGGATCCATATTGGCGTGGATCTTAAAAATAAAACCAGCAAACTGATCCTCCTCCGGATCAACCTTGCGTTCTTCTGTTATTCGCGGAAGCGGGGTAGGTGCAATTTCCACAAAACAATCGAGCAATTCTTTTACTCCAAAGTTGTTGATCGCACTGCCAAAGAACACCGGCGAAAGCTCTCCGTGGAGGTAATCTTTCTGGTTGAAGGTCGGGTAGACCTCCTGGATCATATGTACCTCTTCCCGCAATTCGGCGGCAGCCTTCTCCCCAATAAATTTTTCCAGTTCCGGATCTGCCAGATCGGAAAATTCGATCTTATCTTCTTCGCCCTGTTTGCTGTGCGGGCGAAACAGAACCAGTTTTTCTTCATAAATATTATAGACCCCCTGAAAGATTCGGCCCATACCAATAGGCCAGCTTAATGGACGTACTTTGAGGTTGAGCTTTTCTTCGATTTCGTCGAGCAGTTCGAATCCGTCTTTACCCTCCCGGTCGAGCTTGTTGATGAATACGATCACGGGTGTTTTGCGCATGCGGCAAACTTCGACCAGGCGTTCGGTTTGTTCCTCCACACCTTTGGCAACGTCGATTACAACGATAACACTGTCGACAGCTGTGAGTGTGCGGTAGGTGTCTTCGGCAAAGTCTTTGTGACCAGGTGTATCCAGGATGTTGATCATCAGGTCGCGATATTCAAAACCCATGACCGAAGTGGCTACGGAGATACCCCGTTGCTTTTCGATTTCCATAAAGTCGGAGGTTGCCGACTTTTTGATCTTGTTGGATTTTACGGCACCGGCAGTCTGAATCGCACCACCAAACAACAGGAGTTTTTCAGTAAGAGTGGTCTTACCGGCATCCGGGTGACTGATGATGGCGAATGTACGCCGTTTCTTTATCTCTTCGCGAAAGCTCATACTTCTTTATAAATGAAGCCGCAAAGGTACCAATTAATCAGGGAAATATCCACATGAAGCTCTTTGTTCCGGCCTTGTGGATTAGGGGTTTTTATTATCTTTCGGTTCTATGTTGGAACTTGCCGGAATTATCATTTTGGGAATCTTTGCCCAGTGGGTTGCCTGGAGGGTGAAAGTGCCAGCGATCCTTCCCCTGATTATTATTGGATTGGTGGTTGGACCGCTTTGGAGTATGTGGTCTGAAACAGGTGAAAAGTTGATTGCCCCTATGTATGAAGAGGAAACGGGCAGGGGACTCTTTCCCGGTCAATCCTTGTTTTATTTTGTATCTCTTGCTATTGGGATCATCCTCTTTGAGGGAGGGCTTACGTTAAAGCGAAAGGAATTACAAGGGGTCGCTCCGGCTATTGGAAAGCTTTTGACAATTGGTACCCTGATTACTTTTATCGGAGCTGGTTTGGGAGCGCACTTTATCATGGACTTCAACTGGTCGGTTGCCTTTTTGTTTGCCGCCTTGATTATTGTTACCGGTCCGACGGTGATTGCTCCGATTTTACAAAATGTGCCCTTAAACAGGAATGTGTCCACTGTATTGAAATGGGAGGGGATATTAATTGATCCGATTGGTGCTTTGGCAGCGGTACTGATGTATGAGTTTATCATTTCGGGAGAAGGCGGATTGGAATTTTCCTCCCATGCGGTACTGCAGTTTTTGCAAATAATTCTGATCGGACTGGCGCTTGGCGCTTTAGCCGCATATTTGTTGCAGTATCTGATTAAGCGGGACCTCGTACCACATTTCCTCCTCAATGTATTTACCCTGGCTTTGGTGCTCGGGGTGTTTGTGCTTTCGGAGGAGTTGGCTCATGAAAGTGGCCTTTTGACAGTCGTGGTTATGGGGATGTTTTTGGGCAATCTCGATGTGCCGCGCATCAATGACATATTGTATTTTAAGGAAAGCCTGAGTGTGTTGTTGATCTCCATTTTATTTATTCTGCTTGCCGCGAATATTGATGTGGAGGATCTCATGCTGCTCATGGATTGGCGTTGCTTGTATCTTTTCTTGTTTGTGATCCTTATCCTGCGACCGCTTGGTGTGTTTTTATCTACCAATGGCTCGGAACTGAATATCCGGGAAAAAATATTTATCAGTTGGGTTGGTCCGCGGGGTATTGTAGCTGCGGGTATCGCATCCCTTTTTGGTATTCGCCTCATCGGCGTTTTGCCGGATGCTGAATACATCACGCCCATGGTATTTATGATCGTGTTGGGAACCGTGCTGTTGAATGCAACGACTGCGAAGCCAATTGCCAAATTATTGGGTGTGATTCAGGATTCTTCCAACGGGATTTTGATTGTTGGTGTCAATACGGCTTCGAAGGTGATCGGAAAATACCTGATGGACAATGACCGCCATGTAGTACTTATCGACTCCAACGCCAATAATGTAGACGCTGCGAAAGAAGAAGGCTTTGAAGCCATCTCTGCAAACGTATTTAATGATACTCTTACAGATCGACTGGAATTGGTTGACGTGGGCTATCTGATGGCCATGACCTCCAACAGTGAGGTAAATAATTATGCCATCCGCAAATTGAACCATGTATTTGGGGAAAAAGGAGCCTTTCGCCTAATTACCCCGGCTGAAATGAAGCTGGATCGGGCTGCACTGCCGGAGGAAGGCTTGTTTTCCTATGCTGATGACTACCTCAATATTAGTGAAGTGGCTCGGGATTTCCCAAACATTCACGAGCAGGAAGTTGAAGATAAAGATCAACTGCAAAAGCTTATTGGGCAAATGTCAAATATTGTGCGTTCCGTTCCGCTATTCATCAAATATCCGGATGGGTTTATTGATGTCATCCCGCTAAATCTCAAAGAACTGGAATTGCCCGAAGGCTGCAAATTGGTATACCTCGGGAAGAAGCTGGATGATAAGGTTTTGGAGGTGGTGTAGTAATTGAATTTAAAGGATGAGGATGTGTTGTGGAGCAATTTTAATCCACGGATTGATAGGCCTCTTCAGCCCAACCCGGCAGACAAATACACAGAAAAATAAGATCCCCGTTTCCGATGTTTTCGATCCATTGAGGCATATTGGCAGGAATATGAACTACATCGCCTACACCTACTCCAAATTGTTTTTCTCCCAAATGCATGTTCCCTTCCCCGCTAAGGATGTAATACCATTCCTGCATGTCTCGCAGTCGATGCGGCTCCGTGGTTTTGCCCACTTCCAACCGGGCCCGGGAAATAGAGAGGTCTTTGTCTTTTTGATTGAGTACCTCCAGGATGAAGCAGCCTTCGTCTAAGAAGAATTCCCGACTTTCATCGGAGGTGAAGTGGTGTTCGTTTTGCATGGGCGCTGTTTTGAGGGAAGATAAGCGTATTAAGGGAATCGGGGAGTCGCCTCTCCTGACGAAAGTCAACCTTCGGTTTCCTTTGTCAGGGTTTTGCCTGGGGAGCGAGTCACCTTCGGCGACTCTGGGGAGTTCCTGTTCTCCACCTACAGTGGAGAAAGCGCGGGGAGGGATATTGATCTCGGCTGGATAGCCAGGGCTACCTTGCTTGCCCGTGGGCAAGCAGAAGAAGGCAAAGTGTTCAGGATAAGAAAATGCCTCTCCCCGCGACATTCGCCGCAGGCGAAGGGAGCAACTCCCCTGCTACGCACCTGGGCGTGGCACTCCCCAGCCGACTCCTGAGGGAAGGCGGCCGAAGGTTGACTTTCGTCAGGGGGCGCCGACTCCCCCTCGATTACAACCGAAGTATCCTCCCGAGCATTTTTCCCTCCGAGATCAGCCAATACATTCCGGGAGGAAGCTGACTTACATCCAGTGAGGATTCGGATTGAAGGATAGCAGAAAATACCCACTCTCCACGGACATTGTAGAATGCGACTTCCTGACCTGAAAAGGTGTTCCCCTGAAAGAATAAATCATTCCCCGAAAGGGGAGAAGGGAAAAAAGAAATGCCGGAATCGAGCCATTCAATCGCCCGGATTTCCGAGTAGCTGAATCGTCCGTCAATGTCCATTTGCTTTAGACGGTAATAATTCCAGCCATTGATTGGCCGGCTGTCGGTAAAACGATAGGATTTAACCGTGTAGGATTCTCCGGCAGCGGGAAGTTGGCCGATGGACTTAAAGCTTTGGCCATCCGAGCTGCGCTCCACTTCAAAATAATCGCTATTTGTTTCAGTTGCCGTTTGCCACTCCAGCCTAATTCCGGCTTCGCTTTCATATTCGGCGAAAGCCGCAAAACCAAGCCACTCAACCGGAAGGGCCGTTCCTTCCGAAAACTGAATTTGATCGATGAATAATTCTTCTGCATTGGAATTAAAATCGACTTCAATGATGAGTTGGGCGGAATTGCCCACGGGCAGCACCTGATTGAGGGTCAACCAACTGCCTTCAATGCCCATGTCGTCGATGTCCTGACCGTTGGTGTTTAGCAGGTCAATCTCAAAAGCCCCGCCATCCATCCGGCAGTAAATTCTGAAATTATCCATCACACCGCTGCTTTCTTCGTAGCCGGTGCTGGACAAATAAAAATCGACACTTACGACCGGATTGGAGGTGCTCGCAAGGTCCACTTCCGTGAAAAGGATCTGTAGCTTTCCATCGGTATCTTCGATCTCCAACCCCTGGTCGGAGGTGAGCCAGCCGCCAGTGCCGGGCTCATCGAGGAAAATGGAAGGGGAATCGGTAATGCCGCAAAGGTCGCCATCGGTCAGTCCGACGGAAGGAGAGCGGGTGGGGATGAAATGGGCCTCAAAACCCAGTTCTCCCTCATTGTAAGGATGATTGAGCGGCATCTGTCCGCCATTATTGGACAGGGGATGCGGGATGTCCGGGTTGCCGGTGTCGGTGTAAGGGGTGGAGGAAGGAGCTGGTTCGGAAAAAGTAGTGCCGATCTGGGCAGGTAAGTACATAGTGATCCCTGTCAGACAAAGCACCAATAGCCATGACTGTTTCATGATAAACCATTAAAATGACAGGGGTCAAGCGGAATGGCTGAATAAATATACTAAAGCGATCCTTTATTCCCGAATATCAATGAGTTCTTTGTAGGATTCAAATTTTTGATTGGCTTTGTCGAAGTATTGCGCTTCCCGGTATACCCAGACAAAAGACTGCCCGTCTGCATCGTCGCTCATGACGTGGTTCAGCTTTTTCATGGCCTCTTCAAAATGGGAAAGGAGCAGCAATTGGTATTCATTCCCGCGGGCATCCGCGATGACAATTTTCCAGAAAGTACCATCTTCGATGCGCACAATTTTACCGCGGATTGGATGTACCGTATAAGAGTCTGTAATGCTGTAAAGGGCTTGCTGGAAGGCTTCCGGGCAAAGCGACAGGCTTGTTTCAGTAACGAGATCTCCGAGGTCCTGAACCTCTTCGGTATTGGTGGTGTCGATACCCGTCTCCTGAATGATTTGTCCGATGTTTTCTTCAAGCGCTTTGCCGAGGCAACTGGCAAACAGTTCCTCATTCAGGACAGTCGGATCTTCATTCGCGGAAGCGTAACAGTTGCAGACCCGTAAGGAGGCTCTGTCGATTCCCGGCTGAGCCTGCAAGGCCGTAAAACTGAAAAGCAGACTAAAGAGGAGACCCGTTTTTTGTGCCCGATTCATATTATTCTACGATGTATTTTAAGGTGGCTGCACCAGCCCGTCCATCCAGACTCACTCCTTCTGCCTGAATGATAAAGGTACCCAGGGCATCCGAAGCGGGGAATTCGATCCAGGCGCGGCCGGTTTCATCTGTTTGTATTTGACTTTCCCAATGTACTAACGGCCGGAAGTCGGGTGCATTGCCCGTCGGTGGCGGTGAAAAGGTATATGGAAAATGAAAACCAGAAACTTCAAAGCCATTGCTCACATCTTCGAGACCCTCCGGCAGCTTTCCGTCTTTGGTTTTTATTCCAACCACTCCAAACGCTGCCATGATGGATGGAAAGTGTGCCGCAATTTTGTCCCGGCTGGAAAAAACCTGAATGCTGTCTACCGATCCAAAGGGAATAGCCAGGGCATAGGGGGTATCTGAGATCAGGAATCCATCGACCTGAAACCAGGCTGGGCGGGAGTACCGTTTGTAGGTTTCGCTTTCCTGCAGGAAAATCCGTCGATCTTCGTTGCTTCCTTTTAATCGCGCTGTAAGTACCACCTCATCCAGGAATTCATCCACACTTATCAATTGATGAAAATCATCCATATCAAAACTGAGATCTGCCTCTCCCCGGGCAATCTGGCGGTCCGGCCGCTGCCGTACAGGAGTAGGAGCCTGGCCAAAGATTTCCCGATATTTTCGCTGCTGCCGCATCAGAAATAAATAGCGATTTCGAGCGAGACTGTCGGGTGCAGTTGCTTCCAATAGAGATTTTGAGTCTTGTGGAAGCAGGGTGGCAGGATGTAAAATTTCTATCTCCGGTAAAGGGTCCTGGTAGGGATTCAGGTTGTGGATCTGTGCATTTTGTTTGCCATAAAAAGCCGGCACATCAAATTTAAATTGGCCGCCCTCCGTATTGATCTGATGGTATTCGTTTTCTTCCACCAGATGCAACGAAAGATAATTGGTTTCCAGCGGCATTTTTGTTTCCGGAGAATAGGCCATTCCCTCTACACGCAATCCTTTTTCTGCCTGCAGTCTGCGTTGAAAGTTTGGGGCTGCATTTTCCAGGCGATTTAATTGCTCCTGCAAGTGGGCACGGCTGGCATCTGCCGGCGAGATCCAGGCAGCATCACTTACCGCCACAGAAAAATTTCCGGAAACCGCTTCCCCAAAGCTGTCAGAAGCTTCTATATAAACCCTGATTTTTTCTCCTTTTTGGTATGTTTCTTTATCGCTTTTCAGCGAAAGCTGTAAAGGTGAATTTCCCACAACCATGGAGTGTTGCTCCCAATCCCGATGGTCGGGAGGAGCGCTCCCTTTCCCAGCCCCGCTTAATAATTCAAAAGACCGTTGGTAGGAAACAGGCGGATCGAAATTCAGATTCCAAAGGGTGTAAAAGCGAATCGTATATACGCCACCTGGCAGGTCAAAGGGCAATTGGTAACTCCATTCGCCATAGTTTGCCTTTCGGCGAATGCGTTCTTCGTGCAACAGATTGCCGCTGGGGTCCAGGAGGTCTACATGGATGACATTGCTTTGAATATCGGAAGTATCTGTGTTTAAAAAGTAAACTTTCGTCCAAAGAATGTCCCCTCCGGTATAATACGGCTGACTCAAATGAGCGTAAAGAGGCTCCGGGTTGGAATCGACAAACAGACCGGCCTGGAAAAAAATCAGGGTGATGAGCGTATTGAGCATAAATTAGAAATAATCTGGTTGGGGAATGTTTCCTGGAATACCAAAACAACTGCAACAAATATCAGGCGGCGGATTGCCGGAAGACAGGAAGTAGAGATAGTCGGCATAAGAGGAGATCGGCGGACAAAAAGGCAAAAAACTACTAATGCTCTCCCGCACATCGGTCTCCCTTACAAAGGTCCGGACAGTATCTACACTGGCTACTTCAAAATAGCCCAATACCTGTTTGTCCGGATCATCTACATAGTGCATGTTGCCCGGTACGGCAGCGGGGATCGGATCAAAAATAGTGCCCTGTTGGTTGATCACCTGATCCAGTCGGGACCAATAATCATAGGTTGCAGCATTGACTCTACGCTGATAGATATTAAAAACGTGGATGTTTTTATATTCCTCCGATTTGCCTCTGATGTTTGAATCGTAGACGATTTGATTCCCATCCAACCGATTGGTGGAAAGCCCGCGGTTGGTATTTGTAGGAAAACGATTTACAACTGGCTGCTTTTCGATATAACAATTGGTGGTTGTATTAAAGGGATTGCAAGGTTGGGAGATGAAGAGGTATACTTCATCGTAGGTCCACCTTAAAAATACATCTTCATCGCTGGGGACAGGCGTATCCACGTAAACCTTCAGGGCCTCATTCTCAAATTTAAAATAAGCCGAATCGGCTTCTATACGAGGTAAAAGTGTTTGCTGGGCAGAGCGAATGATTTCTCCGGAGAGCAACTCAATTTCCAGGGTATAGGAACGGCCTGCTTCGCCAGTCATTTGGGTGGCAGGCAATCGGTATAAACCGTCGGCCATATCTGTGAAGAAGCCGATTTCCCCTGTGTCATCAAGTAGTCGAACGTTGGCATACAAAACGGCTCTGCCCGGTCCATCTCCATAGGAAGAGACCTTGCGGAGTTGAACAAAGTGATCCCCGTTTTGGCTGGTGAAATATCCATCCACCACAATGACATCCGGCAATTCTTCCGACTCAAACTCGTAGGGCTCCAGGCATCCGCTGAAAAGCAAGAAAAAGGATATGTATTTCAGGACTTTCATCAGAATTCAAAATTGTAAGTGATGGCTGGCAATGCTGATCCGAGTACCGAAAACTGGTAGGCTTGCGTTGCCGTGCGCAGGTCTCGTTGGAAGAAGATGGTAAATATGTTTTTCCGGGCGTAAACATTGTATATCGAAAAGGTAAGACTGCCCTTGTAGCGGGTTTTTCTTACCGCATTTCTGCGAATGGTATACGACAAATCGAGTCGGTGATAGGTCGGAATGCGATAGGCGTTTCTTTCGGAATACAACGGAACGGGGGTTGCATTTACAAAGAAGTTGGCGATGGGGGCCGTGATGGGGCGTCCGCTGTTGAAAACAAAGTTGGCAGAGAAAGTGTGTCTGCGATTTACCTGCTGGGAGAGGTTCAGCTTCAGGCTGTGTGGTTGGTCGAACGCGGCCGGAAACCAGTCTCCGCCATTTATGGGGTCCAGATTGCCGGTTTCGGGTGTTTGCCGCAGCGCCCTCGACCAGGTGTAGGAAAGTCTGCCTTTCGTTTTGCCTATGTTTCTTTTGATGGAAAATTCCAGCCCGTATGCCTGTCCGACAGCCGGGAGTATCTCGGTTTCCAAATGATCATTTAATAGGATTTCTGGCAGGTCGCGTACCTCTACCAACTGATTCTGGAACCGGTAAAAGCCTTCCAGCGATGTTTCCCAGGCATTGTCTTCGAAGTTCCGGAAGAGGCCTATTGAAAAGTTGTCTGCCCGCTGTGGCGGAATGTAGGGCGTACTCAATTGCCAGACATCTACCGGTGTAGCTGCTACCGTGTTGGATAAGAGGTGGATGTATTGATTGAGTCGGTTGTAACTCAGCTTGACGGAGGTGTTGACGTCAAAACGGAACCGCAGGGATAAACGGGGTTCCAGTCCCTGATAGCTTTGCACGCTTTCTCCGGATTGGAAATAGAGCGTGTCGTTTTGGTTAATGATATCGGGAAGGTCATCTCCTGCATATTGATACAAGGTCTCAGTTCCCAACTGCCGGTAATAGGTATAGCGCAAACCGACAGAAAGCGAAAGTCGGCTGCCCAGGCTTATCTCATCGTTTATAAATACAGAAAACTCTTCTCCCCGGTCTTTTTCGGCGCTGCGGGGAATAACGGCAGAGGATTCTGAGCCGGGCGTAAGTGTTTCCTCTTTTTGGTTTAAGCGCAGCCATTCAACACCCAGGTGAATCTGGTGTCTGTCAAAGGTGCTGATAAAGACATTTTCGCGTAAGCGGTAATAAGAAAAGCCGGAAGAAAGCTCGAACGCATCAATCCCTTCCGGATCGAGAGAGGTGTTGTAAGTCTCTCCTCGAATAGCTTCAAAGTTGGAGGAGATGCCATCGCCAAGAATTTGATTCCATTGCAAATGGATGTTCTGCAATCCCCAGTCAAATCCGAAGAACTCAGAGTATTTAAACTTGTCCTGACTCTGATAGAAGCCCAGTGAAATATTGCTGCCTTTGCCCAGTTGCTGGCTGATCTTGGCATTGAGGTCGTAAAAAGTAGCCGAGCTGTTTTGGATATCCGGGTATCTGCGGAAAAAGCCCAACATCCAGTCTGAATAGGAGGTTCGTCCGCCCAAAAGTAAGGACGTTTTTCCTTTAATCAGCGGGATTTCCATAGCCAGCTTACTCGATACAATCCCAACTCCTCCCCGGATGTGAAATTGCTCCGAATCGGCATTTATGGTTTCCACCTCCAGGAAAGAGGCTGTTCGGCCTCCGTATTGAGCGGGAATATGTCCTTTGTATAGGGTAACCCCCTTGATAATATCCGGGTTGAATATGGAGAAGAACCCCAGGACGTGGGAGCTGTTGAAAACCAGCGCGCCATCCTGCGTTATAAGATTTTGATCAATGCTACCGCCCCGCACGTTAAAGCCGGTGGCCCCTTCGCCTACTTTGCTTACACCGGGCAGGCTGAGCAGGCTCTGGATAACATCGGGTTCGCCCAGGAGCGCAGGCAGGGCTTTAATTTCTTTGGTGCTCAGGCGTTCAATACCAATTTGTGTGGAGGCGATGTTTTCGTCGGTGGCTGATTCGCGAACGACCACTGCTTCAAAGCTGTAAGCCCTGGGGGTAAGCTCCATGTCGTATGCTCCATCACCGAAAACCTCCAGCCTTCCGTTAAATTCTTCATACCCAATAGACTGAACCAGGAGCTGATGTTCCCCAATGGGCAACTCCCATTGGAAACTTCCATCTTCCCCGCTAATTACCGCTTTATTCAATTCAGGCAGATACAGGGAAACTCCAATCAGGGGATCACCAAACTGGGCATCAGTGATTCTTCCTGTCATATTTGCCTTGCCGTCGGGGTCTACGTTTTCCGGATCTCCCAGGGTGATTTTTTCCTGGCTGAGACCGACTGTTGCCTCTTCCGGCTCTCCATATTTTACCTGATAATATTCCCGGGTGAATTCCAGATCGAGGTCAGAAGCCGGAACGATGATGACTGCAAAATCTTCGAAGGGGGCATAGGCCAGTCCGGTGTCTTTAAGGATGCCTTCCAGAAATTCCCGCAAGCTTATATCCCGGAAACCCAGCTGGTATTTTTGGTCGGGGAGTTGAGTGGGATCAAAATAAAAGTCAACAGCAAAATCCCGATCAATGGTTTGGAGGATTTGTTCCATGGTGTTTCCCTCAAAGGAAACCGCAATCTTTTGATCCAGAAATGACTGTCCCGATAACTGAAGACTCAGGAGCACAGGCAGCAAAGCCAGTCCCAGACGGCATCTATTGATCAGATTAAGGAAGGATAATTGTTTCTTGCTGGTAGTCATAAGTCGCCAAGGTATACCTGAAAGGTAATTAAAAACATAGTGTTTACTATACGTTAAGCTAATTTTAGAATGTCAGTTTGTAGCTTAATCAAACAGAAATTCCCCGAAAGGG
Organism: Bacteroidota bacterium; assembly: GCA_018222965.1. Lineage (GTDB taxonomy): Bacteria > Bacteroidota > Bacteroidia > Chitinophagales > Saprospiraceae > JAAEZH01. Next base: position 29,497 of record JAAEZH010000017.1, read on the forward strand.
GCTAAGAATCAGATGGTTCCTGACACTTTAATTAGAATAGTCATGCGGGGTAAACATTTACCCTGTCAATAATTTACCTTTAAGCCTCAGAAAAGAAAGTAATCTAAATTTGCTCTCCTGCTTATGGGCCACTTTACTATTAAATAATGCCATGAGAAGATTGATCCTGTTGTTTTTTGGAGTATTGCTGAGTGCAAATCTTTCTGCCCAAATAATTTATCTGGTTACGAATGCCGTGCCTTCAGAACTGGTTTCTGTTGATTTGAGCAATGGTTGTGCCGTTACAGTAATTGGGCCCATTATGGATCAAAACGGGGCGGGCATTACCGCGCTTGACATAGCTTATTGCCCTAATGGCCAGATGTATGTAACCGACGGTTTCAGCCTGTTTGCAATCAATCCGACGACTGCATCGGCCAGTCTGGTCGGTAACTTTGGCGGGGCAATCATCAACTCATTAGCCTGCGATCCTAATTCACAGGTCTTTGGGGCAGGGTCATTTTATTATTCCATCAATACAAACACCGGTGAAGCAACAAACCTTGGAAATTTACCGGGCCCGGCGGGCGGTGATATGGTTTTTATTGAGGGGATACCCTACTATGTTACGTTTTCCCAGTTGTGGCAGATAAATCCAAATGACCCGCCAGCCAGTACGTTGGCCATGAATGTGGGAAATGCTTATTGGGGCTTATCGGGTTATTACGATGGATGTGATCAATTTGTGGGCGGAACCCCGGGTGGAAGCTTAGTGCTTATCGACACCGATGCTCAAACGGAAATGGTACTTTGCTCTGTTCCCTATGTGATTACCGGTATGGCCAGTCTGGATGATTTTAATCCGCCTCCTACCTGCGATATATACGAACTGGATCTCGATGGCGATGACAGTTCCGGAGCACCGGGCTCCGATTATTTTGCGCCTACGATCGACTGTACAAGCGGCAGCAGCCCCATTGCCGATGAAGATGTGGATGTGAATACAGGCTCTTCCATTGAGCAAATGACCATCACCCTGGCCAGCGGCAACCTGGACGGTCCGCTGGAATTTCTAACCTTAAATCCCATTCCGGGCCTGATTATTTTTGGGAGTGGTAGTACGATGATCAATGTGATTAACCTCGGATCCGCGACGGCAGCTGACTTTGAGGGGGTATTGCTGGATGTATTGTATGAAAACACCGCACAACCTCCAACACCCGGCTTGCGTACCATCGAGGTATCTTATGAGGCTTTCAACGGCGAAGTGAGTAATACAGCAGTGGCTTCCGTAAATGTGGTTTCTTCTGCTCCTGTCGTGGATCTTGGTCCTAATCAATTGCTTTGCGAAAGCGAAAGTTTAGTCCTGGATGCGGGCAATCCGGGAGCTACTTATTTGTGGAGTACCGGGGAGCAAACACAGACAATTACCCTTACAGAAAGTGGTTTATACAGTGTGACCGTTACCGATGCCAATGGTTGTCCCGGCACGGATGATATACTGGTTACTTTTTTCCCGAATTCATCCGTGAGCCTTTCCGGAAATGAATCCATTTGCATCGGCGAAGGTGCCACTCTGACAATCACTGTGACCGGCCCCGGGCCCGTAGATGTCATTTTGGAGAACACGACCACGGGAGCCATGTTTCCGCTCGGCGGCCTTTCGGGAACCCTTCAATATCCGGTATTTCCGCCTTTTACTTCAACCTACATTATTACGAGCGTAAGCGGTACCGGAGGGACCCCTTGTGTGGATCCCAATGCCAGCGGAAGTGCTGAGGTGGTGGTTGGTACCCAGGTGTCCAACTTGCTGGATGCTGAAATCTGCAACGGCGACAGTATCTTCTTGCAGAATGACTGGCAAATGTTACCCGGCGTTTATTTTGATACCCTGCAAACCTATCTCGGCTGTGATTCTATTTTGATCACCAATCTGGAGGTGGTTTTAGAGGATACCACTTTCGTGGAAAGCATTACGTGTGATCCGAACAATGCCGGGATAGTTGAAACAAGCTTCCCCGGCAGCGGCAATTGCGACAGCCTGGTTATTGAAACCATCGTCTTTGGCGGGAATGACCCCCTGGTGCTAAACCAAACGAGTTGTGACCTGGCCGAAGTCGGATCAGATACCACTTTCCTGATGAATCAAAATGGCTGTGATAGTTTGCTCATTACCATTACGAGTTTTCTGGGTTCTGATACGACCAATGTCATGGACTTTACCTGTGACAGCAATGAGGAGGGGGTATTCGAAGAATTGTTTCAAAATCAAAATGGTTGCGACAGCCTGGTGATTACCGAATTTATATACCTTCCGCCCGATACCACTCAACTATCTGATTTTACCTGCGACCCGGCTCAGACGGGTATTTTTGAAGAAGTGCTTAGTACCGTAGCAGGATGTGACAGCCTCATAATCACTACCGTTTCTTTGCTTCCTTCTGATACGACGGAACTCTTTCTGGAAAGCTGTGATCCGGCAGATGTGGGTATGGTAGAAGATTTGTTTTCGAATCAATTTGGCTGCGACAGTCTGGTCATTACGACTACGACCTTATTGGCATCCGATACGACTGATTTGATTGCAACGACTTGCGACCCAAATGAAGTAGGTGTTTTTGAAGAAATATTCCCCAATCAAAATGGTTGCGACAGCCTGGTGATCACAACGACTTCCTTGATTCCTGCCGATACGACTACCTTGGATCAAACGAGTTGCGATCCGGCACAGGCGGGCGTGGAAGAAGTGCTGTTGCAAAATCAATTTGGTTGCGACAGCCTCCTGATTATTACCACCACATTCGCGGAAGCGGATTCTACTTTCTTTTTTGAAGCTGTTTGTAATCCACAGGATACGGGTGTATTTGTGGATGTTTTTCAATCTACCGAAGGTTGCGATAGTCTGGTCATTACAACCGTTGATTTACTGCCCTCCGATACAACGGATTTAAGTGCGACGACCTGCGATCCTGATGAAGTAGGGATGATGGAGGTGTTGTTGCAAAACGAGTTTGGTTGCGATAGTCTGGTGATTACGACCACAAGTTTGCTGCCTTCTGACACGACAAATGTAAGTGCGATGACCTGTGACCCAAATGAGGCAGGTGTAAGCGAAGAGCTGCTCCAGAATCAATTTGGTTGCGATAGTTTGATTATTACCACAACGACATTACTGCCCTCCGACACCACGGATTTAAGCGCGACGACCTGCGATCCTGATGAAGTAGGGATGATGGAGGTGTTACTCCAAAACGAGTTTGGCTGCGATAGCCTGGTGATTACGATCACCAGTTTGTTGCCCTCGGACACAACAGATTTGAGCGCGACGACCTGTGATCCAAATGAGGCAGGCGTAAGTGAAGAGCTGCTTCAGAATCAATTTGGTTGCGATAGTCTGGTCATTACGATCACGACATTGCTTCCCACTGACACCACGGATCTGAGTGCAACGACCTGCGATCCTGATGAAGTAGGGGTGATGGAGGTGTTGCTGCAAAACGAGTTTGGCTGCGATAGCCTGGTGATTACGACCACCAGTTTGTTGCCTTCCGATACGACTTATTTATTTGATGAAACTTGTTCTGTACAGGATACCGGGCTGGTTGAAAGTCTTTTTACCAATCAATTTGGCTGTGACAGTTTGGTTTTATTGCAAATTGATTTAGCGCCTCCTGCTGAATGTGTTCTGGAGGCCTTAGCCAGCGGAGATACCATTTCCTGTGAAGCCAATTTTGGAACCCTTGCAATCAGTTTACAAAATGGTACCGGTCCGTATGAGTGGACCTGGATGGAAGCTGGCGGAGAAATGGGCGGAGGAACCTTCAATGGTCCCGGTAATATGCTCTTGCTGGATGATCTGCCTCCGGGAAGTTATACGATTGAAATAATGGATGATTCTGGATTATCTGTTAGCCTTTCGGCGAATGTTACCCAGGCAATACCTCCTCAAATACAACTAAATGTTACCTCCGACTTTGGGGGCTTTAATGTGTCATGTGCAGATGCAAATGACGGAACAGCCTTTGTAGATGTTTTGAGTGGAGGGACCGCTCCATTCGATTTTGTCTGGTCCAATGGCGCATTTGGGCAATCGGTCGACGGCCTGCCTGGCGGTTGGGTGAGTGTGAGTGTTACCGATAGTTATGATTGTGCAGATACAGATTCCATGTTTTTAGAAGCTCCGGATCCGCTGCAATTTGATCTGGCTTTTTCAGATCCAGGTTGTTTTGATGAAAATGCAGGAGCCATTCAAATTGAAAATGTGCAGGGAGGAGCCGATCCTTTTGCTTATGCACTTAACGGAGGGGTGTATCAGGATGATCCGCTCTTCGAGGGGCTTCCTTCCGGGAGCTACCAGCTATTAATAGAAGATGCAAATGGCTGTTTGGCGGAAGCATTTGCTTTCCTGAACCCCGTCCCGGAATTACTCGTTGAGTTGGGGCTGGATACCATTGTCCAATTGGGGGATTCTGTGACTTTGAGTCCCATTACAAATATTCCCCTTTCTCAGGCAGCAGCTATTTACTGGTCAGGTCTGGATTGCGAAGATTGCGAGTCGGTAACCCTGGGGCCGATTACTGCGGGCACCTATGCGGTTACTGTTGAAGATTCTCTGGGATGCCGGGGCACAGACTCCGTAAGCGTGCAAATTGCGAAAGCATTGCGTGTTTATGCTCCCAATGCGATTTCTCCAAATGGCGACGGGATCAATGACAATTTTACCATTTACGCTGGTCCGGAAGTGATCGGGATTTTGGAACTGCGGGTTTATTCCCGCTGGGGAGAATCCATGTTTCTGGCAGAGCAGATACTTGCCAATGATCCAACAAAAGGCTGGGATGGACGATTCCGGGGAGAATTGGTTGATCCGGGTGTTTATGTCTATTGGGCTGAACTAAAGCTGGTGGATCGTACAACTGTAATCATTAAAGGAGATATTACGGTTATTCGATAGGGCTAAGCGTATAATTTCAACCTGACAGGTTGAAAATGAAAATGAGGCTGCCATTCGGCGAAAGCCCAAAAAAATATTCTTTCTTCATTCTCAGCTCTCAAAACCCAGAATTATACAACCCGTTTTAGCTTACTGCCCTTCCTTTTGGACAAATACAAAGATCTCTCAGAGGATCTCAAAATATTATATTTACAGGTCCTGACCAGATAGACCGCCTTAAAAACAGACGTATGCAAAAGAGAACACTTCTTCTGTCGGCACTCCTTTTTGGTGCCCTGCTTTTTCATTCCTGTACGGAAAATTCAACAGATCAGGAATCCATGGAAGCGGCGAGTCCATCCGGTGATGTCCTGGTTGCTTTTAGCCTTTCGGCGGATGGCCGTCCGTTATATGAGGTATCCCATAAAGGAGCTTCGGTCATCAAGCCCTCCGGATTGGGTTTTGACTTTAAAGACCAACCAAAATTGATGAACGGCTTTGAGGTGGTTTCCCATGCCGTAGAATCAAAAGAAGACAACTGGGAAATGCCCTGGGGAGAGCAACGGGAAGTAGAGAATGTGTACAATGAGATGATCGTTAACCTGAAGGAAACAGAAGCCCCAAATCGTGCGCTGCAATTGATCTTCCGGGTGTATGACGACGGACTGGGTTTTCGCTACCATCTCCCGGCTCAGGAAGGAGTGGATGAGTTGGTTATTACGGATGAGAATACCGAGTTTAAACTGACCGGAGACCACGATTGTTGGTGGATTCCTGGCGACTGGGATATTTATGAGCACTTATACAGTGCCACGAAATTTTCAGAAATCAATGCGATATCCAAACGAGATCATCCAAATCTGGCTCAAACGACCATTCCGGAAAATGCGGTCAATACCCCCGTAACCATGCGTACCGCAGAGGGACTACACCTGAGTTTCCACGAAGCCAATTTGACCAATTATTCAGGCATGACGCTAAAGGTAAATGCCGCCGATAATTCGATGGTCAGCGAATTGGTAGGCAGCGACAGACTGGGTGCAAAAGCAAAAATTGGCTTGCCTTTTTCTACCCCCTGGCGTACCATTCAGATTAGCGAAAATGCCGGCGGCCTTATCGAATCAAAACTGATTGTCAACCTCAATGATCCAAATAAACTTGGGGATATTCCCTGGTTTAAACCCATGAAATACGTGGGTATATGGTGGGAAATGCACCTGGGTAAGTCCAGTTGGGATCTGGCCAGCGGCAAGCACGGAGCTACCACCGAAAATGCCAAAGCTTTCATAGATTTTGCGGCCGAAAACAACATCGGTGGTGTTCTGGTCGAAGGCTGGAATACCGGCTGGGAACGTTGGATTGGTTTTGAAGACCGGGAAGGCGTATTCGATTTTGTGACGCCTTATGAAGATTATGACCTGGAAGAGGTTGTGCGTTACGGAAAGGAAAAAGGGGTGGAGATTGTGATGCATCACGAAACTTCTGCAGCCCCTCGCACCTACACCCAACAGCTGGATACGGCTTATGCCCTGATGCAAAACCTGGGAATTCATTCGGTGAAAACCGGATATGTAGGAAAAATCATTCCGGCAGGAGAGTACCACCACGGACAATGGATGGTGCGCCACTACCGAAAAGTATTACGCACCGCTGCTCGAAATCAGGTCGCCGTTAATGCCCACGAACCCATTAAAGCAACCGGTTTGCGACGCACTTTCCCTAACGCCATCGCTCGGGAAGGCCTCCGCGGACAGGAATTTAATGCCTGGGCTTCCGATGGTGGAAATCCGCCTGCCCACTTGCCAACCGTTGCTTTTACCCGTATGCTGGCCGGCCCCATTGATTTTACACCCGGAGTGTTTAATATCAAGCTGAATCCCTGGAAGGAAAATAACCAGATCAATACAACGCTGGCGCAGCAGCTTGCCTTGTATGTGGTCATTTACGGTCCGCTTCAGATGGCTTGTGATCTGCCGGAGAATTATGAAGGGCAAGCCGGGTTCCAGTTTATACGCGATGTGGGAGTAGACTGGGAGCAATCAAAGGTCCTGAATGGAGAAGTTGGAGAGTATGTAACCATTGCCCGCGAAGAGCGCAATTCAGGCAACTGGTTTGTAGGTGCTATCACCAATGAGGAAGGCCGGGAGATTACGATCAATTTTGATTTTTTGCCTTCCGGCGAAAGCTATGAGGCCATCTTCTATCAGGATGGATCAGATGCCCATTGGGATGACAATCCGGAAAGTCTGGAGATTGTAAAGGAGACGGTGGATGCATCGACAACCAAAACGATCAAACTCGCTCCCGGAGGAGGTGTGGCAATTAGTTTGATGAAGTAAAAACGCTGCTTAAAATAATAAACCCCGGCGTGAAGCGCCGGGGTTTTAACGCAGAGCAAAAGCTCTGTAAACACCCAAAAAAACCAAAAAATTGATCTTAAAATTTATACCGAATAATCCCTTTCAAAAAGAAAGGTGTACCGGGTATAAAATGTATTTCTTCGACTGGTTCGGTCTCAAAGTCTAATCTGGACTCTGTCGCAAACTGGGTCTCTTTCCATTCTGTATTCAACAGGTTCTGAACAGCGATACCAAAGTCTAAATTGCCCCATTGATAACCCGTAGTAAGGTCAAAAATCTGATATCCCTCGGCCGTAATGGAGTAATCTTCATTGGCCGGCCGGTCGTTAATAAAGCGGTATTGAAGGCCAAAGTAAAATCCGGTGGGATGTTGGAGGTTTAGTCCCGCACTTGCAGTAAGGTCAGGAGCGAGCGGAATGTAATTGCTTCCTTCCGGATCTTCTGCGCTTCGGGCATGTGTGTAGTTGATATCGGATTGCAGGAAAAGGAAATCCGCAATTTGGTATCGTACTCCCAGATCAATTCCGGCGCGATTGGTTTTCCCGCTGGGTTCTACAATGCCGGCATCTCCGACATAAACGAATTCCTGCTCCAGAAATAAATACCAGATGGCCGATTGAATCAGTAGTCTTTTCGCGGGTTTAAAAATCACACCCAGATCTGCTCCGTAAGCAGATGGGAGCACCTCCCGGCCATCGCGTGCGACAACTACTCGTGTATCATTGGAATGAAAACCTTTACCGGTTTTCAGGAACAATTGCAAATTTTGAGAGGCATCGTAAAAGAAGTTCAGTTTCGGACTTACGATGCCCTTGTTTACGGTCGTTCGTTGGTAGTTCTCCACCAAAGCATCCTGATAGGTAAACATAAACAGGTCAGCTCTTAATCCTGGATTTATGGTCAGTTTACCGATTTCAATATTGGCATTGACATAAGCAAAGCTGTTTGTTTCATTCAGGTTTCCCCGTTGAATTTCTTCCAGCGTTTCGCTGCGGTTGGCTGTATGCGAAAGCAGGATGTCGTCTACTTTGTCTTGTCTGATGCCGGTACCAAGCTTAAGCAGCGTACTTGTTTCTCCCAAATCAAAAGCCTGGTTCCACTCACTCTTTAATCCAAATATTTCCCGGGATTCCGATTGTCGGATCTGGTCCCCATTTTCCGGATCATCCAGGAAAAAGGTAAAGTTTGAAAAGAGCTCAAAATCGTATCGGGCGTAATAGGCCGAGTTGCGAATGAATGAATTGTCGTTTATGTATTTGTTGTAACTGAAATTGAGATTTGTGCGGCTCGTTGTTCCGCCCTCTGTATCATCTATCGCTCCAAATCTGCTGATGGCTCCATTGTCTACCTGGCGTTGTGGGATTTGACCAGAAGCATCCCAGGTGGAGGTGAAATGCGACCCGGAAACTGTGATTTTATCGTAATTCGCTAAACGGGTGGCGTATTTACCCATAAAATTGAAGCGACTGAGCCCCTGAGGGGATTCAAATGGCCCGTCTGCAAATAAAAACTCAGATGCTATCCAGGCAGCATGTTTTTTGTTGTCAATGAGGTCGAACGCACCCAGAAACCTTGTCTGGTTAAACATGCCTCTTTCAAGTTGAAGGAGGCTGTTATCCAACCGGTCTTTGGTCTGAAAATCTACATAGCCGGCAGTAGTAAAATTGCCTTGTTCGGCATAATAGGGGCCTTTGCCAAAGTCCACCCCGTCAATGATTTCCGGAATGAGGAAATGCAGGTCTGAATAGCCTTGTCCGTGCGCGTGGGAGACCATATTAACCGGCATTCCGTCTACCGTTAGATTGATGTCTGTGCCATGATCAATATCGAAGCCACGCAGGAAAATTTGTTCGGCTTTCCCGCCTCCCGCATGTTGCCCGATGATTAAGCCGGGAACCGTACGCAAGACTTCCTGTGAAGAGGAAACCGGATTGGTTTTCAAGTCGATTTCAGTAAAGATTTGCTGAGCATCTATGCCTGTAGAAACCACAACTTCGTCCAGTTGTAAGGGACTTTCAGCAAGGGTGAACGTCTGAGGTTCTTCGAGCTCTTCCAGGAAGTATCTATGCGTTTTATAGCCAAGAAGGCTAATAACTATTGTATCTCCGGATTCAATGCCATCCAGTTTGAATAAGCCAAATTCATTAGTGTGGGCGTGGTTTTGCGATCCCTGCAGATATATATGGGCATAAGCTAGTGGCCGGTCGAGTTTGTCAACCACCTTTCCTGAAAAGGATTGTCCAAATAAAAACAACGGATTTATGGTCAGTATAAGTAAGTATAAATATCTCATTGCATCGGGTTTGTGTTTGAGGATTACTTGCTAATGGTCTCAGCCAGAGAAATTAAAGCAGGATCCTCAGAGTTGGTTACCAATGCTTTTTCCAGATGTTTTTGAGCAGATGCCTGGTCTCCATTTGCCTGATAAATTTCAGCCAGATAGAGGTTTACGGTAATGTTGTCCGGTCTTTTCTCATACTCGTCTTTAGCGTAGGTAAGTGCCTTGTCGGGCATGTCCAGCAGGTTTAAGTATAAGTCCGCGTATTCGAGATTCATGTTGTGCCCGTTTGCCACATCATCTTCCAGCATGAGGAGCACTTCTTCGGCTTGTTTCCGGGCTTCTTTTTCCCGGCCGGTTAATTGATAGATGACGGCCAAATCCTGATAGAACCCAAATTCAGGAATAATTGCACAAGCTTCATTCAGTCTGGTTTCTGCTTTCTCAAAATTTCCGGACTTTTTGTCCAGACGGGCAAGAGCAGCTATCGCGAAGGGATAATTTGGACGTTCTGCCAAAATGATCTCGAAGTTCTTTTTGGCTGCTCCGATATTTCCGTAGCGCTCGTGCAATTCACCCAGTTGAAGGCGGGTCCAGGCAATTTCCTCTGAACCGGGTGCTCCGGCTTCAACAGCCATTTCCATGGCTTCGATAGCCGCTTCCGGCATACCGTGTATTTCCCGTAAATAGGAGATACGTGAATAGGAGCGGAGATCTGGTCGAATAGAAACCATCTTGTCGGCGTATTTTACGGCTTGTTCGTAATCGCCAAGTTCTACGCTGGCATCCACCAATACCCCATAGATCCGGGCATTGTGCGGATTCATTTTTACGGCTTCTTTTCCCGTGTTCAGGGCTTTGGAAAAATCGTGCTGAGATAATTGTACGCCGGCTTTTGTACTTAGCGCCATGAAATGAACATCCTCTTCAAGGTCTTCTTTTTGGAGCAATTGATCCAGAAGCTCAAGAGCACCCTGGTAATAATGTCCGTGCTCGCCAGTGATTCGGGCTTCAATCGTAAAAAGTTGCGCAAGGTGGAGGAGGGCCTCAGGCGCTTCATCCGTCTGCAACTGGCCCTTGTATTCGGCATACTTGTTTTGTGTGCGTTCCCATTCTTGTCCGTATTGGATCTTTGAGGGTCTGTCAAGCAGTTCCGGTACTTCAATCGAGGAGGTGCTTGTAGTTTGTTGGTCACTTTCAGGAGTACTGCAACCTATTATCGAGAAGGCAGCCAGTATCATGATGAGGGAAAAGGTAAAGTTTCGCATGGCAATTTTTTTTGGTTAATTCAATAGTATTCCACCCCTTCCGGCTTTCGCCGAAAGGCACAAATACAACAGGAATTACTGTTGGGCTTTGATAGCTAAGCGGAATGATAATTAAAGAATGGACTTCTTAGCTTTCACTGTCATTTACGAGGGCGGAGACCTTTTTGGTTTTACCCCAAACAAAAAGCGAAGCCCCGAAGGACTTCGCTCGTGTTTTTAGTCTGTAGCCGAACTACAGTGGTTTAATCAATTTTAATCATTTTCAACACCTGTCTGCTGTGCTGTCCACCCAGGCTGGCCGTTGCCAGGTAGGTGCCTGCAGCTAAGTCAGATAGTTGTAGGGGCAATTCGTGCTCGCCTTGCGGATACGTTTTGTCAGCAAGTACGCGCACAAACCTTCCTTCAAGTGTAAACAAACGAATTTGCAAACGCTCGGTAGATTGTGTGCGGAACTTCAGGGTCGTATTTGCCCGGAATGGATTCGGATAGTTTGACATCAATACCGGAGAAGGACTCATGCCGGTTACACCAGGAGTTTCTTCGGTCGAAGTGACAAAAATTTCGCCACTACAGCCTCCATCACCAGCCCAGGGCATAGCGAGATAGGGAAACGCAGGGGTGAAAGAAGCATCGTTTTCTTCCACTCCAGTAGTATAATTCAGTACGCCCACCAGGTCGTCGGTTACCGGATTCGGGTCGCCAGCGGTATAATCGTCATACCACAGACCAATGGCAGCAAGTACAGCACCACTTACAGCCTGAAGCTCAATGCGGGTAACATCATCTTCCAGGCGGCGTCCGTTGGGGAATCCATCCATGTTTGGAATGAATTCAAGGTCAGCACTGCCGGCATAGGTTGGATCGGTGAGACCAAGCACAGCTGCCTGTATCAAGCCAAGCGAACTAAAGGCCGGATCACTTCTATCGGTTGGAGGGACGGCCATATTTAAGCGCAACATATCTCCGCCATTTGGCAAAAAGTTGTTTACGAATGGCTTACCTGCTGCAAGCGGGTCGCCCATTTTACCGGTAGCCAGTTGGTACGGGCGGAAATTGGGTACACCCGTATGAAAAGCGGGCCACAAGTCTACAGAACGAGGCAGTCCCGGGCCGGGCAATAGCAAGGTCCCGAAGATGTCATCATCCAGTGCAGTACCGTCAAGAGCCGGATCACCCTTTAAGATATAAAGTCCGTCCTGACCATTTCCAAAATCAAAGGTTTGGAGGCTGTTGCGCTGAACGCGCAGGTCGCTGAATGCCGGTACGGCAGCACCAAATTGCTCATCGTCCATATACAGCGCCAGCTCCGGATTAAAGAAAAACGGATCGAGGCTGGTGTCGGTTATTTCCTCGTAAGGAGACAAGGAATTCCAGTAGTCTTTCATGCCAATAGGAATAACTGCCTCATTGGTCAGCGGCATTCCCAGCCGGGAAACCTGTACCCAGCTTCCGGAGTAGCTAATCTCTCCTCCTTCTTCGAGGGTGCGCATCATCGGGCGACTGGCAGATGCCCAAACGCCAATAACGTAATCTCCATCGAGGATAGTAGTAGGTTCAGTAGGAGCTCCTGCTTTCAGGAGGGTACTGATAGGTACCTGGATGGCAATGGCACTCACGTTCAGACATTGGAGGCCGTCGCGTGGGTCACCATTCTGGCGGGGTAGGTCACCGAGGTCAAATACACCGCCGAGGTCCACGAAAAACGGATCATCCACGGGGCCGGCAAATACTTGTTCGCCGGAGGTTGCTGTGGTGATACCACCCATCATCAAATTCTGGTATGAGGTGTTGAGTCCTACTTCCGTGGTGATTGAACGGCTGCCAATATTGTTTGGAGGAACCACCCCGTTTTCCACGATAGTCGTGAAAGTGTTGCCACCGTCGAGACTTCGTTCCAGGGTGTAAGTCGTTTTCAGGTTTTGTTGTCCGAGACGAATGTTGAAGAACGTGGTCGGATCTTCATTTTCCTTCTGGAAGGTGAATCGATAAATAATCTCATCACCCGGTATCAAGGCATCATTATCCACATGGATCTCATACCGGATATTTTCGCCAAAACTGTAATAGTTTGGACCGCCATGTGGCAATTGTAAGGGGACATAAGTCGCAATAAGCGTGATCATTTCCGGATTGTCCGGGCTCCGGAATGCATATAGATCCACATTGTCTGCCAGGGGATCATCGGCAATAAGAGGTGCCTCGCGGTGACTGGATGCTTCCAGCAGGGAAGCGGCCATTAACAGCGTGCAAAGCAGTAAGCTTCGATTGATGGCACTAATAAATTTTTTATAGGTAAACATGGTCTGTATTTTAAGTTTTCAGTGATTATTGATCCGTTTCTGTACCTGCCCAGGGGGTGGCCAGATATGGGAAGCTTTCGCTGAATGGCTTGTCATTCGCATTTACACCCGTGGAGTAGGTCAATACGCCCAAGAGGTCATCGGTAACCGGATTGGGGTCACCAGCGGTATAATCGTCATACCACAGACCAATGGCAGCAAGAACAACCCCACTCACAGCTTGTAATTCGATGCGTGTAACATCGTCTTCGAGGCGGCGGCCATTGGGAAAACCATCCATATTAGGAATCATTTCCAAATCGGCTGTAGTGTTGTAAGTCGGGTCGGTAAGGCCAAGCACAGCAGCCTGGATCAAGCCAAGCGAACTAAAGTTTTCGTCATTCCTTGGAGTTACTGGTACAGCCATGTTGAGACGCAACATATCGCCACCATTAGGCAAAAAGTTGTTTACGAAAGGTTTGCCATCGGCAAGCGGGTCTCCACCTTTTCCTGTCGCCAGATGATAAGGTGCCAGATTGGGTACACCGGTATGAAATGCCGGCCAAAGGTCAACAGACCTTGGTTGTCCGGGGCCAGGCAGCAGGAGTGTGCCAAATACATCATCATCCAGTGCGGTACCATCAAGTGCCGGGTCTCCTTTTAATCCATAGAGGCCATCCTGACCATTTCCGAAGTCGAATCCCTGTAGGCTGTTGCGCTGAATTCTCAGGGCACTAAATGCGGGTACGGCCGGACCAAACTGGTCGTCGTCCATATAGAGTGCTAATTCCGGATTGTAAAAAGAAGGGTCGAGCTGGGTGTCGGTGATTTCATCGTAAGGGGTAAGACTGTTCCAAAAGTCTTTCAATCCAATTGGAATGACCACCTCATTGGTCAGGGGCATTCCGAGACGGGAAACCTGAACCCAGTTTCCACTATCGGTAGGAGCTGTTCCATCATCATTCAAAACCCGGGTAGCCGGACGACTGGCAGAAGCCCATACGCCAATAACATAATCGGGATCAAGAATAGAGGTAGGAGTTGAGGGAGCGCCGTCTTTCAACAGCATGTCGATCGGTATCTGAATAGCAATGGTGTGAACATTGAATTCTGCCAGTCCGTCACGCGAATCACCATCTTGTCTTGGGAGGTTGCCCAGGTCAAAAACGCCACCGAGGTCTACATAAAACGGATCATCTACTGGTCCGCAGAAAACGGTTTCTCCACCTGAACTCATCATAATGGAGTTGTTCATTAGTTCGGAGTAGGTTGTATTTAATCCCACCTGGCTTTCAATAGACCGTGTACCGATATAATTGGGCGGCACAATGCCGTCTTCCAGCATTACCTGAAAGGTTGCCCCACCATCGAGGCTGCGCTCCATGGTATAAGTCGTTTTCAGATTCTGCATGCCCAGTCGGATGTTGAAAAAAGTCGACGGATCTTCATTCACTCGTTGAAAAGTGAAACGGTAGATGATATCGTCTCCCGGTGTGTTCACATCATTGTCGATGTGGATCTCATACCGGACATTTTCACCAAATGTGTAATAATTTGGACCACCATGCGGCAATTCTGCCGGGATGTAATTGGCAATAATAGTTATGGTGTTGGGATCATCCGGGCTTCTAAATGCATAGAGGTCCGTGTTGTCTGCAAGTGGATCATTGGCGATTAAGGGGGCTTCCCTGTGACTGGAAGACCATGCCATAGGGCATAAAAATCCCGCCATCACAAATGTTGTGATAAGTAATTTCCAGTTCATTTTGGAAAATTTTGAATTAAAATAATCCCGCCTTCATACGGGCAGTATTGACTCGGATTTTACCTTTTGGGGAGCCTTCGCTCCAAAAGAAAATTCCAAATAAGCTCTTACAAATGAGATGGAATGATTTGCCTGTAGCCAGTGAATTGGCCGGAACTTGATACAGGCTGAGCAGGAATGGAAAGATGTTGATGCTTCTGCAGAAGCTTCATTAGGATATACGTGGATTGGGAGGCTGTTGGATTGAATGGTGACTTTATTATTAGAGGATAGAGGATAGAGGATAGATGTAGTGTCCCAAAACGTAGGGACAAAACCAGGTGCCGCACCTACGGTGCTTAAAGTGAATCCGGTATTTATTGTTACAAAGGTGTGCCTCCGCTGGAGGCTTCCTGTAAATGCGGGTAATGGCTCCAGCGGAGCCCAAACCTTTGTAGCATTTTTTGCGATTTTGATGGTAAGCTCCAGCGGAGCGACACCAATTCGTAGTTCCTGTTTTGACCCTAAGATTGGGTGCTAATACAAATAGAGGATAGAGGATAGAGGATAGAGGATGGGATTACCAGGTATTAAGAGTAGAATAGACGGGAAATTCCGGCTTTCGCCGAAAGGCAGAAAAAGAAAGAATGTAAAATTTTAAAAAGTAGAGAAAGTGTTTAGCTCTGGCTGATCATGTAAAGCTGATCGAGCGTAGGATTGACGCTGCCACCTCGAGGTTCCAGTGTGACCGCGTAAGCACCGGCATTTTCCACATAGGGCACTTCGCTAATTCGGGCATTTTGGAAGTCTATGTCAAATACGCCCATATCTACAGGAACGCCATCGACCAATGCCCAGAGCTGATATTGTTTATCGGTTGGAGGCTCAGGGAGGGAAAGAATGTCCAGATAAGAAGTTTTTGCTTGCGGATTAACATAAACAGCTGCAATAGCTTCTGGTGCGAGGTCAGAACCCAGCATGAAGAAGCTTTCGTTGTCTGTATTTCTCAGGATATTGAGCTGTCGCTGAAGGTCGGTATTCTGCTGATTAATAGTATCGCAATCTGATTGAATCTGAACAACCTGATTTTGCAGCACATTGGCTGCTTCCGTGGTCATATTCCAGTTGTAATAGAAATAAGCAGCAAGCGCAAAGCCAACTAAGGCCAGGAATCCAAAAAATCCGGCTAATAAGCTACCAGTTCCGCCTCCTTTCAAGGTAGGCGGAGGAGTGGTGTTTCCAC
Organism: Bacteroidota bacterium; assembly: GCA_018222965.1. Taxonomy (GTDB): domain Bacteria; phylum Bacteroidota; class Bacteroidia; order Chitinophagales; family Saprospiraceae; genus JAAEZH01. The sequence continues at coordinate 45,581 of JAAEZH010000017.1, forward strand.
CAGCATTGATCTTTTGAACGATGCCTTCATATACACCTTTGGAAGGTTTGACTTCTGCAGACATTGCAAAAGTTTCCAAAGCCAACTCAATCTGATCTATTTCTTCCCGTATCTGAGGATGCTTTGCAGCCATAGATTCCACCTCCTTCCGATCTTTGTCGGAGAGGTCGCCGAGCACATACTGCTCGAGGATTCCACTTTCTATGTACTGTTTAATATCCATTATATATACAAAAGGCTGGTCAGAAATGTCAATACCATTGACAATCCTGGCTCACCGCCTAATACGGTTCTAAGTTCTTTAATAGCAGAACGAATTCTCGTCTTGACTGTCCCCAGGGGAATATCAAGTTTTTCTGCTGCGTCTTTTTGTGAATAACCTTGAAAGTATAATAAATCTATCAACCGGCTCTTGTCCGGATCTAGTTTTGAAATGACTTTCTGTAAGCCGCTGTCTGCCACTTTCATTTCGGCAGCAGGGCTGTTACCACTATCTACGAGCATATCCAGCTTTTCGGTTTGCTTCCGGTTCTGATATCCTACTAATCTTCTTTTATCGAGGCTGGTATTTCTTGCAATTTGAGCCATCCAGGTGAATAATCGTCCTTTAGTTGGATCAAATAAGTGAATCTTATCCCAGATTTTCACAAAGGTATCCTGCAACAATTCCTCTGCGAGGTTTTGTTCAGGAATTATTTTCATAATCATGTGGAGAAGCGCACCGCTGTAATTTTGGTACAATAATGACAAGCCTTCTTCATTCTGATCTTTGATCAGTTGAACAAGTTGACTGGTGTCTAAGCCATTATGTAGAGATTGGCGCTTCAAATGTGGTCAGTCTGAGTTTTTGATTTTTCGCGTGGGTAAAATATTGACTTTTTTGTCAAAAGAAGACTAAAAGCCGCAATTTTAAAATTTTTCCACGCTTGAATGTCAAATCTATTAACCGGATTAAGGATAAGAGGTTCGAAAGTTGTTAAAAAAATATCGAAAGCCACCGAAATCTCTCCTTAAAGCATCCTTTTACACTACAAGCTTGTCTCTTTTTTTACCCAATGAGAATTATTATGCCCAAGCTAAATCTAATTCTATCGGTAGTATTTCTGCTGATAGTGCTTCCCTGTCTTGCTCAGGAAGCTGCTCCGCCCGCCAAAACCTCTACAGAAAAGAGGGTTTACAGAACGTCCATGATTTCGGGAGAAGCTCCCCTTATTGATGGTTATATCAATGAATCTGTCTGGGATCAGGTAGCATGGTCGACAGATTTTACCCAGAACCAACCCTATGATGGAGCGGAGCCAACGCAGGAAACCTCCTTCAAAATTTTATACGACAACAAGAATCTGTACATAGCCTACAGATGCCACGACGATGATCCGGATAAGATCGTACGCCGCATGTCGAGACGGGATGGCTTTGAAGGAGACTGGGTGGAAATTAACATTGACAGTTACCACGATAAAAGGACAGCTTTTTCATTTACCGCTTCCGTTTCAGGCGTAAAAGGAGATGAGTTTGTTTCAAACGATGGAAACAACTGGGACTCTAACTGGAATCCAATCTGGTATTTAAAGACGAGCATAGACAGCCTGGGGTGGGTAGCAGAAGTGGCCATACCGCTTTCCCAACTTCGATTTTCCAAAATGGAAGAACAGGTTTGGGGCATTCAATTTACGCGTCGGGATTTCAGAAATGAGAGCCGTTCTCTTTGGCAATATATTCCCCGAAATTCCGGATACTGGGTTAGCGGCTTTGGTGAGTTGCACGGCATCTCCAATGTAGAACCCAAACGGCAAATAGAAATACAACCCTACATTTTAGGTCAGTATGAAACCTTTGAAAAGCAGGAAGGCAATCCTTTTGCTGATGGGAATGATTACAAGTTTTCTGCAGGTTTGGACGGAAAAATCGGCGTTACCAATGACCTTACGCTCGACTTTACCATCAATCCCGATTTTGGGCAGGTAGAGGCAGATCCGGCTGCCCTGAATCTGGATGGCTATCAAATCTTTTTCTCTGAGCGAAGACCCTTCTTTATTGAAAATCGCAGTTTGTTTAATTACAATGTTTCGAGCTCGGATGCCGGGGGAAGTTACGATACAGATAACCTTTTCTACTCCCGGCGTATTGGAGCTTCTCCACATCGTCGTCTGGGGAACAACCCGGCGGAGGATCGTTTTGTAGATCAGCCAAACAATACCACGATTCTGGGAGCAGCCAAATTTAGTGGAAAGACTCAAAGTGGATTTTCTATTGGATTGCTGGAGTCTGTTACACAACGGGAAATGGCGGTAATCAGAGTCGGCGATACGGAAACAGTGGAGGAGATCGAACCGCTGACAAACTATATGGTGGCCAGGGTGCAACAGGATATTAATGAAGGGAATACGGTAATTGGCGGGATTTTTACCGGGGTACAGCGGGACATTCACACAGATGAATTGGATTTTTTGCACCGTCAGGCTTATTCGGGTGGCATAGATTTTTTACATCGTTGGAAGGACCGGGCCTGGGTGTTTAACGGCCGCCTGGTATTCAGTCGGGTAGCGGGATCTGTGGGCGCTATTCAAAACACGCAAAATGCTTTTGAGCATAATTTTCAAAGACCGGATGCAGACCATTTGAATTATGATCCGGAGGCTACTGCATTGGCCGGACATGGTGGAAACCTGAGCATTGCCGAATATAAAGGTAAGTGGCGCTTTCAAACCGGAGTAACCTGGCGCTCTCCCGGCCTGGAACTCAATGATATAGGTTTTCAGCTGAATGCCGATGAGATTAATCACTACACCTGGGGGTCCTTTCAGGAAACGGATCCAAAAGGTATGTTTTTGAGTTGGCGTGTTAATTACAACCACTGGCTCCGCTGGGATTTTGGAGGGAATAACCTTTATAGGGCTGTTAATTCAAATATCCACGGTACCTGGAAGAATTTCTGGGGTGCCGGCATGGGCTTAACGTATGAAAATCTGGATGTTTCCAATAACTGGCTGAGAGGCGGACCCGCCTTTCGCAAGCCAAATGGGTTTGGGTTTTGGACCTATATTAGTTCTGATTCGCGAAAGCCTTTCCGCTTTGGGGTAGACTTTAACTATGGGCACGGACAGGAAGTTAAAACGCGATTTAGAGGTGTCTGGCCGTATTTTACTGTTGTGCCATTTGATGCCTTAAACATTTCTCTGGGTCCTTCCTGGGAGGGTTATCAGCGGGAAGATCAATACGTTTCTACTGAAAGTTACGAGGGAGAAAATATATATGTGATTAGTGCCATAGAACAACAAACTATCAGTATGCAGATAAGGGTCAATTTTAATCTAACTCCGGATCTTACGATTCAATATTATGGCCAGCCATTTGTTTCGAGAGGTAGATATAGTGCTTTCAAAAAAGTATTAGATCCACTGGCTCCTGGTCGGGATGAACGTTTTGTAGATTATACTGATCAGCAGATCAATTTCGAAGATGGGGTTTACAATGTTGACCAGGATAAGGATGGAATCGTTGACTATAGCTTCGGGGATCCCGATTTCAACTTTATGCAATTTAGATCGAACATGGTAGCTCGTTGGGAGTACAAGCCAGGGTCTGAGTTGTTTTTAGTGTGGAGTCAGGGCGCAAATAATTCTGGTGATCCGGAGAAAGGGTTGTTCCCGAGCTTGAGTGAGGATTTACTGGGCCAGCAAATTTACAACACCTTCCTGGTGAAATTCACCTATCGCTTTTTAAATTGATAGCATTAGACCTGTCAGGTCTAATATTTATAACCATTTCCTTCGACGGAAAATATACAGCATCATCAGAACCAGTAAAACAACGACTCCCCACCAGATAAAATAACCGTAGCTGCTTTTTAGCTCTGGCATTTGCTCAAAATTCATCCCATATACGCCTGCTAAAAAGCCGAGCGGAATAAAAATAGTAGATATTATGGTGAGCGTCTGCATGATGTTATTCATCTTCATGCTTAACTCAGACTGGTACAGGTCGTATAAACCGGAGATCACATCCCGGTAGGTCTCTGTGAGATCTAATACCTGAACAATGTGATCGTGTAAGTCGCGGATAAAAATCGATATCTCATGCGTTACCAACGAATGGTCAGACCGGCTAAAAAGACCTACAGCTTCCCGAAGTGGTGAAACGTTTTTTCGCATCCAAACCCCTTGTAGTTTTAATTGGTGGATCTTTGCTTTGGTATTGGAATCCGGGTTTTTCAATATGGCATGTTCCAATTGCTCAATAGCACTCTCAATATCATCCAGAACCAGAAAGTAGTTGTCTACCAGGGCATCCATTAAAGCATAGGCGAGATAATCTATGCCTCGTTTTCGAAGCCGGCTGTTTTCTGTAGCAAGTCGATTGCGTACGTGCATAAAAAGATCCGTATCCTTTTCCTGGAAAGACCAGAGAAATCCATCTCCCACATAAATGCCTACTTGCTCCGTTTTGAGCTTCAGTTCTTCTGAGTCAAAAGAAAGAGCCTGGAGTATGATAAATAAGCCGTTATCGTATTCTTCAAACTTTGGACGCTGCTGTGGGTCCAGAATATCTTCCAGTACCAGGTTGTGTATTTCAAAGACCTGGCCAATTGTTTCAATCAGATCTTTGTCGTGAATGCCCCGCATGTCATACCAGTAGAGCTTATCGTTTTCTCTCTTTCCACTGATTTTTTCAGCTTCCCTGTTCTCGTGGAAGAATGCCTCATTGTATTTGCAAAAGTGCAATAGAGTGGCATCCAGGTATTTTTCACCGGTAAAAACCAATGATCCGGGGGCTAAGCCAATTTTTTTCCTCTTTCTCCTGGCCATGGTGCTATAAATTATTCTTAGAACGAGTTTGGAGATTTAGTTTTTGAATTATCCGGGAGTGGACTAAATATCAAACAGGTTCTTGTAGAAACTTTCAATAAAAAGTGAACATACAAAATACATCCTCGTTCTAAAGAAAAGCAAAAAGATGCGACGCAAGTTATTGATTTTCATAGAGGATGCAGAAAACCCAGGCCCTGTACTGGACTTTGGATTGATGCTTGCTAAAAAACTGGACCAAAGAGCCGTGTTGGTAGAAATTCAACATCTCCCCCTTGATGTGGGGCAAGGTCCGGTGCCAACTGTAAGTTTTGCCGGTTATGAAACGGATGTTCTTGAAAACCGTCTGGTTCATAGTGAGGAAGCGCTTCGAAGCCTTCAGGCAAAAGCCATTGAAACCTGGCCACACACTTCTATCGATGTGGAAGCCGGTTTTGCACTGGATGAAATTCAGGAATTGGCAAAAGGTATGGATGTCAGTATGTTGCTTATGCAGCGTCGCAAATATGTCGGGAAAATCAACGAATGGTTTGGGTCCTTAGCAACCGATTTTGTGGAAAATCTGGATTGTCCCGTATTCGTACTTCCACCAGATCTGGAATGGAAGCAACCCAATAGGCTTTTATATATGCTTTCCGCGAATGATGATTTAAAACATCTGGGATTGCTAAAAGATTTTATCAACGCCTTTGGCGGAGATATACTATTGGTGATGGATGCAAAAGATACCATTCCCGAACATGATCCAAAATATGTTTTGAATTTGTCTACGCTCAAACATGCATTTGAAGCAAGCAAATTAAAATATCAGACGATTTATGACCACGAGTCAGATCGAATATTTGAACTTCAGAAAAATAAACTTGCTGATTGGATAATCTGTCCGAAAACAGAGTCAGATTTTTTCAGTCGTGTTTTCGGAAATGTCCCGGAACGGGATATAGTCCTGTATTCTGAAGTTCCGGTTTTAGCAATTTAATAATGATTAAAATAGATAATAGAATGAATTACTTAGGTATTGAGAAAGAGAAATTGACAACAGTTGTAGACCAACTCAATCAATTGCTTGCTGATTACCATGTGTACTATCAAAACCTGCGCAACCATCACTGGAATATATCAGGAGAAAACTTTTTTGACCTCCACCAGATATTTGAAGAACTGTATGATGATGCAAAAATAAAAATCGACGAGATCGCTGAGCGTATACTTACGTTGCGGTTTAATCCCGTAAGCAACCTGTCTTCATATTTGAAAATGACCAGAGTGACAGAAGCCTCTTACCACGAGGATGACCACGCTATGGTTATGTCTGCACTAAGTGACCACAAGGTATTGATAGAGGACATGCGCGATGTTATTGAGGCAGCCGGCAAAGTATCTGATGAGGGTACTATCGACATGGTTGGCAGTTTCCTGGAAAACCTTGAAAAAAGGTCCTGGATGCTGGACGCATGGTCTAGCCGGAAACGGAAGCCGGTAATGGCCTGATAAATTTTTAACGGACAAAAGAGAATAAAATGAAACGATTAATTTTTTCAATAATGCTCCTCTTGTCCGGCACATTTGTATTTGCTCAGGAAGTCATTGACGGCTTCCGAGGCATCAAGTGGGGTACGGAGTTAGAGGCAGTTGAAATAGAAGGGAAAGAAGTTGAGCTCGAATATTATGCTACTATCAGCGGGGAGGATTATTACTATCTCACCGAAGATGATATGCAGATCGGAACGGCTCGTTTATCCCGTATCTTCTATGTTTTTGATGCATTTGACAGATTTGTGAAAGTCGTAATGGATGGACTTGCTGAAAGTAATGATGATATAAATACAGTATTAACGGAACGCTTAGGTCCTATGCATAGCTATCGAGTGAAATCGACCAAAAAATTGAAAAATTGGGAGATTCAGGATGTAGAAGTATTGCTGACAGAATTTCGAAGCGGAGACTATGTGCTTCAAATTGAAAATACAGCATCAGAAGAAGCTTATGAAGAAGAAATGAATGAAGGCATCGAGGATTTCTAGTTGTAATTATCTCCTTGGTATTCACCTTTATTTCAGCACAAATTTTAAAATTTATAAAAAATGTCAAAGAATAAAATGAGATTTCCTGCCCAGGCAAAAGCATTGCAATACGGTGTTATTGCAGGTGCCGGTATGGGGATCTACTTATTTGTTTTTAAGTGGCTGGGAGTTGAGCTTTCGGCTGCCCTGAAGTTCTCAAAGTATATAATATTAATTGCTGCTCTGTATTTACTCTTTCGATTATTGAAAGAGAATAGTGAGCCGGGGGAGTTTTTTAGTAAAGGTATCGGCATGGGAGCGATAGCCTCTTTTGCGGCAGCAGTTATCCTTTTGGTGGTAAACGGGTTTTCCTGGTTGGTAGGTGGTTCTGCCACGGCTATTAATAAGTTTGGAAATGAACCAATAGATTTTGGGCAATTAATGTTGCTCGAAGGAGTAATGTTTTTTGAAGTGCTCGTATTTGGAATGGTAGGAACTTTTATTTGTCTGCAATTCCTGAAGTACGGACGCGCATATGAAGTGAATAAATAAATAATACCATGGCTAAATTGAATAAATACGATACCCTGGTGCATGCCCTGCAAGGGCTTCGCCTCAAAGGGTATAAATATGATTTTGATGTGAAAAACGGAAAGTTCATTCATCGGGAGACAAAGAAAGAATATAAAGCCTCCGATCTGGGTATCACCGAATATCATCGATTTGAGGGTATGTCTAATCCAGGAGATTCCTCGGTTGTATTTGCACTGATTGCCTCTGATGGCCAGAAGGGCGTTCTGACAACTTCCTATGGTACGTATTCGGATCCTGAATTGATGAATACACTGGAAAAAGTGAAAATACTTGAGCGAGAAAATTCAAAGTAATTTACTTATACTCATGAGGATAATTAAAGTGTCTAATGCTTCGGCTTAGACACTTTATGTTGTCTTAGAACCAATGTTTATATTTACTACGCTTCGTGTATAAACCCAATTCAGCCTTCATTTGTACTGCGGAAGCTGAAGGTAATTCACTCAAACAAATTCAGGTAAGATGTATAAATATTTCTCGATACAACGATTTGCTTACCTGCTGGTCATAATATGTCTTTCTGTTTATATTCTTATCGTTGGCCAGTCAGTACTTGCTCCTGTAGCTTTTTCCATTTTCTTTGCTTATTTAATTCAACCGGTATCTGCTTTTTTGGAGCGCTGGGTCTATAGGATTCCAGCGATTTTACTGGCTTTTATCGTTGTGTTGCTGCCTTTGCTGATCCTGGTTGCCATATTTGGGATGCAGTTTGTAGAGGTGTTTAAAGACATGCCGGCGCTATGGACAAAAATTCAGGAAGGTCTCGATACGGCATTAAGTTGGCTACATGAACGAGTACCGGTTGTGCCTGAATCTTCTGCTGAATGGACCCGGCAAAATTCGGATGGTATGTCCTGGGCTCCTCTTGGTTTCATCCAGTCTGGTATAACATCTTCAACCACCTTTTTAGCAAATACCACGCTTACATTCATTTATACCTTTCTCTTTTTGCTGTACCGGGGGTCTGTCAAAAACTTCATTCTTATTCAGTTTGAACCCCATCAGCGGGATGAAATGCGCAATGTATTGCGGAAGATTAAGGATGTAGTGCAACAATATCTGAACGGACTGGGTCTCGTAATTCTCATTTTGTTTGGCTTGAACAGCTTGTCTCTGTGGGCCATAGGAATTAATTATCCGGTATTCTGGGGTGGTCTGGCCGCAGTGCTTGCCGTTATACCTTATATCGGATCTTTTCTGGGTGGTTTGCTCCCCTTTTTATATTCTCTGGCTACTACGGATACGGTTTGGCAACCGCTTACCGTTGCTGGAGCCTTTATAGTTATTCAGGCATTAGAAGGAAATATTATTACGCCAAAAGTGGTAGGGTCTGCAATGAAGATAAATCCATTTGTAGCAATATTTTCGCTTATTGTCGGAGGAAGTATATGGGGAGTTGCCGGCTTGATTCTCGCATTGCCTGCTATTGCCATTGTGAAAGTGATCTTTAGTGAAATTGACTACCTAAAACCTGTTGGCCTATTGTTGAGTAGTCATTTGAATGATAAAGAAAGCCAGTTTATGAGTGATTTCGATGATGACAGGTATCGTTTGAAGAGTTTCCTGAAACCCAAAAAAGAGGATTGATTTTTTTTAAAAAAATAAAAATTAAAGTGAGCAAATTAGGACTTGTTCTGTTTTAGTGGTGTATTTAATTAATCACAAAAAACAAAATTATGTTACGTCTTGCGCTTATTTTCTTTATCGTCGCTCTTGTTGCCGCAGTTCTTGGATTTGGTGGTATTGCTGCCGGTATGGCTTCTATTGCTAAAATAGTTTTTTATATCTTTCTGGTATTGCTGGTAGTTTCACTGATTGCTAATGCAGTCCGTAAGGTGTAGCCTGATTTGATGTAAAATCTAATAATTTTCAATTTGAATAATTTATTAGAAAGATTTAAAAAGAACTTATTTAGCAGTATTGCCTTTTATCCTACGATAGTGGCAGTACTGCTTGTTTCTTTAGGGGTAGCCCTTCTTGCGCTTGAAAGAACTGAATTTATTCAGGATGTTTATGCGCTTTTCCCTTTTTTGGTGTTGAAAGATTCGGCGACAGCCAGAAGTATATTAACAGCTCTCACAGGAGGTGTTTTCTCTTTGCTTGTGTTTAGCTTTTCCATGGTTATGATTGTCCTGAATCAGGCCAGCAATAACTTCTCTCCCCGCTTACTTCCTGGTTTGATTTCAGAAAAAAACCATCAATTTGTACTGGGTAGCTATATCGGTTTTTTGGCTTATTGCTTAATGGTCCTTAGCTGGATAGAAGAGGATGCAGGACCTCCGTCGATTGCTGTGTTGATGGCTGTATTGGGCGGGATAACCAGTCTGGGGGTCTTTATATTCTTTATAAATAGGATCTCAGCTGCAATCCGGATCGATAATATCGTTTACAGAATTTATCAAAGCGCACGTATAGCTGCAGTAAGAAGGCAGAAGAATGACCCCGGAAAACCCATGGTTTCTACTTCCGATTTGCCTGTGGTTTTGCCAGCGCGGTCTAATGGCTTTTTTCAGGGGATTAATAAAAATCGATTGTTGCGGATCGCCAACGAACACCATTTACGGCTAAGGATAGTTCCGGTTATTGGAACGATGGTCTTAGAAGGGGAAGTCCTTTGTAAACTGAACCAATTGCCAGACGGTCTGGATCTGGATGAGTTTTTCGACTGCTTTTATTACAATGAAAAAGATTTGCCGCTGGATGATTTTGATGCCGGTATTAGGCATTTGACGGAAATAGCAGTCAGGGCGATGAGCCCGGGCATTAATGATCCCGCTACGGCAGTTTCAGCTATAGATTATTTGACCGGTCTGTTTTTATTCGGAACAAACCTGCCAGGTGCAGAATCTTTTGAATATTCGGATGAGAGTGAGGCCGTAGTGAGTATATCCAGTTTTTCTTTTAAGGAGCGCTTTCGCGAATCGATGGCTTATCTGAGATTGTATTGCAGCCATGATGTGAACCTCGTTTTGAAATTAATTGAAATGTTGAATCGTCTGGAAATGAAAGCCGGAACGGGGAGTTCGAGTATATCAATTGTGATTGCATCCGAAAAGGAAAACCTGCGAGCAGATTTGGATCGGAATATCAAAAACAAGGCTGATGTTCAGGTAGCAATGGAGCTATTAAATGGGATAGAAAAGCCCGAATCCAAATCCTGAATTCGGGCTTGTGAGTCTTATTGATATTTAAATACGACAGGGAGGGTAACTTCTACCGCAACGGCCTTCCCATCTTTCAGGGCTGGTTCCCAATGCTCTAATTTGCTTACTACACTGATCGCAGATTTTGCACAGCCATCACATTCTTGTTCTAAAGATTCTACTTCAAATTTTTCACCAATACTTCCATCCGGCAAAATGCGAAAACGTACTCTTTTGACACCTTCCTGTTTTTGCTCCAGAGCCTCCTCCGGATATTCAATATTTTGACTCACAAAGCGCTGTATGGCTTTGTTGGAACAGGCTACCGGGTTTTCAGAATTTAGACAGTCCTGGGTGAAAATTGGCGGCCGATCTGTTTCGGAAATGCTATACACTACAGCTTTAGCATCTTCTTCTGGTAGGACATAGCGGTAATTTATATCTCCTTTGGGCCATGTTTCTTCTTCCAGCGCGTCTTTGCGTAAAGCATTTTCACCGGGGATCTCTGAGACTTCAGAGGCGTAGTTGTCAGCGCTTGGATTTTCAAGAAGTTCCTCCCTTTCTTCGTCGGTCAAATCCTTGCCTTGTTCGGAGGTGCATCCGATAAAGGTTCCTATTGAAAGAATAGCTGCTAATACAATAATTTTTGATGTGTTCATGATATTTCTTTTCGCTAAAACGAAAAAGGAAATAGCAAGTTCGATGACTACTTTTTAAAAAAGGAAATAATTTTTGGAATGGCTAAAATGAGCAACAAAAGTGCTGCACCGGCAGCTGCAATGATTATTGGCATTATCTGGGGGTCAGCGGCATTCCTTTTTAGGTAAATCCCCAAAAAGGCCCAAACGCCAACGAGTGCTACAAATGGATCGTTGCGCTTGAAAAGGAAGAAAAGATTGACCAACAGTCCGAGGATGATGGCAACTATAGTCCAGTCAGCCTCGCCAATTCCAAATCCATTCCAGTTTTGATCAACAAGCAAAGTGGTTACGTTGGCAATGGTTGCAATGCAGATCCAGCCCAGATAAATGCTAAAAGGAATATAAACCAGGACTTGTTCTTTTAGATTGTTCTCTTTTCCTGGTCTGCCCAGCCTCTCATAGATTATGATCAAAGTGATAAGGATGCCCAGCATGATAAGTAAAGAAAGAGGGACAAGCTGATGGTGCCAGGCCAGAATCCAGGAGGCATTCAGGATTCCATTCAGCAGAAAAAGCCAGCCTATCTTGTTTAGGAAGTCCGGAGGCGTTTTTCCGCTTTGGAAAAGTCCTTCAGCCTGAACGACTATAAAACCGGTAAGCAGCAGGTAGATGAGGCCCCATATCGAAAAGGTTAAACCGGCAGGGACAAAAAGATTGGGGTAGAGATCCGATAGTTCTCCGGTATTCATACCTCCAATGGGCAATGCGTTTGCCAGGGTATTTAGGACCAGAATGAGAACCAGTGATATGATGTTGGCGATTTGGTAGGATTTTTTCATGCTTGCGTGTTTGTGTGTGAAGTATGAATATAGGGAATAATACTTTGCCCAAAAACAAAAAAAACGGCTTCCCCGCCATTGGGAGAAGCCGTTCTGTTCCTGGGATTAAATTTTCAGATTATGCACGACGAAAATCCTGTCCATATTTTGCCCGGATAGCTCCAACGAGTTTTTTACGGGCAAAAAAGATCCGGCTTTTTACCGTACCGATGGGTAGCTCCATGTGTTGGGCGATCTCATTATACTGATACCCCATGAAAAACATGAGGAAAGGTTTTCTATAAGTTTCTTTCAGATTAGCAACAATCTTTTCAATTTCTTCTCCCATAATGGTACGCTCAGCCTCATTCTTTACGGCTTTATTTTCAATGGCGTACAGGAAGTCGTCTACCGGCTTTTCTACGCGATTCCGTGTTTTCTTTTTCCGGTAGTTATTAATAAAAGTGTTGCGCATGATGGTTGTTAACCATGCCTTGAAGTTAGTTCCGTTTGCGAAGCGGTCTCTGTGCTTGTATGCACGACAAATGGTTTCTTGTTGCAGGTCTTTAGCTTCTTCTTTGTTACGAGTAAGCTTCATTGCAAAGCCGAACAATAAATCATTGATCATTTCATACTTATTCAAAAAATCCTGTGAAGTCATACTCTTTATTTTTTTAACGGGTGAACAAAAAAATTATGGCATCGTGCACTTCTATTAGTTCAATTAGCGTGCCAACTTTATAAACTGTTGATCTTCAGTGATTTGCATTGTTTTTTAACAATTAACTTTGATTATATTTAATCAGTTTGCTTGGATTTGAGCAAGATTTATCCGCCTTTCGGCGAAAGGGTTTGTCAGGAAGGGCCGTCTGAAACTTTTTTGGGAAAGAAAGCGAACACGAGGGGGAGTAAGTCGTTTTAGAACTGAATCAATCTTAAAACAACGAATGTGGGATCAATTTAATGAAGCCTGGAAAAATCTGGCAGAAAAGATGGAAGGGTGGTTTAATGCCCTTGTAGTTAATTTGCCTAATATTTTGCTGGCAGTTGTTGTATTGGTCTTATCTGTTTTTGCTTCCAGGTTTGTAAAAAAAGGCGTCAGACGGGCGCTGAAAAAGACAACAAATAATGGAACGGTAATTGGTGTGCTGTCTAATTTTGTTACAGCCATCTTTCTTGTTTTAATGTTGTTCCTGATCCTTGGGATTTTAAATCTGGATAAAGCGCTTACTTCTTTATTGGCTGGTGCCGGTGTTGTTGGCCTGGCAGTTGGTTTAGCCCTTCAGGATCCTATGATTAATCTTTTTTCTGGCATCTTAATGTCGGTAAGAGATTATTACAAAGTAGGCGATTTGATCGAAACCAATGATTATTTCGGACGGATTCAAAAGATTAATCTTAGATCAACGGTGATTTTTTCGCCGCAAGGCCAGGAAGTCATCATACCAAATAAAGAGGTACTTCAAAAACCTTTGGTGAATTATTCACACAATGGTAAGCGCCGGATAGATCTGAGCTGCGGGGTTTCTTATGGAGATGATTTGGAAATGGTAAAGGATGTTGCACTTGAAGCCATTCGGGATAATGTCGATTACAATAAATCGCGTCCGCTCGAATTGTACTTTACCGAGTTTGGAGACAGCTCCATCAATTTCGTGTTAAGATTCTGGAAGGACATTACAGCGCAGGGCGATTTTTTGTCTGCAAAAGACCAGGCGATCATTGCGCTTAAAAAAGCCTTCGATACAAATGGAATTACCATTCCGTTCCCAATTCGTACACTGGACTTTGGAATAGTTGGTGGAGAAAGACTGGATGAAATGAAGATAGCGGAAGAATTCTCCCTGTCTGTTTCTGAATCCCCAAAAGGAACAAACGGTAATTCGACAAGCCAGAACTAATCGTAAAATAAATTAGCCTTTCATGACTGAATGGTATCCGTTTAGAATGGACTTGTTATAAGTAAAATAAAGAATAATTGCATTTCCGCCCTAAAAAATAACTTTATTAAGGGGCTTTGGAAAGAATGTAAAAGACTAATAAATAATTATGCGTAGAGAGGAAGTGTCAGGGAGTAAGATGGGATTGCACCAGGAATTGGTGAGTATCTATCGTCAACTGGAAAAGCGAATAAATAGCCATTCTAATTTGTTCAGAAACTCTGAAAATGGACAAAGTATGAATGCAATTGAAAAAATGAACACCTTAAAGAAACAACGAATATTAGTGAAGACAGCTGCTGACACTTTAGAAAAAAGTGTGAGTGAAGATGCCTGGAAAAGACATGTCGACGAATATCGACAACTCATTAGAAAGAGCAATGATCTGCTGTCCACTTGTTTATAATCAATCTATTTTTTAAATCAACAAAAACTCAAAAAGACATGAGCAACAACAGAAATAATATTGGACTTGGAATTATTGCAGGACTTGCCGCAGGTGCAGCTGCCGGATGGTGGTTGAACTCTAACCGTGGCCGCCAATGGCGGAAGGATAATGCTGAACGCATTACAGAATACGGAGAAACGGTAAAGGATAAAGCAAGTTCCGGTGTCCAGGTAGTTAATGACCAAATGACATCTGCCGTTGATAAAGGGAAAGAATACCTCGTGGTTTTGGCCGATATGGTGAAAGAACGATTAAGCGAAACCGAAGAAATGGTCGATGATGCTGAAGGAGCCATGAAACGTGGTGCAAAGAAGGCTAAATCAACCATTAAGGAAACTTCTTCTCGCGTGAAGAAAGCAGTTGAAAATGGCAAAGCCTGATCAATAAAAATCAATAATTCAGGCCGGCAACTCCGGCCTGTTTTTATCAAAATTACGAATGAAATCAACGGAAAATATTTTAGAACAAGCAGGCGAAAGTCTGGAGTACGTAAAGCAATATGTTTCAAATCAGCAAAAGCTTTTGAAACTCGAAATAGCTGAGCGTTCTGCCAGGATGATGTCCGGCATGGTATTAGGTCTTAGTCTGGCCTTAATCGGATTAATGAGTTTGGGCTTTGTATCTGTTGCGTTAGCTTTTTGGTTAACCCAAATTACCGGATCAGCTATTACAGGCTTCTTAATTGTTGGCGGATTTTACCTCGTGTTGGCGATTGTCCTGTATGTTTTCCGAAAACCAATAATTGTAAATCCGGTGCTTTCCCGGGTTATTCAAAACTTTTTTGACTGATTATGAAATTAGATAAGATTAAAAGCCTGGATGACCTGAAACGGGAAAAGGATCGCCTGCATATGGAAAGTGAAATATGCCTGGCAGCTCTTTCACATCGATCAGGTACCCTTCGAAAGGAGGTAAGAAAATTTGTAGTTGGTAAAGTCGCAATTCCTCTTGGAATAGCAGGATTGATTGGAATCTTTTGGGGAAAGGATAATAAAAGCGAAAAAAAGGAGGATGGACAAAATGATTCGTCCGGCTTTTTAAAAACGCTTATGCCTTTTTTAATCCCGATCGCCAAAGACTTTATTACCAATACAATATTGGAAAACGAAAAGGAAACATCGGAAGCAGCTTAAATTTCTATTAACCTAAATCGAATATCATGAAAAAGATCCTGCCCATTATTCTTGTGTTAGCAGGTATTGCTCTGATTGCCTACGGTTTTATTACCTGGCAGGACTCAAAAGCAGTTCTTGAAATCGGAGAACTTGAAGTTTCTGCAAGCGATCAATCAGGAACAAACAAAGGACTAATATTTCTGGCTATTGGCGTTATATCAGCCATTGCCGGATTGTACACCTGGAAAAAATAAAAAATTGGGTGTGTATGCACCCCTTACCTGGAGGTGAGAAATCGACAAATGCCGCCGTCACGCGAAGAGGGATTTATTAATTCGGACTTCGAAGAGTCCCTCTTTTTCTTCGAAAGAGGAGAAAGAGAGGGGCTCTTTGACGGCAGCGGTTCACTTCGGTGGAAGCTGTCGTCGCCTCGCCCCAAGTTATAACTGCCGGCCGGTTTTCCGGCTGGCTATTTTGAAATCAAAAAGTAGAGAAAATGAAAAAGATAGCATTAATGTTTATGGCCCTTTTTATGGGGGCAGTCCTGCTAACCTCATGTGAAAATCAATCAACCGCTGAAGAAGTAGGGGAAGATATGGAAGAAGCCGGTGAATCTGTAGCCGATGCTTTCCGTAGTGACCAGGAAGAGTTGCGGGCAGATATTAAAGATGCCCAGGAGGATGTAAAAGAGCGTATTCAGGAAATTACAACGGATATGCGAGATGCAACAGCTGAAGCTCAGGCTGAAATGAGCGAACAGATTCAGAAGCTGGAAGATGAATTAGCAACCCTTGACAGTCAGTTGGCTAAAGTTGGCCAAACAATGGAAGATAATTGGGGCGCATTTCAGCGTGAGGTAGAAGAAACAATTCAAAATATTGATCAGGAACTTGATGAAACATTCTAGGTGCTGATTATGTTATAGACTTTAAAAGTCAATAGCTGAAACCCCCAAAGAAGTCGATGGTTTTATAACTATCGACTTTTTTTATCTTTAAGGCAAACCTTCCGGAATCCATGAGGATTAAAATTAATTCTACATGCCGGATTTGGTCGGATAAGAGCCCCACTCAAGTCCTGATCAAATTTTTACAATGAAGTTATTCAAACAACTGCTCCAAGCCTCGAATCTGCTCCCGCTTGGTATTATGTGGATGGACGAGCAGGGACGAATTCTGGGCGCTAACGAAAAGCTGCTTCAGGAACTTGGTTTAGGCCAGGAGGAGATCGTGCAACGATCAATTCTTGAAATAGATCCTTACACTAATTTATTAAACTGGCGTCGACGGTGGAAGCGATTGATGTCAGATGGTTCCCTGAATGAAAAGACAGAACTTATCAGCAGGGATGGTCTTGTATTTCCCGTTCGGATCTATTATGTCCTGATGGAAATAGAAGGCAATCCTGTTTGTTGTGCCACTATTGAAAATATAAAACTCTCAGAACGCTTTCGGAAGCTGTTTAGCTTAACCTCCAAAATTGCCCGCCTGGGTGCCTGGGAATGGGATATTCAAAAAAACGAGTTTTACCTTTCGCCTGAAACAAAAGATTTGCTGGAAATTGACCTCCCGGGAAGTCAGTTTTCTGCCGACCAAACCTGGAAACTCCTAAGCGACAGACTGGAAAAAGACCAGCAGCCAGTTCTGAAAGATGCGATGAAAAAGGTTCGTAATTCTGGCACCTCAAATGAAATGGAAGTAGTTTTTCATTTTGCGGAAGGCAGGAAGCAGCGCTTTATGCTTATTGCGCAGGCTGTCCAGTTTGATGACTTTACCACCCGTGTGTACGGGTCCATCCAGGATGTTTCTTCCATTTCTGCCAGAAGTGAAGAAATGTACATGGCACAGGTTACCATGGAACACGCGCTGGAAATGATATTCTGGATAGCATCAGATGGTAGCGTTTTTTATGTTAATGAAGCAGCAGCTGAGAAACTGGAATACGACCGATCCGAATTGATAGGGATGAAGGTCTTTGAGTTTTCGCCGGAAATGAATCCGGAGACCTGGGAGGATCATTGGGATGAACTTAGAGAGAAAAAACTGTTGGAGTTTGAATCTTACCACATCACCAAATCCGGTGAAAAAATGCCGGTTACCCTTAGTCTAAACTATATTAAGTATGAAGACGAGGAGTATAATTGTGCCATTGTAAGAGACCTGAGTCGTAAAAAAGAACGGGACCTCCGTATTCGACTGTTTGAGTTTACCATCAATAATTTTCCGGATATGGCTCTGTGGATCACGGAGGATGGATCTCTGGAAATGGCTAATCCTGCAGCATGCCGGGCACTTGATTATCAGGAAAAGGAATTGCTGGGAATGAAAATTTGGGATATCATTCCGACGCTCGATAGTTCTGCCTGGAAAGCCTTTTGGCTCAGTATGCAAAAAACCGGAAACAGAACCCTGCAGGGATTGAAAAGGCGGAAGGACGGTGAGCTTATTGATACCGAAATTACAGCAAGTTTTCTTCGATTTGGAGGAAAACAGTTCATTTGTCAGTTTGGGAAAGATGTTTCCGGGAGGATTAAACAAAGTAAGAATCTGGAGTTGGCTATGAAGTCGGTTGCGTACTCCAATGATATGATATTCTGGGTGAGAAAGGATGGTAGTTTTGCCTTTACAAATCAGGCAGTTAGCAGTAAGTTGGGCTATACCGAGGAAGAATTAAAATCAATGACACTCTTTGATTTGGATAAAACCTATACCCAGGCCAGACTGGAGTCTACCTGGAAGGATTTGCGGTCGGGAAGTATGATCGAAGCAGAGGTTGAGATCTATAAAAAGAACGGGAAACCATTGCCTGTGGAAGCAACCGCCTATTACATTCGATACCAGGATGAAGAATACAGATGTTCTATCATTCGGGATGTCTCCGAAAAGAAGAAAAAAGAAGCTCAGTTGAAAGAGGCTTTGGATCATATAAGTAAACTCAGCGAACAACTGGAGCAGGAGAAATCCTATCTGCAGGAAGAGGTGAATGTTAATTACAATTTTAATAACATCATCAGTAAAAGCAATAAATACAAACCCGTACTTCAAAAAGTAAGACGGGTTGCTGATACAGATGCGACAGTACTTATCTTAGGAGAAACCGGTACCGGAAAAGAACTCCTGGCCCGGGCCATCCATAACCTCAGCGGCCGGTCCAGTCGGGCAATGGTAAAGGTCAACTGTGCCGCACTTCCGGAAAATCTCATTGAGAGCGAACTCTTTGGTCATGAAAAAGGCGCCTTTACCGGTGCTTATCAAAAGAAGGTCGGTCGATTTAAAATGGCCGATCAGGGATCCATTTTTCTGGATGAGATAGGGGAGCTGCCGCTCGACCTGCAGGCAAAATTGCTTCGTGTACTTCAGGAAGGTCAGTTTGAACCGCTGGGCGGCACAACTACGGTGTCTGTGGATGTTCGGGTAATAGCGGCTACCAATCGAAACCTGGAACAACTGGTAGGCGAAGGCCTGTTTCGCGAAGATCTCTTTTATCGCCTGAACGTATTCCCAATCCGAAACCTGCCGCTGCGGGAACGAAAGGAAGATATCCCCTTGCTTACCCAGCATTTTCTCAAACGGTTTTCAGATAAGATGGGCCGGAAGGATATGAAAATCAGCGAAGCTGCTATGAAACGGCTTATGGCGTACGAATTCCCCGGCAACATTCGCGAACTTGAAAACATGATTGAACGGGCAGTTATATTGTCATCCGGCGAAAGCCTGAATCTAAGCTCTATTCTGCCCGACCTGAAACGCCAATCTATTAAAAACAGACGCAAACACTTTCCTACTATGGAAGAATTGCAGCGCGAACACATAGTTAATGCTCTAAAACGCACCAACTGGAAGGTGACCGGCAAGCAGAGCGCCTCCGAATTGTTGGGAATGAACGGTAAAACCCTCGCTTCCCGAATGCGTAAGTTGGGTATTAACAGACAAGATTTTATGGATAATCTTTAAATCGCTGAACTTGCGCGACCTATTTCCGTTCAACTGGTAATTGTAGAATGAAACTAGAGGGAATGGGGCAAGACTCTACTTATTATAATCTCACCGAAAAAGAGTTTGGGGAACTGATCCTAAAAGCAAAATCCGGCTTCCAGGTAGTTGTGTTTAACGCAGAATGGCTGGGTAGCGGGCAAATGCAGGATGAAATAATAGAAGAGGTTTCCGAAAAATTTAATCAGAATTTTGAGTTCTACCGGGTAGAAAAAGAAAAGAATGAAGCTCTGGCCTTAAATCTTGGGGTTAGCGATATACCCGTTATTTTTGTTTTTAAGGAAGGAAAGGTAGTCCGCTATTTAAAAGGATTGACCTCAAAATCCCTGGTTGAAGGAATGTTGGATGAATTAATTTCTGAAAACTGAAATCACTACGAATGAGCAAAGATCCTATCATCGCTGTAAATCCGGCAACCGAAGAAGAAGTTGGTCGGTATGATTCCATTGGAAGAGAGGAATTAATTCGCAAAATGGAGCAAACAGATATTTGCTTCCGCGAATGGTCCCAACGTCCCATGGATGAACGCTGTCAATTAATGAAAAATTTGGCAGATGTGTTGGAGTCTCGTAAAGAAGATTATGCCCAAATTATCACTTCAGAAATGGGTAAGGTCTTTCAGGCAGGAATTTCTGAAATAGAAAAATGTGCCTGGGTCTGTCGCTATTATGCAGAGAACGGTCCTCGTTTTCTGGAAGACGAAAAAATTCAAACAGATGCTTCAACTTCCTATGTTAGTTTTCAACCGCTGGGGGTAATTCTGGCCGTCATGCCCTGGAACTTTCCTTTCTGGCAGGTATTCCGCTTTGCAGCCCCCGCATTGGTAGCCGGAAATACGGGCCTGCTAAAACACGCCTCCAATGTGCCCGGCTGTGCCCAGGCTATTGAAAACTCTTTTCTTGAAGCCGGTTTTCCTAATAATGCCTTCTGCAACTTGCCCATCTCATCTTCCCGTGTAAAAGAGGTGCTTGAAAATCCACTGGTACGAGCAGCAACACTTACGGGGAGTGAAAAAGCAGGAAGCTCCGTTGCACTGGAATCGGGTAAAAGAATTAAGAAGACAGTACTTGAACTTGGAGGAAGCGATGCTTATTTGATTCTTGCAGACGCAGATCTCGAGTTGGCCGTCAATCAATGTGTGAAAAGCCGGCTTTTAAATGCCGGACAAAGTTGTATTGGAGCCAAGCGCTTTATTGTAGTGGAAGAAGTGTATCATGCCTTTATGGCTCTTTTTCTGGAGAAAATGCGTGCAGCAAAAATGGGCGATCCAACAGATTCTGATTCTGATTTTGGTCCGCTTGCGCGAATGGATCTTCGGGACGAACTTCACAAGCAGGTGGAGCGAAGCGTGGATGCCGGAGCTAATTTGGATCTTGGAGGTAGAATTCCTCCCGGAAAAGGCGCCTGGTATCCGGCAACAGTTCTTTCGAATGTAAAGCCGGGTATGCCTGCTTTCGATGAAGAATTATTTGGACCCGTAGCCGCTGTTATACGTGCGAAAAATGAAAAAGAGGCCATTGATTTGGCTAATAAGTCTGATTTTGGACTAGGTGCCGCTGTTTTTACAAAAGACCTGAATAAAGGGGAAGACATTGCACGTAATAAACTTCAGGCCGGTAGCTGTTTTGTAAACGGTCTGGTAAAGTCTGATCCTCGTTTGCCTTTCGGCGGAATAAAAGTCAGTGGTTATGGCCGGGAACTGTCTCACTACGGCATCAAAGAATTTGTGAACATCAAGACGGTCTGGATTCGCTAGGTCAGTTTTTTCCCTTTTGTATCTATTTTTATCGAACAAATCCTTCCTTCATACTTTATAGTGATAAATAAAGCATTAAAGTATGGACGCTGCAATTAATTCTGAAATTAAAAATAAAATTCGGGGTGATTGGGAGCGTGTTAGAGGAGCATTGAAATCTCGATACGACCAGTTAACCGACGAAGACCTTTTGTACAAGCCGGGAAATGAAGATGTAATTGTTGGTAATATTACCAAACGCATCGGCAAGTCGGCCAGAGAGGTTAGACAGATTATTCAAACTATATAAAATATATACAAATGAGTGAATGGAAAGATAAAATTCGTGGAAACTGGAATCAGGTGAAAGGGAAACTCAAACAAGAATATGGAGAGTTGACCGACGATGACCTTGTTTACGAAGAAGGTAAAGAAGAAGAACTGATCGGACGCATCCAGCAGAAAATTGGACAATCGAAAGATGAACTGAAAGACTGGATTGATTCCCTCTGATATCAGACTGAAATGAGTAGTTAAATTCTACGCTATTCGTTATAAACCATGAAAAATTAAGGTCCGCTCAGCGGACCTTTTTTTGTTTTACAAGTTACTGATAGCGAACAAATTACGTGCGTGTTCGTTTTAAAAATAAATACAAACCTGATAAATAAATTATGATAAGCAAGAAGAAATTTGAAGAGTTATTGAGTGTGGAAACTGAGAATGCTATATCTCTATATATTCCTACACACCGTGCCGGACAGAATCAGGAAGATAAGATTCGTTATAAAAATCAATTGTCTGAAATTGAAGATGTGTTAAAGGATCGTGGAATGCATAAGCCTGATCGTGATAAGCTAATGAAGCCAATGCATGATTTGGTGAATAAAGAAGATTTCTGGTTGAAATTATCAGACGGTTTAGCTGTTTTTAGAACAGAAAACACGTTTGAGCATTTTGAAGTTCCAAGTTATTTTGATCCACATTTTCACGTGGGAAATAAATTGCATCTCTATCAGTTGATGAACAGCTTTGAAGGACAGAAGCTTTTCTATCTGCTTGCTGTAAGTCAAAATGAAACCCGCTTCTTTGAGTGCCGACGTCATAGTATTACTCCAATTAAAATATCGGATAAAATTCCGGTGGATATGGAGAAATCACTTGCGCTTGAAGTTGAAGATTCTTTGCAATTTCACCAATCCGGTTCAACCATACATCATGGCCAGGGCGGAGGAAATGAAGAAAAAAATGTTCGCCTCGAACAATACTTCAGGGATATTAACGCCGGCCTTATTGATATTATCCCCGAACCGGATGGTCCACTTGTAGTGGCTTGTGTTGATTACTTATTCCCGATGTACCGTAAAATTAATACCTATCCAAAATTACACGGAAAGAATGTTTCCGGAAATCCGGAGGGCAAAGACCCTGTCCTTCTCCATGAAGAAGCGATTATGGTCCTTCAGGATTGGTTGAAAGAGCCTGTAGAGAATAACAAAAAACAATTTGAGCAGAATCTGTCAAAAGATCACGCCAGTTTCTCTGTACATGAAATTCTCCCTGCTGCGAAAGCAGGAAAAGTAGATAGTGTTTTCCTCGCGAAAGGCAGCCATACCTGGGGAGTATATGATACAGAAAAACACAAGGTGAATATCCATGAAAACAAAGGAGCTGAAAGTCAGTGTCTCGTTGAAGAAGTGGCTCGGGAAACTTACGAACATGGTGGTTCTGTATTTCTGGTAGATCGTGAGGAAATGCCTCGCCCTACCGCAAATATGAACGCAAACTTTAGATACTAGATATAAATAGGGAGCATATCCCTTTATTATAATTTGTCCGGTCAATCCTGACCGGATTAAATCGGGTGTACTCGTGCTGGAGTCCCACGGGCTCCAGCACTTTTTATAAAGCGGCATGGTGGAAATAAAATCCAATGCTGTTTACAGGGTGAATGTCCGAAATCCTTCAATTTGTAATCTAAATCCATTTGTTATGCGAATACTTGCAAGCTTTTTGATCATACTATGTATGCCGTTTATCTACTCCTCTGCAAAATCAGCGGAAGAGGCAAGGTCGTATTGCAACGACAGATTTGGATTTTGTGTGGAATACCCGGAAAATCTGTTTACCCAGGTTTTTATACCCGATAATGGAGATGGTGTTCTTTTGCAGTCTGAAGATGGTAAATATAAAGTTCAGGCCTCCGGATCATACAATCTTATGGATTGGGAGATAGAAGATATTTATTATTTCACCTTCGAAGACTTTAGCAGAGAATCATCCGGGGTGAAAAACCTGGATTCTGTTTTTACAGAAACCGAATATGAAGCTACCTTTTTAGTTGATGATCAACTTAGATACTATCATACATTCTTATTTGCTGATAGTTATATAACCTTGACTATTGTGGTACCTAAAGGGGAAGATAATATACTCAATAGCCTAAAAGATGAAGTGGGGCTGCGATATAATATTTAACCAAATAATCCGGGGAAAAAGTGGCTGGAAGTGAAATCTTTCAGCCACTTTTTTTATTAATTGTATGCTTTCTACCTTTTTGTTATTCAGGGGTTTAGTCGATTCTTGACTGGGGTGTGATGATTTTTTTTAATAAAACACCGAACATGTGAAGCGGGTAATCGTTCTTGAATATGAATACAGTATACAAAAACCAAAGCTTTCTTTTATTGAGTCAGACCCATACTAAGTAGTTATTTCCTGTAGAACCAATCGGATCTCAGGGTCTGGTTTGAAGCCAACTAAAGTTTGAAATTATTTGCCGGTAAACCTGTCGTTTGCCGGGTTATAGAATATTGTCAACAGTCGGGTTTATGTCGACTGCGTGTCGACATTGTGCCGGGACTTCAAATGAATTTCCGGCACTTTTTCCGCTTGTTGATTTAATGCAAATTATTTAATCCTTAAAGATTTTATATGAACTATTCCAAAATGAAAATTCTCCCGCTCTTTGTCCTGATGCTTTCGGGACTGATCTTCACTTCTTGTGACAAGGAAGACGATATGATGGATGAAAATACGGGCACGGTTCAGTTTGAGATTACTGACGCTCCGATTGATGACGAAGATGTTGAGGCTGTGTTTGTAACAGTAGCTGAAGTCCGTGTAGACGGAGAGGCTATTAGCGATTTTGAAGGTCGAAAAACCATCGATCTCATGGCCTACCAAAATGGAAATACAGAAGCTTTGGGTTTGGCCGAGCTGGAAGCCGGTACATATTCTGATGTAAGCCTGGTACTCGATTACGAAACCGATGCCGACGGAAACAGTCCTGGTTGTTATGTTCGGGACCAACAACAAACGAAGCATGCTGTTCGTGCTAAAGGCGATAGTAACTCACAAGGTGAATTTAGAATGGTTTCTAATTCATTCACCGTAACTGAAAACAGCCAGACCAATATTGTGCTCGACTTTGATGTTCGTAAAGCTGTGCGCTATGAAGATAACCCACAGCCAGATGACCGCTACGAGTTTGCTTCCAAGTCAGAAACAGAAGCCTCTATCCGGGTAGTAAGTAAGGCAAAAGCTGGTACCATTACCGGTAATTGCAGTGATAATCTCGGAATAGCTGGTGACCGAATTGTTGCCTACGCTTACGCGAAAGGTGATTTTGATGCTAATACAGAAACCTCCGAACAAGGAGATAGTGATATTATGTTCCGCAATGCTGTATCCAGTGCCGTAGTTGCCGAGAATGGAGACTTCCAACTTTCCTTCCTGGAGGAAGGTGACTACGAGTTGCACTTTGCCGGATACGAAGATGCAGATGAAGACGGTCAGGTCGAATTTAAAGGATTACTTGAAGTGGATCTTTTGCTCGGACTCCTTGATCTTCTCGATATTAATCTCGATGCATCGGCTTCTGTAAATGCCGAAGTAGATGTGATTGCCATTATACCCTAATCGATTACGGTAACACTTGCATTTGAAAATCTGCCTGTTCATTAAGTTGAGCAGGCGGATTTTTTATTTGGGTGGTAGGGGTAAGATATGCTTGTTTGCATCCTAGGAGTGAAAGAGCAATACGCAATCACCCATAATTTTAAAACATGTTGAAACAAAAAATCACCCTGCTTGCCATTTTTGCGCTGATAATGATACTTCCAAATCGCTCTGAAGCTGTCGTTCAGATTCAACAGGAGTCTGAAGTAACTGTAGCAGAAACGATACAGGGTAAAAAGGAAAGTAAGCTCCAAAAACGACTGGAAAAGCAACGTGCAAAATTGCAAAAGAAAGCCGCCAAAAAAGGAATGGCTCAGGATGTCAGCCTGGGCGTTATAGGTGTAGGTATTCTGGTCCTGTTAATAGGGGTAGTCGTACTGATAGCTGGAATTCTCACCATTAGTGTCGGCTTTTTTGGCGGATTGATCCTGATCCTGGTTGGAGCTTTTCTGATGGTTTTAGGGCTTTTTGTCTAACTGAAAAAAAGGAGGCTGAACCTTTCGGGTCAGCCTCATTAACTTGCTATTCAGGAACCGGCACTTCCAGTTCCGGGTTTTCAAATCGTTCCTTTTCCGAAAGCAAATGTACCTGCCAGTAAATCCAGGTGGCCAATAATCCGATACCGCCCATCAGAAAGTATAATGGTATATAGCCAAAAAGCCGGATCATCTGCATTCCAATGATCGGGGCAATAATATGCGCCACCGAAAAAGTCATTCCGTACAATCCTACATAGCGGCCGGTCAGATTCTCCGGTGCCCGGTCTACCGCAAAGGAGCTGGAAAAGGGAAAACTAATAATCTCTCCGAATGTGATCAACAAAATAGAAATCACGGCGAGTCCGATCCAGGTTAGAGGCGATGCCAATACCAGATACGACCCCGCAACCAGGAGCATACCAATGGCAATGAGTTTCATGACAGGGATTTTTTTCTCCAAAATGAAAACTACCGGCATTTCGATCAAAAAGATCAAAAAGCCGTTGATCGCAAACAAAAGCCCTATTCCGGATTCGTTCAACCCAAATACTTCCTTAAAAGCCAGGGGAGTGGTGTAAAACAATTGCATAAAGATCAAAGCCATTAGCAAGGTGGCAACAAGGAATAAAACAAAAACCTTGTCACTCCATGGACCGGAAGTCGGCCCAGTCGGTGCAAGCGCTTCTTTTTTCTCTTTTACCTTCTTTTCCTTCAAGCTAAAGCGGAAAAATATAGCTGCCAGGAAACAGGTGACACCGTCTACGATAAACAGGGTTTGATATCCATAATTTAACGCTAAAAAACCGCCAACAGCTGGTCCGGCCCCCATTCCCAAATTGATTGCTAGTCGAATTAAGGATAAGGAACGCGTCCGGTTTTCAGGTTTGCTGTAAGCCCGAATTGCCGTAAAGCTGGCTGGCCTAAACATGTCTCCCACAAAAGTGAGGACAAACAAACCAATGGAAAAGCCGATAAAATCCTTGATAAACATCAAGCCCAGAAAAAATAATCCGGTGGTGATCAAACTCCAGAACTGTACCTGGTAATACCCGATCTTATCTGTCAACTGCCCTCCAACATAAGTGCCGGCTACCGAGCCAAGGCCAAAACATGCCATGGTGATTCCGGCTTGAGTCAATGTGAAATCAAGTTGACCTGTCAGATAAATCGATAGGAAAGGCAAAACCATCATGCCCGACCTGTTGATGAGCATAACAGCAGAAAGAAGCCAAACTTCTTTCGACAAGCCTGTAAAGGACTCTCTGTATAGTTTTACGGTGCGGGCAAACATATCGGGTGAATTTTGAAAAAAGATAAACCCTTATGTATGATAGATTAGTTCCCGGCAATCCCATGTTTTTCAACTCACACCCAAACTCACACCCACACCCACACTCAAACTCAAACTATATTAGGTGCTGCATCAAACCCTCAAATTCTTCCGGTGGATGATAGAGGTGGTCTTTGTAGGTGGTAGCACTAAAGGTCAATTGGAAAGGCTTGTCATTCCTCAATTTCAATTCCATGCGAATATTACCAAATGCCTGTTTGTTCTTTCCCGGTGTGGAAAAATCGGGTTTGGGTTTGAGGTAATGCCTTTCAACAGTTTCAACATATTTCTCACTTTGCCAGCTTCTGGTATCTGAGATCTGGCTGCGATATCCTATCGCCCGAACCCGTTCTTTCAAATAGTCGAGGAAGTGCCGACATTCGCGTAAAGCATAACCCGTCTTATAGAAGTGAATGGCAAATCCCTTTGAAGAAGGCGTATCCAAAAAGTCAATCGCTTCATCAATGTGATCGGGATTGACTTTGAAAACAGCATACTGATCCAATAACCACGAACTCATCCGGCGACGCACCAGCTTCTCTTTCCATTGCTCGTAATCTGCTTTTTCTTCCTCCGTGCGCTCAATCATCTCATGGATTAAAGGATTGGAGGAAGAACTCTCTTCAGAGGCTTGAAACAGCTTTTTGAAAAATTGCCAGGGATTGCTCATGTCTCTACAACGCTTTGGGTTAATTTTGGTTGTTTAACTTTGCCTATGCTTCATTATCATCTCAAAGCTTTCGATCAATTAGCACTGGAAGAATTGTATGAACTACTCAAACTAAGAGCCGAAGTTTTCGTGGTCGAACAAGATTGCCCTTACCTCGATCTGGACGGGCAGGACCAACAAGGCTGGCACTTGTTGGGAATGGATGATTCCGACCAGTTGCAGGCTTATGTTCGCATCCTTCCTCCCGGGACCTCTTATCCGGAATATGCCTCCATCGGACGGGTAGTTACCCGGGAAGAAACGAGGGGGAAAGGCTATGGCAAAACAGTCATGGCAGAAGCCTTGAAGCATTGCGAGCAACTCTTTCCCTCAGGGACTAAAATCAAAATCTCTGCACAGGTTTACCTCTTAGGCTTCTACCAGAGCCTGGGCTTCAAAGAAGTGGGAGCGGGCTACCTGGAAGACGGCATCCCGCATATTGCAATGCTTAGAGAATAGTATCTCGCGTCGCATCCAGAATGCTTCTTACCGCTTTTGCATCCGGTGCCTGGCAGTATACGCGCAATACCGGTTCGGTACCTGAAGGTCGGATCATCACCCAGCTGTTTTCATCCAGATGAAATTTGAAGCCGTCAATGTCCTCAGTTCGCTCGACGGTGTAATCCCCAAATTTGGTGTAGGCGCCTTCCGAACAGGATTTAATTATTGATTCTTTTAATTCATTGGTAATGTGCAGATCGTCCCGGTCGAAAGCAAAGGGACCAACGCGGTCGTATACTTCCTGAATGAGTTGCTCGATGGTTTTGCCGGTTTTGGCCATGAATTCCAGAATGACCAAACCATTCCAGATGCCATCCCGTTCGGGAATGTGACCTTTGACTGCCAGACCGCCAGACTCTTCCCCGCCAACGATCACATCTTCCTGGGCCATGATCTCGGCAATGTATTTAAAGCCGATTTTGGTTACCTGGATGTCGAGGCCATATTGAGCAGCCAGCTTTTTCATTTTTTCCGTTACCGAAAAGGTGATAATCACTTTGCCGCTTTCTCCGCGCACTTCGTACATGTAATAAAGCAGCAGTAGAAGCAAATGGTGGCTGTCAATAAAGTTTCCGCTGCTGTCATACATGCCAATGCGATCGGCATCTCCGTCATTGGCGATGCCACAACCAATCATCGGATCATTGGCAATCATTTCCGAAAACTCGGTCAGGTTGCGGTGAATTGGCTCGGGTGCCTGTCCCCGGAAAGAGGGATTGTAATCGCAATGCAGCAGTGCAGCATTCGGCAACAGCCGCTCAAAAGCCCTTTGACCTGCACCATACATGGCATCATAGCCTACTTTTTGAGGGAGATTTCGAATGGCTTCCAGATCAAAATATTCATTGGCGTGCGCTACGTACATGTCCTCCAGATCTACAAACTTTATGCTTCCCTGATCGGAATAATGCTCAAAGGATTCCGGATCTGCGGGTACCGTATCGGGAATCAAATCCTCCACTTCAGCAACTTCGGAAGGGATCATGGGGCCACCGAGATTGGATTTGAGTTTGTAGCCGTTGTAGCTCGGCGGATTGTGGCTGGCAGTAAGCACAATACCCAAGTCAGCCTGGAGTTTGACAACCCCAAGAGAAACCATGGGTGTGCTGACAAATTCGGGCGCCATAAATACCTGCATACCCTGGTCTGCAAGAATCCGACTGGCCGTTTCAGCGAATAGCCGTCCGCCAAAGCGGCAATCAAAGCCAATAACCACTTTGCTTTTGTTGCGTTCTTTGAGCCAAAGCGCTGTAGCGAAAGAAACTCTTTTTACGTTGTCGACTGTAAAATCTTTCGCTATTATTGCGCGCCAGCCGTCGGTACCGAATTTTATCTTTGTCATAGGTCTGATTTCTGCCCGCAAAATAGGATAGATGCGAGACTCCTACAAGAAGAACGCCCGGAATAGGAAATTATAACCGATGATTGCTGTTTTATTCGTAAATTATAAGAACACCCACACTCAAACCCAAACTCAAACTCTCCCGATAGCTATCGGGACAAACTATCACCATTGGATAACTACCAACACAAAGGCATGCGCAGAAAACTGATCGAAAGTCTTCGAGAGAAAGGCATTCGGGATGAGCGGGTATTGGAAGCGATGCTGCAAATTCCCCGGCACTGGTTTTTGGAAGGCGCCTTTGTAAAGCAGGCCTATGAGGATAAGCCTTTCCCGATCGGAGAAGATCAGACCATCTCCCAGCCCTATACCGTAGCCTACCAAACCGAGTTATTGCAGGTTGAAAAGAGACAGAAAGTACTGGAAGTAGGTACGGGCAGTGGATATCAGGCAGCCGTATTGGCGCTGATGGGTGCCCGGGTGTTTACGGTCGAACGGCAGGAGAACTTATACCATTCAGCCAGAGCGATGCTGGATCGCCTCAATCTGCAACGCGTACGAACTTACCTGAGAGACGGCTATAAAGGATTGCCGGAGTTTGCCCCGTTTGACCGGATCCTGGTTACGGCTGGGGCGCCGAATGTGCCTCCTGCACTCAAAGAGCAATTGGCACCGGGAGGGCGACTGGTTATTCCGGTTGGCAAAGGAGAGCAGATTATGTACTGCATCGACCGACTGGAAGATGGCAGTTTTAAAGAGCAAAAGCTGGATACTTTTCGATTTGTACCTTTCCTGAAAGGCATCCGAAAGAAGTAAATTGTCATTAATCAGCACTTTCCTTTTTGAGGAATATCTATTTTTACCGTAGGCCAGTACCATTATTAATCCTCAAAATTCAATCCTGATGAACAAGTGTTTAAAGGTGTTGGTATTCCTTTGTCTTCCGCTGTCTCTATTTGCCCAACTTCCTTATTGGACCATTCAGTCTCAATCTATTACTGATAATTGGGCCGCTGCCAGTGTAGCCATCTCAGAGCAATATGCTGTTTACGGTTCTTTTCAATATGAAAATGAAAAGGGAGCAGTGGCCTTTTTCCAATTTGAAAATGATGAATGGGTCGATAAAGGACTTATCCAGCCTCAAAATTCGGCTGAGGGTGATTGGTTTGGTCTCGGACTGGCCCTCGACGGCAACCAACTGCTGGTCGGAGCGCCAACCGACAACTTTGTGAGTGGCCTGCCAGGCAAAGCTTATATATTCGAACTTCAGGACGGAGAGGTGGTTGACGAACAAATATTGGCTCCCAATATTAACCCGGGCGATGCTTTTGGCCTCATCGGTGATATTGAAGGAGACCTGGCTGTTGTGGGAGCTCCCGATGCCAACAATGGAAATGGTGCTGCCGTCGTCTATCGCAAGATTAATGGTATCTGGGAAGAAGAAGCCACTTTTACGCTGGGGGCTGCTGTAAATCCACATAACTTTGGCGCTTCGGTAAGTATCTCTGGAGACTGGATCGTGGTTGGTGGCTACGAAACAAATCCAGGAGGAGGCGGTTTTCGCCATACAGCCTATATCTATAAATACGAGAATGGTGTCTGGAATATTACACAGGTACTCGAGGCTGCGGAAAGCAATTCATCGGCAACCACCCCAAACTGGAACTCCGCCGTTTCAAATACCGAACTCTTATTTGGGTTTTGCTACATTCCGGTGAATAACAACCTGAAAGGTGGGGCTATTCCCTTCTCCCTGGATGATGAAGATGACTGGCAGCCCGGCAATGCCTTTTCTCTCCCTGGACTGACCGAAGAATATCTTGGACGAACGGTGTCCCTCGAAGGCAAATTTGGCCTTGTCGGCTATTACGGATTTCAGGAAGAGCCGCTCGACAGCACCCAGTTGATGACGATCTGGCAAAACAGTGGTCCGGCGACATGGACAGAACTCGGCCGTTTCCGTTTAGAGGATAATTCGGGTAGTATTTTTAGTGGAATCCGCAACGATGTTTCAGGCGATTTCGCCATTCTGGGCGATTTTAGCAACGCGCCTGGTAATAGCAAGGCCTATATTCTCGACTTGCGATCCTTTGGTACCAGCAGTGATCAGGAGGTATTTTCTCCCTTGAGTGTCCGGCTTTCGCCGAATCCAGTCTCAGATCTACTCACCATTGAAAGCAAGGAACAGCAAATTCAATCCTGGCAAATTTTTGATGCTTCTGGAAAAGTGCTGGCTTTCGCCGAAAGGCAAAGCAAGGTGGAGAATATCGATGTTTCTGCATTTGCCGCCGGCCTGTATTATTTGCAAATTCGCTTTGAGGGCGGAGGAGAAGTTTTGCCTTTTGTGGTGGAACGATAGCAAGTAGTTTTTGACATTTCCACAGACTAAAAAAGCCCTGACAATCATCGATTATCAAGGCTTTTTACTTGTTGACCCACTAGGACTCGAACCTAGAATGGCTGGACCAAAACCAGCTGTGTTGCCAATTACACCATGGGTCAAAACCACTGCTCTTCAATTGAGCGAGTGCAAAATTAATAACTTTATCCTTTCCGGAAAAGTTCCCTGCGAAAAAAATTACTCAAATCGCTCAAAAAAACGCTTCAACCCCAGCTTTTGCAGGGTTTTCTTGACTCCATTCTTTAAGGTTTCTTTGGCAGTAGTCTGAGTTTTCTTGAGAATAGAGTCGGATGGACGCGGTTTGAAGATGGTATCGTGGTATTTCACGCCTTCCGCAAGCGGGGAATAGTAGTAGCTGTAAATGGATTTACGCGTCTCATTTTCGGGAATGTTGATCACATCGTATCCGTGATAGGAAGTGTCTGTGGTCTCAAAAATTACCGCCCGGTTGAAAGAAGGTAAAACTTCCTTTTCCAGTTTGCTCACATCTTCATTCCACAGCTCCAACAGTCCGCCGTATTCTTCTTTCCAGCCTTTGTTGAGGAAAATCAGCAAATTGAGACGGCGGTGCATATTCAGGATCGGGTGTACGCTAAAATCGACGTGTACATCCAGAAAACTTCCGTTTTTTCCCTGGTGCACCCCGGCACCCCGGTGATCGTCGGGTAATAACAGATCATCGATTTGAACTACCTGTTCCAGCCAGCTTACAAAGGCTTTACTTTTAATAGCTTCCAGCACTTGCGGAAAGCTGTTGTCGTATTGCTCGAAGCTGGATCCTTCCGACTTGTTTTCGTTGATTCCTTTGTAGTGTTTCCGCAGTTGGGACACCTTTGGGAAATTCTCGTAAAGCGAATTGGCCAGATCTTCCTGCAGGAAGTTGTCAATGATGAGGTGTTTGTAAGGCTTACCATTGGCAAATTCTTCGCGAAAGTGCGCAATGGTAGAATCGTTTATGACCTCGGTATTTAGGGACGTTGCTATTGTATTCATAATCAATGTTCTATTCAGAATTCCAAATTTAGGGAATCTGAAATTCTTAGTCGGGTAAAATTAGCAAAATGTAAGGCTTATGCCTGAACGCGGCTAAAGAGGCTTTCTTCATTGAGCATGTCATAGAGCCACTCGTGGTATTCCGGGAAAGAAGGCAGGTTGTTGTGTCCGCCTTCCGGAATGGGAATGATTTTGATCTGATCGGGTTTGATGGCTTTCAATCTTTCGCTTTGACTGTAAGGGAAAAGCCGGTCTTTCTTACCGTGAATGATGAAAATGGGACAGGTTACTTTTTTTATAAAACGATCGGTGCGGATCTTATAGCGCAACAACCAGTTTAAAGGCAGGATAAACCCATACCGCCGGGTGTTGTGCAAAAAACTGTAATAGGGGGAATCCAAAATCAGCATACGAGGGCGGTTCCAGGAAGCAATACGTGCGGCAATACCCGACCCAATGGATCTGCCATAAAGGATGATGCGATCTTCCGGGTATTGATCGTTGAGCCATTTGTAGACTACCTGCGCATCGTTGTAGAGCGTAGCCTCGGTACGCCGTCCTTTGCTCTTGCCAAAACCCCGGTAATCGATCATAAAAAAATTGTATCCCTTGCTGATAAAATCGCGGGCAAACTTGCCCCAGCCTTTTACACTTTTGGAGTTTCCCTTCAGGTAAAAAACCACTCCCCGGGAATTGGGGATTTCAAAGTGTATCCCATTGATGTAGCCCCCATCTTCCATTTCGAAGTTAACCTCCTTAAATGGAAATGGATATTTGTACTGAAACCCCTTGGGCAGGATTTCAGGACGAAAGAAGAAATAATCCTGCAGGAAATAAAAGATTACACAAAGCAGAAAATAGATTCCTCCAACCCAACTTATGACAGACATCCAAAACATAAAATTCTGGCTGAAATATTCACTATCAATTTACAATGTAAATAAAGTTTTGGGGATTCACTTTTTACGCCCGAAAAGACCGCTATGCCTGAACCCGAATCACCTCATCTTCGGCAATGACATAAATGCGGTCGCCGGCTACCGGGTGGATAGTGGCATTCCCCGTAAGGGCACCAAAAGCGGGCAACAATCCTTTGTCTTTTCCAAAATAGAAACAAGGCAATCGCAGGTTCTGTCTCGCGGGCCCGCTTAGCCGAACCGCCGGATGAATATGCCCGGCAAGATTAAAAAAGGGTTCCGGTACCAGATCCATAGGGTGATGCGACAGCAGGAAAGGGGCCAGTTCGTAAGGCTCTTCCAGAATCCCGATTTCATAAAGTTCGTAATCTCGTCGATCCAGAATGTCGTGATTGCCGACCACCAGATCAATTTGGATATCATCAAAACGGGAAAGCAGCATGCCAAATTCTTCCCATACCGGATTATAATCGCTGTGAAACAAGTCTCCCAGGAAGATCACACGTTTGGGGTCAAATTCGAGAAAAAGGGCAATGAGTTTGTCGAAATCGAGATTCCCCGCATCTCTGGGCATGGGAATTCCTTCTTTCCGGAAGTGAACCGCTTTTCCCAGATGCAGGTCTGAAATCAGCAGTGTTTTCAGCTGCTTCCAATACACAGCTTTGTAGGGATGGAGTATTAGGCTTGCTCCATTCACTTTGATCGTCGGGTATAGTGGATTCAAGTGTTCCAAAGTAGCTGAGTAGGTTTCCCTCCAAGGTAATCATTGATTGCGAAACCCCGAGTGAATCCTAAATGCCAAATTCTTTTTTGACTTTATGGATGATGTCTTCGGGAGCCATTGGTACGCCAAATTGACTTCCAAAAATCTGGTAATCATATTTGCCGGCGTATATGCGATCTATGGTTAGCTTTAGAGTATTGGGCTCCAGTTCGCCTTCTTTGACAGCAGTATGTAAGACAGGCAGATAGCGCTCCATCATAGGAATATTGGAATGTTGAATCACCATCCACATGACATAAGAAAATTCTTCCCCAGCCAGACTTTTACCGATATAGGTTTGATGCTTTTCAAAAAGGGCTTCAATACTTATTTGATTTTCCCGATCCAAAACGGCCTGTTCTGTAGGCTTGTCTCTGTACCGTTGGTCTTTCTCCTGAATTTCAGCAAGAGCTCGGATGAGTGCGGGGTCTAGCCTGTTTTCTCTGGCATAAGCCACGGGGTCAACCTTTTGCTGAAGGTTGCCTTGCGCCTCGCATTTATTTAAACTTTGCTGGTAGAGAACTGGGAGGGCCTCATCCAGTTTCGTGTCATCTTTGAGGGAGGATAAGTACTCACAGCTTCCATCGGCCAACAGCATTTTTCTAAAAGCAAGCTCCAGATTTTCTCTGGGCATTTTCAGATTCAGAAACACGGTACAAATGTTCCAGTAATCAGCTACATTGAAGTTGGCTGGATTCTTTTTTGTTGCCTTTCTGGTTTCCTCGAGAACCATTTCGGCAAAATTAATCTCCTTTTCAGTGATTTTAGGAGTTAGAATTGGATTAAAATCAAGCACTTGCTGCTCGAAATTTTCGAAAGTAAAATGGGGTTCACCCGTTTGGGATAATGATAGAAAGGCGGGAAAAAGGAGAGGAAAAAAAAGAAAGCGCATCGTTTTTTATCATTTAAACGATGCACTTTTTTGTCTGGTATCTCTCCTCTAAAAACACTCAACACTAATTTCTCTTCAATATAAATTCCATCCCTCCCTGCCGAAGGACCATTTCATCTTTGTCGGGGAAGAATTCCATCTCGATGCCAGCTGGTAAAAACTGAAATTCCGTTTCTCCAATGGATTCAAGCGGGAAGGAGGGCTGGCCCGTAGCCTGTGCAGTCAGGGTTTCTCCATCCAGTTTTACGGTAACATCCATCGGGAAATCCGGACTGGCATATACACCTGTGAATTTTTCAAGGGCTTTCGCCGAAAGGCTAATCGTTTCCTTAAACTCCGGAAACTCGTAGTCCCTGTCGAAGCAGAT
Source organism: Bacteroidota bacterium (assembly GCA_018222965.1). Taxonomy (GTDB): domain Bacteria; phylum Bacteroidota; class Bacteroidia; order Chitinophagales; family Saprospiraceae; genus JAAEZH01. The sequence continues at coordinate 81,472 of JAAEZH010000017.1, forward strand.
ACTCAGGACGCCAATCAGGATGTCGTTATTTGGGTAAACAACGCCATTGGCGAGGTAAGCCACATTGAGTTTTTCTTCCGGGAAATAAGCGGCTGCCGATTGAAAACCGTCGATGCCTCCATTGTGCCCAAAACCGGCTTTTCCATAAAATGGAAACATAAAAAGTCCCAATCCAAATTTGTCTTTGGGGGTCTTCATCTTTTCCACATTTTCCATTTTGATCAGTTCACCGGCAAAAAGGGCAAATAAAAACCGATTTATGTCTGAGGGCGTGGAAATGATCCCGCCGGCACCCTGGGGAATGCTCATATTGGATTGAGGCAAGACCTCCCAGGTATCCAGGTAGTCGTAGGATTGGGCTTCGTTGTTTTGGGGCGCGATGCGGTCGCCGTATTTGGTATGCTTCAGGTCGAGCGGATTAACAATGCGCTCGCGCAGGATGTCCGGATAATCCTGTTCTGTTAATTTTTCAGCAATCCAGGTGAGAAGCAGGTAATTGGTGTTGGAATATTCGGCTTTTTCTCCTGGTTTGAAATCCAGTTTGAGGTTTTGGACCCGCTCCAGCATTTTTTCTTTCGACTGGTACGTATACATCCATTCCGGGAAATCTTTCACATTGGTCAGATTAAACAAACCACTTCGGTGCCCCAGCAGCTGTTCGATGGTAATTTTATTGGCGCCGGCCACTTTGGGGAAAAAGGTACTGAGTTTGGTATCTAATTCGATCCAGCCCTCTTCGATTAATTGAAAGATGATAACAGCAGTAAAAGTCTTGGAGATCGATCCGATCCGATATTTGGTTTCCGGATTAGCTTTGATATCAGCCTCCGCATCGGCATAGCCAATGGCGCGTTGGTAAACGGGTTTTCCGTCCTGGAAAATGGCGATGCTGCCCATGCTTTTGTCATTCGATTCCAGGAGCGTAAACAGGCTGTCGAGTTTGGCGGTGTTGATATCCTGTGCCCAAAGACAGCTAGCCGAAAAAAGGAGTGTAAAAAGTAAAAGGTGATTGCGCATAGTTCATTTTTTGGTTTTACACGATTGCTGGAGGGTGAAAGTTACTGCCAGAGGCAAAAAATTCAACCTGACAGGTCGGCAACCCGTCAGGTCGGCGACCTGACGGGTTGCCGACCTGTCAGGTCCAAAATTATATCCGGCGTTTTCCCTCCACACTTATTTCCGATCCTTCGGCCAGCATGACAGATTTTGGTGTCATTTGATTGAGTACGGCAAAACGATCTCCATATAAACGACCATAATCGGTCTTTATCGTATAATCTGTGACTTCATATCCTTCCCAGCGCGGATGGCGAACTTCGTATTCATAGGTTTTCTTCGGACCAATCTGCGTGTAACCCCAGTAGTGTTCCGTAATAAATTCTATTTCCGAACCTTCTTTCATGGGGCGGGCATCCGGACTGCTGGTTAGCTCGAATGATTGCCACTCCCCCTGGTGCTTCCATTCGTAGCGGGTGATCTTTTTGTCGGGCAAATCTTCCCAGTGGTGCCGCATTGGGAGTGTCTGATAATGCTCCCTGTACAAAGTGTTTGCCACGAAAGTAATGGCAGCTTTAGGGACGATCTCTTTTACAAAAACGACACCGCGCTTCCATTCGCCCCTTTCCTTGTAGCGCACATAGAATCGCAGGTTTACCTCTTCAAAATTTATGTGGAAGGGAATTTTAAATCCCAGCATCCGGGTGTTTTTAAACAGGAATCCGACCAGAGATACATAGTTTGTCCCATTCCACTGGTCGAGCTCCGTGCCATAGGGAACATAGTCTTTTAGCAATGCCGGATCAATTTCGTAATTGGCCAGGGCGAGTCGCCGCCATTCGGCTTTGAGAAATGACATAGAATCAATTTTTGGAAAGGTAAGGCATTTAGTAAAATATGAGACCGTCATTCAAACGATCTTTCGTAACTTCTGGACTACGGACCTGAACCTTATTTTCCGGATCGCGTTCAAGCAATTACTAAACCCAACAAATGACCTTCCCCGAATACGATGTTGTGATCATTGGCTCCGGTCCGGCAGGAGCTACAACTGCCCGCATTCTGGCCGGCAATGGTTTTCAAACCCTGCTTGTTGACAAGCGCCAGGAATTGGGGGCACCCATACAGTGCTCCGGAGCGGTGAGCCGCCATGCACTCGAAGAGACCGGCGTCCCAATTAGCACGGAATACATTCAGGAAGCCATCTACGGTTTTGGGATCTATAACCAGGAAGGCCGCGCCAATTTCATTGATTACCGAAAACTAAAGCCGGATGAGTACGGAAGCGAAGCTGGAAAAAAGCCACTTGGTTTTGTAGTAGACCGGCGTCGCTTCGATCGCTTTCTTCTTACCCAGGCAGAACGGGCAGGTGCAGAAACCTGGCTGAAAACCGAAGGCCTGGGGTATTCCCTGTTGCCAAACGGCAAATGCGAGGTGCGCTTGCGTCGATTTAATGAAGAAATAAAGGTAAAAGCCCGGGTGCTGATAGGTGCCGACGGGCTCCAGTCGCAGGTGGGCCGCTGGGCCGGATTGCGCACACACATCAAAATTACCGAATTGGCAAGTTGCCTGCAATTTGTCGTGGATCGGGTCGAAACCGACGGATTGCTGGAAATTATCACTGGCCATGATTGGGCACCCGGCGGATACGCCTGGGTGTTTCCCAAAGGGCACGGCTATGCTGAAATTGGATTAGGCGTAATCCCCACGCTGACAGACAAAAATGCACAGTGGCATCTGGACCGTTTCCTCAAGGATTCCTTTTTTAAAGATCGTTTTTCCGACTCCCGGATTTTGGAAATCCAGGGTGGTGGTGTGCCATTGGCATCTCCGCTGCGCACGCAGTATGCCGATAACCTGATTTTAGTTGGGGATGCCGCCAGACATGTAAATCCCATCACAGGAGGCGGCATACATACTGCCTTGAGCGGCGGAATAATTGCCGGCAAATTTTTGAGCCAATTTCTATTGTCGGGCGAAGAACCTTCTAAAGAAAACCTCAAAGGGTATCAGGATGCCTGGCTGGAAAAGTTGGGCAACAAAATGTGGAAACTCTATGAGGAAAAAACGGCCATTTTTAAGTTGAATGATAAAGCCGAGCGCGATCAAAAACTTTTTGAAACCATGTCTTCCTATTTCCATCCGGAATCTGAATACAAGAAAATTTAAATCATGAGCTCCAAAACACCTGTTTTATTTCAGATAGGCTGGAACGCCTGTATCAATTGCGGGGCCTGCGTGGCAATTTGTCCGCAGGAAGCCGGATTCATCAGCGATTTTGATACCATCGCCGTTGACCGGCCTTGCGATATCGCCTGCATGTTGTGCGAAGACATCTGCCCGGTCACGACTATTACCCACACAGAAGTTCATTCGGCGAAAGCCAAAAAATAAGCCACTCGATGAGATTAATGCAACACAAGAAGGAGGCTTATTGGTTTTACCGCTTCCTGTCCGTTTTTTATGATAAATATGTGAACCCGCTGTTTTGGACAGAAGAAATGCGGGATGAATCGCTAAAACTGGCAGATCTGGGAAGTCCGGATTTAAAAGTAGCTGATGTAGGATCCGGTACCGGATTTACCACCCAGGGAATCGTAAAACAGGTGCCCGCTTCGCAGCTTACTTGCGTGGATCAAAGTCCGCATCAAATGGCAAAAGCCAGGCGGAAAGCGGATTTGCAAGACTGCACTTTTTTGGAAGGCGACGCCGAGAACCTGCCCCTCGAAACGGATACTTTCGACCGATATGTTTCGGCGGGAAGCATTGAGTACTGGCCCAATCCACAACAAGGCATTAATGAGTCTTACAGAATCATCAAACCAGGAGGGAAAGCGTTGATGATCGGTCCGCTGGAACCGGGAAGTTGGTTTCCCCGCTTCATTGCAAATTTGTGGATGTTATTCCCGAAAGAAAAGGAATATCGGGAATGGTATGAAAATGCCGGCTTTACCGATATAAAGTCAGTGTATATCCGTCCGCACTGGCACACGACCAAACGCTCGGAATACGGGATTGCCATTGTGGGCACCAAACCCAAAGCGGGGTTGTCACCATCACAGAAAAGCGTAAAAGATCGGGAAAAATCGCAAAGCGGTTTGGTACGCGGACTACAGATGGGGTGGCGGGTTTTAGTGGGCTCTCTGGCTGGATTTTTATTTATTCCTATTGCGTTGCTGGGATATTTGAGATCCACCCTTTCGGGGAATGGCGATAAAAAGCTAAATGCCAATCAGCGGCTGGCTCTGTTATTAATCGTCATTCTGGCCATTGTACTCATCTGGATGTTAACTTAAAATGCTTCTATGTCTGAATCATCACTCAATGATAATATCCGGGATTTTTACGATCAGTCGACCCATCTTTGGCTCGATACCTGGGGGGAGCACATGCACCATGGTTATTATGGCCCCGACGGAAAAGAAAAAAAAGACAGGCGGCAGGCGCAGATTGACCTAATCGAAAAGCTGTTGGATTGGGGCGATACCCGCTCTGCTACTCAGATTCTCGATGCAGGCTGTGGGGTGGGGGGCAGTGCCCGCTATCTGGCTGCCCGTTTTAAGGCCAGGGTTTTGGGCATGACCCTTAGTCCGGTACAGGCAGAAGAAGGGGCATTGTATAATCGTAAAGCCGGGCTGGAAGATCAGGTGCAAATTGAGGTGCGCGATATGATGCGTGTTCAAAAAGCTGATGGCCCTTTTGATCTGATCTGGTCTATGGAAAGTGCGGAACACATAGCCGATAAGCAACAATTGTTTGAGCGTTTTTCGGATGTACTCGCACCGGGGGGAAGCCTGCTTATGGCTACCTGGTGTCATCGAAAACCAATTCCAACCCTCAGTCGAAAAGAGCAAAAGTTACTGGCCAAATTGTACCGAATTTACAACCTCCCTCCGATGGTGGATGGCGAACAATTGGCGTCATTCGCGGAAGCGGCCGGATTGAAAAGCGTGTTGCAGGAAGACTGGAGCGACGCTGTGGCGCCCTTTTGGCAGGAAGTGATTCGTTCCGCTTTGGAGTTGCGCAATTTCAGCTTGTTGCTCAAAACAGGCTGGGCCGTGCTGGAAGGAGCCTGGGCCATGCGCTATATGCGGAAAGGATATAAAATGGGGTTGATTCGCTTTGTGGTTCTGCAGGCAAAAAAAACGGATGCATGAAAGATTTTATCCGCTTTTCCCGGCCACATACAGTGATTGGTACCAGTCTGAGCATTCTGGCATTGTATTTTTTGGCTATCGCTTTCGCGAATGGAGAGGGCTGGTATTTGGAGGCGTTGTTGATTACCTGGATCAGTTGTCTGGGGGCTAATATTTATATAGTCGGTTTAAATCAGATCACGGATGTAGAGATCGACAAGATGAATAAGCCCTATTTGCCACTGGCCTCCGGGGCATACAGCATGCGTAAAGCCTGGTGGATAATTGGTTTTTCTGTATTTATTTCACTCGTATTGGCAGTACTGGGCGGTCGATTTTTGCTCCTCACCGTACTTCTCAGTTTGGTGCTGGGAACGGCTTACTCCCTGCCGCCTGTTCGGCTGAAACGGTTTCACTTTTGGGCCGCTTTCTGCATAATTGCAGTGCGTAGTTTGTTCGTCAATTTGTTGTTGTTTTTACACTTCAACGAGCAGATCACCGGAGTGGTTGCCATTCCCCCGGCTGTGTGGTTGCTTACCGCGGTGATCTTTGTGTATAGTATTGCGATTGCCTGGTTTAAGGATATTCCCGACATGGACGGGGATAAACATTTTAGAATCAATACGCTCAGTCTGCATTGGGGAGCAAAACGCGTTTTTCGAACGGGAATCACGCTTATTGTTTTGTCCTGTTTGAGTTTGATGATATTGCCCTGGGGAATGGACCTGATGTTAAATCCCCGGGTATTGTCTGTTGCTCATGTGGTAATCCTGCTGCTGTTAATTCTTGCTGCAAAACGCACGAATCTCTCCGACACCAAATCTGTCTTCTCTTTTTACCAGTTTGTCTGGGTACTTTTCTTTCTGGAATATATTGCTTTTGGAATGGCGGGGTGGTTTTTTTAGTGAAGTGGTGAAATGGTGAAATGGTGAAATGGTGAAATGGTGGAGGGGTGGAATGGTTGTTTCGGTTGATACATGGTGTGTATTCTCTCAACGCTCTTCTCTCTGCATTTCTTTTTTCGAAATCCAATCATATAATTCCTCTGCAAACAAGCGATGGGTTTGTGGAGACGGATGTCCGTCATAAGGTTGATTGGTAGCTCCTTCCTGGCTGTAATCGGCCATTGTTATCAGGAAAGGAATATTCTCCTTTTGGCAGAGTGTGCGCATAAAACCATTGTCTTTATCCTCCTTCAGAATATAAATCCCAAATTGGATGCCTGCCTCTTTACATTGGTCCCGAAGACGCAATATCAGGGCTCTGGTAACAGCATTGGCTTCTGCTTCCCGGTCCTCCAGTTTATTGAGTTGATTTTCGAGTAAGTTGAAAGTGGCCGAATAGTTACGTACAGACCCAAAATAGTTGTTGCTATAAGGAATTCGGTGTTTGATTTGAAGCTTGCCATTTTCAATTTGGGCGTAAGGAAAAGTAAAGCTGCTGTCACTGTCTTGTTGGATGTCGCTTTCGCGAAATATTTTTTGGCAGAAAGTCCGGCTGAGGATGTTTCGCTCCTTGTGGAAGTCCAGATAGGCATACACAAGCTGTTTGGGACGGAGCCCCTGCTCGATAAAACGCTCGGTAATGAGCAATGCCTGAATCGTTCCAAAGGCCGGAACCGCTGCGTTGAAAACTACAGTGTTTGAATCTTTTTCCTGAAGTAGCCAGGGAAAGGTTTGATCATTATCTACCCCCATTCCGGAGGCAAATGAACAACCCGTAATTAGCAAAAAGGAATCACTTTGGAGTTTTTGCGGGTTGGAGGAGGTTTTTCGGTGGTTTATCACCGAATGCCTGAGCTGGCTTGTTTGATAGTGATGTTTCTCCAATATGCGCACCTCAAATTCGCCGGGGACGAGTTGAAAGCCAAGTTGTGGATCTGCTTGTATGCAATTAGGTGGGTCGGAATGGACCGTGTATTTGTAAAGACCGGCATACCCAATACATCGCAGTCCGCATTCGGCTAGTAATAATAGCAGCAGCAGATTGAAGGAAAAGAGTTTTAGCAGGTAAAGCAGTCGATGTTTTTTGTTCTCTCGCATAAGTAGAGGTTCTCTCAAATGTACAAATTGACAACACTTTCTTGTATGAATAAATGATCATGTTTTCAGATGGGTGATAAAAGTTTCCGGATTCCCCTGACTATCATCATGTTTTGTCCTTTAAAAGCCCGGTACTTTTGAATTGTAAAACGAAGAAATCATGAAAAACCTATTGATCCTTGGAGCAGGAACCGCCGGAACGATGATGGCAAACCACCTCAGAAATGAGCTTCCTAAAAAGGAATGGACTATCAGCATCGTGGATAAAAGAGATACCCACTATTACCAGCCGGGTTTTCTGTTTTTGCCCTTCGACATTTACAAGCCCAAACAAATTAAAAAGCCGATTTCTAAATTCATACCTGCTGGTGTGGAATACGTAATGGAAGAAGTAGACCGGGTTGTGCCAGACGACAATCAGGTATTGCTGATGAACGGCAATAAACTCGACTACGATATTCTGATTGTTGCAACCGGTACAAATATTGCCCCGGCTGAAATCGAAGGCATGGAGGGTCCCGGATGGCAAAAAGACATCTTTGACTTCTACACTTATGAGGGCGCCAAAAACCTGCGTGACAAACTGCGTGATTGGGAAGGAGGCAAATTGGTCGTACACATTGCCGAGATGCCCATTAAGTGCCCGGTAGCACCGCTCGAATTTGCATTCCTCGCAGACTCTTATTTCACCAATAAAGGCATGCGGGATAAAGTGGATATCACTTTCGTGACGCCAATGGATGGTGCATTCACCAAGCCAAAAGCCACGGCAGCATTGCAGCACTTGCTGGACGACAAGAATATCAATATCGTACCTGATTTCAACATTGAGCGGGTAGATAATGAGAAGAAAATGATCGTGGATTATGGCGATCAGGAAGTGCCCTACGATCTTTTGGTTACCGTGCCTACCAATATGGGGGATGCGCTTATTGAAAGATCCGGATTTGGAGATGATCTGAATTTTGTGCCAACAGATAAGGCCACCCTTCAGACCAGCGTAAAAGACAACATCTTCGCCATTGGTGATGCTACCAATGTACCGGCTTCTAAAGCGGGTAGTGTAGCACACTTTGAGGCAGAGATTCTGACCGAAAACATCAAGCGCTACATCAAAGGAGAACCGCTTAAAGATGAATTCGATGGTCACTCCAACTGCTTCATTGAAACCGGGCATGGAAAAGCGATCCTCATCGACTTCAACTATACCCACGAGCCGGTAGAAGGTACATTTCCATTACCTGGCGTAGGACCATTGAAGCTGTTGAAAGAAACGCGGATGAACCACATGGGTAAAATGGCATTCCGCTGGATCTATTGGAATATGCTTATCAAAGGCAAACACATTCCATTTGTATCTGCCACTATGAATGAGGCAGGTAAGCAATTAGAACCTGAGGAAGTAGCTTAAATTGAACTTGTTGAACGGATAAAATAAAGTCATGGAAAAAGTAATTAACGGCACTGCGGTGCAAGTAAACGATCAGGGATACCTTACCGATTTGAATGAATGGAATAAGGATGTCTCTATAGAGATTGCCAAAGAAGAAGGTATTACAATGACAGATGAGCACTGGGAAGTGATCGCATATCTGCAAGACCAATATCGAAATAACGTGCCACTCTCTATCCGTGGTATCAAGAAAAGCGGAGTGATCAATATTAAAGATTTCTATCGGCTTTTCCCTGGCGGACCACTGAAGAAAGCAAGTAAAATTGCCGGTATTCCAAAGCCAGTTAGCTGTATCTAATTATTGATTTTAAACCCAATGTCATGAATACGAATCCCGAAGTATTAACCGCAAAACCCGAAGCTCCTGCTAAAGTTCGGAAGATGTTGCTGATCTTGTCTAAGGCAACTATAGACAATGTATATGCGGCCTTTATTCTGGCCAACGGAGCTCGTATGGAAGGCATCGAATCTGAAATATTCTTCACCTTCTTCGGCCTGGAAGCGATCCAAAAAGACAAGCTGGATAAGTTGCACGTAGCAACTGTAGGTAACCCGGCTATGCATATTCCTACCTTGTTGGGCGGATTGCCGGGCATGGAAGCCCTCGCTACCAAAATGATGAAGAAGGAAATGGAGAAACTCGATATTCCGCCTGTTGGCGAATTCCTGGAAATCCTATCTGATAGTGGCGTGAAACTATGGGCATGTAAATTGGCCATGGATATGTTCCACCTCGAAAGAGAAGACCTGATCGATGAAATCGACGAGGTAATTACAGTTGGTGATTTTTACGGCCGTGCCGAAGGGGAAGGTACACACCTGATGTTTATTTAAATACACACAAATAAAATTGCACTTTCAGGTGTGGAATTAAACTAAAAAAGCCCTGTTGGAGAAATCCGACAGGGCTTTTCATTTATTCAAATCTGTTTAATACAGTTGTATATTTCGTTTCTGAAATAGCAGGATGCCCCAGGTGATGTGTCCGGCTTCCGCTGCATCGAGAATGTTCTTTATCGTCTCAATCGCTTCCTTCTTATTTTTTACGCCTTTCGCCGAAAGGCTCTTACTACTGGCTTTCTCAATCTCTTTCAGGACCATTTCATAATGGGTGGTCAATTGATCCGGCATTTTCTTGGTAATGACTTTTTCCAAATCCGCTTTGCTGGCCAGAATTCGATAAGAGGAAGCGGTTTCCAGCTTGGTGAAGTTATTCCCAAAGATTTTTTCTGACAATTCTTCCGGAGCCGTTTTTGTTTTGAGCAGAGTGGTAAAGGTAAATCGACCACCGGGTTTCAATACGGAGCCCATGCGGCGAAATAAAGATTCTTTATTGCGCACATATTTGAAGACATCCAGGGAGAAAGCCATGTCGTAGGATTCGTACTCCAGTGGGAAAAGATTGAATGCTTCCTGGTTATCTTCTTTAGGAGTGTCAGATTCCTCGTCGTGCTCCCAGATGTTCATACTATTGAGGGTACAACCATATTTTTCTTCCAAATATTCGGCTGTTTGTCCCGAACTACTGCCCAACTCCAGAATCTTATGACTCTTTTTAATCTTCGGCAGGATTTTCAACACTCTTTTCAGGGTGTTGGTCGTCGCTTTATCAATCTTTTTGTTCTTGGCATCATAGATACCAACATTCGGATAGATCTTTTCAACGGAAAGAATAGGGTAGGCTGCTTGCGAGTTTTTTATTTTCATGTTTTGACGGTGTGCTGAAGTATTGTCAGGCTTCTAATACGGTTAAACGTTGGCTGCACAGATAATATAGGTATCTCTGCCGGAATTGCAATTTAACAAAAATAGTTTCGGCGGAAACTATTTTGGCGGTTCATGTGGGTTTATGGAACGCTTGGATAGGTCTTTTGCCTTGTCATATCTTAAATAAAACGAAAAAAAATCCACTGTGTTCAAAAAGCGGTTATTTCTTTCGCCCGATGAAGCGCACGACAGAACCTTCCCCCTGATGATACAAGCCTTCCTGAAATGTAACAATTCTTTGCTCCAGCAGCAGAATCTCAAAATGATCAAACCACTTCTCGATTTCCCCGGTAGAAAACAGCATAGCTTCATTACGCGGACCACCCGATTTGGGATTAACCGAATTATACTTGATTTGCTCTTTGCTGTAGGCTTCTAAAATAATGATTCCTCCCTTTTTTAGATAATCAGCCAGCTTTCGATGGTAAACTTCCCGCTTTTCTGCCGGAAAATGAGCGAAAATCAGCCCAATGGTATCAAAGGATTCCGGAGCGAAGTCATGATGGCTAAATTCGCCAACGGCATAGTGTATGTCAACGCCCTTTTCGTCGGCTAGTTTTAATGCCTTTTTTTGCCCGGCTTCACTAAGGTCAAAGGCATAAACATCTAATCCCTGTTGAGCAGCAAATACGGCATTGCGCCCTTCTCCTTCAGCCGGCAACAAAATTTTGCCACTTAATTTGAGCTTTTCAAGAGAGGCCTTGAAAAAGGTGTTGGGTTCCGTACCGTAGGCGTATTCGTCAGCACCGTATCGCTCGTCCCAAAAGTCTTTCATACAGATGATTTTGCCGAAAGCTAGCAAATTTCGCGGAAGCGGAAATCTTTTTCTTAGCGCGGACCCGGGAAGCTGTCCACCCATTCGATGGTAAAATCCGGAAAACTGTCAACAATTTCAATCTTATAATCCGGAAAACTGGTTACGATTTCCCACTTGCCCGGGCTGTCGGGGAAGCTCGTAACTTTTTGAACCCGCAGATCGGCATTGTAGCTAACTACCTCTACTTTGTAATCTCCAAAACTGCTGACCAATTCGATCTTGCCGTAAATTTTTGAAACATCTGGTTTAGACATCGCTGATTTTTTTAATTATAAAATAGAGCCGCTTAAAACGGATTTTCCATAAATCATTCTTTGGGCGGCCGTTTTCGGTTGATGATGGCCTTCGTGCCCCGCACAACTAATACCAGCAGCAAGCCGGGAATTCCTATCCACTTCACTTCGCTCCACAATACCTGTAATCCCCACTTGCTGAAAAAACGATCTATGCCGAGGGGAGAAACTTTGATAGGCCGCCAGGGCAAAAAATACCGGCTGTTGTCCCAGGGAGAAAAGAAAGCCACTCCCTTACCTCCTGTAGTCATTGCATCCAAAACAGGATGTGAAGCTGTACACAAAAAAAAGTATATAAAAAGCCAGAGACTGGTACGTGTCCAAAGTGTTTTTCGATAAAATAAGCCGGTGAAAAAAAGTCCGTTTAAAGCCGCAAAAAGAAAGGAGTGAGTGAAACCGCGATGCCCCCAGAAACTGCCGTATTCGACGCCAAAACGAAATCCAATAACATCTGCATCGGGCAGGATGGCACACAAGATGCCCAGGCCCAGCATTTTCCAGGTGCTTAAGCGCTCCGGGTAGGTTTTGCCAATAGCATAAGCCGCAGCAGCATGCCCAAAAACAGAAGCCATGTCCTTTTATTTTATCCGGAACCGGGCCTGATTCAGCGAAGTTCCGTAGGTGAAGGTACTTTGCAAACTAAGGATTTCTCCGGCAATAACCGGTTGTTCTGATTCTAATTTCCGAACAGTGGGAGGCATCAGACTATCCGTACCGGTGAAGTTTATCCCTGCACACAAACTAATCCAGGAAGTGAGGAATACACTATTTGCCTGTCCGCTGAGAGCCGGGCTGAAACGGGTTTGGATATCCACTTTGGTGGAATCGGTTTTGTAAAGGTCTATGGTGTTTATGAGCGCCGGCGGACTCAAAAACTCGGGCAAATGCCTGCTGAAAAAGATGGGATAATGCAGATGTTCGTTTTCAAAAGACGCCCGACTTAGCTGTGCCCAGTTGAGGATCTTTTCCGGGATCAGCTTGCCGTCGGGTTTGAGAAACTGACGCAAATGCTGAAAAATCTGTACCTGGTATTCATTGGCGCAGAATATGCTCATGAGCTCTCCAATGATAAAGTCTACGGGTTCGGGGAGGATGGTTTGCATCGCATCTCCTTCAATGAAAACGACTTTGTGATCCCAGCCTTTCTCCTTTAATTCCCTGTGGATCTGATCGCTCAATGCCGGATTGCTTTCAATGAGATAGGCTTTCTTTACAAAAGGGAGATAGTATCGACTCAGGGCAAGGGTGCCAACTCCGGCCTCGCAGACAACTTTGTCGCGAAGCATATCATATTGGGCAAAACTTCGCCGAAAGGCATCTATGCGTCGCAGGTCGCTTTGCATAACCTCGTAGTAGACTTCCGGGAATCCATAATGACTTTCGTCGAATGTCTGAGCGTCCAGCAAGGCGTATTTGAGCGGGCCGTAATTTGCAATGATTTGCCGAAAAAGAGATTCTTTATCCATGTGTAGAAAGGTAAATGTGTCCTTTTTACAAGCAAGCCTAAACGATGTCCGAGTGCATTAACTGGCGGAAAAATCGCTCTACATTTTGCTTGTTTCTTCCCCAGGAAGTCATCTGGGTGGGAACCAGGCATTTGCTGGTGGCGGTCACCTCTCCGCCCTGGTAGATTTGCACTTCAATCTTTTCAGACCAGGACCAAAGATTAATCGCACTTCGTGCTTTGATCAATCCGGTGTCGTAGTCGGTTTCTTTAATTTTAAATCCACATTCTTTCAATGCGGCAAGACAATCTTCAAAAAGATCTCCTACGGTAGGATCGAAGGCTTTTGTGTCTGAGTATTGGGCAGTCATGTTGCAATAGAGTTATTCCAGTCCGACTTTTTCGAGAAATAGATGGAGTGCTTTTTTCTCCTCCGGACTTACAAGGTGCTCAATTTCGGAAATTTTTCCCTGATTATTAACTCGGATCAGTTGCTTGCATCGGTGCACATGCGAAATGCCTTTGTGCCCGAGATGATCTGTAAAGTGGATATAGAAGGTATTGGGTGTGATTTCTTCAATCCGGCATTTTCCCCATTCCAGGTAGTCAAACTTTTTGCGTCCTGCGATCATGTTCTTCTCGTAGGAATCGATGATCGTCTCATTGCCCGTTAGAATTTCGTTGTTTAGGCTGTACCGGCAATTAGCATCCAGGAGACTTTTGGCAGACTTGAAATCGTCATTATCCAGGGCAGTGCCAAAGCTTTTTGCTACAAATTTTGGCTCGGTCATACAGGCCATTTTGGGGGTGATATTTTCCAATTGGAAGCGATTAAAGATACAAAGCGATCCTTAAAGCTGGTTTCGTTTTGCCTGAAGGTATTCCTTTTCAGCCTGATTGCTTGTTTTTTGAATAGCCGTTTGCAAAGCTTCAAGGGCTTTTTCTTTTTCTCCCTTCCGGGAATGATACTCCGAGAGACAGCCAAAATACAGGTAGGCTCTTTGCGCCAGTTCTCCGGGCTCTATATTAAAAAGAATATTTCCGGCTTCCTCCGGTTGATCGAGCTGTAAATGAACAAGTGCCCTATTTAGCAAGGTAGTGGTGGTGGGATGCAGGGTCTGCAGTTTTTCCAGCCAGGAAAGGATATTTATCAATTGAGCCGCTCAACGCTCCCCGTTTAATACGAACAAACCATCTCACTTTCCACCATTTCACTAATCCGGAAGATTTCGCTCAATTCCCAACCACAGAAACAAAAGCGGTCCAGGGGCCCATTTCATCTTTGTAGTTTTTGGCCAGGACCCGGCTGATTTGAGCAATGTGGTTGAGATCGTGGACTACCCAGGTGGAGAGCAGTTGTTTCAGGCTTACTTCCCCAAAGGTGGGATGGATGCCTGTTTTGGAGTAATCGCTTTTCTGGATATTCAGCAAGCGCAATGTTTCCAGGTTTTCTTTCCGCCTTTCGGCGAAAGCCATCAGAAGTTCATCCAGAGTCTTGCCTTTGCTTTTTTCAAATTGGGCAAAACGATCGTAGGCTTCAAATTTTTTATTGGGCTGATCACTTAAGATGATTTTTGCCCGGGGAATCCAATCGGTCTCTTCCCCGTGGATGAGATGCCCTACTACATCAAACGGACTCCAGGTGTCGGGCCCTTCATTGTTGTGAATCCAGGCTTCAGGAAGGCCTTTTAGCATGTTGCTCAAGGTGGCAGGGGTGCGGCTCAAAAGGTTTATCGCGTCGGCGAGATTATAAGTTATGGGCATAATTTTAGGAGTAATTTTTATGTTGAATAAACTTAGAGACAAAACCAGGTGCCGCACCTACGGCGCTTAAAGTGAATCCGATATTTTTTGTTACAAAGGTTTGCCTCCTCTGGAGGCTTGCCAGCAAAGTTTTAAAGGCTCCAGAGGAGCCCAAACCTTTGTAGCATTTTTTGTGATTTTGATTTTAAGCTCCAGCGGAGCGACACCAATTCGTAGTTCCTGTTTTGCTCCTAAAATTAGGTGCTAGAACAGGTTTTTATTAAACGAAACATCCCGTTCAGCGTTTATCGTGGATCGGAAATACCGTAATTTCTGGGCTAGAATTAAATCACTCAACGATACACGCTCAACGTCTAACCAAACCCACCATTTCACCGGCACACTAAAAACTCACATACCAACTCACCCTGGTCCAAAAACTACTTCGGTTATAGGTAAGGCGGAAGGAATCAATGCGGTAATCGAGTCCGACTTCCAGTTTATTATTATTGGTTAATGCATAACCCAAAATAGGAGAGAGGCGTATTTCAAAGTCGTCGAAAGCAAATGAGGAAATATAGAGATACTCATTGGAGAGTTTGATGTAAAACTCCCGTGGGTCTGTCTTTTGACCGTTGAGCGGGAATTCGGAGGCAAGGCGATAGCGGAAACGGTAGACGGGTTTTTCCTCCTTTGCCCAGGTTTGATCCGTAGAGAATCGATGTGCCAGTTTGAGCCCGCTAAGTCGTTGCACAACAGAAAATTGCTGAATAGATCTATGAAGTATTTTCTCTCCGCGAAACCGGATCAGCTGGCCGATGGCAGCATTGGTGTTTAAGCCAGTTTTATAGGAGATTATAAGCGAAAGGTCCGTTCGTTCGTATTGATATTCGGTTGTTTTTTCCTTGCCGAAGGTACCGGAAGCCAAGCGGATTCGGTTTTCTGTTTTGGCGTTTATTTTCCAGGACTTTCCAAGCTTATAGTTCGCATTGATCTGGGGCACCAGTCCACTGCGCCAGCTGTGTTGGCCCCGACTTTCAATACTAAAAAGCAGAAACAAAATCAATATGGAAGTGAGGCGGGTCAATAGATCAGGTTGTCGGAGTTGTCGGGTTGGATTAAATCTTTTCGCAGGACTTCGCCCTGATCTGAGAATAACATTTCGTAGAGATTCTTTCCGTCTTCCGATCGTGCCTTGATTACAATTTCGTATTTGATTTCATAGGTTGATTTCGTTGGTTTCTGTTGGAGAACCTGAAGAAGGTTTTCTTCTTGTCCTGTCCATTGCTGCTGAATTTTTTTGATCCTTACCTTCTCAAAAGACGAATCAAAACAGGCTTGAATTTTTTCCTGTAAGCTTTTGGGTAATTCTTCCCAATCGACAATGGCTTCCACATCCTGTATTTGACCACTGGTGTCAAACTCAATGCTGTACTTTCGCCCCAGGTGTTTTGTTTTGGCTTCCACCGACTTCCCTTCCTGGCTTTCTTCGCCATACCATTTGATCCGGTTTTCAAACGGACAGGCTTCTATAAATTGAAGGGCAGGTTTTGGGATTTCCTCCCGGTCTAGTCGGTATTCCCGTTCAAATTTGACCTGCGCCCCCAGAGAGGACAGGAATCCGAGTGAAATCAAAGAAATTAAAAAGGATAAACGCATTTTATGAAGATAAAAAATCGGGTGTAATAATTAGATCCAAGCGTACATCATGCGCTTCGACCGGTATCTCATTTAAGAACTGAAAAGGGAATCCAATCCCGACCTTAAACGCTTTGGGGTGATCTTGCATGAAGGTGTCGTAATATCCGGCACCGTAACCTATTCGGTTTTTTCGTTTGTCGAATGCCAGTCCGGGCACAATGATCAGATCGTAGTTGCCGGTAAATATGCGGCCGCTTGCGGGATGTTGCGTGCCGAAAACACCATCTTCCAGATCATTTAGGTCTTCCAGGATCAGATGCTCCAATTGTCGCTTTTTAAGCGTTTTCGGCGTGACAAGGGTTTTGCCCTGGTCCAGTAGTTTTTGCAGAAGAGGGACGATGTTAATTTCCCGATCCATCGGGAGAAATGCGTGTATCGTTTTTACCGGTTTGACAGAATGATTAATCAGCTCTTCCAGTTGCTGACAAATGGATTGAGACCAGTTTTCCAGTTGGACTGGATCCATACTATTTCGCTCCTTCAGAATGGATTTTCGTAATTCGGCTTTTGTCATGAGTATAGCTTACAAATAATTACCAGTTCAGCAATCGGATTTACATGTTCTGCCTTTTCGTAATTCTAACCAAATATACGGATGGTATTTTGGGGCCAACCGTTTTCTCATTGCAGGCTTATCACCAATTTACCTTTTACTTTTTGGGTGCCAAAATATTCAAAGGCAGCAGGGGTGTTTTCGAGTGGAAAAATCTGGTCAATGAGTGGATGGATTACACCAGTTTGGTAAAATAGTTTGAGTTCTTCAAGGTCCGGCCGGTTGGGTTTATGCATGACTAGTCCGATCTTTTTATTGCTTTTCAGCGAATGCCAGGGCCCCATAAATAAGGTCTGAAAAATGCGATTGGGTTTCCCGCCCACCATCGCCATAGCTCCGCCGGGATTCAAGCTGCGGCTGTAGTCGGCTACAGATTTTGTTGCCATAACATCTACAATCAGGTCGTAGGTTTGCCCTTCTTTGGTAAAATCAGTTGCTTTATAATCGATGACCCGGTCAGCGCCCAGGGCCAACATGCTTTCCCTTTTTTCAGCCAGATCGACAGCGGTGACCTTAGCGCCAAAATGTTTTGCAAGAGGAATAGCAAAGCTGCCTACACCTCCACCGGCACCATTGATCAGTACCTCCTGTCCGGGTTTAAAGGGCCCATTGTATTGCAATCCCTGAAGGGCGAGGGTCGCTGCCTGAGGGATAGCAGCCGCATCTTCGAAAGAGAGTCCGTCCGGTATTTTAGTCAGTAATTTCTCCGGGCCGCAAACGTATTCCGCAAATCCGCCCCATTTAGCCGGAGAGAGATCGCCGAATACAGCATCGCCGGGTTGAAAGTCTTTGGTTTCGGGGCCGCAAGCCGCTACGATACCGGATACATCGGCTCCAAGAATGGGGTGTTGGGGCTTGAAGAAACCACCAATACGAGCCAACCAGGGTTTGCCTTGCAGCAGGTCCCAATCCCAGGAGTTGATGGATGCCGCCCTGACCCGAATGAGTACCTCTCCTTTGCCTGCGACGGGTTTTGGCACGTCTGTTAGTTTCAGGTCAGCGGGCGATCCATATTTTGTATATACAACGGCTTTCATGCGATTTAGGTGTTATTTAGTACATCAATAACCACACAGCCTTTTTTGGCTCCGGTTTCGACATACTGGTGTGCTTCGGCGGTTTTCGAGAGGGGATAAGAACGGTCTATTATGGCTTTTATTTTTTGGCTTTCGGCCATGCTGCGCAATTGTTCCATAGCGGCCATTTTATAGGGAGCTACACCTGTTTTT
Organism: Bacteroidota bacterium; assembly: GCA_018222965.1. Lineage (GTDB taxonomy): Bacteria > Bacteroidota > Bacteroidia > Chitinophagales > Saprospiraceae > JAAEZH01. The sequence goes on from JAAEZH010000017.1 coordinate 99,646, forward strand.
ACTTTTTTAGAAGAAGTGAGTCCAACCCACCATCCACGTAAGATCTTTGAAAGAGCCAGGTTGATGATCAGGAGACGGCCATTTGGTTTTAAGGCTTTTACACAGGGCGAGAAGGCAGTCTTTCCGGAGATCTCAATGATCGCATCGTATCGGGTTTCTGCTTTGGAGAAGTCCTCTTTGGTATAATCGATCACATGGTCGGCCCCCAGTTCTTTTAGCAGCGGGAGTTTATCCGTGCTATCTATGGCAGTTACTATTGCGCCCCGATTTTTTGCCATTTGAAGAGCCAGTGTTCCGATGCTCCCTGCGGCACCAATTAATAGCAGGTGTTCTCCTTTTTGGATGTTGGCTTTGTCCAAAAAGTATAGGGCGTTTAAACCACCGGTGGGCAAACAAGCCGCTTCCGCGAATGAGATATTGTCTGGTTTTATGGCAATAGGGGCTTTCGCCGAAAGGCAAATAAAGGCACCATAACCTCCGAGCTTCATATCAGTGGGGGCAAAGATTTTATCTCCAACTTTGAAGTTGGTGACATTGGATCCGCATTCGACAATCTCCCCGGAAAACTCCTGGCCAAAGATTTTAATCCTCGGTTTTCGGATACCCAAAAGCAGTCGCATAGGCAGCCTGAGGAAAAAGGGGATTTGAAAGCGACGCATCTCACAATCTCCGGCAGTGACGGTGGAAGCATGAGTTTTGATCAGCACTTGATCTGCTTTGGGGGCTGGTTGGGGTACATCCTGTAGTTCCATGACATCCGGAGGACCGTAAGCAGTGCAAACAATGGCTTTCATGTTAGATGAGCTTTGAGAGGTTAGTGTTTAGAGGGGTGCGGTTGTAACTAGGAAGTCCGAGAATCCCATTTTGGTTTGTTGCGAAAGTAATAGCTAAACGGATCACCTCCCAGATGTTTCGACATATGCTGGGTAATTTCAGATGAGACAGCAATCATTTTGCTGACGGATTCATTTTACCACAAAAGGCACAAAAGGAGCACAAACGCTTTGTGGACTTATGTGGTCATAGGGTAATTGCCCATATGAAAAAGAGTGCTAAAATGCTAAGGAGGAATAATGCCAGCAAGCGGAGGCGTTTCCTGATAGGTTTGATTTTAGCTTGTAAATCCTCTCTCCTGCTTTTTTGTAAAGCTTGTTTCACCCCAGATGATAGTCGGGAGGGGTATGTTTTATCTCGATTATCCGGTTGTGCACAGCTTCTGTTTCTCTTTCGGAGCAGAGATTTATTTTTTCGCTGTGATTGATATATGAAATCTGAGAATCCCATTATGCTAGATTGAAGATAATTGTATAGTTAAACTGCGAATTTTCTGTTCAGGAAGGATTTTAGCTTCCTGAAGATACTGAATGTAGTCAATAGCCTGCTCGCAGTTCAAACGCAGAGAATGGCACTGAGCCACCAATGTTTTTGTTAATCCGATATACGCGTGGGTGTTGTCAGGAAGGACTTTTATCGCCCGTTCAAAAGCGATTTGGGCTTCGTAGAGCTGGTTGGATTGCAGGTAATTGTTCCCATCTTTCAGCAATATTTTGAAGGCATCTTTTTTCTCTGCTGATTCTCTGTTTTCTTTTTGGATGGCCAATCCTGCTTTTACTTCTTTGTCGTATTGAATTACCTGTGAGACGGAATCCCCAAATACTCCTGCTGCAACACCTCCTGTCAATGCCAAAAGGATGGCAATTCCAAGGGCAATTCCTTTATAAACTTTTGTGTCTTTTAGTCTTTGATTTCGATCGTAGTTTCTGCCCTTGTATTTGGTTGCCGGATCTTTGGCAAGGTTTTCCTGAAACGATTTTACTTTGTTAAATCCTTTTCGAGGTTTAAAGTCTGTTCCAGAGTGGCCGGGTATTTTGCCTGAAGAGAGTAACATTTGGTTTTATTTAATAAACTAAACCAAAATAGAGTGAATGCCCAAATAATTCGATTAAAGTGATGTTGTTTCAGATGAGACAGCAATCATTTTGCTGACGGATTCATTTTACCGTATAAGGCACAAAAGGAGCACAAACGCTTTGTCGACTTATGCGTCTTTTGAGGTTCCGAAATAACTTTTTCTCCCTATTCTATCCTTTAGATGTACTGGCCTAATTACTTAGGGTCAATTTTTGGGAATTTTATCTGGCCTTATTTTATTTAGTGAGCAGTGAGTCAAAATGCGTTAAAAACTGGGTAGTGTCTGAGCCAGAAATCAAAGAGCATAAAAAAATGGTGTGCAACACAAAGAGACTTTAGGCATCAGGTAGTCTGCTCCGGCGAGTTTAGCCAGTTTAGCCTTTTGACTTGCAGCGCAGCGTTAAAAATAAAATACTCCCGATAGCTATCGCATACGCGTCAACTTAACTAAGGACCATTGAGGAGTTGATCAAAATACGATTGTCTTTTT